>JAJPIA010000144.1 GCA_021324975.1 Bacillota bacterium
GCGGTGGCGGCGGCAACGACGTCGGTGGCCGGGGGAACGTCTGCGATGGCTGCAGGAACAACGGCGGTGGCGGCGGGCACAACGGCGGTGGCGGCGGCAATAACGGCGGTGGCGGCGGCAATAACGGCGGCGGCGACAACGGGCACGGGGAGCACGGAAACAGCGGCAAGGGAGACGACAACAACAACGGTCAAGGCGGAGAGAACAACAACGGCGGCGATCACGGCGGCAACAAGGGTGGTGGCAACAACGGTGGCAACAACGGCGGCGGCAATAACGGCGGCGGCAACAAGGGTGGCGGCAATAACGGCGGCGGCAACAACGGTGGCGGCAACAAGGGTGGCAACAACAACGGTGGCAACAACGGCGGCGGCAACAACGGCGGCGGCAACAACGGCGGCAACAACGGCGGTGGCAACAAGGGTGGCGGCAACAACGGCGGCGGCAACAACGGTGGCGGCAACAAGGGCGGCAACAACAACGGCGGCAACAAGGGCGGCGGCAACAACGGTGGCGGCAATAACGGCGGCGGCAACAACGGTGGCGGCAATGGCGGCGGCGGCAATAGCGGCGGCGGCAACAAGGGCGGCAACAGCGGCGGTGGCAACAACGGCGGTAGCAACGGTGGCGGCAACAAGGGTGGCAATAACGGCGGCGGCAATAACGGTGGCAACAACGGCGGTGGCAACAACGGCGGCGGCAACAACGGTGGCGGCAATAACGGTGGCAACAACGGCGGTGGCAACAACGGCGGTAACAACGGTGGCGGCAACAAGGGCGGCGGCAATAACGGCGGTGGCAACAACGGCGGGAACAACGGTGGCGGCAACAATAACGGGAAGGGCAACAGCGGCGACGACAGTGACGGCGGCAGTGGTCACGATCAGGGGAATGGTGGGCACTAGGGCGCGGTTGCTCGAATCACGGAGCGCGTAGGGGGAGACGCTGCAACACATACGCACAACAGCCACGCCGGAACGCCGGGAAGCGGCGGTGCATGTCACCGCCGCTTCTCTATTGGTCGCGGCATCACCTGACCGGGCGCGCAATGCGCAGCGCGACGTTATGGACCGTCATGATCTCGTCATGGTCCGGCGAAGCGAGTGGTGCGTGATACGCACGCGTCGCGGCGCGAAGCGCGTCCGCGCAAATGCCCATCAGTCGCGTTGACACCCGCGTCCATCGAGTGCTATCCTCTCTCTTGCATTTGCGATCACGCCTTAACTGTGACCGAGCTTGACGATCGAATCGCCGCAGGTGACCGCGCACGATGGCCCGATAAGGACCGGTGGCGGGCATCGAGATGCAGGGAGGATCGTACGGTGCCTGAGAGCGCGGATGTGATCACCCTCCTTGATGAAGATGGAACAGAGCATGAGTTCAACATCGTGGATGTCCTCGACGTCGATGAACGGCGATACGCGATCCTCCAGCCCATGGCGGACGGAGAAGAGTCGGACACCGCGGTTATCTTTCGCATGGAAGACGACGCTCTCGTGACGATCGAAGACGACGCCGAGTTCGAGCGGGTCCGGCAGGTCTTCGAGGATACGCACGCGGACGAGGAGTCGGCCGACGAAGAGGACGAGGAAGAGTCGTCCGAGGACGAGGGCGGCTCTGCGGAAGGGCCGGGCTCCACGTCTCACTAGGACGGGGCGGCCGAACCCAAGGCGGGACGCGCGGCCGTGCACCGATGGCTCCGGCCTACGCTGCGGATCGACAGCATCTATGATATCGACATCGAGGGGCTCGCGGCGCGCGGCATCCGCGGCGTGATCCTGGATCTCGACAACACGATTGTGCCGTGGGGCGCCCGTGAGGCGCCCCAAATGCTTCTGGCGTGGATTCGCCGGGCGCGTGCGGCCGGGCTCGCGCTGTGCATCGTGAGCAACAACGGTGGAGACCGCATCGCCGCGCTGTCCAACTCGCTCGGCGTGCCGGCGCTGACCGGCGCCATGAAGCCGCGTCGCCGCGCGTTGCGCCGGGCGCTCGCGCTCATGGGCACGACGGCCGCCGCCACGGCGCTCATTGGCGATCAGCTGTTTACGGATGTGCTGGGAGGGAACCGGCTCGGCCTGCGCACGATTCTGGTCCGACCTCAAAGCGGGCAGGAGTTTCCGCTGACCCGCTTGGTGCGGTTCGTGGAGCGGATCATGTTGCGCGGTGTGCAGTAACGCGACGCCGAACTCGCGACGACCGCACGGGCCGCGCAGCGGCGCAAGCTCGTAGGAGGGGACGATGAAGGACCATATCGACCGAGCCCGCCGGTACCTCGGGACATCCGGGGTCGACGCCCTGTTGCTCTCGAAGGACGAAAACCGGCGGTACGTTACCGGGTTCAGCGGCTCCGCAGGCATCGGCCTGGTGACCGAGGGCGCAGCGCTCCTGGTCGTTGACTTTCGATACTACGAGCAGGCCGCCGAGCAGGCGCCCGGGTGTGAAATCGTCCGGGGCGGGACGGATCTCCCGGGCGCGCTGGCCGAAGCGGTTCGGCCACGCGAGCTGCGCCGGATCGGCTTCGAAGCGGAGTTCGTGCCGTACGCGCAGGCTGAGCGCCTGCGTGAGAAGTTGCAGCCGGCGGAGTTAGTGCCGCTCGCCGACGTAGACCGCCTGCGTTGGGTGAAGGACGAGGAAGAGGTCGCCGCGATCGAGCGGGCGGCGAGATTGTCGGATGCCGGATTTGCCCACATCCTCACCGTGCTGCGTCCCGGGATGACGGAGCGCGACGCGGCCGTGGAGTTCGAGACGTTCATGCGACGCGCAGGAGCGGAACGGCTTTCGTTCGACCTCGTGTTCGCAAGCGGCCCCCGCTCCGCGCTCCCTCACGGGCGGGCCACCGGTCGAGTCCTGCAGGCCGGCGACCTCGTGACGTTGGACTTCGGACCCGTCTGCGACGGGTATACGTCCGACTGCACACGGACGGTCGTGCTCGGGCCCGCCGACGAACGGCAACGGGAAATCTACGGGGTCGTGTTGCGGGCGCAGCGCCGCGCGATCGAAGCCGTGCGCGCCGGCGCGTCCTCCCGGGCGGTCGACCAGGCCAGCCGTGAGATTATCGCCGCCGCCGGGTATGGTGACGCGTTTGGACACGGGCTCGGCCATGGGATCGGGCTCGAGATCCACGAAGGGCCGGCGTTGTCGCCACGGATGGAGGTTCCGCTGGAATCGGGGATGGTGCTGACGATCGAACCCGGCGTGTACCTGCCGGGGTGGGGCGGCGTACGGATCGAGGACGACGTCGTCGTGACCTCGGACGGCTGCCGTGTGCTTACACACGCGCCGAAGGAGCTCATCGAGCTGCCCGTTTGAGCACGCCGCATGGTGACCGGCGGGGCCGCGTCGCGGGCGCCGGCCCTTGGTTGACAACGGCGTCGGGCGGCCGGTACACTCCCGGTGGGTGATGCGGCGTGATCTCGAGCAATGACTTCCGTCCCGGCGTCCACGTCCTTCTCGACGGCGACCTGTACGCCATCATCGAGTCCCAGCACGTCAAGGTTGGCCGGGGGCCGGCCTATGTAAAGGCCAAGGTCCGCAACACCAAGACGGGCACGACGACCGAGCGAACGTTTCGCGCCGGGGAGCGCGTGCCGCTCGTCTATCTGGAGAAGAAAACGATGCAATACCTGTACACGACCGGCGATGAGTACGTCGTCATGGACAAGGCTACGTTCGAGCAGATGCCGCTTCCCCGCGCGTTGTTCGGTGAGGCCGTCCGATTCCTGCGCGAGAACACGGATGTGACGGTGGTCTTTCACGAAGACAAGCCGATCGGCGCTGAGCTGCCAAACTCCGTAGATCTGCGCATTGTCGAGACCGCGCCGGGGATTCGCGGCGACACGGTGAGCGGTGCCACCAAGCCGGCGACCCTGGAGACGGGGGCGGTCGTGCAAATACCGCTGTTTGTGGAAACCGGCGAAGTCGTTCGCGTCGACACCCGCACGGGGTCCTACATCGAGCGCGTCCGCTGAGCGCGGCCGGCGTCCCGCGGCGTTGCTATCGCGACTGGCCGGGCGGGCCACCGAGTGGGTTACTGCCTCATCTCGTATGTGCGACGAGGGTAGACGGGCGGGCGGGCCTGGCCGGAGTGGTGTTGGTCTCGGCCCCCATGAATCCAATCCAATGAGGGCCTCGACCCCTCCGGCGGCTTGGGCCGCCTCCGGTCGACGCCCGCGATGCTCACAGCTGCGTGGCATCACTTTACGTGCGCTGCGGACTAGGCAAAGGCACGGCATGGGTCAGGCGTCGGGCGCTTTGGCTCGCGCCGCAGGCATAGTGGAGCGGAGGACAGGCTCGTCCGGCACCAGCCCTTGCCTAAGTAATGCGATGACGCACTACCCGTGTGCCCGCAAGGCGCATGTTATAATGAGGCTGTGGTCATGGCATGTAATGACATCGTGAAGGCACCGTGCGGCGGGGACGACCGTAGCTCCGGCGGCGTCCCGGCCGGGCGCGACGAGTGGTCGTGAGGAGGTGGAGCACGTGGGCAGCGAAGGAGCGCAAACGGCGCAGGGTGTGGCAGCTGAGTTTCGGAGGCATCCCAACGACACCGGATCCCCCGAAGTCCAGATCGTCAGGTTGACCGACCGGATCACCCATTTGAGCGAACATCTCAAGCTTCACAAGAAAGACTTTCATTCCCGCCGCGGTCTGCTACAGATGGTGGGGCAGCGTCGGCGTCTGTTGACGTACCTGAGCCGTCACGACATGGTGCGCTACCGGGCGCTCGTGGAACGGCTCGGCCTCCGCCGATAATCGCGCAGCCCCCGGATGCAGCCGGCGCAGCCAGCGTGCCACAGGGCCCCGGCTGCCTGCGCCGCGACTGCTTGGCAGGCGTATCGTGCCCGGTCCCAGGGATGCCCTGGGGCGCCGAGCCATGACCATCGCCGGCGGATGAGGAGGAAGGAAAGCGAATGAGCGTAGAAGCGCGAATCGGACGGGTTGAGGTCGAGGTCGCCGGGCGGCCGCTGTCGATCGAGACAGGTGAGCTCGCCAAACAGGCCAGCGGCGCAGTTGTTGTCCGCAGCGGGGACACCATGGTCTTGGTCACGGCGACGATGTCAACCAGCCCCCGCGAAGGGATCGACTTTTTTCCGCTGACCTGCGACTACGAAGAAAAGATGTTCGCCGCCGGGAAGATCCCAGGCGGTTTCTTCAAACGCGAGGGGCGGCCCGGCGAGCGGGCAATCTTGACGTCCCGGTTGATCGACCGGCCGCTCCGGCCGCTGTTTCCGAAGGGGTTCCGTAACGATGTGCAGGTGATCGCCACGGTGCTCAGCACCGACCAGGAGAACGCGCCCGACGTGCTGGCCGTGACCGGCGCGGGCGCGGCGCTTGCGATCTCGCCGATCCCGTGGGACGGCCCGGTCGCGGCGGTGCGGATCGGGCTCATCGACGGCCGGCTTGTCGTTAACCCATCCCAGCAACTCGTCGACCAGAAGGCGACGGCCCTGGACCTCGTGGTGGCCGGGACTCGCGATGCGATCACGATGGTCGAGGCGGGGGCGCGAGAAGTCCCTGAAGAGGTCCTGCTCGAGGCGTTCGATCTGGCACACGCCGAGATCCGCCGCATCGCGGAGGGTATCGACGAGCTGGTCCGGCAGGCCGGCCGTTCCAAGATCACGCCGGTGCTCGCGGTGCCGCCGGCGGAGCTCACGGCGGCGGTGCGGGAGGTGGTCGGGCCCCGGTTGGCGACCGCGTTGCGCAACCCCGACAAGCTGGCGAGGGAGAGCGCGCTCGCGGACGTCGCGAGCGCGGTCCAGGGCGAGCTCGCCGAACGGTTCCCCGGTCAGGCCCGGGCCATCGGCGACTGCGTCGATTCGCTGACGAAGACGGAAGTCCGACGCATGATCCTCGACGACGGCGTCCGGACCGACGGACGGAATCCGACGCAGATCCGGCCGCTCAGCGCCCGCATCGGCCTCCTCCCGCGGGTACACGGCTCGGGGCTGTTTGTCCGAGGCCAAACGCAGGTCCTGACGACGTGTACGCTCGGTACCGGCGAGGACGAGCAGATCATCGACGATCTCAGCCTGCGAGACCGAAAGCGGTACCTACATCACTATGACTTCCCTCCCTACAGCGTCGGCGAAACGCGGCCGCTGCGCTCGCCGGGACGGCGCGACATCGGTCACGGTGCGCTCGCCGAGCGGGCGCTCGAGCCAATGATTCCCCCCGAGGAGACATTCCCGTATACGCTCCGGCTCGTGTCGCTGGTCCTCGAGAGCAACGGGTCCACGTCGATGGCGTCGGTGTGCGGGAGCACGCTCGCGCTCATGGACGCGGGCGTGCCCATTGCGAAGCCGGTCGGCGGGATCGCCATGGGGCTGATCACGGGCGGTGACGGGGAGGGCCGGGCGGCGATCCTCACCGATATCCAGGGGATCGAAGACGCGATGGGGGACATGGACTTCAAGGTGGCCGGGACGCGGGACGGCGTCACGGCGCTGCAGATGGACATCAAGATCAAGGGCCTCTCGCGGGCGCTGTTCGAGCGGGCGTTGGGCCAGGCCCGCGACGCACGGATGGCCATCATCGATCTGATCGAGCGCACGATCCCGGCGCCGCGTCCCGAGATGTCTCCCTATGCGCCGCGGATCTACACGATCTACATCAACCCGGACCGCATTCGCGAGGTCATCGGCCCCGGCGGCAAAGTCATCAACAAGATTACCGCGGAGACGGGCGTCAAGATCGACATCGAGCAAGACGGCCGGGTCCTGATCGCCTCGGCGAATGCCGAGGCCGCGGCGCGCGCGCAGCGGATGATCGAAGACATCGTCAAGGAGGCGAAGCCGGGCGAAGTCTACAAGGGCAAAGTCACCCGGTTGATGAACTTTGGGGCATTTGTGGAGATTTTCCCCGGCAAGGAGGGGCTCGTCCACATCTCGGAGCTGTCCAATCACCGGGTCGGCCGGGTGGAGGACGTGGTCAAGGTCGGGGACGAGATCGAGGTCAGGGTCAAGGAGATCGACAACCTCGGTCGCGTCAACCTGACCCGGCGCGGGTTGATCCCGGACGGCGAGCCGGCGCCGGAGGGCGAAGCGGCGCCGCCGTCGGATGCGCCCACGGGAACGGCACGGCCGGCGCGGTACGACCGCGGTCCGCGAGGCGAGCGCGGGCACCGGCCGCATCGAAAGCCGCGATCGTAACCCGGGCGCGCGCTCTTGCGTGAGAGAAGCCTCCGCGAGGGGGCTTTTCGATTATCGCGCGCACGCGGTGGCGGGAGACCAGCTCGATGCACGACGATTCTGTAGGGACACGGTGAGCGATGGCGGTTGATCAGGTGATTTATCGGCGGACGGCGCTGCCGAGCGGGTTGGTCGTGCTGACCGAGCCCATGGACAACGTGCGCACGGCCTCGCTCGGCGTCTGGATCGACGTCGGCTCGCGGTATGAGGATCCCGCTCAACTCGGCATGTGCCATTTCATCGAGCACGCCTTGTTCAAGGGGACGCGCTCCCGGTCGGCCCTCGCGATTGCCCAGGCGATGGACGCGATCGGCGGCCACCTGAACGCGTTCACGGACAAGGAGCACACCTGCTACTACCTACGCGTGCTGAGCGATCACCTGGACGAGGCGATGGCGGTGCTCTCCGACATGTTGCTGCACCCCGCCTTTGATCCGGACGCGCTCGAACGGGAGCGGCAGGTGATCCTGGAAGAGATCCACATGTACGAGGACGCGCCGGACGACCTCGTGCACGACGTGTTCGCGGCGTCGCTGTGGCCGGATCATCCCTTGGGGCGGCCGGTCGCGGGCCTGCGGGAGACGGTGCAGGGCATCGGCCGGACCGAACTCATGCGGTTCATGGACGCCCACTCCCGGCCGGACGCCGCGATCGTCGCCGCGGCGGGGCGGCTCGACCACGACGCGATCGTGGCGCTCGTCGACCGCTGGTTCGGAGGCTGGTCTGGGCATCGGGTGCCCGTCGACCTGTCCGCGCCGCAGCCCCGCACCGCCGTCACGCTCCGGCACAAGGACATCGAGCAGGTGCACTTGTGCGTCGGCGTGCCGGGCTACCGGGAGGCCCACGGCGACCGGTACGCTCTCGCCGTCCTGGACACCCTGCTCGGCGGCGGAATGAGCGGGCGTCTGTTCCACGAGATCCGCGAGGAGCGCGGGCTGGCCTATGCCGTGTCCACCTACCATGCCGCGTACCGGGACGCGGGGGCGTTCGTCGTGTACTGCGGGACGAGCCCCGCGGCCGCGTGCGAGGTCGTGCGGCTGGTCCTGGACAACCTGGCCTGGGCCCGCGACGGCATCACCGCGGAGGTTCTCGCGCGGGCGAAGGAGTCGCTGAAGGGCAGCCTCATGCTCGATCTCGAGACTCCCGGCAGCCGGATGAGCAAGCTCGCCAGGTCGGAGCAGTACTTCGGCCGGCAGTTCACGCTGGATGAGATCGTCGCCAAGGTCGAGGCGGTGAGTGCCGACGACGTGCATCGCGTCGCGGCCGACTTGTTCGTGCCGGGGCTCGCGTCGCTCGCCGCGATTGGTCCGTTCGAGGACCACGCGGGTCTGGCCGACGCGGTGCGGGCGGAGGTGGAGCGTCATGAGCGTCCATAGGGTCGCGGTGGCAGGGGCCGCCGGCCGCATGGGGCGGGCGGCGGTCCGCACGATCGCCCGTCGGGACGACATGCTGCTGGTCGGCGCGCTCGGCCGCGCGGCGTCCGTCGGGCAGGACGCCGGCGTTGTCGCCGGCGTGGGCACGCTCGGCGTGCCGATCGTGGCCGAGCTCGCGGAGGTGTTTCTGGAGGGACGACCGACCGTGCTCGTCGACCTGAGCCGCGGGGAAGCCGCGGCGGAGCACGCCGAGGCCGCGCTCGATCACCGCGTGCCGGCCGTGATCGGTGCGACGGGGCTGCCCGCGGCCGACGTGGGCCGGCTGCGCGAACGGTGTCGCGCCGAGCGCGTGGGCGTGCTCCTCGCGCCGAATTTTGCCTTGGGCGCGATCTTGATGATGGAGTTTGCCCGGCGGGCGGCCAGGTTTTTCCCGCACGTGGAAATCACCGAGCTGCACCACGATCGCAAGCGGGATGCGCCGTCCGGCACGGCGGCGCGGACGGCGCACCTCGTCGCGGCCGCCCGCGCGGGGACGCCCCGGCCGGCGGTGACCGAGACGGAGCTCGTGGCCGGCGTACGGGGCGGCCTGGTGGCGGGCGTCCGTGTCCACAGCGTGCGGCTCCCGGGTCTCATGGCGCATCAAGAGGTGCTGTTTGGCGGGCCGGGGGAGACGCTGCGGCTGCGTCATGATTCCTTGAGCGAGGAGTCCTTTATGCCCGGCCTGATGCTCGCGATCGAGCGTGTGGGAACGTTGTCCGACCTCGTGGAAGGCCTGGAACACGTGCTGGAGCTGTAGAGGGGGCGTCATGGACGGGTACACGGTAGCGGTCGTGGGCGCAACAGGCGCGGTCGGACGCGAAGTGCTGGAGATCCTCGCGGCACGCAGGTTCCCGGTGGCGCGGCTCCGCGCCCTTGCGTCGCCGCGGTCCGCCGGACTGCGCATCGGTGAGGTGACTGTGGCGCCTGTTGCGGCGGCCGCGTTCGACGACGTGGACATCGCGATCTTCGACACGCCCGATGAGGTTGCGGACGCCTGGGTGCCGGTGGCGGCCGGCCGTGGGGTGCTCGTGATCGACAACTCGGCGGCGTTCCGCACGGCGCCGGACGTGCCGCTTGTCATTCCGGAGGTCAACCGGGAGGCGCTGCAGCGGGCGCCGCGACGGATCATCGCCAGCCCGAACTGCACGACGGCCACGATCGCTGTGCCCCTTGCGCCCCTGCATCGGGCCGCGGGTCTTCGCCGTCTCATCGCGTGCTCGTACCAGTCGGTCTCGGGCGCGGGGCAGGCGGGCGTGTCGCAACTGTGGTCGGAGGTGCGGGGCGCGGCGACCTCCGCGGCCGCCCCCGCCGCGCCGGGCGGTACCGCGTTCCGGCACGCGATCGCGATGAACGTCATCCCCGCGGTGGGTTCGTTCCGCGGCGCGCACACGAGCGAGGAGGTCAAGATTGGGGCGGAGCTGCGCAAGATGCTGGACGCCCCGGATGTCGTCGTGGGCGTCACCTGCGTGCGGGTCCCCACGCTCCGGGCGCACGGCGTCGCGGTGCACGCGGAGTTTTCCCGCGGGATCGGCGCGGAGGAGGCGCGGGCGATCCTGGCGGCCGCGCCCGGAGTCGAGGTGGTGGACGATCCGGCCGCCGGGCGCTACCCCACGGCGCTCGCCGCGTCCGGCCGCGACCCGTGCGTGGTCGGCCGGATCCGCACGGACGGCGCCGGCATGCTCGCGTTCTTCGCCGTGGCGGACAACCTCCGCAAAGGGGCCGCGCTGAACGCGGTGCAGATCGCGGAGGCGGTCGTGCGGGACGGCCTGCTGTCGGCGATGCGCGGGGGATGACGAATCTGTGCCGCCGGTGCAGGAGCCGGTGGCGTGAGCCCTGAACGTCTTGGTGCACATGCGCGAGATGACGCGATGCGAGCCGAGGAGGTGACGGGGATGGTCGAGTTCGGTCGGGTAATCACCGCAATGGTCACGCCCATGGATGCCAACCTTGCGGTGGACTACGAAAAGGCGGCGACGCTCGCAAAGCGGCTCGTCGACTCGGGATCCGACGGGCTCGTCGTCTGCGGCACGACCGGCGAGTCGCCGACGCTGAGCGACGAGGAAAAGGTCCGTCTCTTTCGGACCGTCCAGGAGGCCGTGGGCGCCCGGGCCGCCGTGATCGCGGGCACCGGCACGTACAACACCGCGCACAGCATCCACCTGACGCACGAGGCCGAGCGCATCGGGTGCGACGGCGTGCTGCTCGTCAACCCGTACTACAACAAGCCGTCCCAGGAAGGTCTCTACCAGCACTTCAAGGCGGTCGCGGACAGTACGCGGCTTCCGGTGATGCTCTACAACATCCAGGGCCGGACGGCCGTGAACTGCGAACCCGCCACGGTGGCGCGCCTCGCCCAGGTGCGGAACATCGTCGCGATCAAGGAAGCGAGCGGCAATCTCGATCAGATGTCGCAGATTCGCAGGCTCACGCCGCCGGAGTTCAAGCTCTACAGCGGGGATGACAGCCTGACGCTGCCGTTGCTCGCGGTCGGCGGGAGCGGCGTCGTGAGCGTCGCGGCGCACGTCGCCGCCCGGGAGATCGGCGAGATGATCGATGTCTTCTTCGCGGGCAACGTCCGCCGGGCGACAGAGGTGCACCTGCGGTTGCTGCCGTTGTTCAAGGTGCTGTTCATCACATCGAACCCAACGCCGGTCAAAGCGGCCTTGCAGCTGACCGGTTTCGACGCGGGTGGGCTGCGCCTGCCGCTCGTCGAGGCGACCACAGCGGAGCGGGAGCAGATCGCGGCGGTGCTCAAGCAGCTCGCGCTGACGCCGGTGGCGGCCTGAGCGGCGGCCGATCCAGCGCCGGCGACCGGCTGGAAGCCCTGCACGCACGCATCCGCCGGTGCCGGCGATGTCCGTTGTGGCGCACGCGCACCAGAGGCGTTCCCGGTGAGGGCAACCCGGCGGCATCGATCGTCATCATCGGCGAGGGGCCCGGCCGGCAGGAAGACGAGACGGGCAGGCCGTTTGTCGGCCGGGCGGGACAACTGCTGGACGAGCTGCTGGCGCACGCAGGGGTGACGCGGGCCGACGTCTACATCACCAACGTGATCAAGGATCGGGCGGCGACCCCGACCACCCCGCGGCGCGATCGGCCGCCGGCGCCGGCGGAAGTGGCGGCGTGTCTGCCGTGGCTGCGCGCGCAGCTCGCGCTGATTCGCCCGCGGATCGTCGTCACCCTCGGCCGCCACTCGCTCGAGGTGATGCTGCCGGGGGCGCGCATCGCAGGTGTCCACGGACGTCCCCAGCACCGCGGGGCGCTTACCATTTTCCCTCTGTACCACCCGTCCTATGCGCTTCGCAATCCGGGGGCGCGACCGGTCTTGTTCCGGGACGCCGCGGCATTGCGGCGGCTCATGGACGAGGCGCCGCCGCGGTGACGGCATCCGATCGGGCGGGCCCGCCGGGGCCGCCCGCATCCTCGGGGACCGCGGCTGCGCCGCCGCGAGGGAGCCGCCGCCGTCGGAGCCGCGCCGCGCCGCGCCCCGGCGGCCCCAGGCGGACCACCCCCGGCCTCGAGATCATCCCGCTGGGCGGGCTCGGCGAGATCGGCAAGAACAGCACGGTGCTCCGCGTGGGCGCCGATATGCTCGTCGTGGACGCCGGCCTGGCGTTCCCGGACGAGGAGATGCTTGGGATCGACCTCGTGATTCCCGACTACCGGTCTTTGGCGTCCGGGGGCACGCTCCACGGGGTCGTGCTCACGCACGGTCATGAGGATCATGTCGGCAGCCTGCCGTACCTCCTGCAGACGCGCTCCGCGCCCGTCTACGGCACTCCCCTGACGCTCGGGCTCGCACGCCGGCGGGTGGAGGAGATGCCGCAGGCGCCCAAGATGACTGCGGTGCCGGTGCAGCCGCGGCAGCGCGTGCGGGTCGGGCCGTTTGAGGTCGAGCTCGTCCACGTGAACCACAACATTCCTCAGTCGTGCGCGGTCGTCGTGCGCACGCCCAACGGCGTGGTCGTCTGCACGGGCGATTTCAAGTTCGACCCGACATCGATCGACGGGCAGCCGGCGGACTTTTCCCGGCTCGCCGAGATCGGTGAGGCCGGCGTGACGGTACTGCTGATGGACTCCACCAACGTCGAACGTCCCGGCTACGCGCCGTCCGAGCGCACCGTGGGCGGCGCGCTCGACGACGTGTTTGCGCGCGCCCGCGGCCGGGTGCTCGTGACGACGTTCGCCAGCAACGTGCACCGCATCCAGCAAGTCCTGGAAACTGCCGCCCGTCACGGCCGCAAGGTCGCCATCGCGGGCCGGAGCATGGTGGACACGGTTGCCATTGCCTCCGAGCTCCACGCCCTCAAGGTGCCCCGCGGCACCCTGGTGCCGCTCGATCAGGTGCGGCATCTGGCCGACCGGCACGCGACGATCCTTACCACGGGCAGCCAGGGTGAACCCCTGTCCGCGCTGAGTCGGATGGCGACCGGGCAGCACCGGACGCTGAGCATCAAGGCCGGCGACACGGTCATCTTCTCAGCCTCGCCGATCCCCGGCAACGAGGGCATGGTGGCGCGCACCATCAACCACCTGTACCGGCAGGGCGCGGAGGTGGTCCACGGCGCGGGGGTGCACGCGTCGGGGCACGCCTGCCAGGAAGAGCTGAAGCTGATGCTCACGCTGCTCCGGCCGCGCTTCTTCCTGCCCGTGCATGGCGAATACCGTCATCTCGTCTTGAACCGGCGCCTGGCGAGCAGCGTCGGAGTGCCGGAGGAGCGTAGCCTCCTAGCGGAGAATGGGCACATCGTTGGAGTGGGTGACGGGCGCATTGCCCGGGTGGGCGCCGTGGACGCGGGTGAAGTGCTCGTGGACGGCCTCGGCGGCGTCGGGGCGATCGTGCTGCGGGACCGCCGCCAGCTCGCCCGTGACGGTATGCTGATCGCGCTCGTGGCCCTGGACCGGCAGTCGGGCGAGTTGTTGATGGAGCCCGACATCGTGTCGCGCGGCTTCGTCTACATGCGCGAGTCCGGGGAGTTGATCGACGAGTCCAAGCGGCGCATCAAAGACGCGGTCGCCCGGTCCCGGCAGCGCGGCACGCCCGATTGGAGCGCGGTGCGGACGGCGATACGGGAGGCCCTGGCGAAGTATTTGTTCGAGCAGACACGGCGTCAGCCCATGATCCTGCCGATGCTGGTCGAAGTATAGACGTATAATCGAAGCAGACATCGCAGCGGATCGATTCATCGGAGCAGGAGACGAACTCGCGATGACGGCATCGCATCGTCCTAGTGGAGCGTGCAGTGGCCAGGCGCAGGGCGTCCCGCGGTAGAGGCGCGCAGACCGTCGGGGCCGCGCTGATTGCGCTGGCCGTCCTCAGCGGCGTCAGCCTCGTCCCTCACCAGAGCGCCGCGGCGCCGCGCTGGATCGCGGCCCGCCTCGGCCAGGGCTTCGGTGCCGGCGTCGCGTGCGTCCCCGTCTTTCTCGGGCTGCTCGGCCTCATCTTCTTCGTGCGCCGCTGCCTGCGCCTCAGCGCGCGCCTCACCGGTGTGCTGCTCGGCTACATCGTGGCGTTGGTCGCGCTGCACCTGCGGTATCCTGCCGGCGAGGAGTGGACGGCGGCCGTTGGACGCAAGGGCGGCGGCTATGTCGGCGCCGCGCTCGAGGTCCTCCTCCGGCGGGCGGTCGGGGAGCCCGGGCTGTGGACCGCTACGCTGCTCGGCGCCGGGTTGGCGCTCATGCTGATCTCGGGCACCTCGTTCACCAACGTGTTCCACGCGCTGTGGCAGGTCCTGACCACGCTGCGCGCGTGGGTCATCGCGGGGCTCCGCACGCTCGGGACGGCGGCAGCCGCGCTGAGCCTGGCGGCCCTGCGGTGGGCGGGTCCGGCGTGCCGCCGGGCCATCCACGCCGGCGCCCAAGCCGTGGGGACGGCGCTTGCGCATGCCGCCGAGCGCGCGCGCGCCGCGATGCCGGGCCACCGAACCCGGGCGGGCTCGCCCGCGCTCGACCCCCTGCTTGCGTCCGCGGGCGGTGCACCCGTCGCGGTGCACGATCGCTTCGACGCGGAGACGCCCGCGGCGGCGCGCCGGCTCGCACCATACGCGGACGACATGACCGACGACGAGATGGACCAGCCGGACGGCGCCGGCATCGCCGGCGTCGGTGCTCCCGAAGATAAGAGCGATGTACCTGCCGGCCCGGCGGCGGACGACGTGTCCACGGGCGACGCGGGCGAGCCGCAACCGGGCGCCGCCGCGGAGCCGGTACCGGGCCGCGGCGCGAGCGGGGCGGCCTCGTCCGGCGGATCCCGGCGACGGCGGACGGCGGTCGCCCAAGAGGCGCTGCCCTTTCCGGAGCCTCCGCCGCGCGCGTACACGCTGCCGGACCTGTTGCTCCTCGATGCCTTTCAGTCCGGCAAAGGCAAAACCGGCAAAGTCGATCCGGAGGAGGTGGCGCGACACCTCGAGCGGACGCTCGCGAGTTTTGCCGTCGAGGCGCGCGTGGTCCGCTGGGAGACCGGCCCTGTGGTCACGCGGTACGAGTTGCAGCCGGCGCCCGGCGTGAAGGTGCAGCGCATCACGAGCCTGCAGAACGACATCGCCCTGGCGCTCGCCGCGAGCAGCGTCCGGCTCGAGGCGCCGATCCCCGGCAAGTCGGCGATCGGGGTGGAGCTGCCGAACGAGCGGGCGAGCCTGGTCCATCTGCGCGAGGTGCTGGCGAGCGACGAGTTTCGCGCGCAACGCTCCCCGCTCGCGGTGGCTATCGGCAAAGGCACCGCGGGCGCGCCCGTGGTCACGGACCTCGTCTCGATGCCGCACCTCTTGATTGCCGGCGCGACCGGCGCCGGCAAGAGCGTCATGCTGAACGGCATGATCGCGAGCATCCTGTTTCGGTCGACGCCGGAGCAGGCCCGGTTCCTGATGATCGATCCGAAGCGCGTGGAGCTCACAAACTACAACGGCATTCCGCATCTCCTGAGCCCGGTGGTGACCGGCCCGCGCGAGGCCGCGGCGAAGCTGCGCTGGGCCATCCAGGAGATGGAGAGCCGGTATGAGATGTTTGCGGCCGACGGCGTGCGGAACATCCAGTCCTTCAACGCACAGCACCCGGATCGCCCGCTCGCCTACATCCTCATCATCATCGATGAACTCGCCGACCTGATGATGGTCGCGCCGGCAGACTTCGAAGAAATCATCTGCCGGCTTGCGCAGATGACGCGTGCCACCGGCATCCACCTGCTCGTGGCCACGCAGCGGCCGTCGGTGGACGTGATCACGGGCCTCATCAAGGCCAACATTCCGTCGCGCATCGCGTTTGCGGTGAGCTCTCTCGTGGACAGCCGGACCATCCTCGATCATCCGGGTGCGGAGAAGTTGCTGGGCAAAGGCGACATGCTGTTCGCGCCGATCGGCGCCGCGCGTCCCCTCCGGGTGCAGGGCGCGTTCATCAGCGACGCCGAGACCGAGCGCCTCGTGAGCTTCTGGCGCGCGCAGGGGGAACCGGCGTACGTGGAATCCCTCGTGCGGGCGGCGGAGTCCACGGGCTCCGACGAGCCGTCGGGCGATGATGCGCTGCTGGTCGACGCCGCGCGCCTGGTGGTCCGGTCGGGGTACGGATCGGTGTCGCTGTTGCAGCGGAAGATGCGCATCGGATACGTGCGGGCGGCGCGCCTGGTCGATCAGTTGGAAGAAAAGGGGATCGTCGGGCCGTCCCAGGGGAGCAGTCCCCGCGATGTGCTCGTCGGCGTAGACGACTTGGAGCGGGTGCTGCGAGAGGGGGTGGCGCGGCGCGGGGCGGTCGAGGCAGAGGAGAGCTAACGGTACGGGATATGTGCGCGTCCCGCACTGGTCGCGCTGTCGCGCGCGGCTCGCCGGTGGCGGGCCCGCGACCGCAGGAAACTCATTTCGAGCCCAAGAACACGCCTGGCGTGATGGATATGCTCGGGGTCGGCGAGAGACTGCGGACTGCCCGGGTCGCCCGCGGCCTGTCGCTCGACGATGTCGAGGCGGGGACCCGGATCCGCCGGCGGTATCTGGAAGCCCTTGAGGAGGAAGCGTTCGACCGGCTCCCCGGCCCGACGTATGTCCGGGGCTTTCTGCGTAGCTACGCGGCGTATCTCGATCTGCCGGCGGACGAGATCGCGTTGCTGTGCCCCGTCGTGCCGACCGCCAGCGTAACGGTGCGCGCCTCACCGTCGGATGTCCGCATCACCCCGGTGACACGACGGTCCCCTCTGCGCACGTTTGCGATCGGAGCGTCGCTCGTCCTCGTCTGCGGGGTCATCGTCGTCGCGTATATTTTCCTGAGTCAGGTGCGTCAGTTCGCGGAGACCCAGGAACCGGTCCAGAGTGAGGCGCCGGCCGGATCTCAAGCCGCGCCTCAGAACCCCGCTGTGTCGCGGCCTGGGGCGGCCTCCACGAGTGGGAGCGCGGTGCCGGCTCCGGGGCACGCGCCGGCCCCCGGCATCGCGTCGCCTACGCCGGGGTCCCCGTCCGTCCCCGGAGGAGCACCTGCCGGCGGGCCATCTGGGGCGGCGCGCCCGGCGACCGGCGGAGCCGCGTCATCGCCCGCGACCTCGTCGCCACCGACTCCGACGCCGCAGGCATCTCCGGGTAGCGGGCCGCCCTCGCCCGCTGCCCCGTCGTCGCCCGGGACTTCGCCGCCCGCGACCCCGCCGCCCGGGACCGCGGGGGCGCCACCCCCGGCAAACGCCGGTCAACAGGCGGCGGCCGCACCCCAGGGCGGGCCCGCGACGGCGGGCCCGGTCACGGTGGCCGCAATTGCCACCGATCGGTCCTGGGTGCGGGCGGTCGCCGACGGGATCACCGTGTTCGAGGGATTCCTCAGCGCCGGAGACCAACAGGTCTGGCAGGCAAAGCGGCAGTTGAGCGTGCGCATCGGTAACGCGAGCGCGGTGAGCTTGACGGTCAACGGGCGGCCGGTGGGCCGGCTCGGCAACCCCGGTGACGTGGTGGACGAAACGTACACTGGGACGGCCCCGTGACGAGGGCGGAGGTCGTCTCGGTCGGCACCGAGCACCTGCTTGGTCAGATCGTCGACACCAACGCGCAGTACATCTGCACGCTGCTGGCGACGCTGGGCATCGCCGTGTACTACCGCTCCACCGTGGGCGACAACGTGGCGCGTGTGCAGGAGGTGTTCGCCGACGCGCTGCGCCGCGTGGACCTCGTCGTCTCGACGGGAGGATTGGGACCCACGGATGACGACCTGACGGTCGCCGCGGTCGCGGAACTGCTCGGCCTTCCGCTGGAACGGCACGAGGAAGCCTGGGCGCACGTTCAGGACTTCTTCCGCCGGCGCAACCGCCCGCTCACGGCACAGCAGGTCAAGCAGGCGATGCTGCCGCGGGGAGCCCGCATGGTGCCGAACACCCGGGGGAGCGCCCCCGGCGTGATCGTCGAGCACGAGGGCAAGACGCTGGTGTTTACGCCCGGTGTGCCCCGTGAGATGAAGGGCATGCTGGAAGACCATGTCGTGCCGTATCTGCGGGGGCGCGGCCTGGCGGGCGGCGAGGTCATCCGATCACGGATCGTCCGCATCGTCGGCCTGGGCGAATCCCTCGTGGAAGAGCGCCTGCGCGATCTCATGCGCGCGAGCACCAACCCCACCATCGCCCCCTACGCGCACACCGGAGAGTGCCATGTCCGGCTCACGGCCAGGGGGACCGAGGCGCTCGTGGAACCGCTCCTTGACGACGCGGAGCGGGCGATCCGGGATCGCCTCGGTCAGGCGATCTACGCGGTCGGGGACGCGCCGCTCGACGAGGTGGTGGCGCGACTGCTGGCGGAACGCCGGGTGACGCTCGCGGTCGCGGAGTCCTGTACCGGCGGTCTCCTGGGCCACCGGCTGACGCGCACGCCCGGCGCGTCCAGTTACCTCGACGGTGGGGTGATCACGTACAGCAACGCGGCGAAGACGCGCTGGCTCGGCGTGCCGGGGTCCTTGATCGAGCGTTACGGCGCCGTGAGCGCGGAGGTCGCGCGCGCGATGGCCGAAGGCGTGCGGGCCGGCGCGGGCACCGATCTCGCGATCGCGGTCACCGGCGTCGCGGGGCCGACGGGGGGGACGGAGGCGAAGCCGGTAGGCTTGGTGTTCCTGGTGCTCGCGCACGCCGAGGGGACCGACGTCCGCGAGTTTCGTTTCGGCACCGAGCCCGGGCGGACCGGGATCCAGTATCTGGCGAGCCAGTCCGCGCTCGACATGATCCGGCTGCACCTGCTCCGCTGACGGCACGCCGGAGGCGTCCCGGCGCAGAATCGTTCAGGCTCCGAGGTCCGGGCAGCGCCTGCGGCGGTCGCGCGGCACCTCGGGACGGCGCGAAGGCATGAACGCGTCCAATTCGAACGTCGATGCTCGCCGCGCGGGGCCCAGGCGGCGCATCTTCCTGGCGGTGCCCTTGGCCCGCGGCCTGCACGAGGGTGTGGTCGCCGCGATCCACGGAGCCGTGGGCGGCCACGATGCGCTGCGTTGGGTGCGCCCCGATATGCTCCACATCACGCTGCGCTTTTTGGGCGGCATGACGGCTGCCGAGCTCAATCGCGCCATCCGGGCCGCGCAGGCCGCGGCGGAACCCTTTATTCCGTTTTCCGTGACCTTCGCGGGGGGTGGCGCGTTCCCGTCCTGGCGGACGCCCCGCGTCGTTTGGGCCGGCGTCGGCGCCGGCGCAGACGGGTTGCGGGCGCTCGCCGAAGCGCTTGATGCGGCGCTCGCAAAGCAGCGGTTTCCCCGCGAGCCGCAGCGATTTCACCCGCACGTGACGGTCGCGCGCGTGCGTGCGGGCGGGCCGCCGCCCGATTTGCGGCCCTACGCCGGCCGCCTCACGGGATCCGAGGCTCCGGTCATCGGCACTCAGCGCGTGGACGCGATCGTCGTGATGGAGAGCATGCTGCACACGTCGGGAGCAAGATACGAGGAAGTGTACCGAGCCGCGTTTCGCGGCGGGCCGTCGTCACACGGCTGACAATGCGCTCACGAGGCCACATCCTCACCTGGCCACATTCGTGCAGTAGGAATACACCGGCTCGATCCGCGGATCTATCCCTCGCGTCGGTCGACATGTGCGTAGTAAATTTCGTCGACATCGTCGGGGCGCTCATTGAGAGCAGGTCAACTTTCCTGTATCGCGAAGCCCTCCGGAAAGCATCACGCTAAGTCGATGGAGTGGTGTGCCGACATCGATGCAGTTGAGCCGTGGAATCCACGTGGTCGCTTGACAAACGAACATATGTTTGGTACAGTGGCCACAACTTAACCACACAAAACCGCCTCATCTTACCAGGAGGACATGCAGCATGAACGAGCGGCAGCGCGCCCTGGATCTCGCCCTGACCCAGATCGAGAAGCAGTTTGGCAAGGGTTCGATCATGAAGCTTGGCGAGCATCAGGCCAAACTCACCGCGGAGGTCATTTCCACCGGTGCGCTGGCCATTGACGCCGCCCTCGGCGTGGGCGGGGTGCCGCGCGGCCGCGTGGTCGAGATCTACGGCCCGGAGTCGTCCGGCAAGACGACGCTTGGTTACCACGTGATTGCCGAAGCGCAGCGCGACGGCGGTGTCGCCGCCTTCATCGACGCGGAGCACGCGCTCAACCCGGAGTACGCGCGGACCGTGGGCGTGGATATCGACAGTCTTCTCATCTCGCAACCCGATTCCGGCGAGCAGGCGCTCGAGATCGCGGAGATGCTCGTCCGCTCCGGTGCGATCGACGTCGTCGTCGTCGACTCCGTCGCGGCGCTCGTGCCCCGCGCCGAACTGGAAGGCGAGATGGGCGATGCCCACGTCGGGCTGCAGGCCCGGCTCATGTCTCAAGCCCTCCGTAAGCTCGTCGGCGCGATCAGCAAGTCTCGCACGACCGTCATCTTCATCAACCAGCTCCGGGAGAAAGTGGGCGTCATGTACGGCAATCCGGAGGTCACGACGGGTGGCCGGGCGCTCAAGTTCTATGCGTCGGTGCGGATAGAGATCCGTCGCATCGAGTCGATCAAATCCGGCGATCAGGTCCTCGGCCAGCGCGTACGGGTCAAGGTGGTGAAGAACAAGCTCGCGGCGCCCTTCCGCGAAGCGGAAGTAGATATTATCTTTCCCCGCGGCATCAGCCGGGCGGGTAGCTTGCTCGACGTCGCTACGGCGCAGGGCATCGTGACGCGAACGGGGACCTGGTTTGCCTACAAAGACATGAAGCTTGGGCAGGGGCGCGACAACGCCCGGGAGTTTCTGGAATCCAATCCCGAATTGGCCGCGGAGATTGCCACGCGGGCACGGGAGAAACTGGGGATGACGCGCGGCGGGGCAGCGGCAACTATCCCCGCGGCCGACATCTCGACCAACGGTGATGTGAAGCCGGCGGCCCGCGACGGGCACGCGCCCTCGGCGGCCAAGGGGGTTCCCGTTCGGGCGCAGCGCTGATGAGCGTCGCCTCGCTCAGGGCTGCGCTCTCAGTCAGCACCCGCGAGAAGGCCGTCCCCGGAGCCCAGGACTCGGGCCTGCCTCGGCGGTGAGAGGCCGGTCCTCGTGAGTATCCGATCGGGTCGGGCCTCGTTCACACGCTCCCGGGGGTTGCGCCACCGCCAATCGTCGGCCCGGCGCGGTGCCGTGTCGGTTGACGGTCGCACAGGTCCGCGCGATGATGAGGGACTGTCGCGCCACGGTATCCTCGCGGGCGATGGTGTGTCTGCCGGCCCGGTTGAGCGGCGGGTGCGGCAGAGCCCGCTGGAGCGGGCGAGGGAGACGGCACTCCGGCTGTTGGCCGTGCGGTCCCGGAGCACCTTTGAGCTTAGCCTCCAACTGCGCCGGCGCGGGGTGCCGGACGCGAACGTCCGCGCCGTCGTTGCAGATCTCACCGGCGGTGGCTACCTGGACGATCTGGCCTTTGCCCGCGGATGGGTGGCCACCCGCGCGGGGGCGCGCGCCTATGGTGTGGCGCGGCTGCGGCGTGAGCTACGCGAAAAAGGTGTCGCGATCCCGCTCATCGAGCGGGCAATCCGAGAGGCATACGGCGAAGAAGATTATTCCGTGACCGAAGAACGCAACGCGCGGGCTCTGATCGAACGGCGCCGTCCCGCGTATCGTCACCTGCCCGCCGACGTTCGGACGCGCCGCCTGGCGGGATTCCTCGAGCGGCGCGGCTTCTCGCCTCACACGATCACCCGCGTCCTGGGTGCGGCTCACCGGGCCGCGGCGGACGCGCCCGATGGCTAATCGCCGGGAGTCCCACGCGGGCGGGGACCAGCTCGACCTCGACCTGGTCGGCGCGCGCACGGCGGCCACGCCCGTCCCCGACTCCGATGTGGAACCGGCGGAGGACGAGCCCGCAGCCGCGCTGGAGGCGCTGCTCCTGCGGCAGGCGTCGGCCGCCGACGCGGCGCTGGAGGGGTTGACCGCCGAGCAGCGCGACGCCGTGACGCACGCGGACGGCCCGCTGTTGATCGTGGCCGGGGCCGGTACGGGTAAGACCACCGTGATCACCCGTCGCATCGGCTACTTGATCGCGACCCGTCGGGTGCGGCCGGAACAGGTGCTGGCGCTGACCTTTACCGATCGGGCCGCGGCCGAAATGGAAGAGCGGGTGGACCGCCTCGTTCCGTACGGGTTCACGCAGGCCTGGATCAGCACGTTCCACGCGTTCGGCGACCGGGTGCTGCGGGACCACGCGCTGCATCTTGGTCTGCCCCCGGATTTCCGCGTGCTCAGCCGCGCGGAGCAGGTCATCTTCATCCGCGAGCGGCTCTTCGAGTTTCCGCTGGACCACTTCCGTCCGCTGGGGGATCCGGCCCGCTACGTGGATGCCCTGGTGTCGCTCATCAGCCGGGCGAAGGACGAAGACATCTCCCCCGAGGAGTACGCGGCCTACGCGGACCGCCTGGCGGCGGACGCGGCTGCGCAGCCGGACGATCCGGTGCTGGCGGACCAGGCTCGGCAGCAGCGCGAGCTCGCCGCCGCGTATCGCACCTACCAAGAACTGCTCGCCAAGGAAGGGCGCCTCGATTTCGGTGATCTCATCGTCCTGACGTTGCGCCTGCTCCGCGAGCATCCGGACGTCTTGCACGGCTACCAGGAGCAGTTCCACCAGATTCTCGTCGACGAGTTCCAGGACACGAACTATGCGCAGTTCGAGTTGGTCAAGCTCCTCGCCGGCGCGCGCCGCAACCTCGCCGCCGTCGCGGACGATGATCAAGCGATCTACCGCTTTCGGGGCGCGTCCTACAGCAACATCACGTTTTTCACGGAGATGTACGCCGGCGCGCGGACGGTCGTCCTCACCCGAAACTACCGGTCGACGCAGTTCATCCTGGACGCCGCCTACCGTCTCGTTCGCCACAATGATCCTGACCGGCTCGAGGTGCGCGCCGGCCTGGACAAGCGCCTGGAAGCCGTCGCCGGACCGGGCGTGCTGCCGCGTCATGTGCACTACGAATCCCTCGGCGCCGAGGCCGATGGCGTCGCGGACCGCATCGCCGACCGCGTCGGCGCGGGCGCGTGGCAGTATCGTGACGTGGCGATCCTCGTGCGTGCGAACAGGGACGCCGATCCATTCCTCCGCGCCCTCAACATGCGCGGGATCCCGTTTCAGTTCTCCGGCACCCGCGGCCTCTACGACCGCGAAGAGATCCGATTGCTCACCTCCTTCCTTCGCGTCCTCGCCCATCCGGACGACAGCGTGTCGCTCTACCACTTGAGCGCGTCGCCGCTCTACGACGTCCCGGCGGCGGACTTGGCCGCGTGCATGGGTTATGCGAGCCGCCGGAGGCGGTCGTTGCACCACGTGTACCGCTACCTCGGCCGCATCGAGGATCTCGAGATCTCGACGCAGGGCCGCGAGGTGGTCGCCCGCCTCCTGGACGACCTGGAGGAGATGGCGCGGCTGGCGCCCCGGTTTCCGACGGGTCGTGTGCTCTATGAGTACGTGATCAACCGCACGGGGTTCGTGCGCCGGCTCGCATCGTCCGGGCGCCCCGAGGACGAGCACAAGGTCGCAAACATCGCCAAGTTCTTCGACCTGGTCGCGCGGTTCGGCGACGTGGCCCCCCTGGACCGGGTGCCGGCCTTCATCGGCTACCTGGACCTGCTCATCGACGCGGGCGACGATCCGCCGACCGCGGAGATGGACGGCGAAGCCGACGCGGTCCGGGTCCTCACGGTGCACAAGGCCAAGGGGCTCGAGTTTCCCGTCGTCTTCCTCGTGAGCCTCGTCACCGACAAATTCCCCTCGCGCGCCCGGCGCGACCCCTTGCCGTTGCCGGATACGCTGATGAAGGACATGCTGCCCAGCGGCGATTTCCACGTCCAGGAAGAGCGGCGCCTGTGCTACGTCGGCATGACGCGCGCCAAGCGCGAGCTGTTCCTGACAAGCGCCACCGACTACGGTGGCGTGCGGCCGCGCAAGGTAAGCCGTTTTGTCCTGGAGGCCCTCGACGTGCCTCGCGTGGTCCCCGAGACCGTGCACGCGTCGACCGTGCAGGCGGTGGAGCGCCACGCACCGGCCGTCGAGCCGGTGCCGCTCACGTTGATCCCGCTCGGCGACGACACGGTGCTGCAGCTGTCGTTCCGGCAGATCGACGATTACCTGACCTGCCCGTACAAGTACCGGTACATCCACGTGCTCCGCGTGCCGGTGCTCCGCGATCACCGCGTGGCCTACGGTGCCGCCCTGCACGAGGCCGTGCAGGAATATAATCGCCGACGCGCCCGGCATCAGCCCGTGACGGCCGAGGACCTGATCGCGCATTTCGAGCGCGCGTGGGTCAACGAGGGGTTTCTGAGCCGGGAGCACGAGGACCAGCGGATGGAGGCCGGCCGCGGCGCCCTGCGGCGCTTCTTCGAGCACCAGCAGGCCGGCGGCACGGTGCCCACGTTTGTGGAGCGCGAGTTCCGGTTCTCGGTGCAGGGTAACCTGCTGCGCGGCCGCTGGGACCGCGTCGACGTGCGCGCCGGCGAGGTCGTAATCATCGACTTCAAGAGCACCGACGTGCGCACGCAGCAGGACGCGGACCGCCGCGCCAAGGACAGTGAGCAGCTCTCGATCTATGCGCTCGCCTATGAGGCCGTGTTTGGACGGCTTCCCGACCGTGTGGAGCTGCATTTCCTGGGGCGTGACGTGGTGGTCGGCCAGGCCCGCAAGACGGCGGCGGATGTCGCCGCAGTGCGCGCGATGATCCTGGAAGCCGCCAGCGGGATACGCGCACAACGGTTCATCGCCACTCCCGATCCGTACCGGGCGTGTCCGTACTGCGCATTCAACCAGATTTGCCCGTTCACCGCGGCGCCCGAATGAGCGTCCGGCTTCTGCACACGTCGGACGTGCATCTTGGGGCGACCTTCAAGATGCTCGGGGAACGCGGCGGCGACCAGCGGCGGCAGTTGCAGCGCACGCTGGCGAACGTGGCCGGGCTCGCGATCCAGGAGCGCGTCGACGCCGTGCTCGTCGCGGGTGATCTGTTCGACTCCGTGGCCGCGGCACGCCTCATGGCCGCGTTTGCCCGGGAACAGCTCGGGCGCCTCGGCGAGGCGGGCATCCCCGTGTGCGCCATCGCCGGTAACCACGACCCGCTCGGGGCAGGGAGTACCGGGATCTGGCAGCGGCTCGCCAGCGAGTGCCCGCACGTGACCGTCTTCGGTGCGGTACCGCAGGCGCGGGTCTTTTCCGAGCGCCACCTCACGGTGATCGGCCGGTCCGTCCAGGACCGGCTTTCCACCGAGAGCCCGCTCGCCGCGTTTCTCGCCGGCGGCGCCGTGGTCGCGGACGGGGACGACGCGACGACGCCGGCGATGGTGCCGGCCGGGGCCCGACCGACACGCCACGTCGTCGGCGTGTTCCACGGGAGCGTGCAGCGCCCGGATTTCGAGACTAAGTTCGGTCTGATTACCCCGGAGGAAATCGGCGCCAGCGGCTTGGACTACCTTGCCTTGGGCGACTGGCACTCGACGCAAAACGTTTCTGCCGGCGGGGTCGCCGCCTGGTACAGCGGGGCGCCCGAGATGATCGGTCTGGACGAGCCGGACTCGGGCAACGTGTGCCTCGTCACGGTCCGAGGGCCGGGTGACGTCGACGTGGCGCCGCGGCGCGTGGGCCGGCGGCGCGCTGCCGCCATCACGGTCGATCTCGCGACCGCGGGCGGTCCGGATGCGGTGGCGCGGTTGATCGGCGACCGCGCCGACCGGGATCTCGCGCTGGTGGTGACGCTGACGGGGCTCGTCGGGTTGTCCGACCGCGTGCTGGCGGACGCGCTGCGTGACGACCTCGCCGCGGAGTTTTTCCGGTTGGAGATCCGCGACGCCTCGCATCTGCGGCGGGAGGCCGTCGACCCCACGCAGTACCCGGCGAACACGGTGCTCGGCCGCTTCGTGCGGCAGATGCACGAGCTCCTCGCCGCCCGCGACGGCGAGGAGCGGGCGATCGCCGAAGACGCGCTCGCGTACGGCGTGGCCCTCCTCGAGGGCCGGACGGAGATCCTGGGATGATCATTCGGCGCATGCGGGTGCACCGGTTCCGCAGGCTCGCGGACGAGACCCTGGAATTCGGACCCGGCCTCAACGTCATTCGCGGCCGGAACGACGCCGGCAAGTCGACCCTGCACCTTGCGTTTTCAGCGGCGCTCTACCCGATCCGGCCGTCGGAGGCCCGATCGTTGAGCCCGTGGGGGTGCGACGACGGACCCGGTGAGATCACCCTGGAGTTCGAGGCCGGGGACCGCCGCTACACGCTCCACAAGGACTTTGCGTCCCGGAAGGTGTGTCTCACGGACGGGCGGCGGCCCGTGGACAACGCGAAAGAGGTGGAACGGCAGATCGGCGTATTGCTCGGCGTCCCCACGCTCGCGTTGTTCCGCGCCACCGCGCACATCGGACAATGGGAGCTGGCGCAGGTCCAAAAGGAAAAGGACACCATCGGTACCCGCCTGTCGGCCATCATGACCGGCGGCGACGAGGACGCGGCGCGCGTGCTCCGGCTGCTGGACGAGCGCGTCCGTAAGATGGAACTGGGGCTCCGCCGGCCCTCGGGCACGCCGGGGCCTCTCAAGCGCGACGAGGAGCGTCTGCGATTCCTGACGGCGGAGGCGCAGCGGCTCGCATCGGAAGTCGCCGCGATCGAGCAGGCCGCGGCGGATCGGACGAAGATCGCGGAACGCGTTGCGCGGCTCGAGCAACAGGTCAAGGAGGACGCGGCGCTCGTGCAGGCCAACCGCGATCTCCTGGAGCTGGATCGCCGGGTGGAGGCGCAGCGGGGGCGGGTCGCGGAGCTGCGGGAGCTGACCGGGCGGATCGACGCCGCGGCGGGGGACCTCGAGGCCGCGGGCCGGGACCCGGCGCTCGAACTGCCGGACGTCACGCCGGAGGCCATCGAGGCCGTGCGGACGGCCGCCCTCCGCGCGGAGTTGTTGCGCCGCGAGATCGCCTCGGCGCAGGGAGAGGAGACCCGTCCGGTCCCGGCCGAGATGAGCGGCCGCGAGCGCCGCGCCGCATGGATGCCGGCGGGACTGGCCGCGGCCGCCGGTCTCGTGAGCGTGGCGTTCCTGATCGGCCACCATACCGGTCTCGGGCTGGGCGCGATGCTCGCGGCGATCCTCCTGGCCGCGCTCGCGATCGCGACGCGGAGTCGCGCCGAGGCCGCCGCGCTTCACGCTGAGCTGGCCGCGAAGCGGCGCGCCGAGGAAGCCGAGCGCGTCGCGGCCCGCCGGCGAGACGCCGAACAGGCCGAAGAGGCGCTGCGACGGGATCTCCAAACGCTCGGGGCCGGCTCTGTGGACGAGGCCGCCGAGCGGCAGGAGCGCGTGGCGGCGGCGCGCCGCCGGCGGGAGACGGCCCGGGCCGTGCTGGAGTCGCTGCTGGGCGCCCGTACCCGCGCCGCGATCGCCGACGAGTACCAGCGGGTCGTGGTGGACCTCGCCGCGACCGAGGCGAGGCGGGACGGGCCGGACCTGGCACTGCGGCGGCTCGACGCCGTCGCATTTCAGCGCCTCGCCGTGGACGCGGAGCGACGGCAACGGGAGCTCGAGCACCAGCGGGCCGCGCTGCACACGCTCGACGGACGGCTCTCGGGGAGGTCGCCCCATGAGGAGCTCGCCCGGGTGGAGGAAGAGCTGGCGGACATACGCGCCCGATATGCCCGCGCGGAGCGGCAGGTGCGGGTGCTGACCCTGACCCGTGACGTGCTCGCCGAAGCCCGCGGCCAGACGATCGTGCCCGGCCGGGCGATGCTGGAGGAGCGGGCCAGCGAGTATGTGCGGCGGCTGTCAGGCGGCGCCTATGCCCGCATCTCCGTAGACGAACAGACGCTCGCCCCGCGGGTGTGGGCGGGGCCCCCCAAAGAATGGGCCGACGTCTCGGCCAAGGAGATCGGAAGCGGCGGTGTCGACCAGTGCTATCTCGCGCTGCGCTTGGGGCTCGTGGAGCTGCTGTGCGAGGGACGATGTCCGCTATTCCTCGACGATCCCCTTTTAGCCTACGACGAGGACCGTCAAGCCGCGGCGATGGACTTCCTCGCGGATTTGGCGCGGCATCGCCAGATCTTCCTCTTCACGTGCCGCACCGCCTACGACGCCCACGCGGACCATCTCACGGTGCTGGACCAGCCGGCCGCCGTCCCGGCACGGTAAGGCGCTACGGGCGGGCCAGCGCCCGGATATCGGCCACGAGGTCCTTGGGGTCGAGGTTTGAAGGAAGAAAGACGACGATCTTACCCTGGGGATCGATCAGGTAGACGATGGCCGTGTGCCCAACCTGGTTGGGCGCGGGCGCCGCGGCGCTCGCCGCCGCCGGGTTGACCTCCTTGGCGTCGCTGCCGACGTAATAGTGCGCCCACACCGGGCGGAGTTGCGCGAACGACCCCCGGAGATAGGCCAGCTCACCCGCGAGGTGATGGCCCGCGACAAAGGAGCGCACGGCCCCCGGCGTATCCCCGTTCGGGTCGACGCTGACGGCCACAAACGCGGTGCGGGCGGCGCTCGCGGGATCGAGCGCCTGGTAGGCTTTGTGGAGGGCATCCGCGATCAGCGGGCAGACGTCCGGGCAGTGCGCGTAGAGAAATGTCAGCACCACGACTTTCCCGCGAAGGGCCGCCAATGATACCGGCCGGCCGTCCTGGTCGGGCAGCGTGAAATCGTACGCAGCCACCGGCGGATTCATCACCGCGCCGACGAGCGGAGGCCCGGACAGGCGAGCCCGGACCGCCGCCGCCGTGGCCGCGGTCGCGGCCGCGACGACCACGGCAAGCGCTATGTACAGCCAGCGCGACCGTCCGGAACGCCCGCCGGATGCAGCCGCTCCCGCCGGGCCCTGGGGCGCGTCCCCGGTTCCGGCGGCGGTGACCTGATTTCGTGCCGATCCCGACATCTGTCCACCCCTTCGGCTCACGCTAGCAACCGCCTCTCTGCGATGTCAAGGCGACCGCCTCGCACATCCTAGAATACGCCGAAGCCCGTCGCGCGGATCTTATGTGAGCCGTTTCTTGACCCCCGTTGTGTACGCACGTTAAAATATAGTGACAATTTGTTATCTAGCGCATCCATCGAACGCATCCCAGTATAGCGGCCCGGGGACCGGGCCGGGACGGAGGCATACGAGGACGCAGGCATAGAACGGCATAGCCAAAAAAGGGGGTGACCACCACGAGCGCCTTGACGTATGTGCTCGCGGGCGTAGCGGTCTTCCTCCTTGGATACTTTCTGCGCAAGTTCGCCGGCGAGGCGAAGATCGGCACGGCTGAAGCAGCAGCCCGGCGGATCCTGGAAGAAGCGAAAGCCGAGGCACACAGAGAGGCGGAGGCACGGAAGCGAGAAGCACTCCTGGAGGCCAAGGACGAGGCGTTTCGCATCAAGCGGGACGCCGAACGCGAGATTCGGGAGCAGCGGGGTGAGGTACAACGCCTGGAACGGCGGCTGATTCAGCGGGAAGAGAACTTGGAGCGCAAGCTCGAGACGCTCGAAAAACGTGATCAGACCCTCGCGCATCGTGAGCAGGAGGTAGCCAAGGTCAAGGACGCGGCGCAGGAATCGTATCAAGCAGCCCGCGCAGAGTTGGAACGGATCGGCAATCTGACGGAAGAGCAGGCCAAGCAGGAACTCCTCCAACGGGTCGAAATCGAGGCGCGGCACGACGCGCTTCAGGCGGCCCGGAAGGTTGAAGCGGAAGTTCGCGAAGAGGCGGAACGGCGGGCGCGCGAGATTCTCGCCCTCGCCATCCAGCGTTGTGCGGCGGACCACACGGCCGACGTGACGGTGTCGGTCATCCCGCTGCCGAACGACGAGATGAAGGGCCGGATCATCGGCCGCGAGGGACGCAATATCCGCTCCCTCGAGAGCCTCACCGGGGTCGATTTCATCATCGACGATACCCCCGAATCGGTCACGCTGTCCTCTTTCGATCCCGTCCGGCGCGAGGTCGCCAAGATGGCCCTCGAGAAGCTGCTCACGGACGGCCGCATCCATCCGGCCCGCATCGAGGAGATGGTCGAAAAGGCCCAGCGCGATCTCGACGCGCGGATCCGCGACGCGGGCGAGCGGGCGGGGTTCGAGGCCGGGGTGCACGGGCTGCATCCGGAGGAGCTCAAACTGTTGGGCCGCCTCAACTTCCGGTTCAGCTACGGCCAGAACCTTCTGCAGCACTCCATCGAGGTGGCGCTCCTCGCCGGGCTGATGGCGACCCAGCTCGAGGCGGACGCGGAGATCGCCCGGCGTGCCGGGTTGCTGCACGACATCGGGAAGGCGCTGACCCACGAGGTCGAGGGGACGCACAGCACCATCGGCATGGATCTGGCGCGCCGGTACCACGAGCCGCCCCAGGTGCTGAACGCGATCGCGTACCACCACGGCGACGCTGCCGCGGAGTACGTGGAGGCCATCGTGGTGGCGGCCGCCGACGCCATCTCGGCCTCGCGGCCCGGCGCCCGCAAGGAAACGGTGGAGATGTACGTCAAGCGGCTTGAAAATCTGGAGCGCATCGCGACGTCGTTTACGGGGGTGGAACGGGCGTACGCGATTCAGGCGGGTCGCGAGATTCGCGTCCTGGTCAAGCCCCAGGAGATCGACGACTCGAGCGCGACCATTCTGGCGCGGGAGATGGCGAAGAAGATCGAGAACGAGCTGGAGTATCCCGGACAAATCAAGGTGACCGTGCTTCGGGAGACGCGGGCGATCGAGTACGCGAAGTAGGGCGAGCGCGAGCGGGTGGGGGACGGGCGGCCGGCCCGTCCCCCCGCGCATGTCCTCCGGCGGGAGCGTGCAGCGGTGCGGATACTCTTCATCGGCGACGTGGTCGGCAAGCCGGGACGGCGGGCCGTCGCGGCGCTCCTGCCCGGTTTGCGCCGGGACCTGCGCGTCGATTTTGTCATCGCCAACGGCGAAAACTCTGCCGGGGGGTTCGGCATTACCCGCGAGACGTTCGAGGAGCTCGTGCGGGCGGGCGTGGACGTGGTCACCGGCGGCAACCACACGTGGCAGACGCGGGAGAGCGGGGCCCTGCTGGACAGCGACCCTCGACTGCTCCGGCCGGCGAACTACCCGCCCGGGACTCCGGGGCGCGGTGCGGGGGTGTTTCGCCTCGCCGGCGGGGGGACCGCGGCCGTCGGGGTCCTCAATCTCGAAGGACGCGTGTTCATGCAGCCGCTGCTGTCGCCGTTCGAGGTGGGCCGCGAGGAGGCGCGGCGGCTGCGGGACGAGGCCGCGGTCGTCATCGTGGACTTTCACGCCGAAGCTACGTCCGAGAAGGTGGCCCTCGGATGGTACCTGGACGGCCGCGTGACCGCCGTGATCGGGACCCACACGCACGTGCAGACCGCCGACGAGCGGATGCTTGAGACGGGGACCGCGTTCATCACGGACGTGGGCATGACCGGACCGCGGGATTCCATCATCGGGATGGGCCGCGAGGACGTGCTGCGCCGATTCTTGACGTTGCTGCCCTCCCGGTTCGACGTCGCGCCCGGGCCGGCGCAGTTCTGCGGCGTGCTGGTGGAGGCTGATCCTGGCACCGGACGAGCCCAGGGCATCGAGCGCGTCCAGCGCGTGATTGGCCTAGGCCGTCTCGAGCGATAATGCGGTCTCATTCGGACGAACGAGGGTGCAGGATTCTGCCGTGCCCCCTCGAATGGGAGCAGTCCGCCTGAGGCATCGGGGCCGAAATCGCCAAAAAATCGACGACTCCGTCGAGGAGGCATCGCGCCAATGGACGTGCTCAAAGTAGCCGCCAAGTCGAACCCGACCGCCGTGGCCGGGGCGCTGGCCGGCGTCGTTCGCGAAAAGGGCACGGCGGAGTTGCAGGCGATTGGTGCGGCCGCGATCAACCAGGCGGTGAAGGCGATCGCGATCGCGCGGGGCTACGTCGCGCCGGCCGGCATGGACCTCGTGTGCGTCCCCGCGTTCGCGGATGTCCAGATCGATGGTGAGGACCGCACCGCGATCAAGCTCATCGTTTCCCCCCGCGTGCCCCGCTAGGAGCAGTCACTGCGCATCGATCTCCACGTTCACAGCACGGCCTCGGACGGGCTGCTTGCCCCGGCGCGCGTGGTCAAGGAAGCGAGGGATCGCGGCGTCGCGACGCTCGCGCTCACGGACCACGACACGACGAACGGCATCGCCGATGCGATCGAGGCGGGGCATCGGTGCGGCGTCGACGTGCTCCCCGGCGTGGAGATCAACACCGACGTCGGGCCGCATGAGGTGCACGTGCTGGGCTATTTCGTGGACTACGGGCGCGCATCGTTCCAAGCGTTCTTGCGCGAGATGCGCGACGGGCGGCTGGCCCGCGCCGAGGCGATGGTCAGCCGCCTCCGCGAACTCGGCGCCCCGGTCGCGTGGGAACGCGTGCAGGCGATCGCCGCCGGCGCCCCGGTCGGCCGCCCGCACATCGCCCGCGCGCTGGTCGAGGCGGGCCGCGTGGCGACGGTGCAGGAGGCGTTTGAGCGGTACCTGGGGCGCACGGGACCCGCCTACGCGCCCCGGCCAAAGCTCACGCCCGAGGACGCCGTGGAACGGGTCTTGGACGCGGGAGGCGTGCCGGTGCTCGCGCACCCCGGCTGGCCGCAGAGCGGTCCCATCATCGACCGCGTGCCGCAACTCGTAGCCCACGGGTTGGCCGGGATCGAAGTCTTCTATCCCGACCACAGCGAGGAGATGGTGGCACGCTATCTCGATGTGGCGCGGCGCTATGGGCTTGTTGCGACCGGCGGCACGGATTACCATGGTGGGGGAATGGCGACGCGGGTTCCCATCGGCAGCGTGCCTGTTCCGCCCGAAACGGTGACCGAGCTCCGAGCCCGCTGCGAAGCGCTTCGGGCACGGCACGCCCATTAGCGGTGTCGCTGGCGCGACGCGGCCACAAGAGCCGTCCGGAGGACGACGCGCCGCCTTCTCTATATTATGAAGACGTGTGAAGATGAAGATCTGAATCAAGATGAGGTAAGCGCCCGACCCGGAGGATGAGCATGCGGTGTCCCAAGTGCGGAACGGAGAACCCCGAAGGCAAAATCCTGTGCCGCGCCTGCGGTGCGCGGCTGCGCGCCCCGGCCCGGGCCGCGCGCGCGCTTCCCGTGCGGGAGACCGATCAAGAACTCCGGCAGCGGGTGTCGTATGATCTCACGCGCGTCGTGTGGGTCATCGCCGCGGTGATCGTGGTGGGCGCCGGTCTCGGCCTCCTGCTGAAGTAACCGCTCCCCGCGGCTCCCCCGATGCGCGGCAACCCCGAGCGCCCATCCTTTCGGCGGATCCCTTCCGTGGAGCGGCTGCTCCAGGGTCTCGATGCCTCGGGGGCGGCGGCGCAGCATCCGCGCCGCCTCGTCGTAGCCTGCGTCCGGGACGCGGTTGAGCGCGCCCGCCGGCGCCTCGCGGACGGCCGCGTGCCGGCGGAGGCGGTCAGCCTGGATGCGCTGCTCGCGGACGCGCGGGCGCTGCTCGAGGAGCGCTCGGCGCCGAGCCTCGACCGTGCCGTGAACGCGACCGGGATCGTGATCCACACGAATCTCGGCCGCGCGCCGCTGTGCCAGGACGCGCGGCGGGCGGTCGCCGCCGCATCCGGGTACGCCGTGCTGGAGATCGACCGCGCCACGGGCGCCCGGGGGTCGCGACAGGCCCACGTCACGGAGTTGCTGCGCGAGCTCACGGGCGCGGAGGCGGCGTTCGTGGTCAACAACAACGCCGCGGCCGTGCTGGTCGCCCTGGCCGCGCTGGCATCCGGGCGAGACGCGCTCGTGTCCCGCGGCGAGCTCGTCGAGATCGGCGGGAGCTTTCGCATGCCGGACGTGATGGCGGCAAGCGGGTGCCGGCTCGTCGAGGTGGGGACGACCAACAAGACCTATCTCAGCGACTACGAGGCGGCGCTCACGCCCTCCACCGCGCTCCTCGTCAAGGTGCACCGCAGCAACTTCTCGATGCGCGGGTTCGTCCGCGAGGTGCCGCCGCAGGATCTCGCTGCGCTCGGGCAGCGCGCCGGGGTGCCGGTCTTGTTTGATATGGGCAGCGGCGCGCTCGAGGAGTTGGGGGCACGGGTCCGCTGCGCCTCCGGCCAGGCAGATCTGGCCGCCGCGCCGACCCTGCAGACGGCCGTCGCGTCCGGCGTGGACATCGTCACGGCGAGCGGCGACAAGCTCCTCGGCGGACCGCAGGCCGGCCTGCTGTTAGGACGCGCGGGCGCGATCGCGAAGATCCGGGCGCATCCGCTCGCGCGCGCGGTGCGTATTGGGAAGCTGGGGCTCGCCGCGCTGGAGGCCACACTTCGGGTGTACCGCGACCCCGACCGCGCGTGGAGCGAGATCCCGGTGCTCGAGATGCTGAGCCGTTCTGCCGACACCCTGGAGCGCGCCGCGGGGTCGCTCCTTGAGCGCCTTCGGGCAGCGGTCAACGGTGCGGCCTCGCTGGACCTGTACGCCACCGTGACCGAAGCAGGAGGTGGAGCGCTGCCGGGGGTCGAGCTGGCGTCGTGGGCCGTGTCGGTGCGGCCGCATCACGGGTCCGTGGACGCGTGGGAGCGCCGGCTGCGCCACCACCGGCCGCCGGTGTTTGCGCGCATCGCGGACGGACGGCTGCTGCTCGACCTGAGGACGCTCGCCCCGGAGGACGAGCCGGTAGTCGCCGAGGCCCTCGAGGGGGCCGCACGCGACCACGCCGGCGCCGCGTCCGGGTAGGCCCCGCCGCCGATGCCCGCGCGCCGGCACGCGCCCGTCCGCTCCCCCGTGACGCGTTATGCCGTCGTGGGAACGGCGGGCCACATCGATCACGGCAAGAGCGCGCTCGTGCGCGCCCTGACCGGGACCGACCCGGACCGGCTGGCGGAGGAGCAGCGCCGGGGCATGACGATCGACCTTGGGTTTGCCCACTTCGACCTGCCGGGCGGCGTGCGGGTCGGGATCGTCGACGTGCCCGGGCACGAGCGGCTCATCCGCACGATGCTCGCCGGCGCCACCGGCATCGACCTCGTGCTGCTGGTTGTGGCGGCCGACGAGGGCATCATGCCGCAGACACGTGAGCACCTGGACATCCTGCGGTTCCTGCGGGTGACCTGCGGCGTTGTCGCGCTCACGAAGATGGACCTGGTGACGGACGCGGAGTGGCTGGCCCTCGTCAAGGACGAGATCCAGGGCGTAGTCCGCGGGACGTTCCTGGAACAGGCGCCGCTCGTGGAAGTATCGTCCCGGACGGGCGCCGGGCTGCCGGCGCTGGTCGCGGCCATCGGCCAGGGGCTTGCCACAGCGTCCCGGGCCAACGCGGACGCGCCGGCGCGCCTGCCGGTGGACCGGAGCTTCACGATGGCGGGCTTCGGGACCGTCGTGACAGGCACGCTGTGGTCGGGGCAGATTCGCACGGGCGACGTGCTGGCGCTCCTGCCCTCGGGCCGGGAGGTGCGGGTGCGGCAGGTGCAGAGTCACGGCGAGATCGTGACGGAAGCCACCGCCGGGCAACGGGCCGCGCTGAACCTCGTGGGCGTCGGCAAGGATGAGGTTGCCCGGGGCGACGTGCTGGCGGCGCCCGGCGCGTACCGCCCATCCGCTGTCGTGGACGTCCGGCTGCGACTCCTGCCCGACGTCTCGCCGCTCCGGCACCATGAACGGGTTCGCCTGTATCTCGGCGCCGACGAGGTGATCGGCCGCGTGCGCCTCCTCGATTGCGACACGCTGCCGCCCGGCGGGGAGGCGGCCGCGCAGCTTCGGCTGGAGCGGAGCACGGTGGCCGCCCGCGGCGACCCGTTTGTCATCCGCCGGTACTCGCCGATGACGACCGTGGGCGGCGGCGAGATCATCACGGTGGATGCGCCCGTGCGCCGCCGCGGCGTCGCCGCGGCGGAAGCGCTCGTCTCCGCGGCATCCGCCGGCATGGACGCCCGCATGCGCGAGGCGCTTGCGCGCGCCGGCCGCGCCGGTGCCACCGTCGAGGAGCTTGCGCGATCGCTCGACATCACCGTGGCGCGTGCCGGCGAACTCCTGGACACGCTGCGGGGCGCGGGCGACGTCTACGGGATCCGCGGGCGGGTCTTCTCCGCGGAGACGGTGGAGCAACTCCGCCGGGCGGTCGTCGCGACCCTTACGGCGCATCATGCCGCCGTCCCGTGGCGCGCTGGGATGCCCCGCGAGGAGCTCAAGCGCCGCGCGTTCCCAAGTGGCGACGACCGCCTGTACGGCGTCGTGCTGGATGAGCTCGCAGAGTCCGGCGCGATCGTCGCGGAGCCTGCGCTCGTCCGCCTTGCCGCGTTTGCGCCGGCCCGGAGCCGCGAGGAGGCCGCCGCCGCGGAAGCGATCGCCGCCGCCTACCGCCACGGGCGATTCGCGCCGCCGGCGCCGGAGGAGGTTCTCGCGCACGCGGTCGACCGGGGCGCCGCGGACCGGATGTTTCAGGCGCTCCTCGACGACGGGACACTCGTCGAGGCGGGCGGGATCGTGTTTCATCGTGACGGGGTTGCCGAGATCGAGGCGCAGGCGGTGGCGCATCTCGAGCGGCACGGCGAGCTCACCGTGGCAGTGCTGCGCGACCTGCTCGGCAGCAGCCGCAAGTATGTGCTCGCGGCGCTCGAGCTGCTCGACGCGCGCCGCGTCACCCGACGGACCGGCGACAAGCGCGTCCTCGTCAAACCGGCGGGGGAGTAGGCTCGGAGCGCAGGCGGCGCGCCGAGCCCCGGCGAAGCTACAGTGCCGGCGCCTCCCGTGGACACCAGTGTCCGGCCGCGACCGGCCGGGCGTCACCGCGCCGAACGATGGCCCTCAGGATGGAGTGACCGCATGGCGAAGACGCACGCGGGCCCGACCGAGACCGACCCGATCCTGCACCGATGGAGCACCCTCGTCGCGGACGTGCTCCTCGACCACCGCGTCCACATGTTCGGCTACGTCCCCGACGAGGTGAGCGGCCATCTGCTCCGGCGGCTCGAGGCCGAGCCGGCGTGCACGGTCGTGTGCTGCACGCGGGAGGAGGAGGCCGTCGCCACCGTGGCCGGCGCGTACCTCGGGGGCAAACGGGGTGCGGTCGTGCTCCAGACGAGCGGGATCGGCAACTCGATGAACGCCCTGGGATCGTTCGTCGTCCCGTATCAAATTCCGATGCTGCTCATCGTGAGCGAGCGCGGCGGCCTCGGCGAGTTCAATCCCGCCCAGGTGCCGCTCGGGCACGCCGTACCTCGAGTGCTCGACGCGCTCGGCATCCAGACGTTCCCGCTCACGCCGGAGGCCGAGATCGCGCCGGTCCTCGCGGGCGCCGCGGAACTGGCATTTGCGACGATGATGCCTGTGGCCGTGGTGCTCACGACGCGGCTGACCGGGGGCAAGACGCTCCGATGAACCGGCTCGACGCGATCCGGCGCATCGTTCCGCTGCTCGGCGACGCGGCCGTGGTCTCGAACCTTGGGCGCAACACGTACGACCTGTACGAGGCGTCGGACCGGCCGGAAAACTTCTACATGTGGGGCGCGATGGGGTCGACGTCGTCCGTCGGCCTCGGGATCGCGATGGCGCAGCCGGCGCGCCGCGTCGTCGTGCTCGACGGTGACGGCTCGATGCTGATGAGCCTCGGCTGCCTCGCCACGGTGGCGGCGTATCGGCCGGCGAACCTCATTCTGGTTGTGCTCGACAACGAGACCTACGAGACGACCGGCGGGCAGGCGACGCACTCGGGACGCTGCGCCGACCTGGAGGCCGTCGCCCGCGGCGCCGGGCTGGCCCATACCGCCACCGTCACGACGGTGGATGACTTTGCCGCCGCGCTCGGGCGTGCGCTCCGGGACCCCGGGCCCTGGTTCATCCTGGCCAAGGTCGAGCAGGCGACCTCATTTGCCCGCGTTCCACGTCGCCCGATCTTCATCAAAGACCGGTTCATGGCCGCGCTGGGCACCACCGCAGGCTAGCATCGCGCCGGTGCGACGCCTCGGCGCTTCACGCTCGGCGGCGCGGTGATGCCGTGAGTGCGCGGCCGTGGCGCCCTGTGTATCCCACGCCGGCGGGCAGGTCGAGGGGATCCTGGGCCTGCCCGAGCTCTACCGCGAACTCCCGGGACTGTTCGAATACCGGCGGTTCGAGAGCGACGAGCTGACGGCCAAAGCCCGGACGCTCGAACGCCTCCTCCACGATTACGCCGCCGGCCACGCCTGAGCGGGCACGCCGCTCAATTGAGAGTTTCCTGTTCCCTACCCGATCCCAGAGGGGGCACACCGCCGTTCAGCGCGAAATAGCGCCTGGGCACGGGAGTGTTCAAGGCAGGGCCCGGGGAGGGAATGCCGGCGATGGGCAGAGGGATCGTTCTTCGGATTCTTGCGGTCTGCGTGATTTCGGCCCTGTTGTGGCCGTTGTCGACCGGCGTAACCGCTCAGACGCGGTCGGGCGGCATCATCAAAGTCGCGACGGACGCCGAACCCAATACGTTCGACTGGATGACGTCGACCGCCACGGCGACGCGCCTCGTCGCGTGGCACGTGTTCGAAGGGCTGTTTGCCATCGATCAGCAGTACCAGGTGCGGCCGCTGCTGGCGGAGGGTTTCGCCGCGAGCCCGGACGGTCTCCGCTACACAATCAGGCTGCGCAAAGGCGTCAAGTTCCACGACGGCCAGCCGATGACGGCCGGCGACGTCATCGCGTCGCTCGAGCGCTGGGGCAAACTGAGCAGCGGCGGCCGGGAGACGTTCAAGCACGTCAAGGACATCCGCGCCCCCGACCAGAGCACCGTCGAAATCAACCTGTCCTCGCCGTTCGCGCCGCTGATCACGAGCCTGGGCGACCCCAAGCAGTCCGCGATCGTCATGCCGAAGGCCATCGCGGAGCGGGCGGGCGCGCAGCCGGTGCGCGAACTGGTCGGCACCGGCCCGTACATCTTCAAGCAGTGGACGCCGGGCCAGATCATCGTGCTCGCCCGTAACCCAGCCTACGCCTCGCGGACGGAGAACTGGGGCGGCCTGACGGGCCGCAAAGTCGCGTACGCGGACGAGGTCCACTTCTATCCCGTGACGGATCCGCAGGTGCGCCTGTCGGGCGTGTCGACCGGGCAATACGACTTCGCCCTGGCGCTTCCCGCGGACCTGTATCCGAAGGTGAAGGCCGACCGGCGCCTGACGGCCGATATCGTGCACGTCTTCAGCTGGCCGGGGATCGTCTTCAACAAGGCGCGCGGCCCGTTCACCGACGTCCGGCTGCGCCAGGCCGTCCAGTACGCGATCAAGCCCGCCGACCTGATGGCCGCGGCGGTCGGACCCAAGGAGTTCTGGGCGCTCGATCCGGGCCTGTTCTTCCCCGAGCAGCGCGGCGTCTACAGCACCGCCGGAGCGGAGATCTACAACCACCAGAATCTCGACAAGGCGCGGGCGCTGATGCGCGAGGCGGGCTACACGGGCCAGAAGATCGTGCTCATGTACACCAAGGATTACACGTGGATGAACAACGCCGGGCAGGTGCTGGCGCCGGAGCTGCAGGCCGTGGGGTTCAACGTCGACTCGCAGGTGTACGACTGGCCCACGCTGCTGAGCCGCCGCACCAAGCCGCAGTTCTTCGATATCTTCATCACCGGCTTCTCCCCGTCGATCGATCCGACCGGGATCATCTTCTTCGGCCCGAAGTGGCCCGGCTGGTACCAGAGCGCCGCCCTGGACAAGGTGCTGGAGGAGTGGAGCCGGACGCCGGTCACGGCGCAGGCCGAGCGCCACAAGATCATGGACGAGATTCAGACGGTGTTCTACAACGAGGTGCCGGTGGCCAAGCTCGGCAACCAGTACGGGCTGGAAGTCTACAACGATCGCCTGCAGGGTTACACGAGCTACTTCGACGTGCGGTTCTGGAACACGTGGGTGACGCGCTGAGACGCCCCGCGGGGCGCAGCCGGCGCGCCGGGCGGGCCCGCGCCGCGGCCGGAACGCGCGCGCAGTAGGGGATGGCGCGGTACGCGGCCGGGCGCGTCCTGGCCCTGGTGCCGGTGCTGCTCATCGTCGGCGTCACGGTCTTTCTGCTGATCCACCTCATCCCCGGCGATCCGGCGTCCGTGATCCTGGGCCCGGAAGCGACCGACACGCAGGTCGCACAGCTGCGCGCGGCGCTCGGCCTGGACCGGCCGTTGTACGTGCAGTTCGTCGTGTGGTTCGGGCGCGTGGTGCACGGCGATCTCGGCGACTCGATCTTCCTCCGCCAGACGGTCACCCGCGCGATCTGGGACCACCTGAGCCCCACGGCGAGTCTGACCGCCCTGGCGGAGGCGCTCGCGCTCGCGGTGGCGATCCCGTCCGGCATCCTCGCGGCGTGGAAGCGCGACACCCGCTACGATCAGATCTTCATGATGCTGGTGCTGCTCGGCGTCTCGATTCCGTCGTTCTGGACCGGGCTCAACCTGATCGCGCTGTTCGCGGTCGCCCTGCGCCTGTTTCCGGTCGCCGGCTACGTCTCGCCGGCGCACGGCGTCGGCCCGTGGCTCGGGAGCCTCGTCCTGCCCGCGGCCGCCCTGGCGTTCACGCAGGCCGGCCTGATCGCCCGGATGGCCCGCGATTCGACGATCGACGTGCTGGCCGAGGACTACATCCGGACCGCCCGCAGCAAGGGCGTGCGCGAGCCGCGCGTGCTGGCGCGCCACGCGTTCCGCAACGCGCTCATCCCCACCGTCACGGTGGTGGGGACGAGCCTCGCCAACCTCCTGTCCGGGGCCGTTATCGTGGAGACCGTGTTCGTGCTGCCCGGCATCGGCAACCTGGCGGTGCAGTCGATCAGCCGGCGCGACTACCCGGTGATCGAAGGCGTGGTTCTGCTCGTGGCGCTCGTCTACGTCATCGTCAACCTCGCCGTCGATCTCCTGTACGCGGCCCTCGACCCGCGGATTACGTACTGATGGAGCACTTCCTCCGCGCCCTCGTCCGCCGCCGGCCGATCGCCGCGGCTGCGGTCGCGGTGCTCGCCGTGATCGTCCTCGCGGCGGTCCTGGCGCCGGTGCTCGCGTTGCCGGCGCCCGACCGGTTCGATATGAGTGCGCGGCTCGCGCCGCCGAGTCTTGCGCACCCGTTCGGCACCGACAACTTCGGCCGGGACGTCCTCAGCCGGGTCGTCTACAGCGCCCGCGTGTCTCTCCTCATCGGGCTCGGCGTGATGGTGGTCAGCACCGCGGCCGGCACGCTCGCCGGCCTCGCCGCCGGCTACTACCGCCGCATCGACGGCCCGGCGATGCGGGTCCTCGACGGCCTCATGTCGTTCCCCGCGATTCTGCTGGCCATCGCGCTCGTGGCCGCCCTCGGCGTCGGCGCGCGCAACGAGATCATCGCGATCGCCCTCGTCTACTTTCCGCGAACCGCCCGCATCGTCCGCGCGTCCACGCTCACGCTCAAGCAGCGGGCGTTCGTCGAGGCCGCGGTCGCGCTGGGCGAGGGCGACCGCCGGATCCTCACCGTGCACATCCTGCGCAACGCCCTCACGCCGCTGATCGTGCAGTCCACGTTCGTGTTCGCGGAGGCAATCCTCGCGGACGCGGCGTTGTCGTTCCTCGGGTTGGGCGTCCGACCCCCGACGCCGACCTGGGGCAACATGCTGGACGACGCCCACATCTACATCGAGACGGCACCGTGGTTCGTCGTCTTTCCCGGCGTCGCGATCGTGCTGACGGTCCTGTCTCTCAACCTCGTGGGCGACGCCGTACGCGATCTCGCCGATCCCTACGCCGTCGCCGGACGCCGGGCCCGCGCGGCGCGGGACCGCCGGCTCTCGCGAGCGGTCCCCAAGCCCGCGCAGGAATAGCCAGGCGATACGTCTTCCGAAGTCTCCGTGCGGCGTCTGTGAGGAGGATCGCCGGAGCCCTGTGCCGAAGGCTGATGATCATCAGTGATTAACAACAGAACAGGAAATCATGATTCGCTGAACGCTGTCCGTTTGGACCGGGAAATCCTGCGCCTCGTTTCAGAGAGCAACGGGCCGATTGGGCAGGGTACGCTCACGCTCTTGCTGCGGCAGCAGGGGGTGGTCATCAGCACGCCCACGATCGGCCGCAAACTACGGGACCTCGAATTTGCCGGGGCCCTTCGCAAGGTCAGCGTCGAGGGGCGCATCATCACGGGGCACGGTCGCCACGTCCTCAAGCAGTGGCAGTCGGACGCCCATTTTCGGACGTCTGGGGAGGCCCTGCTCGAGACTCTGAAGCGCAGCGACAAGCAGCATCTGTTGGCGCTCCTCGCTGCGAGGCGCGTCGTCGAGACCGAAGCCGCCGCCATGGCGGCGGTGCATGCTTCTCGCCAAGCCGTTGCGCGGATGGAGGACATTCTCGCGCGCGAGATCGAGCGCATCAAGGATGGTGGGCTCGGGGCGGCCGAAGACGCGGCTTTTCATCAGGAGATCGGACGGGCCTCCGGGAATGCCGTTCTCGCCTCGTTCATCTCGCTGGTGCGCCACAACCGGCGCTACAACGTCATCGTCACCTCGATGCGGGCGGCCGTGGGGGCACAACTCGCCATGGATCACAAAGCGATCCTCGACGGCATCAGGCGTCACAACCCGCAAGCGGCGCGCCGTGCCATGGATCGTCATCTCAGAAATCTCATTCACGACTTGGACCGGTATTGGGCACGGAACGCCTCTGCGAAGCCTCGGACACGGCGGACCCGGGCGCTGTAGGGTGAAGGGGGAGGTTGGGATGACGTTCCATCACGTGGCAGCACGAATGACGCGCCGTGCGTTGGTGAAGCACGCCATGCGAGCCGGCGTGGCGCTTTCGTTGGCGGGCCTCGGGGAGGCATCGCGGGTGCCCCCGGCCGCAGCCGCGGCGGCCGCGTCGACGTCGCCGCGCCCGGGCGGCGAGCTCACGGTCGGTCTCTACCGTACACTGGACAAGCTCGACCCGGCGGTGTACTGGGGACCGCCCGAGACTATGGTGACCCAGATGGTCTTTGACTCGCTGGTTTACCTGGGGAACGACCTCAATATCTACCCGGGACTCGCGACGTCATGGACCGTCGCCAACGACGGGAGGTCGATCACCTTCCGGCTGCGGCGCGACGTCAGGTTCCACGACGGCACCGAGTTCAACGCGGCGGCGGTCAAGGCGCACTTCGACCGCTGCGTGGACCCCGCGACGAAGTCGCAGTACGCCAAGTCGCTGCTCGGCCCCTACGACTCGACGGTAATCATCGACGATTCGACGGTGCAGCTGCGCCTCAAGGAGCCGTTCGCGCCGATCTTCGACTCGCTGAGCCAGGGGTATCTCGGGATTCCGTCGCCCGCCGCGGTGAAGAAGTACGGCGAGGATTTCCAGGACCACCTGGTAGGCGCCGGGCCGTTCGTGTTCGTCGAATGGGCGCGCGACACGCATGTCACGTTAGCGCGCAACCCGAACTATCGCTGGGGCACGACCTTCCCCGGCAAGACGAACGCGGGCCCGCCTTACCTGGACCGGCTCACGTTCAAGTTCGTGCCGGAGCAGAGCACCCGCGACGCATTGATGAATGGCCGCCAGGAACTGCGTGTCGAGGCGTGGCCGGGTCCGTTGCGCCTGCGGGACTGGCAGAAGGATTCCCACTTCGCCCTGTACCGCGGCGTGTCGCCCGGGACCACGTGGTTCAACTTCATCAACACGCAGAAGCCGCCGACGAACGAACTCGCCGTGCGCCAGGCGATCAACTACGCGGTCAGCAAGGACACGATCGTCAAGGTTTTCTATCCCGGGTTCGCGCGCCCGACGTGGAACCTCATCGGCCCGACGAGCTTCGGCTACGACCCGGCCCTGGACCATCTCTATACCTTCGATCCGCAGAAGGCGCAACAGCTGCTGGACGGGGCGGACTGGAAACCCGGGCCGAACGGCGTGCGCACGAAGAACGGCGCCCCGCTGCACGTCGACGTGTTCACGAGCGGATTCATGACCGAAAATTACAAGCAGCTGATGCTGACGATGCTGCAGGACGTCGGGTTTTCGACCCGCCTGATCCAGGGGACGCCGGCCGACCGGACCGTGGCCGGCAGCAAGGGCCTCTACCATCTGATCAACCGGGAGTTCGAGGCCAGCGATCCGCATTATCTCGTCGATCTGTTCGCGTCGAAGAACGTCGGCAGCTTCGCGTGGGCGATGAACAAAGACCCGGAGCTGGACGAGCTGCTGGCGCGGCAGGACGTGACGCTGGACCGGAAGGCGCGCCAGGCGCTCGTGTCGCGGGCGACGCGCCGCATTCTCGAGCAGGCCTACGTCGTGCCGATCTACATCACGCTGTTCGTGTGGGTGACCGACGCCCGGGTCAAGAACTTCCACATGGACGCGCGATCCTGGTACCCGTACTTTCAAGACGCATGGCTTGAGGCGTAGCGGGCGGGCGCGCCCGCGCTGAGGGAATGCCGTGCTAAGATTTCTGGGCCGGCGCGTGCTGGCGACCGTTCCGGCGCTGCTGGGCGTCTACACGCTCGTGTTCTTCGTGCTCCACGTGCTGCCCTCGGACCCGGCCCTCCTGATCTCCGAGGGCAGCGCGTCGGAATCCCAGCTCGAGTCTCTGCGGCACGAGTACGGCCTCGACCGGCCGCTGTGGCGCCAGTACGCAGACGAACTGGGCGCCTTGTTGCGAGGACGCCTCGGCCGCTCCATTCGCTACGGCGAGCCCGTGAGCCGGCTCATTCGAAGCTTTTTGCCGGCGACGTTGGAACTGGCGCTCGTGGGGCTCGGTATTGCCGTCGTCCTCGGCATTGCCCTGGGGACCCTGGCCGCGCTGCGTCCGCACGGATGGATCGACAACCTCAGCACTATCGCAGCGCTCTCGGGCGTGTCGATTCCGAGCTTCTGGCTCGGGCTCATGCTCATCTTCGTCTTCTCCCTGTCGCTCGGCTGGCTGCCCGTGACGACAGGGACGAGTTGGCAGCAGCTGATCATGCCGGCGGTGACGCTGGGCCTGTACAGCACCGGCGTGATTAGCCGGCTCGCGCGGTCGAGCCTGGTGCAGACTCTCCAGCTCGAGTACGTTGTGACGGCGCGCGCGAAGGGTCTCCCGCCGCATGCCGTCGTGCTGCGCCACGCGCTCCGCAACTCGCTCATCCCCGTGGTGACGATCATCGGGGTCGAGTTGGGCAATCTCTTGTCGGGCACCGTGGTGGTGGAGACGGTCTTCGCCCGGCCGGGGCTGGGCCGCCTGATTGTTGACTCGATCACGTACCGCGACTACCCGGCGCTGCAGGCGGCGCTGCTGGTTGCGGCCTGCGGCTACGTGCTCGCGAATGCGTTGGTGGACGTGTCCTACTGCTACCTCGACCCGCGCATCCGCGACGCGCAGGCATCGTACGGCTAGCATGCTCGCCGCGCCCGCCGTTGCCCGTCCGGCCGCGCGCCCCTCGTCGCGGGCGGCGGAGATCGCGCGGCGCTTCCGGCGCAACCGGAAGGCCGCATTCGGCGCGTCTCTGCTGGCGGTCCTCGCCGCCGCGGCGTGTCTCGCCCCGCTCGTGAGCCCGTACCCGCCGATGCGGCCGTCGCCCGAGGACGTGTTTGCCCCGCCGAGCGCGGGCCACTGGATGGGAACGGACGAGATTGGCCGGGACGTGTTTAGCCGCGTGCTGGCCGGGGCGCGCATCTCGCTGTCGGTCGGTCTCGCCGCGAGCGCCTTGACGCTCGTCGCCGGCGTGGTCTTCGGCCTGCTCAGCGGATACCGGGGCGGCTGGGTCGACGCGCTGATCATGCGCGGGGTCGACGTGATGCTGGCCGTGCCGACGCTCTTGTTCGCGCTCGCGATCGCGGCCGCGCTCGGTTCGGCGCTGTCGAACGTGGTGCTGGCGGTCGGCGTCGCCGGCGTGCCGCGGTTCACCCGGTTTATCCGCGGGTGCGTGCTGTCGGCGCGCGAGAACGTCTACGTCGACGCCGCGCGCGCCGCCGGGTGCAGCCAAGCCCGCGTGGCGGTACGGCATATTTTGCCCAACATCTACGGCCCGGCACTCATCCTCGGGACCCTCAACGTCGGCGTGTCCATTCTCACCGCCGCGACGCTGAGCTTCCTCGGGATGGGCGCGCAACCCCCGACGCCCGAGTGGGGCCTCATCCTGGCGCAGGGCCGCGATAATCTCCAGAATGCGTGGTGGATCAGCACGTTCCCGGGGCTCGCGATCGCGCTCACGGTGCTCGCGGTCAACTTGTTCGGGGACGGGCTGCACGACGCGCTCGACCCGAGGTTGCGGCTATGACGGCACTCGACGTCCACGTCGATCACCACCGGGACCGCTATCTGGAGACGCTCCGGAGGTTGTGCCGGATCCCGAGCGTGACGGCGCACAACCAGGCCGTACCGGAGGCGGTCGGGTACCTCACGTCGCTGCTCCGCGAGCTCGGCGCCCAGGTGCAGCTCCGCCAGCCGACCGGCGCCCCGCCGCTCATCATTGGCACGCTCCCCGGGGCATCCGCCCGCACGCTGCTCCTGTACAACCACTACGACGTCGTGCCGGCGGAACCGCTCGACGCGTGGACGTCGCCCCCATTTGCGGCCGAGATTGTCGACGGGCGGCTCATTGCCCGCGGGGCCAGCGACAACAAGGGCGAGCTGGCGGCGCGGCTGTGCGCGGTCGACACGTGCCGCGCCGTCCACGGGGGCACCCTGCCGCTCACGATCAAGTTCGTGCTCGACGGCGAAGAGGAGTTGGGCAGTCCGCACCTGCGCGACACCGTCCTGGCCAACCGCGACCTCCTGAGAGCCGACGCCGCGCTCGGCGAGGGCGGTGGCCGGGATGACCTGGGACGGCCCACGATCAGCCTCGGCTGCCGGGGCCGCATCCTGTTCGAAATGGAACGGGCCGGCGCGAGGCAGACGTTCCACAGCAGTCTGACATCGGTGGTGCCCAACCCCGCCTGGGACATCGTCCGGGCGTTCGCCGGCATGAAGGGTCCCGACGAGCGCGTGATGATCGACGGTTTCTACGACGATGCGCTCGGGCCGACGGAGGCCGAGCTGCGGCTCCTGGACGACCTACGCTTCGACGCGGAGGCCCTCAAGCGGCGCCTCGGGCTGGGGCGGCTCACGCTGGGAGTGGACGGCCGCGATGCGATCCGGCGCCTCCTGTTCGAGCCGACGCTGGAGATCTCGGGCCTGGGCGCCGGGCGCACGTTCGACGGGAGCCGGGGGATGCCGCGCCGAGCGGTGGGCGTGGTCCGGTTCGGGCTCGTGCCCCATCAGGATCCGGCAAAGATGGAGCGTCTGCTCCGCCGCCACCTGGACGCGCACGGATTCGGCGGGATCACGCTCCGCCCCCTGAGCGAGCGCTATCCGGGCAAAGTGCCGCTTGTGCATCCGATGGTGGACGCGATCGCGCGGACCGGCCGGGAAGTCTACGGGCGCGCGCCCGCGATCTACCCGGTCGCACCCTGGATCGGCGCCCCCTACCACGAGCTCGCGGACCCGCTCGGCATCCCGCTCATTAACGCGGGCATGGGCTCCGCGGAATCGCAGTTTCACGCGCCGGACGAGAGCATCCGCGTCGAGGACTACTACGCGGGGATCAAGTTCACGGCCCGCCTGTACGGTGAACTGGCCGGCGTCATCTGAACAGGAGGATGGTCTCATGTCCGAGTCGTTCGTGACCGAAACCCTTGCGACGTACGCGAGCAGCCTGCGCTATGAGGACCTGCCGGCGAACGTGGTGGCGAGGGTGAAGGACCTGCTCTTCGACACCCTCGGCACGCTGCTCGGCGGCGCCCGGTATCCCGCCGGGCGCATCGTGACGCGATACACGGAGGGTCTCGGCGAATCCGGCCCCTGCACCGTCGCCGCGACGCCGATGCGGGTGTCGCCTGCGGCGGCGGCGTTTGCCAACGCGACCATGTCGCACTGCCTGGAGCTCGACGACAACTACAATCCCGCCAACGCCCACGTGGCCAATGTCGTCGTCCCGGCCGCACTCGGCATCGCGGAGGCGCAGCACGCGAGCGGCCCCGAGTTCATCGCCGCGCTGGTCGCCGCGTACGACGTGGAAGGGCGGATCGGCATCGCGCTCGACCCGGTTCGCCTGTACGCGCGATCGTTTCACCCGTCGTCGATCGACGGGAACTTCGGCGCGGCGGCCGCGGCCGGCCGGATGCTGCGGCTCCTGCCGCCCGCGATGGTGCAGGCGTTCGGGCTTGCCGGGTGCCAGGCGTCGGGGCTGCTGGCGTGGGTCACGGAACCGTCGCAGTTGAGCAAGGCGTTCCAGATCGGGATCGCGTCGCGGAACGGTGTGACCGCCGCCACCCTGGCCCAACTCGGGTTTACGGGACCGCCGCACATTCTGGAGGGCAAGCACAACCTGTTCCGGGCGTTCAGCGGCCTGGAGAGCGTGCCGGCCTCGACCCTCACGGACGCGCTCGGGGAACGGTTCGAGATCACGCGGACCAGCCTCAAGAAATACGCGGCCTGCCGTCAGATTCACGCACCGCTCGACGGGCTCTTCGCGATCATGCGTCAACACGGGCTGACGGGCGACGACATCGCCGCGGTCGTGACCAGGGTGGCGACGTCCATGGCGGACATCATCGACAAGAACGAGCTGCCGTCGCACAATGCGCAGTATGTGCTCGCGACGGCCGCGTACGACGGGCGGGTCGAGGTAGACCAGCTCGACGGGCGGCGGGCGGAGGATCCCCGCATCGCCGCGCTGTCCGAGCGCGTGTGCGTGCTCGGCGACGAGGAGCTGGAGAGGCGGTTCCCCGAGCAGTGGTCCGGGATCACCACGGTCCGCACCCGTGACGGACGCGAGTTCACGGAAACCGTGCACTATCCGACCGGCGACCCGGAGAACGCGCTCAGCGACGCCGACCTCAGGGCGAAGTTCCGGACGCTGGTCCGCGGTGTGGTGTCCGAGCAAAGAGCGGACGAGATCGCGGCGCTGATCGCCGGTCTTGAGGCGTTGGACGACTGCGGCCGGATCGCGCGCTGTCTTGCCATGGAATCCTGAGGGGAGGGATCGAGCGATGAATTACACGGCGGTGCTGACCTCCTATGCAGCCCGGTTTACCTACACGGACCTGCCTCCGGCCGCGGTCGAGGAAGCGAAGATGATCATCCTGGATACGGTCGGGGCGCTCCTGCTGGGGTCGTCGCCGCAGTACGGCGCGTCGTGGCTCGCAGGAGACCTCGCGCTCCGGACGGGCGGCGCGCCGGAGTCGACGGTGATCGGCCGCGACTTCAAGGTGCCGTGCGAGAGCGCCGCGCTCGCGAACGGCACCGCAGGCTACGCCGCGGACATCGAAGGCGCGAGCGTGGCCCGGCAGCACGCGCCGGCCGTCCTCGTGCCGGCGGCGCTCGCCGTCGCGGAGCGAGAGCACGCGGACGGGAAGGCGTTCCTGGCGGCGCTGGCGTTGGGGTATGAGATGTGCAGCCGCGCGGGCGAAGCCTGCCGCACGGGACACTCGTATCCGCACTCATTTCACCCATCGGCGACATTCGGGTATTTCGGCGCTGCTGCGGCGGCGGGGTACCTGCTGCGACTCAACCAAGCCCAGTTCGCCAACGCCTTCGGCCTCGCCGGCACGAATGCCTCGGGACTCATGACCTGGGTGGATGATCCGACCGAGCACTCGCGCCCGCTCGGCATCGGAATGGCCGCGCGGGGCGGCGTCACCGCGGCGCTGCTGGCGGGGATGGGTGTCGGCGGGCCTCCGGCGATCTTCGACGGCGGCAAATACAGCATCTACGACGCGTATGCCGGCGAGATGCACCCGGAACGGTTAGTGGAGGGGTTGGGAGAATCGCTGTGGATCATGCGCGCCGGCGGCTACAAACGTCATCCGTGCTGTGGTGACACGCATACGGGCGTGGACGCACTGCTGACGCTCATGGACGAGCACCGCATCAGCGCCGACGACATTGCCTCGATCGTCCACCGGGTCAAGGCGGACCGGGCCCCGGTGATCGACAACAACCCGCTGAAGTCGCACTGCGCACAGTACGTCATGGCGGTAGCGGCCGTGCACGGGAAGATCGAACCGGGGGACATCCTCCAAGACCGGCGCGCCGACCCCCGCATCCGCGACCTGTCGGCGCGCACGCGGCTCGTCGGCGATCCCGCCATGGACGCGTGGCCCGCCCAGGCTCCCGCGGTCGTCGAGGTCACGACGCGCGACGGGCGCACGCTGACAGCGCGCGTGGACTGGGCCAAAGGACGGCGCGAGAACCCGATGACGAAGGCCGAGCTGGAAGGCAAGTTCATGAACCTGGCGACGACGCGCATGCCCCGCGTTGCCGCGTCCCGGCTCATGGAGACCGTGTACGGTGTCGACCGCCTGAGGGACATGAACGAGCTCGGCGCGCTGCTTCAGATACCGCGAACGGAGGGGCGGATCACGTGAGCTACCTGCGCCTATGAGCGAGGCGCGACGCCATCATGCCGAAGGCCGTGGTGGAGAAGTACGGCGACAAGCCCGTGCAGGAGCGGATCGGGACGGGTCCCTAGAAATCGAGGATGTTCACCAACAAAAAGATGCGGGCGGCCTTCATGAAGGCGATCAACAACAAGCCGATCATGCAGGCGGCCTTCGGGCCCCTGGATTGTATAGTCTGCCCAGGACCTCCGCAAGGCCGAAAGCCGGTGGTGAGACCGGTCCGGCGACAAACCGTTCGGTGGGTAAAGGAGGAGCGTCGTGATGGGCAAAGCGGCCGAGGCGCGGGATCCCGCAGCGTTTGTGGACCGCGATTTCATCGTTCGGCACCTCGAGGCGCTCGTCCGCATTCCGTCGGTCAATCCCGACCTGGTTCCGGGCGCAGCCGGCGAGGCTGAGACCGCGCGGTATCTCGCCGAAGTTTGCCAGACGCTCGGGATGAAGGCGAAGATCGAGATGGCGGCTCCCGGACGGCCGAACGTCATTGCCGTGCTGCCGGGCGCCGACCCGAAGCGCGGGCACAGCCTGATGATCAACGGCCACACCGATACTGTCGGCGACGCGGGGATGGAGGCGCCGTTCGAGCCGCGCGTCGAGGGCGACAGGCTCTACGGGCGCGGCAGCAACGACATGAAGGCCGGCCTCGCCGCGATGCTCGCCGCCGCGGCAGCGGTGCGTGCCTCCGGCATGCGGCCGCTCGGCGATGTCATTCTCACGTTCGTCGCGGACGAAGAGTACCTGAGCGTGGGCACCGAGGCGGTGGCTAGAGCCTACCGGGCCGACGCCGCGATCATCACGGAACCGTCTCGCCTCCGTCTTCAGATTACGCACAAGGGGTTTGTTTGGGCGAAGATCCGTACCGAGGGACGCGCGGCGCACGGCAGCGACTTCCGGGCGGGAGTCGATGCGATCTTCCACATGGGACGCGTGTTGGCCGCCCTCGAGCACCTCGAGAAAGAAGTGTTGCCGCTGCGGGAGTACCCGCTTCTTGGCCGGGCTTCCGTCCATGCGGCGCTGATCGAAGGCGGTGAGGGACTGAGTACCTACCCGCCGAGCTGCACCTTGCAGATCGAGCGGCGGACGCTGCCCGGCGAGACCGACGCGACGGCGCGGGCAGAACTTGAAGAAATCCTGGCCGGGTGTGCGCGGCAGGATCCATCGTTCCGCGGCACCGTCGAGCTGATCGGCGCGCGGGAGCCGATGGAGGTCGATCCGAACGCCGAGATCGTCCGCGTGGTGGACGCGGCCGCCGAGACCGTCCTAGGGGCGCGGCCGGAGCACGTGGGCGGAGCGGGCTGGACCGACGCGGCGCTGCTCGCCGCGGCGGGAATCCCGACGGTCATCTACGGTCCTTCCGGCACCGGCGGTCATTCGGCGGTCGAGTACGTCGAGATTCCATCGATTGTGGACTGTGCGAAAGTTCTCGCGCACACGATCGGGGCCTTTTGCGGCACCGCGGGCGAGACTCGAAGGGAGGCATGACGACACCGCATCGGGGCCCTGGAAGGGCGTCAACGCGCTCGACGCCGTGCTGCTGACGTTCAACGGGATCGGCGCGCTGCGCCAGCAGATACGGCCGGACGCCCGCATCCATGGGATCATCACGGACGGCGGCCAGGCGGTGAACATCATTCTGGAGCGGGCCGCGATGTCGATTGGCGTCCGGTCGCCGGACGGCCCATACCTCCGCGAACTGGTCGGGCGCGTTGACTCCTGCGCGCGGGCGTCAGCCGCCGCACCTAACCCGTTGGGGGTGAAGGGCGCCGGAGAGGGCGGTATCATTCCGGTCGCCCTGCCATATGCGCAGCTGTCGACGAAGCACTTGCGCCGTGGCGCGCGTTCTGCCGGCGCATTCCGCTCACTCCGGCGCGCGTCCTCGTGCTTGTCACGACGCCTCCGCCGCCGCCGGACGGTCCGCCCTGATCAGACGACCTCCTAGTCCGGGGTGCGCGCTGGGAAAACGGAACTCACGGCACGATGTAGTAACATGTAACGAGAGGGGAGGGGCATGGGTCCTGGTGGGTCTCACGGTCTTCAAAACCGTCGGCGGGTCCTTCGGGCTCGCGGTGGGTTCGATTCCCACACCCCTCCGCCACCATTCTCACTCCCCCCGTCTCGATCTTGCCTGAGTAGCTGGGCCTCTGGGATTATTGACCCAAACGCTTCCCCCAACATTTCCCCCATAAGCTGTTCCGCGGGTTTGCCAATTGTTCGCCGGATGGCTGCTGTCAGTTACCCATTGAGATGTGCCCTGGACATCACCCGAGTTTAATGCTTGACGTTTAACGTATAGCGTTATATGATTTGATCGTGATCAAATCCTTCCAGTCGAAGGAGACAGAACGGCTCCACGCAAGGGAACATGTCAGGCGGTTTCGAGGTTGGGAGCGGGTGGCACAGCGGAAACTTCGACAACTGGATATTGCCACGGAACTGCGTGATCTAGCGTCGCCTCCGGGCAATCGCTTGGAAGCACTCAAAGGCGACCGAGAAGGGCAGCACAGCATTCGCATCAACGATCAGTGGCGCATCTGCTTTGTGTGGCGAGATGGCGACGCTTATGACGTTGAGATCGTGGACTACCATTAGGAGGGGCGTATGACCAAGTCTAGAAGGCTGCCGCCGATTCATCCTGGCGAAATCCTGCGCGAGGATTTCATGGTGCCGCTCGGCATCAGTATGAACAAGCTGGCCCTCGATCTCCGTGTCCCTGTGACTCGCATCGCAGAAATCGTGCACGAGCGTCGAGGCATTACTCCAGACACCGCCTTGCGCCTGGGGCGTTACCTTAATACCAGCGCGCGCTTTTGGCTGAACGCACAAGCGCTCTACGACCTCGAGGTTGCACAAGACGAGCTTCGGGGCACCGTTGAGCGTGAAGTGCGGCCTCGAGCAGGCCTTGCGTCGAGCTCGAAAGTCGCAGCAAGGGCTTGATACCGGCGACGCCGCCCCGGCGCCGCGGGCGCGGTGGTATCACTTCTGCGGGAACCTTACGGTCGGCTGGGAACAGGGACTCTGACACTTGACCAAGGCCCGAGTTCGTGGTCGTGGGCTACAGCTTGACCGGAGCAGATGGAAGAACATGTAGGGAGAACGCATGACGATTCTGAACGCTTGATGAACTATGATCGCCCAGGAACGGGAAGAAATCGATGTGGCCGGACGCACCGTGGCCATCTCCAACCCCCGGAAGGTGCTCTTTCCGGCGCGCGGCTACACGAAGCTCGACCTAGCGCAGTACTACCTCGCGGTCGCCCCCGGGGCGCTTCGCGCCGCCGGCGGGCGGCCGAACATGCTCGTCCGCTATCCCAACGGCGTCGGCGCCGAGTTCTTCTACCAGAAGCGCGCGCCGCGGGTCAGGCCGGACTGGGTGGAAGTCGTCGCGATGCGGTTCCCGTCGGGCCGCGGCGCCGAAGAGGTCGTGCCGCGGGACGCCGCTTCACTCGCATGGATGGCGAACCTCGCCTGCCTCGAACTGCACCCGCATCCGGTGCGGGCCGAAGACCTCGACCATCCTGACGAGCTCCGCATTGATCTCGATCCCGGCCCCGGGGTGGAGTGGCGCGACGTCCGCGAGGCCGCCGCCGTGGTGAGAGGCGCGCTGCACGACTTCGGGCTCTCCGGATGGCCCAAGACCTCCGGCGGGCGCGGCATGCACATCCTTGTGCGGCTCCAGCCGCGTTGGACCTTCGACGAGGTGCGGCGCGCGGCGCTTGCGCTGGCGCGCGAGGTGGAGACGCGTGCGCCGGCGCTCGCGACGAGCAAGTGGTGGAAAGAGGAGCGGCATGGCGTCTTCGTCGACTACAACCAGAACGCGAAAGACCGCACAGTCGCCGCAGCCTACTCTGTGCGGCCGACCGACGACGCGCGCGTCTCGGCACCGCTTGACTGGGACGAGGTCGCGGCGTGCGATCCGCGGGAGTTCACCCTCGCCACGATGCCCGGGCGCTTCGCGGACGTGGGTGACCGGCACGCGGGCATCGACGGGTCCCCGGGCTCGCTCGACCCTTTGCTCGAACTATCGGCGCGCCACGAGTACCAGGGCCTCGGCGACGCGCCGTGGCCGCCGCACTACCGCAAGCGCGCGGGGGAGGCGCCGCGCGCGCAGCCATCCCGCCGCCGCACGCCGATGTACCCGCTGATCGAAATCGCGAGGGCGCACCGGAAGGAGGACGCGCTCGCCGGGTTGGCACGGTGGCGGGCACGCTATCCCGAGGCCGCGGGCTACCTCGCGCCCGACGATGTGTTGGTCGATGCGATGCGCGGGCGGTCGAGCACCTGGACGCGCGTTCGCGTGAACCTCCGGCACGTGCCGGAGGCGTTGCGGCCCGGACCGGAGCCGCCGGATCCGGACGACGTGCCGGCCGTCCCGGCGCGTTCGAGCAGGCGCGGGTGACACGGTGCCCGGGCGCGCTTAAGCTTCGCGGCCGTGTTGCCCGAAGACCCTTTGGAGTTCGTACGGGATCGTGGTCTCCAGCTGATCGTACCGGCAGTCTGGGGGCCGTTTGTCGGGCCGCCATCGCACGAACAACGCGGCGTGGCGAAACCGGCGGCCCTGGAGATGATCGTACTTGGCCTCGCAGACACGCTCGATTCGCAGCGGCTCCCACGAGAGATCTTTGCCGGCGCTCCAGCGGCTCTGTCCACCGGGCATGCGGGCGAACTCCCCCGCGTCCGGATCGGCCCAGTCGCGCCAGGGGTGGCCTTCAAGCGCGTTGCGCCGGAGCGGCGTGAGTTCCCGGGCCAGCTCGCGGCGGGTCGCCATTGGGAATGCCGAGGTCACGCCTACGTGATGGAGCGTGCCCTGGCCATCGTACAGCCCGAGGAGCAGCGAGCCGATCGCGTCACGGCCGCTCTTGTGCCACCGGAACCCTGCGACAACGCAGTCGGCGGTGCGGACGTGCTTCACCTTGATCATCGTCCGCTTGCCGGGCCGGTAGATGCCGTCCTCCGCTTTGGCGACAACGCCGTCGAGTCCGGCGCCCTCGAACTCCCGCAGCCATGTGAGGGCCGTGGCGCGGTCGCGTGTCGCCGGCGTGACGTAGATGGGCGACGCGGCGTCGCGCAGCAGGCCTTCCAACCGGTGGCGCCGCTCGGCCTGCGGGGTTTCCCGGAGGTCGCGGCCGCCGGCGGCCAGCAGGTCGAAGGCGACGAACGCCGCGGGGGAGGTCTTAGCCAGCATCGCGACGCGCGAAGCGGCGGGGTGGAGCCGCAGCTGCAGCGCCACGAAGTCGAGTCCGTGCGGCGTGGCGATGACGATCTCGCCGTCCAGGACGCACCCGGCCGGGAGTTGTGACAGAAACGCCTCGTGCAGTTCGGGAAAGTACCGGTCGAGCGGGCGTAGGTCTCGGCTCTGGATGAAGACGTCCGCGGGGCTCCGAAAGACCAGCGCGCGAAAGCCGTCCCACTTTGGCTCATAGATCCAGTTGCCGTCCGCCGGAAGCGCCTTGGCCGTAGCCGACAGCATCGGCTCGACCGGCGGTGCGATTGCAAACAGCGCGGGGTCGGTCACAGCCCGATCTCACCGAGGCCGGGACGACCAGCGCCCAAGTGGGCGGGCGAGAAACCGATGTTCCTGTGTGTGAAACAGAAACCACATAAACTTTTCGGCGACAATTTCCGGCAGATTTCCATTTTCGCATCGGCATTCCTCCCGGAGGGGCTGCAGGCGACCCACCCGACCGACCCGGCGGAGCCGTGGTCACCCCGGTGAACTCCGTCGAGTGGGCGCTGCGCGCGGGTGCCGACGCCGTCGTCGCGTACGTGGCGCTCGGGGGCGAGAACGAGCCCGCCATGATTTCCTACGCCTCGCGGATTGCGGAGGCGTGCGATCGATGGGGCATGCCGTTCATTGCCGAGGCGGAGTGGCCGGACGCGTAAAGCGGAGCACCCTCGGGTTGTAAGAATCAACCGGCTATGCAACTTTGGTGGGTGGACCTCGCTCTCGGCGGCCATTAGGATGAAGCCGTCCAGAGGCAGGCAGACGAAACCGAAGGAAATTAGGGGTCTCCCTCATGAGGCATTCGGTGGCCCCGGCGAGATGTTGTGCGCGGCGGACCAGGGAGGCACAGCATCGAACGCGGGGGAGCCCGCGAAGAAGGTGGTCGAGGAAAGGTAGCGTGATGGATCATCACTCGCCTACGGGTCCCGAGAGGTTTGAAGTCGAGGCCAAAGTCGAAACCCACTTTTCGTGGGTGCGTACGCGCATGAGTCTTGAGCGCACGCTGATGTCGTGGGTGCGAACGGGTACCGCACTGATCGGGTTTGGCTTTACGATCTTCCAGTTTCTTCAGAACTTCAACCGCACGCCGGGCGTCGCACCCGTCCAGCCGCACGCCCCCCAAATTCTCGGCTTGGCGCTGATTGGGGGCGGCATCGCGGCGCTTGTCATCGCGGCGTGGGAGTATCATCAGATCTCCAACTACCTATGGGAGAATCAATTCAAACCGATCGCAGGCTTCCGGGAGAGCCAGGGGAAAACTCCTCTCCTCGCGCTCACGATGCTTTTGGTCCTCGTCGGCATCTTTGCATTTGTGACCGTGGCATTCCGCCTTCACTAGTGGGCAATCGCGATAACACGGGCGACTTCCGCTAATGGTGGACTATCCGCTTGTGTTCGCCGTGCTTTCGTTGATCGTACTGTGGCTCTCGGCACAGCTCGGGGTACTCGTGCACAGGCGGTGGATCCTCAAGGACGGTGACCGCGAGTATTTCGGCATGGTGCAAGCGGCTACGTTGACACTGCTCGGTCTCATCATCGGATTCAGTTTCTCGATGGCCACCAGCCGCTATGATCTGCGCAAACACTACGAGGAAGAAGAAGCCAACGCGATCGGCACGGAGTATGTTCGGGCGGGGCTCCTGCCTGCGGCGGACGTGGCGAGTCTGCGTGCCCAGCTCAAACAATATCTCGATTTGCGCATCTTATTCTACACCACCCGGGATGAGCTCCGGCTTCGGCAAATCAATGCGGACACTGCCCGGTTGCAGGGGGAGATGTGGTCCGCCGTGCAGGGTCCGGCGCTGGCGCAACCGTCACCCGTGATCACCCTCGCCGTTTCAGGCATGAACGACGTGTTGAACTCGCAGGGATACACGCAAGCGGCGTGGTGGAATCGCATTCCAAGGTCGGCGTGGGGCTTAATGATCGCGATTGCCATCTGCTGCAACGTGTTGGTGGGGTATGGCGTGCGCGGCGCCGAACCCAAAACCGGTCTGCTTCTTGTTTTGCCGGTGGTCGTCTCCATCGCACTCCTGCTCATCGCCGACATTGACAGCCCACGTGGCGGCCTCATCCGCGTCGCCCCGCAAAATCTTATCAGCCTGTCTCAGTCCCTCCCGAGATAACAAGGAAGAACCCTCGTCTTAGGCTGCGCAGCCAGGCACCCGGCAAGGAACGTGGTCGGGCTCGAGGAAGCGGGCCGGTGAAGCGTACTGCGAGTGCGGTGTTCGCCGGATACGTGAAAACGGCACGGCGGGTGACGCCGAGCGGAGCCTCAGAGCACGCCATCCCGCGCCGCGCCTATTTCCTGGGGAAGAGCAGCGTGACGTTGACCTGGACCCCCCATCGCGGTGCGGTGACGGGCCGCACAGGATAGTACTTGAGGCCGAAAGACAGCTGCGTCAATTGTCCCCCGAAGCGGTAGATCTTGCCCACCGACGCGATCAAGGGGATCGTCCACTGGCTCTGGGTCCAGTTGTAGGTAGCCTGGCTCTGCAACGTGAAGCTGAGGCTGCTTTTTAGACTGTACGACACGAACGGCTGCAGAAGCAGAGAGTTGATTGGGGCCGAGCCCGAGACCGGCCACAACTGGGTCGCGAGCGCACCGTAGGTGAGCACGCCACCCCCCATGTACGGCTTGGGGACCTGCCGCAGCGCGACCGCGTCGACGCCTGCTCCCCACGTGCTCGTCGACAAGAGATACGCTCCGGACGGGATGAAGAACAACGGACCGGCTCCCCAAATAACTCCACTCTGCGTGGGGGCCTTAGGTGAGAAGAAAAATTGAAATGTCGTATCGCCGATCCCGAACTGGCTTCCCGCACCGGGGAAGATCTCGTCTTGATAGACGACCGGCATGATCATGCGGGCAATCAGGTTCCACTTTTCGCTGATGCCGAACGGAACAACCGGTTGGATGTTCATCACATCATGCCAGCCCGCGTTTGCAGGGCCGATGCCGAACTCGATGTTCTGCTGAAACGGCACGCTGATGAGGCTGGAGATCGGGTTCGCAAGCTGCCTGGCCAAGTCGGCCTCGCGCGCCTCCTCGTTTGGCGCGGCGGGAGCTTGACCCGGTGAGGGGCCCTGGGCCAAGAGACTCCCGCCGTCGCCGACGAACAGCCGCAGCTTGTCGCCAGCGGGCGGATCGGCCGGCAGCGTCAGGGAACCGGTGCGTGTCGCCGGCGGCGCCCAGGATACCGCGCCGGCAACGGTCTGCCCCACACGCGGCGTCGCCGTCCATGCGCTTCCCGGCCCCGTTGAGCCGGAGTCGGCGACGATGGAGGCACCGAGGGGCGTAATGCCGCGCCTCGGTATCGCGAGGTGAGCTGCAGGCAAGCCGGCGATCGAGATCGCCGGACGTTTCGGTGCGGTGCCAGGCGGCATGGGTAGCGGAGGACTCGCCTCCGGCGCAAAGGCAGCAACGGCGTTGCCTGCGTCCTCAGTCGGAACCAGCTGCGCAGGCGCCACCGGCCCGAACACCCGCAGTCCCCCGGCCGTGAACGGCCCACCCATCGCCCCTGCAGCGGCGACCAACAAGATCGACGCGCCGATCGCGAGCGCGGCTGCGCGGCGCATGCGCTGCATGTTCGTATCCGTTTGCATGCTCGCCCCCGTCTCCATCTTTGAGGCGTGCTGCCGGCGGAGCGCGACCGTGCACCTATCGAAGGGCCGTCCAGAGCAGGTTGAAGAACGCGAACAGCCCGAGCACGATCAGCCACTTGCCGACAGCGGAAGCCACCGAGTGACCTACCTCGAACACAAACTCGCCCGTTGCGATCGCCTGCACCTTGCGTCGATACTCTGCCAGGGACGCCCACATCGCATAGATGCCGAGCAGGATCACGCCAATGCCAAACCATCGGACGCCCGACTCCAGGGACACCACGAAGCTGTACTCGGAAGATCTCAGGGTCTCGACGACCTTGTCGATACCAAACCCAAAACTGATCATGGCAAGGCTCGTCCGGATCCACGCCATCAAGGTGCGTTCGGACGCGAGGCGAGTTCGCTCCTTCGACAGTTCGCCGCCTATAATGTCGACGTGCTCGGTGTTCATACGCCTCCTCCCTCACACATGCCGGAGCCCATAGCCAGCATCGGCCGTTCATAGTCCAAGCAAGGATCCTGCTAAGTGTCTCACGAGCGCCTGAGGTGGATGCTCGGTCAGCAGCAGGGCAGCATCGGCGCTACTGCCCCGCCCACGATGCTCAGGGGGAACGACGGCCCGAAGGGGACGATACGCATGTTGCGGACCACGGCGAAACTGTTCGCCATGTCGGCCAGGGAGCGGATTATCAGCCGTGCGCATACCGGTGCGTCGGTCCTCCCCGGACGAGGGAGAGGTCAATGGCCACTAGTGATTGGGCGGTTGGCCGCTCGCTCACGGTCGGCGCTGGCGAGCACGGTCTGCAGCGTTCGGCACCTCGCCCGCCTCAGTTACGGGACGCCCCGACCGGCATCGGACCGCCGGTGGGGACGCGAGCCGCGAGGCGGACGCGCCCACCCGCTCCTCCGGGGCATGCGGGGAGCAGCGCACTCAAATCGCGCGCGTCCTTCTAGCGTCGCCTACTGTCGAGCCATCGCGATGCGCAGGGCGTCCTCCGGGGCGACCAGATGGTCGACACTCTCGGCCGCTGCAGCAATCGCAATCTGCACGCCCTTCATGCGGCCCGTCAAGGCATTGCCGCGCGCGACCCGCCAACATCTTCGGGCAAGACAACGATGTTCAGCCGCGTTCCAGCCTCGCCAAGGGCTCTCCTGACCTCCGGTCTTAGAGTGTATACTTCACGTGCACGTTCTCGATCCGACCGTTGAAGGCAAAGGGCGCCTGATCGTAATAGTCCGGCGACACGGGCGACCCGAGGTCGGTGCCGATGTCGAGGCACTCGTTGGCAGTGAAAAGAAGCGGCGCGCTGACCGGCACCCGCCCTTCCGCGACCGGTTTGCCGTTCACGTTCAACGTGACGTCGAGCGGGCCGGCGGGTTTGCGCACGGCATACGCGGTCTGGACTTCGATCTTCACCTTGCCGGTCGGGAGCTTGTCCTTCGCACGAATCGCGGTCCGCATGATCTCGAACAGGTTGTATTCGTAGCAGAGCACGCCGTCTTTCACGTAGCAGGTGAGGCCCGCCGAGAACCCGCCGAGCGCGTAGAGCACCCCGTTCGCGTTGGCCGGGACCTCGGCCTCGATCGTGACGAGATTGGGTTTATTGCCCAGGGCCGGCGCGCAGTACTCCGGCATGCGGGTGATGCCGCCCGAAAACCTCCACTCCTGGTAGGGAGTCGAGACCCGCAACTCGGGATGGAAGACGGGGACCCACAGGCCGCCGCCGATCGGGAGCACCTTGTTCTTCGCGGCCTCGATGGCGAAGATCTCTTTCATCTGTGCGAGCTTCTCCGGCATCCTGTCGGCGAGGTCGTCGGCCTGCGACCAGTCGCTCTCGAGGTTGTACAGCTCCCACTTGTCCTTGTCGGGCGTCCACTCCTGAATGTCTGGCGGCAGTCCGGGCACCCACGGGATGCGCGGGCCAAAGGCGGACGCGATCCAGCCGTCGTGGTAGATGGCGCGGCTGGCCATGACCTCAAAATACTGGGTGAGGAGGCGCCCTTTCGCGTGCGCGTCGCCGAAGGTGTAGGCGAGGCTCACGCCGTCGATCGGGTCCTGGGGATAACCGTTCACCATCCGGGGCGCCGGGATGCCGAGCACCTCGTAAATGGTCGGGGCCACGTCGTTTGTGTGGTGGAATTGCGCACGCGGCGTTGGGTCCGGCTTGAGCCTCGCGGGCCAGCGCACGGCCATCGGGTTGCGCGTCCCCCCGAAATGGGAGGCGAGGAGCTTGGTCCCTTTGTAGGGCGTGCTGCCGGCCCACGCCCAGCCGGCGTGATACTGGTTGTCGGTTTTCGGTGAACCGAGCACGTCGAGGCCGCCGAGTTCGTTGAGCGCCTTGATGTGCATCGCCACCGTCGTGGGAATCCCGTTCTGGGCGAGCAACTCGCTGATGGTGCCGTTCTGGCCTTCCGCCGAGGACCCGTTATCGCCCCAAATGTAGAAGATGAGGGTGTTGTCCCCGTACCCCAGCCGCTCAACTTCCTCGACCAACCGGCCCACCTGGGCATCCACGTGTTCGGCAAAGCCGGCCGCGACTTCCATCAAGCGCCGCTGGAAGGGCTTCTCATCCTCGGGGATGCTGTCCCACGAGGCCATCGATTCGTGCCGCGCGGTCAGCTGCGCGTCCTCAGGGATCCAGCCCAGGGCCTGGGCGCGCTTGAACACGCGCTCGCGGTATTTGTCCCACCCATCATCGAACTTGCCCCGGTACTTATCGACCCATTCCTTGCGTACGTGATGCGGCGCATGGATCGCGCCGCTGGCCCAGTACATGAAGAACGGCTTGTCCGGCTCGAAGGCCTTGTGCTTGCGCAGCCAGCCGATGGCATCATCCGCTAGATCCTCGCTGAGATGATAGCCTTGCGCGGGGGTCTTGGGCGGCAGCACGACGGTGGTGTTGCGAACGAGGTGCGGCTCGTACTGCGAGGCTTCGCCGGCGAGAAATCCGTAGAAGTATTCGAACCCGTGCCCTGCGGGCCAGTAGTCATAGGGGCCGGCGGCGGTCGTCTCCTCGGCCGGGGTGTTGTGCCATTTGCCAAACGCCGCGGTGCTGTAGCCGTAATGTCGCAGCACCTCGGCGACGGTGGCGCTAGACTTCGGAATCCTGCCGGCGTAGCCGTCCCAGTCGTTCGCGAGCTCCGCGATCTGCCCGTTGCCGACCCGGTGATGGTTCCGTCCGGTCAGGAGCGACGCCCGCGTCGGCGAACACATCGCCGTCGTGTGGAAGCGGTTGTAGGTGATGCCGGTCTTCGCGACGCGGTCCAACGCCGGGGTGGAAACCTCGCCGCCAAACGTGGACGGGAGAGCCGGGCCGGCATCGTCGATCAATATGATGAGGATGTTTGGCGCATCGGCAGGCAGGCGGCGCGGCTCAACCCGCCGCTTGTAAACCGACTCCTGCAGGGTGCGGCCGGCGATGCTGGCGGACGGCGTGGGGGGGAACGGCAGCGTGTCCCGCGCGCCCGGTAGTGGTGGAAAGGACGTTTTGCTGTCGATGTATTGTCGGCTCATCATTGCCCCCATACTATTGTTGATGCAACGCCGCCCTGGGATGGCATGGCGCGCCGCTCTTTCCGTCGCTTCGCGTAGTCTCCGCGGTAGGTTACGCCGATCGGGCGGCCGGCCCCGCCGCGTGCTCGCCGCGCCCGCCGGCCGCCGAGGCTTTTGCCGTGCGAACAATGCAACGGAACCCAACGTGGCACGTGGAGGTGTCGATCGGCTCCGGGAAGCGCGCAGCCGGCCTGTAGCGAAGACAGTAGTTCGGTGCACAGAGATGCGACCCGCCCTTGAGCACCTTGCGGGGGATCGCGATCTGCGGCTGGCCGGGATCGTAGCTCTGCTCCTTCCGCCCTCCCCGAGGATTCACCGGGACGCAGCAGGCCTTCCGCGCCTCCTCAGGGTGCTTGGGTAGGTACCAGTCCGCGGTCCACTCCCACACGTTCCCCGCCATGTCGTACAGCCCATAGCCGTTCGGAGGAAATGCCCCGACCGGCGAGGTTCCCTCGAACCCGTCGGCACGCAGGTTCTCCCAGGGAAACTCTCCCTGCCACGTGTTGGCCATCATCGTGCCCGCCGGCGCGAATTCGTCGCCCCAGCAATAGGCCGCGCCATCGAGACCACCTCGCGCCGCGAACTCCCACTCCGCCTCCGTCGGCAGCGTCTTCCCCGCCCACGCGGCGTACGCTTTGGCGTCTTCATAGGCGACGTGGACGACGGGATGGGCCCACCTCCCGTGGAGCGAACTTTCCGGTCCCTCCGGGTGACGCCAGTCGGTCCCCGGCACGTACGCCCACCAGTTTTCATAGTTGCTCAGGTCGACGGGCCGAGGCGGTTTCTGGAAGACGAGAGATCCGGGGACGAGCAGCTCGGGGCGCGCGCCGGGATAGTCTTCAGCCTTGGGCGGGCGCTCGGCAAATGTGACGTACCGGGTCGCCTCCACGAAGCGGGCAAACTGTGCATTCGTCACCGGGTGTCGATCGATCCAGAAGCCGTCCACCGTGACGCGGTGAACCGGCGCCTCTTCGGGGTAGAAGTCCTGCGACCCCATGCGGAACGTGCCCCCCGGAACCCACACCATGTCCGGCTGAGGCGCAGCGGCCGCGCCCGGCTCGGAAGGCCTGCCCTCGTCGCGCGCGCGGGTTGCCGAGTGCGAGATCCCGCTCATCCGGCCCTCCTCCAGCACCGCCGCGCCGCCGGCAGGGCGATGCGGACACACCTCATCGGGTGCTCTCGGCGCTACGCTTTGACGATGGAGACGGCCCGCGCCGCCGTGTACGTGAAGACGATCAAGTCACCGACTGTCACGTGGGTCAACAACGCCGGGTTCTGTATCTGGAACGTCCGCATGTTGCCCTGCGGACCCTTGAGGGTGATGAGGCCGTTGGGTTTGTCGAGTGCCATCACCCGCGCGGTGACCTGGACTTGGTGCGTGGCCGTCGCGGCCGGCGTCTGCCCCCGCTCATCGGTCACCATGGTGGCGCCCATTCCGCGGGCGGCCAGCTTCTCTCCCGGGGCTGCTTTTCTGGTTTGAATCACCAGGGACTGGTAATACCGTACGGCCACACGGTCGCCCGCCTTGATCGCGCTCAGGCTCTTGACGCTGGGGTCCACCCAGACGGCGACGGTGTTGCCGCCGGGACCCCGCAGCGTGACCACACGCTGGCGAAGGTCGACGGCTACGACCGTAGCGGTCACGGTCACCAGCTGCTGGCGCACGACCGTGGGCTTCTGCCCGGCCGCCGCCCGCGCGGGAGCCGGCCGGAGGGCGAGCCCTCCCAAAGCCATTCCCAGAATGAGAGCCCCAGCAATCAAACGTCGCACGCGCACCACGTAGTTCATCGTTGCGTCCTCCCGAAATACGTCATTGGCCTGTATGCGGGGCGTGCCCACCATCGCGGGACGGAGGCACCCCCGGCTGCTCCTGTCGCTCGACCGACACGATGGTCAGCCCCAGATCGCGCGCCCGGCTGATGAGGCCGTAAAAGGCGGATTCATCCATCACCTCGCCGGAGAGGATGGTATTCCCGTCCGCGTCGTGGTCGATCGCAAATCCCGCGAACCACGCGGACCAGTCCGGTGAGAGCACGCCCCGGACGCGGATCACGTAGCGGGCCGACCTGGCATCGCCGCGGTCGCACACGCCGACCCTCCCCCGACTCGTGGTCACAGGTGCATAGCCCCTGTGTCCGACGACCAACAGCGCATTCGCCCGGCGGCGTCCGGTGTACCCGTGCCCGCCACCGTCGGGGCGGGAGCTGCCGTGCGTCGCGGACCGCGGCTGCAACAAATGTTATCGAGACGCGGGGTGGAGATCGACCATCCAAAGTGACACAGGGGGTTGAATCTTCCTCCCGGGGACGGTATCGACTTCTCCCGTGGATACACGGTTGGTTGACTTTTGACGGGGCGGGAGCACGAAGTCCTCCGGCTGGCTGTCTCGGGCGCCTCGAACCTGGAGATCCCTCGCTCACATTACCACCGGCACCGTCAAACGGCACATGCATCACATCCTGGGAGAGTTCCGTGTGCAAAACCGCATCCAGGCCATCCTCCGTGCGCAGACCCTGAACCTGGACTGAAGCGGCGCGTGCCCGCGTGGTACTGTCTCAAAATCAACCGGTCATACTACTTTAGGGGGGCGCCCGGCGCTCCCGTGTGACGTATCCTGGAGTTACGTTTGAGTCCTCGTATGGCACGGAAGCACCGCCAGCCTCGTGTGGGCCACTGGGAGGTGCTGGGCGGGAACGCGGCGCACCTGCCGTGCGGAGCGGGAACGTCGACGTCCCTACGAGTAACGTTGCACAAAAAGGGGGCGCAAATGCGGATCGGCTTGGCGGTCGCGATGTCGCTCGTGCTCGTAGGTTGCCTGGTGCCCTCGGTCTCGATGCCTGCGGGAGCCGCGGTCGATATGTACGACGGTCGTTGGCACTTCACGCTCGCGCCGTACGTGTGGCTTCCCACCATCAATGGCACGTTGAACCTGCAGGCACCGGGCACACGCAGCAGCAGTCTCGGAGGACTCCTCGGCGCAACCCCGCCCCCGGGGACAACCGTGGCCGTCACGCTTGGTCCCAGCAGCTATCTCAGCAATCTCAACTTCGCGTTCTTAGGCTACTTCGAGGCGCGAAAGAGTAATTGGTCGCTTTTCACCGATGTGATCGACATCAGCGCCGCGACGCAAAAGTCGTCCGTGACGACGGTCGACTTTGGCCGCGGCCCCATCCAGATCAGTCCATCATTCAACACAAACACGAGCGCCTCATTTTCGAGCCTCATCGCAACCCTGGCCGTCGGCTACACGGTCGTGCACAAGGACATGAGCACCCTGGACGTGTTTGGTGGCGGGCAGTACATTAACATCTCCGCAAGCGTCAACTGGTCCCTCACGGGACCGCGTGACTTGTTCCCGCAATCCGGGAGCCTCGGCCGCAGCCAGGAACTACTGGCCGGGGTCGCGGGCATCAAGGGCAATTTGCAGCTCGGGACGAGCAGATGGTTCGTACCCTACTTCTTCGATGTAGGGACCGGCGGTTTTTCGACCTGGCAAGCAATGGCTGGGATCGGGTACGCCTTTTCCTGGGGAGACGTCGCCCTCACGTACCGACACCTGTACGTGGATACGCCGTCGGGCAACGTGATCCAGAACACAACGCTGGATGGACCAATGCTCGGGGTGGTTTTCCACTGGTGATCGGCGCGTCGTCGCCGCGCGCGGGCGCTCCCCCGTGGCGGCATGGCCCCGGCGGGTCGACGCACCAGCCGCCGCACGCCCGATCGTGAGCGCGGTTGGTCCGTATTACGTCAACCGGCCAGCGCCGAACGTTGGCGACCGCACGGTTTGCGATAATGAACCCCGCACTCCGATTGGTCGCCGCCTGGGGGCCGGGCCTGTTGGTCATGCTGGCGGACACCGACGCCGGCAACGTCGTAACCGCGGCGCAGGGTGGAGCCCAATGGGGTTATCGGCTCCTTCCATTGATCGTGGCCCTCGTCCCGCTACTGTACATGGTGCAGGAACTGACGGTACGCTTGGGCATCTACACCGGTCGCGGGCACGGGGAGTTGATCCGGGAACGGTTTGGTGCCGGTTGGGCCTGCCTGTCGATAGCGGGACTCGCGGTGGCGACGGTCGGCTCACTGATCACCGAATTCACCGCCGTGGCGGGCGTCGGGGAACTCTACGGCGTGCCGCGCGATCTCACGCTGCCCGCCGCTGCCGGCGTCTTGCTGACCGTCGTCGCCACCGGTTCTTACCGGCGAGTCGAGCGGACGGCCGTCGTCATCGGGCTGTTTGAACTCGCCTTTTTCGCGGTAGCCTGGGCCGCCCACCCGAGCCTCCAGGGCTTGGCAAGGGATGTGACGCATCTGCCGGTCGACAACCGGGCGTTCAGATACCTGGCGGCGGCCATTGTCGGCGCCACCTTCAACCCGTGGATGGTGTTCTACCAGCAGTCGGCCGTCGTTGACAAGAACCTGCGGCCTGCGGATTACGCGCCCGCCCGATGGGATACGGCAGTGGGCGCGATTCTCACCCAACTCCTGACGGGGGCGGTACTCGTAGCAACGGCATCGGTGTCGCTGACCGCCGGCGGCCCAGCGACACTGCACAGCATCGGCGACATCAGTCGTGTGCTGTCGCCCGTCCTTGGCATCAGGGTGGGGCGGCTCGTTTTCAGCGCCGGAGTGCTCGGCGCTTCCATGGTGGCCGCCATCGTGTCCTCGCTGGCGCTCGCCTGGGGGGCGGGCGAGGCCACGGGGTACCGGCGGTCGCTGGAGCGCCGGCCGTTCGAGGCGGTGTGGTTCTACGGCCTGTATGCGGCCTGCGTTGGCGGTGTGGCCGTGTTGGTCTGGCAGGTGCCCAACCTTGTGTGGCTTACGATCGCGGCGCAGGTGATCAACGCGTTCCTCCTGCCGCTCGTGATCGGGTTCTTGCTGGCACTGGCAATGAGCGTGCTCCCCCAATCTCTCCGTCTCCGAGGCTGGTACCTTTGGGCCGTCATCGGCATCTCGGCCGCGGTCGCGGTCCTGGGGGTGTTCGGGGGGATCTCGGGACTCGTGTAACCCTGGCATATGGGCCCCGCGGCACAGCGACGCCGCCACACCGCGCAAAGCGGGAGGGCATCGGCGCCCCTCGGCACCCCCCGTAGGCGCCGCCTAAATATCAACCACCTATGCCACCCTAGTTGGTCGACCTCTGCAAACAGGTCACCTACGCTCAAGGGGTCGGGACGGTCATCGTCGCGCGGCGATCTGCGGCGTGCGGCCGAGCCCGACACTGGATCCGCCCCGCGGACCTTGTGCGGAGTCGAGGCGCGACAGGAGGGGGCCCCGTGAACAAGTACACTGGAATCCAGGCTCGGATATGCGTGATTACCACCGTTCTGTTCGCGCTACAGTTCACAGGCGCGGCCGCGGCAACCGCAGTCCATGTCCCAGCTGGGACCAAGGTCGGTTTGGAGTTCGTGGACCCGGTCGATACCGGCACGGTGAAAGTCGGAGAGAAGGTGCGGCTCAAGGTCGTCGCCGACGTCATCGTGGATCGCCACGCCGTCATCAAGAAGGGGGCCCCGCTGACCGGGGTTGTCACGTACGCGCAGAACCACGGGGCGTTTGGACAGCCCTCCAGGGCCACGTTGGGTCATCTCGCCGTCATGGCGGTGGACAAGAAACCGATAGCGATCCACGATGCGGTGATCGTGCCAAACGAGATCAACTCTCGCGTGGGCGCCGCGGCAGCCAGCACCGCGGGGGCGATTGTCCTCGGCCCGATCGGACTTCTCGGGGGGGGCCTCGTCAAGGGAGGGCACGTGGTGGTGCCGGAGGGCGCCGTGATCACCGAGAGCACCCTGGAAGCTGCAACCGTCATGGTCCCCTGAGGGCGGCGCGCCGCTGGCACGATGATTCAGGTCGGCGGCTCGGGACAGGTTGCGCGGGGTATGGAGAGTCATAGCGCGGGCTTCCGCGCCCTGCCGTGACGAGGGCCGACGAACGCTTCCGGCGGACGCGCCAGGGGCGCGAGTTGCGGTCGCATGCCGATCGAGGCCGCCGCCCGGCGACCGGAGCGCGCCCGTGAGCGCCCAGCAACTGCCGGACGCCGGAGCGCTTATCGGCGCTCTTGTGTGTTGCGCCGTTTATGCCTCCGGACGGCCGTTGTACCAGCACCAGATGAGAAGGCCGCGGCGATGGCTTTCTCTCGCGGCGGGCGTGTCGGTCGCGTATGTGTTCGTCGATCTATTGCCGGAACTCAACGCCCAACAACAAGGCTTCGTCCGATCTGCGGGACCCGGCCTGCTGTTCGCCGAGCAACGCATCTATATCGCCGCCCTCATCGGGTTTGTGTTCTTTTACGGGCTCGACCATTTCGTGCTGGCGGCACGCCCCGCCGGCACCCCCACGGCGGACCGAGAGGCGCGCGGCACCGTCTACTGGTTCCATCTCGGCGGCTACGCCTTGTACAGCTGGCTGATCGGGTATTTGCTGGTCGAGCGCGCCACGAGAGGAGCCGTGTCGCTTGTGCTGTATGGGGTCGCGATGGCGCTTCACCTCTCGACGATCGCACACGGCCTCGTTGAGAAACACGAACGCCGGTACGATCACGGCGGGTGGTGGATCTTGGCCGCCAGCCTCGTCGCCGGCTGGCTCGCGGGTGTCGCGGCGCCATTGTCCGCGCTCACGATGTCGCGCTTCTTTGCGTTCGTGGCGGGTGGCGTAGTCATGACCAGCATGAACGACGAGCTCCCTCGGACAGGTCAGGGCCGCTTCCTGTGGTTTTTGCTGGGGGCGACGGCCTACGCGATCATCTTGCTCCTGGCTTGACGGACGGAGTCGACGGGAGGGGTGCGCATGCAGATCTACCATTCGTTCGGCCAGCTCGCGCAGGACTTGGTGATGCGTCTCACGGGCCCGCTGTCGTTTCGATTCATCCTCCAGCCACTCGTGGCTCTGGTGCTCGGGGCTCGTGACGGCGTCCTCGACGCGAAGGCCGGCAGGCCGCCGTATGTGTGGGGCTTGATCTTTCATCCCGAGGGCCGCGCGCGGCAGATCTCGCGCGGACTCGCAACCCTGGGCAAGCCGATCATCGTGGCCGTCGTCATCGATGCAGTTGCCCAATTCCTGATGTTTCGAACTGTGTATCCGGGCGCGGCGGTGCTTGTCGGTATCGCGGTGATGGCCCTGCCGTATGTGCTGGCTCGGGCGCTCATCAATCGCGCCGCGTCGATGCGGCGCACGCGCGCGGTCCCGGGCCGCGTATCCTCGCGATAGGAGGATCGCGTCCGGAGGAGGCGCCGGTGAACCGGTTCGAAAAGGACAGCGTCTCGGGCTTGAGCCCAAACGTCTTCGCGTTCGCGATGACGCTCCTCGTCCTGGATATCCCGGTGCCACTCCTGCCCAGGGCGGCGCCCGAATCGGCGCTCGTGCATGCGCTCTCTGCGCTCTGGCCCAGTTTCCTCACGTATGTGGTGAGCTTTAGCATGCTCGCCGGATACTGGGTGGCGCATCGGTCGTTGCTCAGATTCATCGTCAGCGTCGACCGGGCATTTCTGTGGGTCAACCTGTGTTTCCTCATGTTCATCGCGTTCCTGCCGTTCACGACCCACCTCGCGAGCGTGTACCCGGATCGTCCGGTGGCGATCATGTCCTACGGCGGGACCGCGTTGGCGACGTTGCTCAGCCTGTACGCCCAATGGCACTACGCGACCGGACGCGCGCACCTGGTGCCTCCGACCTTGGAAGCTGACCTCATCCGCTACGGAAAATGGAGGCCGTTGCTGCCCGTAGCCGTTTGTGTGGTCTCGATCGCCGCGGCGCCCGTGGCACCGCGGCTCGGCCTTTTCCTTCTCGTCGCCATGCCGGCGGTGACGATGTGGACGAATCGCTCGGATTTCGCTGCTGCGCAGCACGCCGGCAAGTAGCTCCGCAATCACAACTATGGCCGCCGGACGGTACGGCCGCTTAGGCCGAGCGGGCCCGTGGACTGTACCTTGCTCGACTTACGGGTATTTTTACGATGAAACGCGGCGTGCCGGGGTAAAATGCCAGCTTCGCCATGACTCCAAGGGCACTCACCGTGATCGCGCTCACGTGGTCCAGGAAGATTCGTCGGCCCGACGGTCAGGAGCATCACCAGGACGCGATGCGCCTTCTGCGCCGGCTCGCGATGGCGACGTCGTCGAGTGATATCATCGAGGCGTGGGAGACGGGCGGAAGTAACGCCGGACACGCTGGCCCGGTCCGCAAAGGAGCACGATCTCATGCCCAACGTCACGGCGGTGCCGGCACGGACCGACACGCTCGGCCGCGTCGCGCTCCTGGCCGTCCTGACCGACAATCCGCAGACGGTCGTCGCGGGAGCGCCGGCGTATCGGGTCGTGCTCGGCCAGGTCGGGACCATGGACGTGCATAAGATCATCGCCGCGGTTGAGACGGCCGCGCGGCGGGAGCAGTTGATCGGCACGGAGTACGCGGAGGAGCACGCCCTCTACCACGCGACGCTTGAAGCGCTGCACGGCGTCGGGCGCGGCCAGATCGCGCTGGGCACGCTGCTCCGGACCGTCGGGCTTCGGTTCTCCCTGGTCAAGGGACCGCGGGGGCCCGGCGACCGCACGACGTGGATCGCGGTGGCCCTGTACGGGACCATCGGCCAGCCGGTCAAGGGCATGGAGCACGAGGTGGTCGGGTTGGGCATCGTCCACGCGTCGGCGTAAGGCGGCAGGAGAACGCGAGGACGCGATCTAAAGCACCGGTAGGCTCAGAGCGAGAAGACGGGAGAGGGCCGCGTCGGGACGACGTGGCCCTTTTTGCATGCGGAGGCGCCGGCATGGTGGAGATCGACGGCCGCAATCTAACGCTGGAGCAGGTGGAGGCCGTGTCACTCGGCGCGCCGGCCGCGCTTGCGTCTTCCGCCCGGCGCGCGGTGGAACGCTCGCGCGCGGTGGTGAGCTCGATCGTGGAGACAGGGCGCCCCGTGTACGGCATCTCCACGGGCGTCGGCGAGCTGCGCACAGTCACGATCCCCGCGGATCACGTCGAGCACCTGCAGCGCAACATCCTGCGCTCGCACGCCGCCGGCGTGGGCAACCCCGTGCCGGATGTCGCGGTGCGCGCGATGATGCTGCTGCGGGCCAACGCGCTCGCCTGCGGATACTCCGGCGTGCGGCCCGCCGTCATCGAGACCTTGTTGCAGATGCTGGCCAAGGGCGTGCACCCCGTGATCCCGGAGCAGGGATCGCTCGGCGCGAGCGGGGATCTGGCCCCCCTCGCGCACCTGGCGCTCGTCATGATCGGCGAGGGGGAAGCGATGCTCGGCGGCACGCGGCTGCCGGGAGGTGCCGCGATGCGCCGGGCCGGCATCGAGCCCCTGGCCCCGCAGGCCAAGGAAGGCCTCGCGCTCATCAACGGGACCCAGTTCATGAGCGCGCTCGGCACGCTGTTTCTCCTCGACGCGGAGCGCCTGGCGAACCTCGCCGATGTCGCGGGCGCGCTGTCGCTCGAGGCGCTCCGGAGCACCGATGACGCGTTTGCGGAGCGCTTGCAGGCGGCGCGTCCCCATCCCGGCCAGGTCGAGAGCGCGCGGCACCTTCGCGCATTGCTGGGGGGCAGCTCGCGGATCGTGCAACGTGACTACCAGCGCGTGCAGGACGCGTACTCCCTCCGGTGCATGCCGCAGGTCCATGGGGCCGTGCGGCAGGCACTCGCGCACCTCCGTGCCGTGCTCGCGATCGAGATCAACAGCGCGACCGACAATCCACTGATCTTTCCCGACGACGGCGTTGTCATCTCCGGCGGCAACTTTCACGGGGAGCCGCTGGCGCTCGCGCTGGACTACGCCACCGCAGCGGTCGCGGAGCTGGCCAGCATCAGTGAACGCCGGATCGAACGCCTCGTCAATCCCTATCTGTCCGGCCTTCCCGCGTTTCTGACGCCGGGCGGCGGCGTACGGTCCGGGTATATGCTGGCCCAGTACACCGCCGCGGCACTCGTTTCGGAGAACAAGGTGCTGGCCCATCCGGCCAGCGTGGACAGCATCCCCACGTCGGCGAACCAGGAGGACCACGTCAGCATGGGGGCGCACGCGGCGAGGAAGTCGCTCCAGGTGCTGCGCAACAGCCAGCAGGTGCTGGCGATCGAGCTCGTGGCGGCGTGCCAGGGAGTCGACTTCGGGACGGGCAATCTTGGCGTCGGGACGAGGGCCGCCCACCGCGCGGTGCGGGAGCGCGTGCCGCGCCTCGACGACGATCGCGTTCTCAGCAGCGACTTCGCGGCGGCGCTGGAGCTGGTCTGCTCCGGCGCGGTGTTGCGGGCCGCCGCGGACGCCGTACGCGCCGCGTCGGCACAGACCCCGTGACTGGGCTTCGCGCGCTCGGGCCGCACTCGAGCTCCGCGTAGGCGCGGGGCGTGACACCGCCCGAACGGGTTCTTGCTCGCTGCGTGGGTGCACAGCCGCTCGGAGCCGCTAAGCTCTCGACCGGGCGGGTTCGTCGAGCACCGCATCGACGACGTACGGGCCTCCGGCTTCGAGCGCGCGGCGCAGCGCGGCGGTGACGGCGGAGCCGGCCGCCGTGCGGGTCACGTCGACGCGTTCGCCGTCTGCTCCGAGGGCGCGGGCCAGGCCGACCAGGTCCACGCCCGTGACATCCACTCCCGGATAGACACGATACTCTGCCGCGCGCCCGCCGAGCGTGGCGAGGCCCTGTTTGAGGATGCCGTAGCCGCCGTTGTTGAGCACGATGAGCGCGACGCGGAGGCCGTCCCGCGCCGCCGTCCACAGGCCTTGCGCCGCCATGAGCAGGCTGCCGTCGCCCACGACCGCGAGGACGCGCTGGGCCGGCCGGGCGAGTCGCACGCCCATGCCTGCCGGGAGCCCCCAGCCGATGGTGCCGCCCTTCTGCCCGAAGTAGGTCCCGGGCCTGCGGCGGGGGATCCGCTCGAGCACCGCGATCCGCGCGGAAATCGCCTCCTCCACCACGATGTCGTCGGGGCGGAGCACGGCGGCGATGGCATCGACCACGGGCGTGGAGGGCTCGGGGGCGCCCGGCGAGGCCGCCGCACCCCGCGCATCGGCCCGGGGCGGTGCGGGGCGGCCGACCCTACCCAGCGCCTCGCGCAGCGTCGTGAGCGCGAGCCCGAGATCTCCGAAGGCGCCGGCAACCACCGGATGGTTGCGGCCGATGTAGCCCGGAGCCAGATCGAGGTGAACGAGGCGCGTCGTTGCCGGAACGGGGTGCTCGCCATCGTAGAGAAAGTGCTCGAACGGCGTCAGGCCCACGGCGAGCACGGTATCGTGGGAAGCCAGGCGCGCGCGCACGGCGGCGGCGAAGCGCGGCAGGGGGCCCTGGGCCTGCGGATGGTCTTGAGGAAAGATGAAGCGCGTTGGAAACGGCTCCAGCGCGACCGGCCAGCCCGTGGTCTCGGCGAGCGCGAGCAACGCGGCCTCGGCGCCGGCGTGCGCCACACGGTCGCCCGCGACGATGAGCGGGCTTCGCGCGGCGCGCACCGCGCGGGCCACCGCCGCGATGGCCGCCGCATCCGGTGCCACGCGCATCGGGAGGCGAGGCGTGATGTCCTCCGCCTGCGCGCCGTTTGAGCGCAGCACGTCGAGCGGCACGGCGACAAACACGGGCCCCGTCGGCGGCGCCAGTGCCTCGCTGAGGGCACGCCGGAGCGCGCGTCCCAGGTCCTCCACATGGGTAACCTCGGACGCCCACTTGACGAGCGGCCGGACCCACCGCACCATGTCCGAATACAGGAACGGCTCTTGGAGCGCCAAGCGCGTGTCCTGCTGGCCGCTGAGCACGAGCAGCGGCGTGCCGGCCCGGGCGGCGTTGTAAAGAAGGCCGACGGCGTTCGCGACGCCGCCGGTCGTGTGCAGGATGAGCACGCCGGGGCGGCCCGATGCCTGCGCGTACCCATCGGCCATGCCCACCGCGACGCTTTCCTGGAGTGCCAGGTGGTAACGGAGGCCTTCGAAGCCGACTAACTCGTCGAGAAGCGGCAGTTCGGTGGTCCCGGGGTTGCCGAAGACGTGTTCCACCCCGGCCGACCGGAGCATGTCGAGGACGGCCCGCGCGCCGTTCACCGGATCATCACGAGGCGCCCGCGACCCCACCCCGCCGCGGTCACCGGGCCGGCGGCGCGGGCGGAACGAATGCCGTCCAAGAACACGCCGTCTTCACCCTCCTGATGCCCGGCGGCCGCGACGCGCGGCGTTGCGAGCGCGCTTCGACGCTGCGGCGGCGGAACCCCTGCTCCCGCACGCGCGGCGGCGTCGCCGAGCGACTAGGAGTCTCCGGACGCAGCCCCGAACGAGTGGCGGGGGCGTGTTGCGGGAGGCGCGTGCGCGCGTGACGGTGGAACATGCCCGTTCGGCCGTTGCGGAGGCCGGCGTCGCTCCTCGGCGCGGGTGGGGCGGTCGCGTCATGCAATCGTATGAAGCGGCGATCTACGCGGCGCTGCTGCTCGTGGTGGTGGCGGTGTCGATCGCGACGCCGCGCTTTCTCTCGCCCGACAACCTCTTTGAGGTGGCGCGCAATTTCTCGTTCATCGCCGCGGCGGGCGTGGGCGAGGCGATCGTCATCATCGGCGGAGGCGGCGGCATCGATCTGTCGGTCGGGTCCGTGATGGGACTCGGCGGCGTCGTTGCCACCAAGTTGCTCGGCATGAACCTGGGGCTGCTCCCGGTCCTCGGGCTGGGGGTCGCCGCGGGCTGGGCATGCGGCGCCACGAACGGCCTCCTGGTGACCAAAGCCAAAATGACGCCGTTGATTCCCACGCTGGGCGTGCTGTCGATCGCGCACGGGCTCGCGCTGGTCATCACCCAGGGATACCCCCTGTCGTCGCTCGGGCCCGCCAGTCCCGCCTTCATCGCGCTCGGCGCGGGCTACGTCGGTCCCGTGCCGAACCCGGTCGTGTACATGGCGCTCGTGGTGCTCGTGGGCTGGGCGGTCCTCACGCACACGCCGTTTGGCTACGATCTCTACTCGGTCGGCGGGAACGACGAGGCCAGCCACCTGAGCGGCATCCGCGTCACGCGGGTGCGCCTCGCGGCGTACATGATCAGCGGCGCGCTCGCCGCCCTCACCGGGATTCTCCTCGCGGCGCGGCTCTCGGTCGGGGACGCGACCACCGGGCAAGGTGAGGAGCTCAACGTCATCGCCGCGGCCGTCATCGGCGGCGTGAGCCTGCTCGGCGGGCAGGGCTCCGTGCTCGGGTTGTTTGCCGGCGCCGCCCTGATCGGCGTGCTGTTGAACGCGATGGTGCTCACGGGCGTGCCGGCGTTCTGGCAGGAGGTCGTGATCGGGAGCACCATTATCGTGGCGGTGCTCCTCGATCGACTGCGCATTCGTCTGGCGCGGGATTGAGCCGGTGGAACGCGGCAGTCGGGGCTCGCGTAGGAAGCACTTGAGGACACCAGAACAAAAGGGGAGGGATCGGTATGCGCGCATGGCGTGTCGTTGCATCGGTCGTCCTGGCAGTCGCGCTCGCGGGCCCCTGGCTTGGGGCGGCTCCCGCCCAGGGCGCCAAAGCGCTCGTCTTCGCCATCGTGCCAAAAGCCATCAACAACCCGTTCTACAACGACGTCCGCCGGGGATGCGAGGACGAGGCGAAGAAGCTCGGCGTCACCTGCGACTACACGGGACCGACGGTGACCGAGATTCAGCCGCAGACGCAGGTGCTGGAGAGTCTCATTCAGCGGCATGTTGACGGGATGGCGATCGCGCCGGTGGACGGTAAGGCGGCCGTGCCCATCATCGACCAAGCGATGGGCGCGGGGATCGCCGTCGTGACGTTCGACTCGGACGCGGCGCCGGGATCGAAGCGGCTCGCCTTCATCGGCACCGACAACTACGCCGGCGGGGTGGCGCTGGGCAAACAGTTCGCCAAGGCGTTGCCGGGCGGCGGGAAGTACGCCATTATCACAGGCGGCCTCGGCGCGGAGAACCTGAACGAGCGCATCAAGGGCGTCCGCGACGGACTCAAGGCTGCGGGCGCCGCGAGCAAGTTCACCGAAGTGTCCGGTTCGCCGTTCCCCTGCAACGACGACGTGAACCGGTCGGTCCAGCTCATCGAGCAAAACCTCACCGCGCATCCCGACCTGAGCGGCATCGTCGCCGTCGGCGGCTGGCCGCTGTTTGCGCCCGAGGCATATAAGCAGGCGCTCAAGCCGAAGGCGACGGCCATGGCTTCAGGCAAGTTCGTCGTGGTATCGTTCGACACGCTGCAGCAGGAGCTACAGTTGCTCCACGGTGGGTACGTCAGCGCCTTGGTGGGCCAGCGCCCGTATGAGATGGGAGTCGATAGCATCCGGGCGCTCTACAACTACGTGACGAGGAAGACGAAGCCGCGGGATCCGTGGCACACGGGTCTCGACATCGTGACCAAGGCGAACGTGGGCCAGTTCCTCAAGTGAGCGGGTAAGCGGCGCCGGCCGGGGCGGCGAGGAGCCGGCCCGGCCCTCCGTGGAGCACCGGCGATGACGTCGGCGGTCGTGGAGATGCGGGCCATCGAGAAGCACTTCGGGGCGGTCCACGCGCTCCGCGGGGTCGATCTCGACCTCTTGCCCGGCGAAGTTCTGGGGCTCGTCGGCGACAACGCCGCCGGCAAGTCGACGCTGATGAAGGTCTTGTCCGGCGCGATCTCGCCCGACGGCGGGCAGATCCTGTTTCGCGGGGCGCCGGTGCGGTTTACGTCGCCGGCCGAGGCGCGGGTGCGCGGGATCGAGATGGTGTATCAGGACTTCGCCCTGTGCAACAACCTCGACATCGCGCAGAACATCTTCCTGGGGCGGTGGCCGGTCCGTGCCGGTGTCCTCGTGGATCGCCGCGCCATGCACCGCGCCGCGGAAGCGATGCTCGAGCGGCTGCGCATCGACGTGCCCTCGGTGACGGTGCAGGTTAGGCACCTCTCCGGCGGCCGCCGGCAGAGCGTGGCCATCGCGCGGGCGCTGTCCTTCAACCCGGCGGTCCTCATCCTGGACGAGCCGACGGCCAACCTGTCACCCGGTGCCACCCACGAGGTGCTCCGCTTGGTCGCGGACCTCAAGCAGCACGGCGTGGGCGTGATCCTGATCAGCCACCGCCTCCAGGAGGTGTTCGCGATCGGCGACCGCGTCGCCGTCCTCAAGCAGGGCCGCCGCGTCGCCACCCGGCGCGTGCGTGACGCCACGGAGGACGAGATCCTGGAACTCATCGTCACGGGCGGCCGCGCGGCCCCGGCGAATTCGGACCGGCCCCTCGATGCCGGCGGCGGCCTGGAGAGCCCGGTCGGGGGATGAGGCGCGTCGGGAGGCGCCGGTAGGGATCGGTGGATCCGGCGGAGCGGGTGCGTCTCGGTAAGTCCGGCCTCCACGTGACCCGTTTGGGGCTCGGGACGGCGCCGATCGGGGGGTTGTTTACGCCGGTCGCCGATGCCGAGGCCCGGGCCACAGTCGAACGCGCCCACACCGAAGGACTCCGGCTGTACGATACGGCGCCACTGTACGGTCACGGGCTCGCCGAGCAGCGGCTGGGCAGCGTGCTGCGCCGGTATCCGCGCGGGGAGGTCGTGGTGGCGACAAAAGTCGGGCGCCTCCTCCGCGCCGGCGCGCCGAGCGACGAGACCCAGTTCCCCGATGGCCGGCCGCTCTATCCGGGCGCCCTGCCATTCAATCCGGTTTTCGACTTCACGTACGACGGCGCGCTGCGGTCGTTCGAGGAGAGCCTCGATCGGCTCGGGCTCGACCGGGTCGACATTCTGCACATTCACGATCCGGACGATCACTACGAGGCGGCGCTCCATGGCGCGTACCGTGCGGTGGCGCGGCTCCGCAGCGAGGGGACGATCGGGGCCGTCGGCGTGGGCATGAACCAGGCCGGCATACTGCTGCGGTTCGCGCGCGACGCGGACGTCGACTGCTTCCTGGTGGCGGGACGCTATACGCTGTTGGACCAGGAGGCGCTCCCTGAACTCCTGCCCGCGTGCGTGGCGCGGGGTATCGCGGTGATCGCGGCCGGCGTCTACAACAGCGGCGTGCTCGCCTCACCCAGCCCGGGCGCCACCTTCAACTACGTGCCCGCCCCCCCGGCGACGCTGGCCAAGGCGCGCCGGCTGGAGGCGGTGTGCGCGTCGCACGGCGTCCCGCTGCGCGCCGCGGCCGTGCAGTTTCCGCTGGGCCATCCGGCGGTGGCGGCCGTGCTCGTGGGGTGCCGGTCCGCGGCGGAGGTCGCGGACAACGTGCGGATGTTTCGCCATCGCATTCCGGCCTCGTGCTGGGACGACCTGCGAAGGGCGCGGCTCCTTGCGGACGAGGTGCCGGTACCCGCAGGGGCGGCATGATCGACGCTCACCACCACTTCTGGGATCCGGCGTCGGCGGACTACCCCTGGATGACGGGCGAGTTCGAGCCGGTCCGCCGCCGGTTTGGGCCGGAGGATCTCCAGCCCTTGTTGCGCGCGTGCGGGGTCGGACGCACGGTGCTCGTCCAGACACGCGCGAGCCTGGACGAATCCGCGGAGTTCCTCCGCATCGCGTCCCGAACCGAGTTCATCGCGGGGGTCGTCGCCTGGATCGATCTCACGGCGACGGACGTCCCGGATCAGCTGCGCACGCTCCGGTCCGCGCCGGGCGGCGGCCGGCTCGTCGGGATCCGGCACCAGGTCCACGATGAGCCGGATCCGGGCTGGCTCCTGCGGGTCGACGTGCGCCGCGGGCTCCGCGCGGTCGAGGCCGAGGGTCTGGTCTACGACCTGCTCGTCAGGACGCGAGAACTCCCGGCCGCCCACGAGATCGCGCGCGACTTTCCGGGATTGCGCCTCGTGGTGGACCATCTCGCGAAGCCTCCGCTGCGCACGCGCGAGCTCGGGCCGTGGCGCGACGCGATGGCGCCGCTGGCTGCGTGCCCCAACGTGGTGTGCAAGCTCTCGGGGCTCATTACCGAAGCCGACTGGCGGACGTGGCGGCCGGACGACCTCGGGGACTGCGTCCGCTCGGCCGTGGCATGGTTCGGTGAGGACCGGCTCCTCTTCGGCTCGGACTGGCCCGTATGCCTGCTCGCCGGAACCTATGCCGACGTCCTCGCGGCGCTCCGTCACGCGCTCGCCGATCTCCCGCCTGAGGCGCACGGGAAGGTCTTCGGTGCCAACGCGGCACGCGTTTACCGGCTCTCAGGCTCCGCCGACGGTCAGGAGTAAGTCTGTGCCGTAGGCGAAGAGGAATCCGATCACGAGCGCCCACGCGGCGCTGACCGGCGCGCGGAAGCGTCGGCCGACGGCAAACATTTCCCCGACGATGTAAAAGAGCGCGCCCGCCGCGAGGGCGAGGAAGAGGACGAACGCCATGGGCGAGGTCGCGCGGTAGCCGATGAGCGTCCCGACGAACGTCGGCCCGCCGCCGATCAGGCCGGCGAGGCCGAGGAACGGCCACGAGGTCGCTTCCCCCGCCGCGGCGAGCGGCGACGCCACCGCAAATCCCTCCGTCACGTTGTGGAGTCCAAACCCGATGATGAGGATGACCGCGAACCCGATGGCTCCCGTGGCGGCGGCCTGCCCGATCGCCAGGCCCTCGGAAAAATTGTGCAGTCCCAGTCCGGTCGCGATCATGAGCGTGAGGGCGTGTCCGGGCCGGGGAGCGGCGGACGTGCGCCGGAGCATCGCATCGTGGAAGGTTACCAAACCGACGACGCCGACGACCAGGCCCACAGCAAGCATGAGGACGAGCGACAGGAACAGCCCCCAGTGACCGGACCGCATGCCCGCACGCATCGCGGCCCCGATCGGCTCCTGCGCCTTCGAGAGCACGTCCCAGATGAGGAACAGCAGGATGCCGAGCGCAAATGCATTGAGGACGTTCTGGAACGACTTCGGCTGCCGGCCGAGACCGGCGACGGGGATTCCAAGGTAGATCGTAAACCCCGCCACCGCGCCGAGCGCGGTCGTCTGCCAGATCGTCATCGGTGCGTTCCCTCCTCGCCGCAAACGCAGGACACGCGAGACTACATCCGCCTTCTAGCGTGCGGTCGGGCGAGGGGCACGTCAAGCGGGATTCGCGGCCGTCGGCGCGGCGGGCTTGCGGCACACGGGCGCGCACGCGTTCGTAAGGATCTGGCGCACGTAAAACGATGGCCGTCTGGCGGAGCCCGAGGGTGTCCTAGTGGGCCGGCGCGGCCTCGCGGCGGCGCCGTGCGCACGGGAACGTGGCCGCGGTACAGAGATCCGTCGGCCGCCGCAGGTGGAGTCAAAGATCGAGCCCGACGTGTGGTTTCAGCCCGAGATGGTGCTCGAGATCATCGGGGGAGGCCTGACCCTGTCGCCGCTGCACACGGCGGGGTGGGGCAGGGCGCGAGCCGACGCCGGTCTCGCGGTGCGCTTTCCGAGGTTCACGGGGCGGTTTCGCGACGACAAAGCACCGCAAGGTGCCACGAGCGTGGATGAACTGCGGCATCTCTACCGCGCCCAGGGTCGCGGCCGGAGGCGTCACCCGGCCGGGCGGGCTCATGTCTGATCCTCGCCGGTTCAACCGAGACGCCGCTCGAGCGGACGCCGGCCGAGATGTGGGATCGCCTCGCCGCCGGTCTAGCCCGTGGGCCGCGGCCGAAACGCGGTCTGTGACCGCCCGCGTTCCTGGGGAGCCGGCGCGGGTGCCGGCGACGTGCGGCCCGCCGGGGCCGGGACGTTCTCGCGCAGCTGAGGCGGGAGCGGCCGTCCGGCGATCACGGCGTCGAGCTCGTCGCCTTCCAGCGTCTCTCGATCGAGCAACGCCTCGGCGATCCGGCGGAGGTGCGGTTGGTGGTCGGTGAGGACCTGCCGCGCCCGGCCGTAGCACTCATCGATGATGCGCCGGACTTCCTTATCGATCTCGTAGGCGATCTCGTCGGAGTAATTGCGGTGCTCCACGAGGTCCCGCCCCAGAAACACCGGGCCGTGCTTGGTCCCGAGCGTGAGCGGGCCGAGCTTGTCGGACATCCCGAACTCCGTGACCATCTTCCGCGCCAGCTCGGTCGCCTGCTCGAAGTCGTTGGCCGCCCCGGTCGTGATCTCCCCGAACCTGATCTCCTCCGCCACCCGGCCGCCCAGCATCGCCGTGATGTTCGCCAGGATCTCCGTGCGCGTCAGACGGTATTTCTCGTCGTCGAGCGCGGGCAACGTGTACCCCAACGCCACGCCGCGCGGCAGGATCGTCACCTTGTGCGGCGGGGTGGCCTGGGGCAGCAGCTTGCCCAACAGCGCGTGCCCGCCCTCGTGGTAGGCCGTCAGTTCCCGCTCCTTCGGCCCCAGGATGCGGCTCTTGCGCTGCGGGCCGGCGATCACCCGCTCGATCGCCTCGTCGAACTCGGCGCGGCCGATCCGCTTCTTCCC
>JAJPIA010000130.1 GCA_021324975.1 Bacillota bacterium
ATCAGGCCGGCCAGCGCCATCGTGACGTAAGACGCCCCGAGCAAGTACAGCGCCATGCGGCGGCCATAGTACCGGCGGTAGATGTCCAGGATCGGCAGCACGATCAGGTCGGCGAAGATAAACGCGATCACGCCCCCGAAGCTGACGCCGCCGTTCCACAGCACGGCGGCGAGCGGGACGTTGCCCACGGAGCAGACGAACGACACGATCGCCACAGCGGGGGCCACGAGCGGGCTCCAGAGCAGGTTGCCGAGCGGGTAGCGTACGAGGAAGAAGCCGCGCCAGAACGCGTCCGGCACCCACGCCGCGATGGCCCCCGCGATGAGCAGCCCGCCCGCGACATCGATCCACACCGCGGCCCAATCCATGACAAAGTAGTGGCTGATCGCCGTGAAGCCCTCGGGGGAGAGCAGCCGGGCCCGGAGCGGCCGCTCGTCGACCACCGACATGTCCATCCCGGCGTGGCCCTCCATCCGCCCCTGGAGCCCCGCGTCCGCCTGACGGCGGGCTTCGTCGACCAGCGGCCGCCGCAGCGTGGCGCGAAAGAGCAGCCACAGCATCACGATCATGAGCGGGCCGCCGACGAACTCGGCGAGGGTGAACTGCCAGCCCAGCAGGACCGCCATGATGATGCCGAGTTCGATCACCAGGTTCGTGGAGGCGAACTGAAAGACGATCGAGGCGGTGAAGTCGGCGCCCTTCCGAAAGAGCGACCGGGCCAGCGCCACGGCCGCGTACGAACACGACGACGAGGCAAACCCAAACAGGCTGGCCAGCGAGATGCACCGGAGGGAATCCTCGCCGAGCAAGGCGCTCATGCGTTGCTTGGACACAAACGCCTGCACCGCCGCCGACAACGCAAACCCGAGGATGAGCGGCCACAGGATCTCCCAAAACATCGCAAAGGCGAGGGCAAGAGCGCGACCGGCCGCGGCCACCGCGCGGGCCTCCTCGTTATAATCGAACCGATGCTAGAATCTACACTGGTCTAAGTCGTGGCCGACAAGGTTGCTCACGCGAGCTTTGAGCCCCTTCATCTTGCCGGCCAGTGCCCTGATGCTCTCGGCAAGCCGACGCGCCTCACCCGCACATTAGCGACAAAATACTATCGTATGGCACGAATACCGGTTCCGACGCGGAGTCGCGCCCAGCTGCGATCCGCGGTGAGTACCGGGAGGCCGAGACTCACCCCGAGTGCTAGGCATGCACGGTCCCCCAGTGACAAGCCGCCATGCTCGGTCGCCGGCCACAACGACGCCGTCCGTTCGGCGTCGTCAGCATTGAACGGGACAATCTGGAGCCCGAGAGCCTCCAGCTCATTGCGCATGCCCGTGATCTCGACCCGCCGAGCGATGGCTTTCTGCATAACTTCCGACCAGTTGACCGCCGAGATCACCGCGTGCGGAAGCGCCCGTTCGACGACCGCCGCTCCAGGCTCGCCATGCAACATTGCCAACAACGCCGAAGCATCGAGGACGGAGCGAACGGCCGGGCTCACCGGGCGTCGCGCTCTGCTTCTGCGCGTCGCTGGTTCAGCAGTTCAGCCGCCAAGTCGACATCGGCCGGAATGCCGGCGAAGCGGGCCTTGAGCCGGGTCAGGACATCCTCCCGCCGCCGGAGGACAAGGCCACCTTGCTCCGGAAGAGCAACGAGTGAAGTCCCAGGTGCGAACCCAAGAACTTCGCGCAACGCCGCCGGTATAACGATTCGTCCCTCGGGACCGATGCGTAACACATGCGCATTCGTGCGTCTCCCTGCCATAGTGCGATTATTATGGCATGATTCACCCGCATTTGTCTAATTGGCTGGTCTGTGCCAGTTTGCCGTCTCGACGGTCTGGTCTCGGGTACAAAGCTGCTACGGACTTTTGGTGCCCCGGGGCTCACTCGCGGCGCCGTGCCGCGGGACCTTCCTGGGGCAGTCAGTGCCGACGGCTGCCCTTTCGCATCTTCCTCTCGCGCAGGGCGGCCCGCAGCCATTCCCGCGCAGCGGCTCGAGCAGCGCCGGGATGCAGAGTCGATATGCCGCGGTGCCGTCGTAGGTCTCGACCGAGCGGGTCCAGCGTCCTCGGTCCATCTCGTCCTCGCTCGTGCCGCCAAGCGCCCGCAGCAGCCCCTCCAGGTACGCGAGCGTCCCGGCGTCCGGCCGGCGCGGCGTCCGCCGGCGGTCGAATTGGATGGCGAGGGGGTAGGCGTGCTCTCCCGCGACCGGCAGGTCGTGCCGCTCCCAGAGATCGGCGTCCCCGAAGGGCAAATCCGAAATCGCCCCAAAGAAGAGCGACCACCGCGCCTCGTCGAGGAACGCGTTCGGACTCTGTGCCGTCTCCACCTCGTCGTAGTCCGTCTCAGAATCGAAAAAGCCGAGGCCGAACGTCTGGCCACCCGCGCCGAGGACCGTGAGATACGCGAGCCCGTGCCCGGCGGCCGGAGCCTCGACGTGGATCAGGTCGTCGCCGCAAAGGAACGCCACGGTGCGGCCCTGTAGAAATCTGCGGCCGCCGCCGCGAAGGCGCGCATCCGGTCCGAGGTCACACCGGCGGCGTCGAGTGCGCCGGGTATCGGGGGCCGTTCGCTGAGATGCAGCGACATGTCGGCGAGCACTCGCCGGACCTCCGGGAGATCGGGCACGGTCGTCACGGCGAACACGTCGTTGCCGACAGTGCCGACGAGATGCCGGGCCAAGTCTTCGTCCGACACCTGAAGCCGCGCGGGCCGGTAGCCGGCCAGACGGGGCTTCAGTGCGAACTCGATGAGCGTGTCGAGCGCCAACGCGTGGTCGGGCGCACCCGCCTGCGCCTCCATTTTGAAATGGACGAACCCTGTTTTCTCGCTTACCCAGATCCCGGCCCGCGGCCGGTAGGGGCGGCCGTCGGGGCCTTGTTCGATCCACATCGGAAGCCTGACCAGGCCGCCCTGCCACACGTCGTCGGAGCGCTGCGGGAGTCTCTTGAATCGCGCGATGGCAAGCTCATTGGTCACGGTGCTTCCGTTCGTCGGAATCCTGGGGACACCTATGCCAGAGCCTTGTGCGGGACATGAATGGGGAGTGCGCCATCCCCCGGGCGGGTCTAAATCGCGCCGAGCCGACCCGGAGCCTGGCGCGCCGGCGATGACGTGAGACTGGAAACGAGAATGTCGCAGAGGGTGGACCGTCCGGCGCGGGAGCCGCCCGCGCCGTCGTGGTGCGTCAAACCGGTGGCAGGTGAGGCTTGGTCGCGCGCACGAACGCGCTCATGAACTTCCCGTCGACGAGCGGCGCGATCACGTCGACGTCCAGCCCGTGGCCGCCGAGAAATGCCCGCGCGTCGTTAACATCGTACACGCGGGTCGGCTCGATGCGGACGCCTTCGAACCCGACCTGCCGAAGCTTGGCGACGTACTCTGCCTCTTCGAGCGCTCCGGCGATGCAGCCGACCCACAGCTCCATGCTGCGCCGGATCTCCGGCGGCACCGGTCCGCGGACCACGACGTCCGACACGGCGAACCGGCCGCCGGGTTTGAGGACGCGGAACGCCCCGGCCAGCACCCGATCCTTGTCGGCCGACAGGTTGATTACACAGTTGGAGACGACGACGTCGACCGAGCCGTCCGGGAGCGGGATGTCCTCGATGTGGCCCCTGAGAAACTCGGCGTTGGCCACGCCGGCCTTGCGCTGATTCTCGCGCGCCAGCGCCAGCATCTCGTCCGTCATGTCCAGCCCGTAGACTCGCCCCTCGGGCCCCACGCGCCTGGCGGCCAGCAAGACATCGATCCCGCCGCCCGAGCCAAGGTCCAGCACGATCTCCCCGGGCTGCAGTTGCGCCAGGGCGGTCGGATTGCCGCAGCCGAGCGACGCCTGCACCGCCTCCCGCGGGAGGACCGCGATCTCCGCGGCCTCGTACAGGCGCGACGTGATGGGGTCCTCGGAGCAGCCGCCCGGCGCCGTTGCTCCGCACGTGCTGCCGCAGCACGCGCGTTCGCCGGCCCCGGCGCGTCGAGCGGCTTCGGCGTACTTCTCGCGTACCGTGTCCTTGATCTCCACCGCGGGTCGCCTCCTTTATTGGCTACGGATGCTTTCGAGGCCGTTTCCCGATCCACACAAGCTCTTGCGGCCGCACCGCCTGGCTGCGGGTGCAGCATTCCGCGTACAGGAAGCCCAGCAGGTCGCGAAGCGCCTCGGTATTGGCGGCATAGCGCAGGTACGTGCCTTCGCGTGTCACCGTGACGAGGTCCTCGTGACGCAGTTTGTCGAGGTGATGTGACAGTGTGGAGGCCGGCACCCGGAGCGCGGCCTGGATGTCGCCGACCACCATGCCGTCCGGGTGCGCCGACAGCAGGACGCGCATGATGCGTAGCCGCGGCTCGGTGCCGATGGCCGAGAACATGTCCGCGTAGCGCGCGACGTCCTCGTCCGCCTGGATACGCCGCGCATCACCGGCCGCCACACGCATACGCGATCACGCGATCCCCTTCCCTCTTCTCGCAGGCATTAAGCTTTATTCGATTATATTGGAATAATGAAATAGCTGTCAAGGTGGCATCCGGGCCGCCATCGGCGATCACCCGTTCGTTTGACACAAGATTTCGCATATACTAAACTAAGTTTTGCCGCATCAGGAGCTGCGAGACGATCGAGGTCCGGCATGATCGCCGCCGGCTGAGTCGCCGGCGGCGCGGGAGGGCACAATGGCACGAACGTTTTCCGCGGTCGACACCGCCGCGCATCCACACCCGGGACTCCAGCGCGCAGCCCGTGACGCGATCCTGGGCAAGGTGCGCGGCTTCCGCGCGATCCTGCCGTTCGTCGGGCCCGCCTTCATCGCCTGCATCGCCTACATCGATCCCGGCAACTTCGCCACGAACATCCAGGGCGGAGCCCAGTTCGGCTACGCGCTCCTCTGGGTCATTCTCATGGCCAACCTGATGGCGATGCTCATCCAGGGGCTGTCGGCGAAGCTGGGCATCGCGACGGGGATGAACCTGGCCGAGCTGTGCCGGGCCCACTTCGCGCCGTGGGTGAACTATGGCCTCTGGATCTCGCAGGAGATCACGGCGATGGCGACGGACCTCGCCGAGGTGCTCGGGGCGGCGATCGGGATCAGCCTGCTCACCGGGCTGCCCATGTTCGTCTCCGCGCTCATCACCGGGTTCTTGGTCTTTGTGATCCTCGCGATCCAGGGCAACGGGTTCCGGCAGCTCGAGGCGTTTATCGGGGGCTGCGCCGGGGTGATCGCGGCATGCTACGTGGTGGAGACGCTCCTGGCCAAGCCAAACTGGGGCCAAGTGGCGTTTCACTCGGTCGTTCCCAGTCTTCCGGGCAGCGATGCCATTCTTTTGGCCGTCGGCATCATCGGGGCCACCGTGATGCCGCACGTCATCTACCTGCACTCGAGCCTGACGCAGCGGCGCGTCGTCCCGGCCACGGATGAGGAGGCGCGGCGGATCTCGGGATTCAATAAGATCGATGTCGTCATGGCGATGGGGTTGGCCGGCCTGGTCAACATGGCGATGCTCTTCATGGCCGCCACGGTCTTCCACTACACGGGCCACACCGACGTGGTGGACATCAACTCGGCGTACAAGACGCTCACCCCGCTCCTCGGGGGGCTCTCGGCGCTCGTCTTCGGCATCTCGCTCGTGGCGTCGGGCATCTCCAGTTCCCACGTCGGGACGATGGCCGGCCAGGTGGTGATGCAGGGGTTCGTAAACTTCCGCATCCCGATCTGGCTCCGGCGGTTCGCGACGCTCGTGCCGGCGCTCGTGGCGATCTACGTCGGCCTCGATCCGACCCGCACGCTCGTGATCAGCCAGGTCGTGCTCAGCTTCACGCTGCCGATGCCGGTGATCACGCTCATTCTTTTCACGCGCAACCGGGCGATCATGGGGAGGCTCGTGAATCACCCTGCGGTGACGGCGCTCGCCGTCACCTGTGCGGTACTCATCCTCTTTATGAACGCGCTGTTGCTGTACCAGACGTTTGGCGGGCCGCTGCCGAAGTTTGGGTAATCTAGCATTGATGCACCTAGGAGCATGACCATGGTTTCCCAGGGGCGTCCAAGCCAACCGGCGCCGGCACCCGTGTCCACCGCGCCGGTACCCGCGGTCACGGTCCAGCGCCTCATCGTGTCGTTGGATGGATCCCGCCTGGCCGAGGCCGTCCTGCCCATCGCGGCGCGCCTGGCCGAGGTGTTCAACGCCACGATCGCATTGCTGCACGTCATCGAACGGGGTGCGCCGCCCCTCGTGCACGGGCAACCCCATCTCGGCAACCGGGCGGACGCGGAGGCGTACCTGGCGCGGCTGGCGCGCGACCTGGAGGCGGGCGGCCGGCGCGTCGAGTACCACGTGCACGAGGTGCCGATCGGGAACGTCGCGCAGAGCATCGCCGCCCACGCCGCCGAACAGGAGAGCGATCTGGTGCTCCTCTGCACGCACGGCGCGGGGGGCATCCGGGAGGCGCTGTGGGGCTCGATCGCGCAGCGCGTGCTGCAGCTGAGCCGGCGCCCGACCTTGCTGGTGCGCGTGCACAGCGACGCCCAATCGACCGTGCGGTTCGCACCCAAGACCATCATGGTCTCGCTCGATGGGACCGCCGCGGCGGAAGGGGCGCTGCCCGTGGCCCGCGCCCTGGCGCAGGCCCTCGACGCGCAGCTTCGCCTCGTGATGGTCGTGCCGACGCTGGAGACGGTCGGCGGCGAGCAGGTTCCCCAAGCGACGTTCCTTCCCAGCACGACGCGATCGCTCCTGGACGTCCAGGGGCAGCAGGCGATGGTGTACTTGGAGCGTCTCGCGGCGTCGATGCGCTCCACCGGCGTGCCCGCGTCCGCCGAGGTCCGTCGCGGCGGCCCCGTGGCGCAGCTCGCAAGCGACGCCGCCGAGCACGCCGATGGGCTCGTCGTAGTTGCGACCCACGGGCGCGCCGGGCTGCAGGCGATCTGGTCGTCGAGCGTGGCGGCGCGGCTCCTGCGGCGCACGCAGGCGCCGGTGCTGCTCGTGCCGATCGTGGAGCCAGAATACCGGCCGTGAGCTTCTCCGCGCGGGAGACGGGGGCGTGGGCGACGGCAGGGTTTCTGCCGAGTGCGGCCGCGAGCCGGCCCCGGCGGGAACGGTAACATGAACACTCGGGCCGGCGAGGCGAGTGCGCTCCGCGCCGGCATCACGATCGAATGGCTGACCATAGCATGGATGACGCTGGAAGCCGCCGTCAGCGTGGCCGCCGGCGTCGCGGCAGGCAGCGTCGCGCTCGTGGCGTTCGGCATCGACAGCGTCATCGAGCTGCTCTCCGGCAGCGTTGTGCTGTGGCGTCTGGTGTCCGAGCAGCGGGCCGCAGACCGGGAGAGCACCGAGCGGGCGGAGCGCCGCGCCTCACGGGTTGTGGGTTGGAGCCTGCTTGCGCTCGCCGCGTACGTTGTCGCGCACGTGGGCTACGCGCTGGCCGTGCGTGCCGCGCCCGAAGCCTCCCCGGTGGGAATCGCGCTGGCCGCCGCGGCCCTCATTGTGATGCCGTGGCTAGTCCAAGCCAAGCGCCGGATCGCCAGAACGATTAACAGCCCCGCGCTCAGGGGCGATGCCGCGTGCGGGATCGTGTGTGCGTACATGGCCGGGATCCTGCTCGCGGGCCTCGGTCTCCGCGCCGCATTCGGGTGGTGGTGGGCAGACCCGGTGGCCGCGCTGGGGCTCGTGTATTTCATCGTCAGGGAAGGACGGGAGGTCCTAAGTTCGGAATGCGGGTGCAGCTGCAGATCGTAGAAGTGCCTTGGGGTGATGCTGCGCAACTGCCGTCAGTTGCCAGAATATAGTTCTCGGTCAGTTTTCCCTCTCAGTGTCGTTTCTCGATGAGAATTGCAGGGGGCTCGTTCAAAGGGACCAATTTGGACCCGCAAGCGGACGGCCCGGCGCCGCGCGGTCGTTCGTCAGATCACGGAATACAGCGCGGCTTGCCACGATAAGGAGTGTAGACCACATGGCAGCGCTGGATAAGCGGCGGCACTGCCCACCGCGCTGCGCGCGGATAGAGCCACGCCGGGGGCAGGGTGGAGCCCACGCAGATCGCGCCTAGGAAGATCGCCGTGAGCACCAACCGCTTGACCACACGCGCATCGTAGTTGACGCACGCGGCGCAGCATACCCTTCATCGGAATCAAGTTGGCGGTTCCCACCATCCTTCAATGGGCGGATTTCTTCAGGGTTTCGTCCGGGCACCGCACGTGCTCCGAGGGTGCTTCGCTCTAGTCCTTGTGTATCAAGGCTTCCCGGGTGGCCATCAGGGATGCGGCACCGCCGAGCCCGCAGAACACGCGTCCGTTGTCTGTCCGTAGCCGGTCGACGATGGGCACCCTTGTCTGCGCCGGTAATCACAAGGGCACAACTATCAATTTGGAATGCCCTGTCCCAGCAGCTCTGAACCGGTTCAGAAACGTCAACACTGCGGGCTGCGAACGCTGTTTGCCCTGTGTTTTTACCTCGCCCTTTCCGTTGCCTTTTGGGGGCGCGCCAGCCTAGGGCATCTTGGCCGTCTCTATTTGGGCCGAAACGCCGATCCGCATTTCTTCATGTGGTGCCTCGCGTGGTGGCCTTATGCGATCGGCCACCGACTAAGTCCCTTTTCCACGCAGGCGGTGTTCGCTCCCAACGGATTGAATCTCGCCTGGACAAACTCTATCCCGGCAGTGGGGCTCTTGATGGCACCGGTCACACTGACGATGGGCCCCGTTGTCAGCTATAACGTGCTCTCCTTTCTCGCTCCTGCGGTCGCCGCGTGGACGGCCTATTTGTTGTGCAAGGAAATCACCGGGGCATTTTGGCCATCCACCCTCGCTGGCTATGTCTTTGGCTTCTCATCCTATGAACTGGGGCATCTTCCCGGGCACACGCCCCTGGCATTGACTGCGCTCGTGCCGCTGTGTCCCTACCTCGTGCTCCGATATCTAACGCACTCGATACGGGCTCGCACTTTTGTTGTGTTGATGACGGCTACACTGACAGCGCAATTCCTGACATCGAAAGAGGTCTTCGCTACACTTACAGCCTTCGGGGTCACGACGATGGCCATGGCCTTCTTTGTGTTGCCTAAGCATTGGCGTGACCCGCTCGCGTCGGCTGTCAAGCTCACCATACTCGCGTACACGCTTACCGCGATTCTAATGACGCCATATCTATGGGCTCTCGCCACGGGCGACCGACCGGTTTTCCCCGTGGGTCAATGGAGCGCAGTGTATTCCACCGATCTTTTGAATTTGTTTGTACCCACCTCCACGAATCTCTTTGGCTGGCTTCTTTCGCATTCCATTGCAGATACTTTCCGCGGCAACACGCTCGAGCAGGGCGGCTACCTGGGCATGCCGCTGGTCCTTCTACTGATATTCACCGGGCGCATATACTGGCACCGACCCATAGGCAAAATGCTCATTCTCTCTTTGATCACAGCCGCTATTGCGACGCTGGGGCCGCAACTCCACATAGCCGGCACAGCGATCATGCCACTGCCGTGGGCTCTGGTCACGCATGTACCGTTGCTCCGCTATGCGCTACCCGATCGATTCATAGTCTATGCGTGGTTGGGCGCCGCGGTGGCGCTCGCCTTATGGCTCACCGGATCTACGCCGAGCCCGTGGGTACGATGGTCTGTGGCACTAGTCTCCGTTCTCGTGCTCCTCCCGAACCCATCTCCGACGTACTGGCGCGCCCGGGTCGATACCCCGTCATTCTTTAGCAGCGGCGCCTATAAGCATGTATTCGGCCCCACATCGACGGTTTTGGTCATACCCTATGGACCACTCGGTGATTCGATGGTGTGGCAGGCGGAGAGTAGCGTGGACTTTCGGCTCGCCGAGGGTGACGTTGGCTACATTCCAGCGTCATACGCGAGTTGGCCGATTCTCGACACACTCGTCTGCGCGACCCTGATCCCAGACGCCAAGGGGCAGTTCCGAGCATTCCTCGCCTCTCACCGCGTGAATACTGTGCTCGTGCGCGATGGAACCCCTGGACCTTGGGCCGCTCTACTCGACGGACTCGACGCCAGGCCACTCCATACGGGGGAAGTCACCATCTACCATGTGCCCAGTTCCCCGCGAACTCCTTTTGACGACATGGACTCTGTGAGCATGGAGCAGAGGGCGACTGCAGCACAGTTCGGTGCGCTCGTCTCTGCCACGCAGCGGTACTTGTCACGTGGAGCCCCGCTGAGTGAACTGAGCGTTCAGCAGCTCGAGGCTATGCGTCTTCTGCCCCAATGGGGATGTGCCGGCTCCAATGTCAGCCCACCCACATCATTTTGGACCCACTCCAGCCTGTGGGTCGGTGCCGGCCCGAGCGGCACGATCGGAGTAGCCATTGCACGGCCGTTCTCACTGGTCGAGGGTGTCGCGAAGCGGTACCGCGCCGACGCATTGAGCGTCTATTTCCCGTACCCTACGCCTATTGGCGATGCCGTTCATGACGTGAATCCACATACCTTGCTCATGGTCTTCAACAAGACGGGACTTGCCCGGGCGGCAACGGAGGCCGACGGTCGGGATACACCCTGACGGGGAGTTCGCTGCATCGGCAAGATGCCACCCTCTAAAGACAGTTTGCCGGATACCGCTACTCCATGACGCGGCAATGATTACGATTGTCCTTTCGCGCCACGCCATTGATGGGTTCATCATATCTTGTCATAGGGTGCCACATATCGATCCTCATAGGCCACTCAGTGAGTGGAGGGGCAGGGAATACCGGCACCGACGCAAAGGTCCGGCCCCTCCCCCCTTTTTGAGACGAATCGAACGAGGCGTCCTAGTACCCGTCATTCGTGGGTAGAGATAGCCTTCAGGAGGCCGGTCCACCATTGTTGGGTTGGACAAGCGTTCCATCACTTCGAGGAAAGGAGGAGCAATGAATATGTACATGTCGGCTCGGCGCCTGCACCGGCAACGCCGCGGATTCACGTTGATCGAGCTTGTCGTCGTGCTGGCGATCATCGGGATCCTCGTCGCCGCGTCGATACCGCTGTACCTTGGGGCACGGCTCAAGTCGTACAAAGCCGAAGCTGACAGTACGCTGCAAGAAATCAAGTCGTCGGAGTGGGGCTACTATCAACAAAACAACGTGTTCGCGGGGCTCCTGCGCAATCTCGGGTTTGTGGCGCCGAGCAGCGCCAACTGGTCGTACACCGATCCCACCGCGACGGCCAACGACGTCACGATGTTGGCGACCGGGCAACCGGGATCACCCGTCGCGAACGAGTCCGTGAGCCTCGTGTTACGGGACGACGGCACCGCGACCACGGGCGCCACGTTCTAGCGCCACCATCGTTCGAACGAAGGGTATCGCGGGCATGTCCGGATTCTTCGAAGGGTGGGCATTGTATAAGGCACGGGGGGACGGCTCGGAAGCGGCGGGATCAAGGAAAACAACCAAGGAGGGGAGATTCCAGGATGTTCAAGTGGTTCCGTGAGAGACTGAGCAAGAGGGATGCGGGCTTCACCCTGATCGAACTTGTCGTAGTGCTCGCGATCATCGGCATCTTGATCGCGGCGGCAATCCCACTGTACCTCGGCGCACGGAAGAAGGCATACAAGGCCGAGGCCGACAACACGCTCCAGGAAATGAAGACGATGGAGTGGGCTTACTACCAGCAGAACACCACGTTTGGCGGCGTGGCCGACATCGGATTTACGGCGCCCAGCAGCGCATTCTGGACCTGGACGGTCACGGCGTCTACCGCGGCATCAGCGGCCCTGCAGGCGTCCGGGCTATCCGGCCCGGTGAGCGGAGACACGATCACGTTGACGATCTTCGGCAGCGACGGACACACGGTAGAGGCCGCAACGTTCTAGGCTAGTCCAATCGAGCCGTCGGGGGGAGACGATGCGTCGTCTCCCCCCGCGTTGTTGAGAGGCGCCGCACAATGAGCGATCTGACGGACTTCAGCGTGAACCCCGGCCGGGCCGCGACGGCGAGCTCGGGATGGTGGGCGCAGGACTTGGCGCTCAGCCCCACGTTGCTGCTTGCGGCGACTGGGCTCATCGCGGCGGCGTTGCGTGTGATCTTGTTGGGACAACACAGTTTTTGGTTCGATGAAGCTTACGTGTATCGAGTGACGCAGGGCAGTTGGCCGGGCTTGTTCGCGCAGCTTCGCGTGCAAGACGCACATCCGCCATTGTACTACGTGCTGATGAAGCTCTGGGTCCGTGTCGCCGGCGACAGCGAGGTGGCCATGCGGGTTCCCTCGGTGTGTTTCAGCGTCGCCACGGTGGGTTTGACGTACGCCCTTGCACGCCGTGTCGCGCCTGATCGCGTCGCGCTCCTCGCGGCGCTCGTCGTTGCGGTCTCTCCGATAGAAATCATGTCGGGACAAGAAGCTCGGATGTATCCGCTCCTCGGAATGCTCGTCCTCCTCTCGACGCTGCTACTTGTGGTAGCGGTGGAGAGAGGCGGGGTCACCCGATGGGCGGCATACGCCGCCGTGGCATCGGCGACGGCGTATACGCACTACCTCGGCATCGTCGTCATCGGCGCCCAAGGACTGTGGGTCGTGTTGTTCGAGCGCCGCATGTTTGCGCGTTGGGTAGCGGCAGCCTCTGCGGTCTTCGTGTCATTTCTCCCCTGGTTGCCGTCGTTCTGGATTCAAGCCGTGAACGGGCACGGTTGGGCATGGTACCGGGCCCCCGTCGGCATCACCGCCTTGGGGGATCTCATGGGGCTGTATGCCTTCGGCGGCGGCCTGTTTGGATTCGGCAACTACTTCGGGCTTGGCTCGCTGTCGCCGGTCGAACAACTTGCCCTGCTCCTCCCATTTCTCACGGTGCTTTGGTGGGGCGCCAGTGCGCTTGCAGTCGACCGGCGGGTGGCCTATCTCGTGGGCTTGCCGTTCGTGCTGCCAATCGTAGCTCTGTTCACCTTCTCGTTGGTCCGGCCAATGTTCTATCCTCGGTGGTTCTCGTTTCTCACTCCGCTCTACGCAATTTTCTTCGCTGTGGGTGTCTTCGCACTTGCCGGACGCTTCCGCGGCAGACGGGATCGTGCGGTGGCGTTCATGGTTGTCGGGCTTCTTCTCTATAGTGTGCCGTCGCTCGGACGCTATTACCTGGATCCGAACTTCTGGCCGTACGACTGGCGCGATGCGGCAAGCTTCGTGCGCCCGCGCGTGGAGCGTGGGGACTTCTTCTTGTACAATGGCCCGGCCGCCGAATACTCGTTCACCTACTACTTCCGTGAACCGCACCCCTCGCTCGCGCTTCAGCCTGTGGAGTCTCTCGCGGAGCCACACGCTCGTCCCACTTTCACCGCGGATTGGGTGAAGCGATTGAGCAGTCAGTATCCACGGATGTGGCTTGTGCTGACCGTCCCGCTCACGCCTGCTATGCGGGCACGATTGCACAAGGACCTTGATGCGGCCTACCGGCCGGTGGACGGTCGCGCTTTTGGATACGTAAGCGTTCAGCTCTTGGAAGCAAAGCCGTCTGGCGCCACAGGCAAGTAGGCCGGCGCACGGTGCGTTGCAGAGGTTTAACCTCGGAGCAGAGCTGAACATGCCGGACAACCGTCTCATCGTCTAACATGATGCCGGACACCGTATTCCACCGGGTTCGAGATCTCGACGCAGGTGCCGAGGCGGTCCATTCGAAGAATCAGGCAGTTCGAGGCTTGGCGGCATGCCTTGCTGTATGCAGTCTGGCATACCTTAGCGTTGCGGCGATATTCCTCTCCAGTCGTGGATTCTGGTCGCCCGACTCAGCCGTTCGGCTGGTCCAGGTCGAGAGCCTCGTGCGCAACGGCATGCAAGGTCTGGCGGTGCCGTATCCCGCGGCGTCCATCGATCCGCAGGGACGTTACTTTCCGTTCGGGCCATGGTTCCACTTCGTGCGCAATGGGCGTTACTATATATCCTACCCGCCGTACTTTTCCGCAATGGTGGCACCGCTGTATCGGGCGTTTGGGGTTCCCGGGCTGGTAGCGTTGCCCGTAGTATCAGGCTTGGGAGCGATTTGGGTCACGTATACCGTGCTGCGGCGGCATACGCCCGAGCTTGCAGTGGGTGGCAGTCTGGCCCTTGGACTTGCGACTCCGCTCGTGATTTACAGCACGGTGTTCTGGGACCATGCGCCTGTGGTCTTCCTGTGTAGCAGTGCACTCGGCTTGCTGCTCAAAGTGCTTACGGACGACATTGATCACCATCGCCGCTTCCTGTTCTTTGCGGGCCTGTTATTGGGTTCAGGTCTTTGGTTGCGCAACGAAATGTATATTTTCATCCTCGCTGTCGTCGTCGCGTGGATTTGCCTGGGGCCACCCCGTCGGCTCGGGAGTTCCGTCGTCTTGGTGGCAGGGATCATGATGCCCGCTGGGATTCTTTGGATCTTTAACCGGCAACTCAGCGGGAGTCTGCTGGGTTGGAAGGCTTCGGGCCTCGCCGCCAGCCGAGCCAATGGTGTGGTCGAGACAATGTTAGGCCAGCAGGCATACGCCTGGCTGTCTGACAAGCTGGGGAACTTATATTATCAGTTGATATCTCCAGACTATTACGCTTTTAATCGCCAGGCAGTGCTTGGCGGCGTAGCGACGGCGGCGCTATTCGCCGTCGCAATCGTACTCCTCCGAAGCGGGGTGGCCCGTCGGTGGGAGCGCGTACTTGTGGCTGGTGGGTTGCTTGCCGCTGCGACCGCCTTGCTTATCCTCCTGCAAAGGACCGACATCTCGGGGCTCCTTCCAGTGGTGCCGTTTCTCGTGCTGGCGTGGTTGCCCGGACCGGTCTCTGCATGGGAACGATTTTTGTGGGCGGTAGTATGCGTGTTCACCGCCGGCATCGTTGTGACCGGAACACACGGCGGCTTACAGTGGGGTCCCCGGTACTTGCTGCCGATTCTGCCTTCCCTCGTGTGGCTCGTTGCAGCCGGGGTCGCGCGCGTTCGCGATAGCGTCCCGGGGATCTGGCCGTCCCTTCGATTTGCGGGGAGTGTGCTGCTTGGTGTAAGTCTCTTGGTGCAGGCGTCCGGCGTCGATCAAGTGTCCGAGAAGATGGCGGCGAACGCCCATGTCAATGACCTCTTGCGCGCCGGGCGCTCGGACATTATCGTGACGCCGCTGGAGTGGATCACGTTGGGATCAGGGCCCGTTTTCTTCGACAAGGCGTTAATGCTTGTCGCGGGGCCTGATCAATTCCGCCGCTTGGTCGTTGATTTTTCGGAGCGGCGCGTGCTCCGGTGGACGTACATCCCGCTGTCGGGTGCATTCTTTGCGCCGCAGGCGATTGGAGCGTGGACGGCGGGACACCCGTATTCGTTCACGGTCGACGATGATCGAACCGAGGAAGGCCTTCGTTTCGTGACGTTTGTTGGTACTCCGGTCGCCCGGACAGCGGCCGCGCATGATCATCCGGTCGCGGGCCGCCGCCGGCCTGCGTCTGGAAGGTCCCGACATGGGCATTGAGCGCCCGGAGCGTAGCGGGGAGCGGCTGCATGCGGGCCTGGGAAAAGCCGGAACCGCAGACGTCAACGCGGTGATGGCGCGAATGCCCGATGGTCCCGTCGGCTTGCACGCGGCTCTTTACCCGATCGATCGCGGCTGACCTCCGCAAGGCGCGAGCAGCTACGCCATGAGACTCGTACCCGCTCATCTGTCACCGTCTTCAGGGATTTTATCTATGTCTCGCCAATATCAGAGTCGGTTGGTGAGGGATTGGACTTACGATTATGTGGGTTGCGCTGCACGACCAGTAACGCGGAGCTGTTCGCGGAGAGACCGTACCATACTGCCCGGGCCCGTTCCCAGTCTCCTTGCAATGCACGCCTTAGTATCTTCCCACCTACACCGAGTGCGATAGGGACAAAGGCAAGGCGTGAATAGCGTTTGAAGAACCGTACAGCCGAGGAGTTGAAGTACACGTCAAGCGCCGCGCTGTCCTTACCCGTGCTGGCTGATTCTTTGTGCCACACCCGCGCCTGTTCCGCGACTGCCATTCGATATCCGGCGCGCGTCAGCCGGAACGCAAAGTCGGTATCTTCCCAGTACATGAAAAAGCCGTCATCTAGAAGCCCGACTCGTTCGAACACCTCTCGTCGAACGAACAGGCTTGCCCCAGTCACGTAGTCCAGGCGATCGGGTGGTGCGGGTGTCGTACAGTAGCGCGATCGCCCGAGCCACATGTTGACGCGGCCTCCACCCCACACCTGAATATGCTCTGGGTTTGACATGTCGTAGAGGACAACCCCCACCGCGCCGACGCCAGCATCAGCTTCCGCCACCGCTACCATCGCCTCTAGCGAATCCGGGTCAACGACCGTATCATTGTTGAGGAGCCAGATGTAGCTGGCGCCGCGAGAGAGTGCGTGGCGGATTCCAACGTTGTTGCCGCCAGCGAATCCACGATTATACTCTGTTTCCAGCACCGTTATGTGTGGGTACGCGGTGCGAATTTGAGCGACTGAGTCATCCTCTGATCCATTGTCAACAGCGATGACTTCATAGTGCGGATACCGCAGCTTTTGCAGTGATGCGAGACAGGTCAGAGTATCGCGCCAGCCCTGCCAGTTCAGGACGACGATAGACGTGAGTTTGCCTCGTGGGTGCGTCATTCCTGGGTCTGGCCCGACGCCCTCTGGCGATCGCCCGCGACAAGACTTCGCATCTTGTGTCTCGCCGCGTCGTCCGTAGGTACAGCACCGTTGTGGATTGACATCTCCCAGATCTTGCAGAGAGTCAACCATTCATAGAAGGCAAACAGCGTGCTCATCCATAGTCCCCGCCAGCCGTCGAGGAATCCGCGACGTCGAATGTAGTGTACGCCAAACGCCTTGAATGGCCGCCACAGTGCCGCGAGGCAGAGTCTTGATAGGGGCCTGAGCTCATCATAGTGCTGGGCGGCTTCGATCGTCGTGTAGCGGTTGATCTTGTCGACAAATCCGCTGACTGTGGGATTCGAGGGATGATAGATCATGACGTCTGGAAAACGACCTCGTATGCGCCCGATCCTAGCGCCGGGCAGGAAAGAAAAGAAGGAGTGGATGATGCCGCGGTAACCGTCGAGGTCGACCACCGAACGCCGAAACAAGCGACGATGGTATTCTGGGAAGCCCGCTTCATGAAGTGCGAACCCAGACAGTGCACAATTCGCCCTCGGCAGTTCGATGACGTCGTAAGCGTCGTTAGAGATCGCTTTGTCGATCTCCACGCCAAGTCCCAAAGTGATCTCCTCGTCAGCATCCAAGACCAAGACCCAATCCCCACGGGCTTGCATGACCGCGTGCTTGCGGGCGAGCTCCACAACCGGGACCCGCTCGTGTGTACATACCTTCGCCCCGAACGCCTGCGCGATCTCCACGGTGCGGTCGTCGCTGCGCATGTCGACGACCACGATCTCCTCCGCCAACGCCTTCACTGAGGACAAGACGCCCGCAAGCGTCGGCTCTGCGTTCAGAGCGATGACGACTATTGAGGTGCGGGGGCGCAAGAGCGCATCCTCCAAGATAGCCATATCACGGCCAGATTGCGCCGGTACATGACAACGATCCCCAGAGTGTAGGTTGTCAGACCGCACAGGAGATACGCTACCAGGGGGGCGAGTTGAGTCGCTGGCCAAATGTGCTGCGTGACCGACATTCCCAATCCCATGAGTGCCGCCCAGAGCCAACTTGGCATTACGCTTGGGAGAATATGAAACTGGACCCGTGCTTGGGCGGCGCGAAACAGGAGGAGATTGGTAGCCTGGATGCAGAGATTCGCCCATGCGAAACCCACGACGCCGACAGCTGCAACAAGCGGCGGCGCGAGGACCCAGGTGCCTACCATCCAGACGGTGGCGAAGAGGAGGGCCGTCTTTGCTTGTCCCAGCGCATTGAGAAGCCCGAGAAGCGGTGTCGCGGTTGCCACGAAGAAGTTCCCAATCCACAGGATGTAAAAGATCGGAAGCGCCGTGGTCCACTTGTCCCCGAAGACGAGATGGACAATCGGATGTACGAGCACCAGGGTCAGTACTGCGAGAGGCGCCACAAGTGCGTTTGTGGCGGCAATGGTTCGCTCCACGCTTCGCCCAAGGTCGGGGGCTGCCTGAAGTCGTGCAAACATGGGAAGATACAAGCGCTGTAGCGCGAGGAGGCCGACCACTGGATAGTTCGCGAGTAGGCCCGCCCAACTCAGGTAGCCCACGTTCTGCGTGCCGAGGAGGAGCCCGACAAACACTGGGTTCACGCTATCCTTTATAAGCGAGACAACAGCAATGCCCTGGTAGGGAAGCCCGAAGGCGAGGTGCCGCCGTGCGCGGGGCCAATCCCACCGTACCTTTGGCGACCAGGGGCTCATCAAGTTGACCAGGACCACGCCGGTGGCGGCACGGATCATAACTGCTAACGCGAAGGAGAGCGCACCATATCCACGCCATGCCAGGACAACTGCGGTGCCATTGTAAAGCAATGCCTGTCCTGTCTCCACGAATGCGAGTCGACCAAAGTTAAGGTGACGCTCCAGACGCACCTGGGGAACCACCATCAGCGATGTGAGCGCAAAGGACAGTGCGGTCAATCGAAAGAGCCAGGCGCCGCTCGACGTCAGATGATAGAGGCGAGCGAACTCGGACGCGGCAGCATAGAAGGCCGCCGCCGTGACCAAGACGACGAACTCCTGCACACCGAAGAGCGCGCGGTAGTCATCCTCGGACGGTTCGCGGACATCTCGAATAAAGTTCGCTGCGAGCCCGGTACCTCCAAACGAGTTTAGAAAGCTGACGGCAAACGTGAGCACAGCGAATAGTCCAAACTCTGCCGGCGACAGCAGGCGCGCAAGAAGAATGCTGCCCACCACGTTAGCGCCTTGCGTGGTCGCCTGCCGGATCCCCAGCGCCACTACACCACGTAGGGCCCTGCGGGTGACGTCGGCCGGTGTACTTTCTATCGTTTCACGTACCATCGTTCCATCAACTGCCGATGGCCATGCGACTGCCTTATCCGTTGCCACCACGTCTCGTGAGTCGCGTACCATTGGATCGTGTCCGCAAGCCCCTCCTCGAATGTTCGAAGCCGCTGCCATCCGAGTGCTTCTGCCTTCGACGGGTCCACGCTGTACCGATAGTCGTGGCCAGGGCGGTCGGTGACGAATTGGATAAGGCCCAAGGGCTTGTTGAGAATTTGCAGCACTCGCCGGGCAAGGTCCAGCCCGGACACCTGGAGGCGTGCACCAAGATTGTAATGCTCGCCGCTCGCTCCATAGTGCAACACCTGATCGATGCCCGCACAATGGTCAGAAACATGTAGGTAGTCTCGGACTGCGCGACCATCTCCGTAGACTGGGAGCCGCGAGTTCTCAAGGGCGTTCGTGATGAACAACGGAATGATCTTCTCCGGGTACTGGTACGGTCCGTAGGTGTTGGAGCCGCGCACGGTGACGACGTCGAGCCCGTGTGAGGTATAGTAAGTCGACACAAGGTGCTCCGCGGCGGCTTTTGTCGCCGCGTAGGGGCTTCGCGGCTGAAGTGGGTCGTCTTCGCGCGAGTGATCGGACCGTCCGACCGTGTCGCCATAGACCTCGTCGGTCGACACTTGAAGTAACCGCACTCCGGGCCGACGCCGCGCTTCCTCTAGTAGAACAAGGACCCCTTCGACGTTCGTGCGGACGAACGGTCCCGGATCCATGAGCGATCGATCCACGTGGGTCTCTGCTGCGAAGTTGATTACGGCGTCGACTCCGTTCATTGCAGTCCGGACGACATCGTGGTCGACGATATCTCCTTCGACGAAAGTCACTTGGTCGCGGAGGCCGTCGAGATTGTCGAGATTTCCGGCGTACGTCAGTTTGTCGAGAACGGTCACATGCCAGTCGGGGTGATGCCGGAGTGCGTGTCGTACGAAGTTCGATCCAATAAACCCGGCTCCGCCGGTGACCAGCACGCTCAACACCTGTCTCACCATCACATGCGCTGGACGTTTGAGGCGGGCGTGACGACTACCCACGATTCTCCTGCCATAGCTCTGGCCCGAAAAAGTCCCAGGGCAGGCGGCCCTCGTTGGGATCTTGCCGATCGAACTGGTCGTTGGCGGCGTATAACAACATCGCACCGGTGGGACCCGCCTTATAGCCGTGCGCTACGCCCCACGGGATGTGGAGCAGTCCAGGTGCTTCTCCAGACAGCACGTAGCTTTCTCGGCGGTTTGGCATCGCCGAATCTTCGCGAAGGTCGATCAGCCATACAAGGGCCGCGCCATTGATCACACACCACAACTCGTCTTGGATCCGCTTCGGGTGCACGTGGAACGCGTTCAGGCGGCCCGGCACGGCCCAGGAAACGGACATCTGGCGGACTTCGAACGGTGCCGGCAGACCGTCTGCGCGCCCGTCGGAGAGCCTGAGGTACTCCATGAATGTACCTTCAAGGGTCCGGTGCTCGGTGAGGGCATGATACCAGACACCTTCGATGCGAAGTGACGGTTCGTATTGTTGAAAGGTTAGAGCATCCTGGGCTCTTGGATCGAGCTTCATTGGTCCCTCCACGTGCGCCGAAGGGCGCGCCAGAGCGACGTGTTTAACGAGACGTCCGCTGGCAGTTCGACGGTGCTCTCAGCGCGACTGGCCGCTCGCACGTCCGGTCGCGTTTTTCGCGCAAGTTCGTAAGCCGACGTCCGCGGTCCGGCGATGTGCAACGTTTCATACGGAACGTCAGCGAGGTGTGCGATGGCCAAGGCGATCTCGGGCGCAACCACGTCGAGGTACTCCTGGCTCGTGTAGAGATCGCTGTAGGCGACAGCATACGGCCACGGGGCGGCCCGAAAGCTCGTGCGGATGATGAGATGGCGTGGTAACGTCCGCACACTCTCTTCCGCCACTAGCTTTGAGAGCGCGTAGTAGTTTCGGACCGGCCCCGGCGTGTCGTCCTCCCGGTAGTCCCCGCGCTCACCGGAGAAGACGTAATCTGTCGAGATGTAGACTACAAACATCCCAGCCAGAGCCGCATTTCGCACGAGGTTCCTCGTGCCCACCACATTCGTGTGCCAGCAGTGCTCGCGATCCCGCTCAGCACCCGCAACATCCGCGTATGCCGCTGCGTGGATGATCACATCGGGACGATGTTTGCGGAGCGTTTCCGCGATCGTCGGCGGTACCGTCACGTCAAGTTCCTCTCGAGTCGGAGCCACGAGGTCCGGTTTTATAGCCCTTAGCGCCCTGCCTAAGCGCCCGCGTCCTCCGGTGAGCAACAGCCTCATAAAAGTACCTGGCTCAGGTCACCCAGCACCAACCGTAGAGCATGGCGCCGCACGCCGTTCCGCTGGCCGTCCGCAGTTGCATTAACCCCGAGTAGGCTCGCGTCCAGACGATAGGGAAGGTGCCGTACCTCGGCACCATCCAACAGAATTGAATACTCGACCTCGCTCCGGTAAACAGTTGTACCTTTGCCCAGCGACGTGTAGGGGCCGATGTAGCTTTCGTCGACGACCGAATCAGCTCCGATGTACGCCGGACCTCTCACCGTGCTGTTGGTGATGCGGGCGCCGGCTTCAACCACGACCTCGCCGACCAACTCCGAATCGCACACATGACCTTGAACGTCTCTGCTGACTTGGGACAATACTAAGCGGTTTGCTTCCAGTAGATCTTCGGGGCGCCCAGTATCCTTCCACCAGCCACGCACCTGGTGGACCATAACCGCACGCCCACGGTCGACCAGACCCTGAATGGCATCCGTGATCTCATACTCCCCGCGCGCCGATGGGAGTAGGGAATCGATGACGTCATGTATGCCTGGGTCAAACAGGTACACTCCGACGAGCGCCAGGTTCGAGGGTGGTTCAACCGGCTTCTCCACAAGACGAGCGACGCGGCCGTGGCCATTCAAGACGACAACTCCGAATTGTCGCGGGTCCTCAACGGGGGTGACGAGGATGATTGCTGACGGCGAGTTGTTCCGATATTCGGTGATGAGGTGCGCGATGCCACCGGAGAGCAGGTTGTCGCCGAGGTACATTACAAAGGGCGAGTTTTGGAGGAAGGCTCGTGCCGATCGAACAGCGTCAGCGAGACCCAAGGGGGCTCGTTGGATGAGATAGGTGAAGCGCACCCCCCAGCGAGATCCGTCTCCTAGGGCATGGCGCACCTCATCACCGGTTTCCGGACTGATCACCACGCCGATGTCGCGGATGCCTGCGGCCACCAGATCCTCGACACCGTAGAAGAGCGCAGGCTTTCCAGCAATTGCGATGAGTTGCTTCGCACGCGTGTACGTTAAGGGACGCAGTCGATTGCCTCGACCGCCTGAGAGAATCAACCCTTTCATTGCCGTCTTCATATGAGCCCCCGTGGCGCTGAGGCGCCGGTTCACGGGCACTTGTCCTGCCGCGTCATCTAACGGAGTCGCGACGCCCACGGACTACAATTCCCCTTCCGGCCCTGATCAAGACCGAACGGGACTGGTCTTCTTGGCTCGGGTGGACGTCTGGAAACCGAGCTTCTGGGCATATCGCTTGGTGCAGGCGATGCGCACCCTTTTCGTTACGCATCTCGTCCCCTATCCCCCCGACACCGGAGGCAAGGCCGTCGCCTGGGATACTCTGCAGTGCCTGGCGCATCTCGAGGCGGTGGATGTGTGCGCTTTCCTAGCACCCTGGGCGCACCGGGATGGGGTGGACCAGGTGACGCGCGTAGCCGGGAAGGTCATCACTTTGCCGCTGCACCGCAGGTCGCTACGTGCGCTCTACTTCCCGCTCGCCCTCGCTCGTAGAGAGCCATATTACATCATGCGCGACTACTCGGCGGAGATGCGGGCCCGCGTGCGTGAGATGGCCTCTGGATACGACCTCGTGGTCGGCGATTCGCTTTACACGGCTCCGTACGTTGCCGACCTGCGGATCCCCAAGATCTTGCAGCAGCACAACGTTGAGAGTTACCTCGTGGCGGAGTTTCTTTCACGCAAGCGCGGAGTGACGTCGTGGACGGGACAGCTTGAACTACGCCATCTCCGGGCTTTCGAGCGGGACCACTGCAACGCATTCGAGGCCGTGGTGGCACTATCGGATGTTGACCGGGATCGATTGGAGGCGCTCGGGGTGCGGGTGCCGATCACGGTTGCTCCGCCTGCCGTCGATACCGTAGGGGTGACACCGGACGGTCCCGGGCGTCGGAACGTCGTGTACCTCGGCACGCAACACTGGCCTCCGATTGCCGACGGGCTGCGATGGTACCTGAGCGAGGTGCATTCCCGCTTGGCGCCGCAACTGGGCGCTGCGCAGGTGGTGCTCGCAGGTCCACAGCCGCCGCGGGATGTCCGGGAGGAGGCCGAGCGGCGCGGGGTCCGCGTGCTCGGGTACGTGGACAACACGGAGCCGGTCTACCGCAACACCGCGGTGTTTATGGTACCGTTGCGCATCGGTGGCGGGGTACGGCTCAAGATCCTCCACGCGCTGGCACGCGGGCTCGCCGTCGTGTCAACGACGGCCGGTTGCGAAGGACTCGACCTAGTGCCGGAGCAGCATCTCTTGATTGCCGACGATCCCGATGAGTTCGCCTCCGCGATCGTGCGCGTGCTCCGGGATCCAGACCTGCGCCGGCGCCTGGGGGCCGAGGGGAGGGCGTACGTCCTCGAGCACTTCTCCCAGAAGCGGCGGTGGGCGAGGCTTGCTGCGCTCGCAGAGCAAGTGACGGCGAAGCGGCGGACGCTTCAGGCGGAGCCGCCGGTCGCCGCCGGTCGCGTACCGTAGACCGCCGCGTTTCGGCCCAGGTCTCCCACGTCGACTAAGATGGGCACACCTTTGGGTGTGACCACTATCCACACTGCGTCCTCGCCGGCCGCCAATCATGCGTTCGCGGACCCGAGCGAGGATTCGATTGGCCGCGCCGCGTCCTCGCCGGCCGTCAACCATGCCATCGCAGATCCGCGCAAGGATCCGGCTGTCCACGCCCGGCGCCCGGACCAGGGAGGTTGGGGCGCCTCGGTCCCGTTACTCGGGATGCCGGTCCAACGCGTGGACCTCGGCGGGGCGGCCTCGACGATCTTCAACGCGCTGGACGCCGGCCGCCGCGGCTACGTGGTGACGCCGAACGCGCAGCATGTTGTGCTGTGGCGCCGGGAGCCGGCGTTTCGCGCCGCCTGTGAGGGCGCGGCACTCCGTCTCGCGGACGGCGTGTCGCTCGTCTGGGCATCACGCCTCCTTGGCCGTCCGCTGCCGGGGCGCGCCGCGGGGTCCGACCTGCTTCCCGCGGTATGCCAGGGAGCAGCCGCCCGGGGATTGTCCGTATTCTTGTGCGGCGGCCGAGAGGGCGTCGCCCAGCGGGCGGCGGAGCGACTGCAAAGACGCTACCCTGGGCTGCGGATCGCCGGCGCGTATACGCCGGCCGACCGGTTCACCGCAACGGGCGACGCCGCAGAGGACGCCGTCCGCGCGGTCAATCACGCCCGGCCAGACATCCTCTTTGTGGGCCTCGGCGCGCCGGCTCAAGAATTGTGGGTCCACGCGCAGTGGGACCGGCTCGATGCGCGCGTCGCGATTTGCTGTGGCGCGGCCATCGACTACGCGGCGGGCGTACGGCGGCGTGCGCCTGTCTGGATGCGGCGCACGGGGCTCGAGTGGCTGTGGCGCTTCGGCGCGGAGCCGCGCCGCCTCTGGCATCGCTACATGGTCCTCAACGCCGTCTTCTTGGGCATATGTCTTGCGGAATGGCGGCGTCTGAGAGCAGAAGCGCGCGGCAGACCGCAATAGGCCTCCCGAAAGGGCGCCTGCTGTCGCGTGCCGCGGCGCGTGCGTTGTCGGCAATCTCGCTCGTGGCCAGTGACCTCGCCGCCCTGGCGCTCGCGCTCACGGTCGCCGTGGCCGTGCGCGCCGACATTCTGCCGTTGATATCGTCCGCGTTTGCCCGCCCCACGTATTCCCTCGCGCATTACCTGATGCTGTGGTGGATCCCCGTCGCCTATCTGGCGTGCCTCGCATACGCGGGACTCTATACGCGGCGCGATCCGCACTGGGAAGAAGCTCGACGATGTCTGCTCGGCGCCACGGCAAGCGCGCTCGTCATCTTAGCGGTGCTCTCCGCGGCCAAGATCAACGATGATATGTCGCGGCCGGTTGTGGTGCTCGCGTGGGCCGTGCTCATGGTGTTGCTGCCGCTGCTGCGCCTCGGAACAAAAGAGGCGTTGGTCGCGATGGGCCCCTGGCGCAAGCGGGCGATCGTCCTCGGAAGCCGCCCGGTCGCAGATGCGATCGTCGCGGCCCTCTCGCGGCACAAGACGCTGGGCTACGACGTGGTGGAGGTGGTGACTGACCCTGCCGTGCTGCCGCGCCGCGCGGCTGCGCTCGATGCCCGCGAGATCATCATCACGTCGTCGGAACTGGCGCGTCCGGAGCTCCTGACGCTGGTCGAGAGCCTCCGAGACATCGCGGAGAACGTGCTCATCGCGCCGGACCTTCGCGAAGCTCCTATCCTCGGGGTTGAAGTCCTGGGCCTCATCGAGGACCGCGCTTTGCTACTTCGCGTGCCGAACAACCTGCTCAAGCCGTGGAACCTGGCGATGAAGCGAGCGTTCGACGTCTGCGCCGCAGCCGTGCTGGCCGTCGCATGCCTGCCGGTGGTCGGCATCGCCGCCCTGGCGGTGCGACTTGGGTCGCCGGGGCCGGCGTTTCACGTCGAACCGCGGATTGGACGTCATCACACGCGCTTTGCCTGTTTCAAGCTGCGCACCATGTACGTCGACGCCGACCGGCGCCTCGAGGACTACCTGGCGCGGCACGAGGGGGCCGCGGCCGAGTGGACCCGCTTTCGCAAACTGCGAAGCTGGGATCCCCGGGTAACGCCGGTCGGCCGGTTTCTCCGACGATACGGTATCGACGAGATGCCGCAAGTCGTGAACGTGCTCCTCGGCCACATGAGCCTCGTGGGCCCCCGGCCTTATCTGCCACGGGAGCTAATGCTCCTCGATCGGGACGGGATGCTGGACGTACGTCCAGGTCTGACGGGATTGTGGCAGGTAAGCGGCAAGAACGCACTGCCATTCGAGGAGCGCATCCGCCTCGACCGTTGGTACGTCGGCAACTGGTCGCTGTGGCTGGATCTTATCGTGATGGCAAAGACACTTCCTACGGTGATACGGGGCGAGACGCAGCCAACAGTGGCTCGAACCGAAGAAGCCGTAACCCACGCGTAATGTGTTGGGATAACGACGCCGTGAGGCCTTGGGCTCGACATCTTGGAGCTTTGGGCATGTACCTGGCGGTTTCGCTGGCCGCCTTGGCGTGGCCTCTGCTCCGGTCGCCCTTCGAGATCTTGATCGGTACGCCGGACACCGCCGTGGCACCGTCGCTGTCGCAGCCCTGACCCTCCGCTCGGGGCCGCGTGTCACGGCTTAACGCCGCTGCGCCGTCCGGCGGCCCGAATAGATCGCGCTTCGCGCTTGAAAATTTTCGGCCGCGTGTCGTCTTAAGCTCCCCGCTTTTGGGCATCACGTGCTGTGGCGAGACGTCGTACCGGCATTTCCCGACCTGTCCGGACCGGTGAAGCGGTCCGCCGTACGGCGCCAGACGGAAGAGGAAGCGAGGCGTAGCACCCGATGGGACGGTTTGGTCAACGGTCTGCGGTAGGGCTGGATATCGGGAGCCATACACTCAAGGCCGTCGAGGTGGTGGGCCACAACGGCGACCTGCGGGTGACGAAGATCGCGGCGGCGCCGACCCCGGCGGGGGCTGTGGTCGAGGGCGTCGCGACCGATGCGGCGCTGCTGGCCCCGGCGATCCGCGAACTGCTCGGCGAAGCCGGCATCCGCGCGAAACGGGTGGTCACGGCCGTGGGCGGGGAGGCCGTGATCATCCGCGAGCTGAAGCTGCCGGAGATGCCGGAAGCGGAGCTTGCGCGGGCCGTCGCGTTCGAGGCGGAGCGGTACCTGCCCGCGGGCGTGCAGGAGGTGGCCCGTGACTTTCAGGTGCTGGGCACGACCGCCGAGGAAAAGCAGCTGGACATCCTGCTCGTCGCCGCCCGTAAAGAGCTCGTCGACCGCCAGCTCGCGCCGCTGCGCGCGACGGGTCTCTCGTCGTCGATCATGGAGGTGACGTCGTTTTCGATGGTCCGGGCGTACGAATCGCCCACCGCCTCGGACGGCGGCGGCGACGGCCACGGCGACGCGATCGTGTACGTGGACCTCGGAGCGCAGAGCTCGGACATCATCGTGATGGAGCGGGACCGCCTGCGCCTCGCGCGCAACATCTCGACGGGCGGCAACGCCCTGACGCAGGCCGTGGCGGCGGCGATGGACGTGGAGTTCAGCGCCGCCGAGACGCTCAAGGAGCGCGAGGCTCAGCTGTACCTCCAGGGCGAGCAGCCCAGCGACGTCATGCTCGGGCGGGTGCACGAGGCGATGCTGCCCGTGCTCACGAGCATCTTTACCGAGGTGCGCCGCTCGATGGACTTCTACACCGCCCGGTCCCGGGGCCAGGCCATCGCGAAGGTGGTGCTGAGCGGCGGGACGGCCAAGCTCAGGAATCTCGCCCCGTACCTCAGCGACGAGCTCGGGGTCCCGGTGGAAGTCGGGAACCCATTCGGGCCGCGGCAGGTCGACCCCGGCATCCCGCCGGACCGCCTGGCCGACCTCGCCCCGACGATGGCGGTCGCGGTGGGGCTGGCTCTCAGAGGAGCGCGCGAACAATGATCACGATCAACCTACTCGCATCAGAGCAGCGCCGGAAGCCCGGCATCGCGGCGGGAGGCAATGGCCTCTGGGTGGCGGCGGCCGTCGTGCTGGCAGGCGTGCTCGTCGCCTGGAGCATCGCCCTCGCGCACCGCACGGCCCAGCTGCGGGCGCAGATGGCGGACGTCGCGCGGCAGGAAGCGGCCCTGCGTCCGGTGGCCCTGCAGGTCCAGCAGCTGCAGCAGGTGGCGGCGTCGATGCAGAGCCGGCAGGCTGCGCTGCGACAACTGCTCACGCTGCAGATGCCGGCGGCAGAGTCGCTGCAGACGATCCAGGCGGTCATCCCCTCGGACGTGTGGCTCACGACGATGGCCGCGACGAACACGAACCAGGTGACGTTCGACGGCTACGCATTTTCGTACCCGGAGGTCGCGCGGTTCATGGTCCAGCTTGGCGGTTCGAACAGCTTCCAAAACGTCGACCTCACGTCCAGCGAAAAGGACACCATCGGCGGGCGCGACGTGGTGAAGTTTGAGGTGACGGGCGCGCTCGGGGCACGGCCGATCACGAGCCAGCGGGGAGTGGCACGATGAGATCGCTCAAGCCGCGCGAGCGCGCGATGCTCTGGGGACTGATCCTAGCCCTGATGGTGGGCGCCTTCTATGTCCTCGTGTACGGCCCGCGGTCGCAGACGAACGCCACTCTCGCCACACAGCTGGCCGCGGCGCGGGCGGATCTCTCCAACCTCCAGGCGCAGGCGCAGCGAAAGGACGCGCTGGAACAGCAGGTCAAGCAGATGCAGACAGAGATCCAGACGTTTGAGGCGAAGCTGCCGACGTCCAAGGAAGTGCCGGGCCTGTTGGTGCAGCTCGACGCGCTGGCACACCAGTCAGGCGTCCAGCTCACGCTGATCAAGCCGAGCGCGCTGAAGCCGGCGGCCGCCGCCCAAAGCGGAGCGGCTACGCCACAGAACGGGGCGGCTGCCCCGCCGGCGGGGTCGGGGCCGAAGGCGCCGCGGGTTGGACAGGCCAGCCCGTCCCCGCTCGCCGATTACCAGGAGTTTACCGTCGAGGTCCAAGTGCAGGGGACGTTCCCGACGGTGCTCGCGTTCGCCCACGGGCTCGAAACGTTCCCGCGGTTTCTGGCTATCTCCGACATCAAGTTGACGCCGGCGCCCGCAAAAGGACAGCCGGCCGTGTCCGCGCAGCCGGTCCTCGCGCTGGACGTGACGAGTACCGCGTACGTGGTGCCGGCGACGGGAGGGGCGCGATGACGCAGCGTCGGTCCAAGTCAACTCTGCCCTGGCTCCTCGGCGTGCTGGGCCTCGCGGTGGTCGCGGTGCTGTACCTCAATATGCGGGGTGGTGGGACCACGACCACGTCGCCCGCGGCACGTCAGGCGTCGCCGGTGCCGCCCGCAGTCCAGCGCGTCGGCGCGGTCCAGACGAGCACGACAAAGCCGCAGGGGCCGGCCCCGGCCGCCAAGCGTACCGCCGTTGCGGCGTCGGCAGCACCGCCCGCCGTGGCGCCACTGGCCGGGACCGGCCCCACTGGGCGATCTGACCCGTTCACACCGCTCGCTGTGCCGCGTCCCGCGGGTCCGCCGCCGTCAGCGGTGCCGGGCGCGCCCAGCACGGGCCTCGGGCTGCCGCTACCGCCCGGCGTCGGGCCGTCTGGGCCGGGACTGCCCACGTTGTCGCCGAGCGCCAGCATGACGCTGACGGGCATCGTCGGGAATCAGCCCAGGGTCGCGATTATCCATGCAGCCGGGCAGACGTACGTGGTCGGGGTCGGCGAAAACGTGAATGGAGCCGTCGTCGTATCGATCGAGCCGGAAAAGGTCGTGCTTCGGCAAAACGGGGTTACGTTCGACTTGCCTCTGGGGGGTGCTTCGTCGTGACGAGTCGGTGTCATCGGTACCACCGGATGAGACTACTGCTGTCGTTGGGGGTAGCGGCCGCGCTCGCGCTGCCGGCATGGCCCGCATCGCCGGCGCTCGCGGCGCCGGCCACGGTCACCGGGGTGACGCTCGGCGCCACGCCGACGCAGGTGCTCGTGACCGCGTCGGTCTCCGGGCCGGTGCATTACCAGGTCGTTGACGGCGGCACCAACGTGGCCGTGGTCGACGTGCGGGACGCCGTGCTGGGCATCCCCGCGGGCACGCTTCCTCTGGCGCGGGGCCCGGTGCGCCAGGTGCGTGTCAGCCAGTTCCAGGCGACCGTCGTGCGCGTGGTGCTCGACCTCACGCGGCCGGTGAAGGTCGCGGCGAGCCTCTCGGCCGACGGGCGTGCCCTGGTGCTCGGGGTGCCCATCGCGGCCGTGTCGGCGGGGCCCGCCGGCGCGCCGACCGCGATCCCGCTGCCGCCGGTCGCGCAGACCAACCCGGCGGTGCAGACCTCGCCGGCACCGTCGGGCCTGATCAACCTCGAACTCCACGACGCCGAGATCGCGGACGTGCTGTCGGCGCTCGCAAAGCTGAGCGGCCGGAACATCGTGACCGACACGGACGTCAAGGGCAAGATCACGGTGCGGCTCCTCGGCGTCACGTTCGATCAGGCGATGCAGCTCATCCTGCAGCCCAACGGGCTCGGCTACACGATGGTGGGCAACAACATTGTCGTGGAGAACCAGGCGAAGCTGCAGAAGCCGTTCATGCGCGCCTACCATCTCACGAACATCTCGGCGGGGGACTTTGTTACGAACTTCCTTCCGGTCACCGGCATCAAGAAGGAGCAGACCTCCGTCGATGCATCGAACAACACCGTCTACGTCGTGGCGGCGGCCGATGATCAGGCCAAGGTGCGCGCACTGCTCGACGGGGTGGACGTGCCCGAGGCCAGGACGGTCACGCAGGTCGTCAAGCTCGACTACATCGACGCGGCGACGTTCGCGGACCTCATGGGTTCGGAGCTGCCGGACTCCGTGGTCAAGACCGCGAAGATCGACAAGAACAGCAACTCCATTGTTGTGACCGGCAGCGCGGCGCAGATCGCGACCGTGGAGGCGCTGCGTCAACGGGTGGATCTGCCGCTTCCGGAGGTGCTGGTCGAGGCGTCCGTCGTGGAGATCCCGACCAACGAGACCAAGAACCTGGGCGTGCAGTGGGAAAACCCGATCCCGTTCAACCTGACCAGCACCGGTACCGACTCGATGGGGCATCTTGCCTACGCCGTGACGACGCCGTCGCCGATCACGGCCCAACTCAACCTGCTGATCTCACAAAGCAAGGCCAGGTTGCTGGCCAACCCGCGGCTGGCCGTGCTCGACGGCCACACCGCGTCCATGAACATCGGCAGCCAGATCCCGTTCCAGGTGCTGAGCGCGCAGGGGGTGCCGTCCGTCGTGATCATCAACGCCGGCGTGATCCTCAACATCACCCCGCGCGTGAA
>JAJPIA010000007.1 GCA_021324975.1 Bacillota bacterium
GTCCCGCCGGTGTCGATGATGTCGTCCACCAGGATCGCCGTCCGCCGGTACACCTTGCCGATCACGTGCACGACTTCGGCGACCTGGTTGGGGCGGTCCCGCCGCTTATCGATGATGGCGAGCGGCGCACGGATGTATTCGGCGAACTCGCGCGCGCGTTTGACGCCGCCGATATCCGGCGAAACGACGACGACGTTCTCGAGCCCCAACGATTGAAAGTGGTCGCCGAGAATCATGCGGGCCGGCAGATGATCGAGCGGGATGTCGAAGAAGCCCCAGAGCTGTCCCGTGTGCAGGTCCAGCGCCAGGATCCGGTCCGCCCCCGCGGTCGTCAGCAGGTTCGCGACGAGCTTAGCGCTGATGGGCTCGCGCGGCTTGATCTTACGGTCCTGCCGGGCGTATCCGAAGTACGGGATGACCGCGGTAACGCGGGCCGCGCTGGCACGCCGCAGCGCGTCGATGATGACGAGCAGCTCGACGAGCGTCTCGTTCGCCGGCGGGCAGGTGGGTTGCACGGCGAACACATCCAGCCCGCGGACGCTCTCGTCGACGCGGACACCGATCTCGCCGTCGGCGTAGCGGAAGACGTGCATGGCCCCCAGGGGCACGCCCAGGTAGTCGGCGATACCCCGGGCGAGGCTGGGATTGCTGGTCCCGCTGAAGACCCGGACGCCCGACCCCGCCATGATCCCTTCCCTCCGCGCGGCGGCCGCTGGCGCTGCGCCGCCGGCGCTCCGGCCGGCGCGACACGCGACCGCGGTGCCGAGATACCTCGGCGGCGGCTTATCGGCCATTCAGCCGGCGAATGAGACGCGCCGGCACCCCGACCGCGAGGCCGCGCGCGGGTACGTCCCGGGTCACGACGGAGCCGGCCCCCGTGACGGCGCCCGGGCCGATCCGCACCGGCGCCACCAGCATCGAGTCGCTCCCAATGTACGCGCCGTTGCCGATTACGGTTCGGTGCTTCCGCCGGTCGAGGCCGTAGTTGCAGGTGATCGTCCCCGCCCCAATATTGACGTCCGCGCCGATCCACGCGTCACCTAGATAGCTCTTGTGATGCACCTTCGTGCGGTCGCCGACCCGCACCTGCTTCATCTCCGCGTAGTTGCCGATCTCCACGCCGCGGCCCACGACGGTACCCGGCCGGAGGTGCGCATAGGGCCCGACGACCGTCTGGTCGCCGAGGCGGCATTGCTCCAGGGACGACTCGCGTACCCGCACCGCCCGGCCGGCGACGACGTCGTGGAGCCGGGCGCCCGGGCCGACCTCGCAGCCGGGCCCGAGCACGGTCCGTCCGGTGATGATCGTGAACGGGTGGATGACCGTGTCACGGCCGATCCTCACCCCGTCGTGCACGAACGTGGACGCGGGATCGACGATCCGCACACCGTTCAACATGAGCTCGTGGAGGACCCGGCCGCGGCGCACCGCGTCGGCCGCCGCCAACTCCGCGAGGGTGTTGATGCCGATCATCTCGTCGGGGTCGTGGACCGTCACGGTGGCGACGTCCCGTCCGGCCGCCGCCAGCACGTTCATGGCGTCCGTCAGATAGTACTCGCCCTGCCGGTTGTCGGGGCGCACGCGCCGGAGCGCCCAGCGGATCTCGTCGATCCGCACACAGTACATCCCCGCATTGACCTCCCGAATCGCGGCCTCCTCCGGCGTCGCGTCCCGGTCCTCGACGATCCTGGCAAACTGCCCGCCCGGCCCGCGCACGATGCGCCCGAACCGCCGCGTATCTTCGAGGGACCGCGTCGCCAGAGCGGCCGCCGCGCCGCGTGCGAGCGCCCCGCGCAGGCTGCGCAACGTCTTGACCGACACGAACGGCATGTCGCCGTGGATCACGTACGCCGTCGCGGCGCGTGTCCGGGGAAGCGCGCGCGTGACCGCGTGCCCGGTGCCGCGGGGCGGGTCCTGCACGACGTACTCGACACCCGCGCCCGCGACCTCCCCGAGCGCGGCGCCGTCGCGATTGACGACGATCAGGATCTGGCCGGCCCCCGCGCGCCGGACGGCCCGAAGCACGTACTCCAGCATAGGCCGGCCGCAAAGCGGGTGCAGGACCTTGGGCAGGGACGTCTTCATCCGCGTCCCCCGGCCCGCGGCCAGAATCAGCGCGGCCGGTCGTTCCACGGGATTGTACCTCCGCGGCCTTGGGTTTGCAGGGGAACGCCTCCCAGGGTGCGTGGCGAGGCCTTAGTCGACATCGCATGAGTTTGGCTGCACACATCGCGGGCGTCGACCGGAGGCGGCCAAGCCGCCGGAGGGGTCGAGGCCCTCATTGGATTGGATTCATGAGGCCGAGACCAACCCCGCTCCGGCCAGGCCCGCCCGGCCCGTCTACCCTCATCGTACAGTGGATGGATCGTGGTGGATGGCTGGGGGGCCAGGATTCGAACCTGGACTCTCAGATCCAAAGTCTGATGGCCTACCGTTAGCCGACCCCCCACCGGAGCGCGGCGATGTGCGACGGTACCCGGCCAAAGCCCCTTCCACACTGGTGCGGCCGCGCGATTACTCTGAAGACACCGCCCGGCTCTATCCTAACATACCCTACGCTCGACCCTCGACGAAGGCGTGTGCGCAGCCGGGCGCTCCCGCGGCGAATCGACGCGCCGCCGCCGGCTACGCGAGGGCGATGACCTCGATCTCCACGGCGGCCTCGCGCGGCAGCTTGGCGACCTGGACGGTCGACCGCGCCGGCGTGTTTTCACGGAAGTAGTCCCCGTAGATCTCGTTCATCGTGCCGAAATCGTTGAGGTCGCGGAGGAACACGGTGGTCTTGACTACCTTGTCCAGCGACGATCCGGCGGCGGTGAGCACGGCGCGGATATTTTCCATGACCCGCCTGGTCTGCGCGCGAATGTCGCCGGGCACGAGCTGCCCGGTGCTCGGGTCGAGCGCGACCTGCCCGGCCGTGAATACGAAGCCGTCGGCGACGATCGCCTGGGAATACGGCCCGATCGCGGCGGGCGCTGCGTCCGTCCTAACGATCCGCTTAACCATGGTCTCCTCCATTCTCACGCCATCGGTCCCGCCCGCGCGCCCGTTCCGCAAGGGTCGGGCTAGGTTACATGGCGGCGTCGAACGCCCGCTTCGGGCAGGCCCGTCCGGCTCACGCCTACCCCGTCGCAATTCCCGGACGCCGCGCTAGGGTCGCGGTATCTGGATCTGCGTGCCGATCGCCTGGTCGATCTGCGCGAGCGCAAGGTTGTAGTTGTACTCGGCGGTGATCACGCTGCTGTCGGCGGATGCCAGGGCTTGAATCGCGTTGACGACGTCGAGCTGCGTACCGACGCCCGCTTGGAACCGGACGTTCGCGATGCGCAGCTGCTCCCGGCTCGACACCAGCCCCGCCTCGGCGGAGGCGAGCTGTTCCGCCGCCTGCTGGAGGTTCAGATACGCGGTCCGCACCTGGCTCTCGATGCTCTGCTCACTCTGGCGTTCGCTCACCTGCGCCTGCTGCAGCTGCACCTGTGCCGCCTGCACCTTGGCTTTGGTGAGCCCGCCGTCAAAGATCGTGAGCGTCAGCGCGATCGTTCCGGTCCAGTCCACCGGCGTATTGGGGAGGGCCGAGAAGTCGTTCGTCTGCATAAACGGCCCGCCGCTCACGGTGATGTTCGGCCGGAGTCCCGCCTTGGCGAGATCGATCGCCGCCTGCGCGCCCGCGATGTTCGCCCGCGCCTGCTGCAGCTCGGGCCGCTGCTGCAACCCGGTCTGAACCAGGGCGTTCAGGTCCGGCGGCGGGGCGGGCAATCCCAACGGTGTGGCCGGCGTCACGATCGTCGACTGAGGTACGTTCAGCAGGATGGCCAGGTTGTACTGGGCCTGGACCGCGTTGGCCTTTTGCTGGCTGAGCGTCAGCTGCGCGCTGGCGAGCTGCGTCTGCGCCTGCAGCAGGGTGAACTGCGGCTGGGTCCCCACGTTGACCTGCGCCTGCGCCACCCGCACGTTTTCCTGCGACGCGTCGACCGTCCGCTGGGCCGCGGCGACCTGGGCCTGCGTGGCCTCGACATTGTAATACGCCTGCCGTGTTTGCAGGACGATGGTCGCCGCCTGCGCGGCAAACGCCGCCTGGTCCGAGAGCACCTTTTGCCGCGCGATTTCCACCTGGTCCTGCAGCGCGTTCCCGGTATACAGCGGGTAGCTCAGTACGAAGCTCGCTTGCCACGCGGGCACTTGCGACCCGGGGATCGTGAGCGTCATGTGGAACGGCGTCGGCACTCCGCCAACGAGCACGGTCCCTTGGACCGGTAAGGCCTCCGGCGGACTTTGCGTCTGACCCGTATAGCTCGCCTTGAACTGAACCGTGGGCCACAGCCCCGCCTCGGCCTGCGCAAGGCTGGCCCGGTCGAGCGCGACCGTGAGCGCGGCCTGCTGGATCGTGTAGTTCTGCTGAAGCGCCAGCGCGACGGCATCCGTCACAGAGAGCGAACGCCCGGCGCCGATCGTTGGAATCGAAGGAACCGGAGGCACCGCCGGCAGTCCGGATCCGGACGGCGGCGTATACGGCGTCGTCGGCGCCGGCGTCTGCGGCGCGGGTGGCGGTTGCTGCGCTGCGGCCTGCGTTACGGGGAGCGCGAGCATCGCGCAGGCCAGCACGACAGCGCAGCGGTGGACCCTTCGTGACATACCAAACCTCCTCGGCTAGGGAACTTCGCGCCGTCCGGCGGGGGCCGGGCGCGTGGTGAGGCCGTACAAGATGAGCGACACCATCGCCCCCACGTAATCGTCGTCGGCGCGTCGCGCGGCGTTGGCGTCGACCGAGAGCACGTGCTGCACCATGATGTGACTCATCAACATGCGAAAGCACACGGTGGCGATGAGCGCGGTGTTGACGGGCCGGAAGGCGCCTTGCTCAATGCGGGTCTCGAGATACCGCTCGAACCGGGCAACGAACGGCTCGCAGAGCCGCGCGTAGAACTCCTGCCGCAGCGTCTCGCGGAGATCGGCCTCGTGCAGGCTCAACCGCAGGAACGCCGCGTGCTTGGAGAGGCTGGTGATCCGGCTCTCGAGCAGCGCGCGGAGAAAGCGCTCGTCGTCCTCGCCAACCCCGTCTTCCGCCGGTGCCTGTGACGCTTCATCCGCGATCAGCGTGAGGACGTCCCGGAGGATCTCCTGCTTGCTCGGGAAGTAAAGATAGATCGTGCCTTCGGCCAGGCCGGCGGCGGAGGCGATCTCGCGAATGGTCGCTCCGTGAAAGCCTTTGTGGCTGAACACCGCGAGCGCCGCTCTCAAAATCTGCCCGCGCCGCTCCTCCGAGCGCTCGTCTCTTGCCGCCTCGCTTAGACGCACCATGCCTGGGCCGCGGCCTCCTTTGTCTCAGCGCCGGACACGCCCGCCGCCTTGCGGGCCATGGGTCATCATAATTTGATGAGTGGGCGCTCACTAAACATAGCCTGCTAGTCAGAGACTGTCAATATGCGTTACAAGATGCGTGATGCGTTACAAACGCGATGAGGAGACGTGCAGAACCGCGGCGTGTGGCTCGGCGAAACGCACCGAGCTTCTTGCGGAGCGTATCGTCGTGGAGCCTATCGTCCGACGGCTTCGGCTGTGTGACCGAGGGTCCACCGGCTCGGCTTGATGCGGACCGTCCCCTCGCGTTCGTCAACCCCCTCGAAGACCAGCACCGACACATAGCCGTCGACCAGCTTCTCGCGCGGCTGCGCCGCCTCTATGAGCACGCCTACCCCGACGACCTCGGCCTGGCACTCCCGCATGAGGTCATACACACCCCGGGCCGTGCCGCCGCCCCGGAGGAAGTCGTCGATGAAGAGGGCGCGTGCGCCGGGCGGGACCGCCCGCAGCGGCAGGGTCATCGACTGAACGGTTCGGGACGAGCCCGACACGTAGTTCACCGTAACGGAGGGACCTTCGGTCACCCTCCCGCCGCGCCGGATTGTCACGAGCGGTACATTAAACGCGCGGGCGGTCATGAGCGCAAGCGGGATACCTTTGACTTCCATAGAAAGCACGACGTCGGGGCGGCGGTCCGCAAAGAACGTGGCAAACGCCGCCCCGAGGCGACCGACCAGCGTTGGCAGGGACAAGAGATCCGTGGTGTAGAGAAATCCACCCGGGAGGATGCGCGCCGGATCCCGAAGGCGGGCGGCGAGGTCTTCGGCGAGTTCCCGCATCTGCGTGGCCGTGCACAGCGGCGTGTAGCGCACGCCTCCGGCGGCACCGGCCAGGGTTTCGACGCGGCCCAACTGCAGCCGCTCACAAACCTGGCGCAGCGCGGCGATGTCCTCGCTGACGGTTGACTTGGCGGCGCCGAGCGCGTCTGCAAACGTCCCGAGCGAAAAGAGCTTGTGCGGCTCCTGGAAGAGCCGGTGCGCGATCGCCACCATGCGGTCGCCGCGGCGAAGACGCCTCAAGGTCTCGCCCCCGCGGCGCCTGGCGCGCGGGACGCGATCTCCCGTGCCTCGAGCCACTGCGCCATAGCCGCGAGGTCCTCGGCTCGGTCCACGTCGAGAGCGATCTCGGGTTCGGGGCATACCGCGGCCCGCACCCGAAGTCCCGTGATGTGCGCGGCCCGCGCTTCCAGTGAGGCGATGCGCAGGCGTCCCGTCACCAGTTCGGCGAGCGTCCTGATGCCGAACAAGCGCGCGAGATCCCATGGTCGCTTGCGCGCGGCGATCGCCCCGGCGAGGATGGGCCGCACCCGATCGAAGGCGCCGCGGCGCAGCAGCACAAGGCTGCCGCCCGTGAACACGCCGTCGCGAAGGCGGACAAAGGTCTTGCGGGCGCCGGGACACGCTCGCAGGACGTCGGTCCTGCTCACGATCCCGTAGGCGATGTCCGCGCGGAGCGCGCGGGCCGCCTCAAGAAACGCCGTGACCCCTCGGGCGGTGAGGAGCGGGAGGTCCGCCGCGGCCACCAGCGCGTAGGCGTCCGCCGCGAGCCCGCCGAGACCTGCCTCGATGTTGTCCAAGAGATGGCCTTGATCGGGCACCGTGGCATCGGCGTACGCGGCCACGGCGGCAGGCAACATAGGCGGTCCGACGATCACGATGCGGCCCACGCCGTCGGTGGCCCGCAGCGCGTCCAACACAAACTGCACCATGGGCCGGCCGCGGAGCGCCGCGAACGCCTTGGGCAACGCTGCATCGGTAAGTAGCGGGTCGGGACGGCCGCCTGCCAGAACGACCGCGGTGGCAACGGGCACGTCGGACAGTCCGGCCGGCGGCCGCTCGTCGACACGCGGTCCGGCGGCCGTCCGGGCGTCAGGCATCCGGCGCGGCTACCGCTCCTCGGAGAACGTCCGGGTGACGAAGACCTCGACGCTGTCGTGTTCGGAGAGCGCCGCGCCGAGCTGACGCGCGTCGGCTTCGTTCGCGGCCAAGGCGAACACCACCGGGCCCGTGCCCGACAGCGATACGCCGAGCGGCCTGTGGGCCAACATCCGTTCACGCAACGCCGCGACCTCGGGGTAGTGCGAGCCCACGACGTCCTCGAACACGTTGCACACCAACCGGCCGACCTGACGTGCGTCCTCGGCCTCGATGGCGCGCACGACCGCGCCGGTGTCCGGGTGGCGGCGCGCCGCCGCATGATCCAGGACCCGATACGCCCATTCGGTGGCGATCTGAATCGGGGGGCGCGCGAGCACGACCCAGGTCGTCGGCAGCGGTCGCAGCGGACGGATGCGCTCGCCGCGGCCGACCGCGAGGGCCGCCCCGCCGACGAGGAAGAACGGCACGTCGGAGCCGATGTGCGCTGCGAGATCGAGGAGCTGACCGTTGGACAGGCGCAGCTTCCACATCTGCGCGAGCCCGAGCAATGTCACCGCGGCGTCGCTGGACCCGCCCCCGAGCCCGGAGGCGATCGGAATGCACTTCGCAAGCTCGACTTCCACGCCCTTCGGAATGCGGAACGTCTCCTTTAAATACTGCGCCGCGCGGTACACGATGTTCTGCGTGTCCGCCGGCACGTCCGGGCTGGCGCACCGAATCGTAATGCCGCTGTCGCTCTCGCGGAGCGTAATCGAATCGTGGAGTTCCACCGTGTGCAGCACGGTCTCGATATCGTGATAGCCGTCGGGACGGTCGCCGAGCACGTCAAGCGTCAGGTTGATCTTGGCGTACGCGTTCAGGTGCAGCTCTTTCAATGCCGCAAC
>JAJPIA010000010.1 GCA_021324975.1 Bacillota bacterium
ACAACGCGCGCGTGGCGAACCTCAAGTCGGGCGACGTCGACATCATCAACATCGTGCCGGCGCCGCAGGTGAAGCAGCTGGCGCAGGACTCCAGCAAACCGGGCGCGTCGTACCGGCTCAGCGAGCACGGCGCCTTTTCGTGGCAGGGCATCTGGCTCAACGTCACCAAACCGCCGTTCGACAACAAGGCGCTGCGCCAGGCGTTCAGCGCGAGCTTGGACCGCAACGCGATCGCGAACGTGGTGCTGCAGGGCGCGGCCTTTCCCTCGTACTCGTTCTTCCCGAACGGCACGCCCGCATACGACCCGACGTGGAAGATACCGCCCCGCAACATCGGCCAGGCCAAGGAACGCCTGCAGGCGGGCGGGCACGCCGGCGGTTTCGAGTTCACGCTGTTGGCGGTTCAGGGGCAGCAGGCACAGGCGATCGCGCAGGCCGTCCAATCGATGGCCGCGGACGCGGGGATCCAGGCGAAGATCCAGATCATCGAGTTTGGCCAGCTCCTCGACGTGACGGACAAGCTGCAGCACCAGGCGGCCCTGCTGGGGTGGAGCGGCCGGCCGGACCCCGACTTCGACATCTATCCGTTCGTCACGCAGTCAGGGATCGGATCGTTCAACGACGCGGGCTACACCAACCCCCAGGTGCAGACGCTGCTCGACGCCGCTCGCGTGTTGCAGTCCATGGACCAGCGGCGCCGCGCCTACAGCCAGGTGACCCGCATCCTCGCGGACGACATGCCGTACGTGTGGCTGTACTTCCCGAAGGAATACAAGCTGATGTCCGCCAAGGTCCACGGATACGAGCATGTCCCGGACGGCATGATGCGCTTTCACGCGGTCTGGCTCTCGTAACGGCTGGGCGGCCGGACGGGTTCCCGTCCGGCCGCGTCGTTGCGCGTTCGATGATTCGCTTCCTCGCCCGCCGGCTGCTGATCATGATCCCCGTGCTGTTTTTTGTCAGCCTCATCGTCTTCGCGCTGATCAATCTGATTCCGGGCGACGCGGCCCGCCTGTTTCTCGGCGAGGAAGCGCCGCCCGAAGCGGTGGCCGTGCTCCGCCACGAGCTCGGGCTGGATCAACCGGTCTACGTGCAGTATCTCCGCTGGGTCGGCGGGATGCTCCACGGCAACTTCGGATACTCCTTCAAGGACCACCGGCCGGTGCTGGCCACCGTGTTGGAGAAAGTGCCCGTCACCGGCGAACTGACGGCCGCTTCACTCATCGTGGCGTGGGCGATCGCGATCCCCGCCGGCGCCGTCGCGGCGTGGCGGCAGCGTACGGCCGCGGACTACGGGGCCTCCGCCGCGGCGCTGGTCGGCCTCAGCATCCCGAACTTCTGGCTCGGCATCATGCTGATCTACCTGTTCGCCGTCCACCTCCACTGGCTCCCGGCCTCGGGGTGGACGCCGCTCTACCAGGATGTCGGGCGCAACCTCCGGGCCCTTCTCATGCCGGCGTGCGTGCTCGGCCTCGTGCTCGCCGCGGTTGTCATGCGGCAGCTGCGGAGCAGCATGGTCGAAGTGCTGAGCGCGGACTTCGTGCGCACGGCGAAGGCCAAGGGGCTCGGAGGGCGTGTCGTCGTGATCCGGCACGCGCTGCGGAACGCGGTGATTCCCGTCATCACGGTCATGGGCATCCAGATGGGCACGCTGCTCGGCGGCGCCGTGATCACGGAGACGATCTTCGCGGTCCCCGGGCTGGGGCAGCTCACGATCAACTCCATCTACGGCCGGGACTACCCCATGCTCGAGGGTGTCGTGTTGTTCAGCGCGTTGGCGATCCTATTGATCAACCTCGTCGTGGACATCGTGTACTCGCTGATCGATCCCCGCATCAAGCTCGCCGGAGGACGGTCGTGAGCGTTGCCCTGCCGGGCGCACCGCGCGCGGCGAAGCGCGCCGCGGCGGCTCCGCGCGGCTTCCGTCACCTCCTCCGGCGCTTCGCTCGAAACCGCCTGGCCGCCGGCGGCCTGGCCCTGTTCGTCCTCATCGTCCTGGCGGCCGCCTTCGCCCCGTGGGTGGCGCCGTTTTCGCCGATCAAGACGGACTTCACCGCGTACCTGCAGGCGCCCAGCGCGCGCCACCTCATGGGTACCGACGAGCTCGGCCGCGACATCCTGAGCCGGCTGGTCTTCGGCGCCCGCGCGTCGTTGGAGGCCGGCGTCATCTCCGTGGGGCTGGCGATCGCGGCCGGGCTGCCCTTGGGGCTCGCGGCGGGGTATTACGGCGGGCGGCTCGGCGACGTGCTGATGCGGCTCACGGATGCGATGCTCGCGTTTCCTCCGCTCATTCTGGCGCTCGCGGTCGCCGCGGTTCTGGGCCCCGGCCTCGGCAAGGCCATGATCGCGATCGCCGTCGTCCTGGCGCCCGTCTTCATGCGCCTCACGCGCGCCGAGGTGCTGCAGCAGCGCGAGCGCGAGTACGTCGAGGCGGTGCGCGCGATCGGGGCCTGGGACAGCCGGATCATCTGGCGGCATCTCTTGCCGAACAGCCTCGCCCCGATCGTCGTCCAGGGATCGCTGGCCATCGCCGGCGCCATCATCACCGAGGCGACCCTGAGCTTCCTCGGCCTCGGCACCCAACCGCCCACGCCGTCGTGGGGCTCCATGCTCAACGCCGCGCAGCAGTACCTGAGCCAGGCGCCGTGGCTCTCGTTTTGGCCCGGGATCGCGATCGCCGTGACGGTGTTCGCGCTGAACGTCGCCGGGGACGGTCTCCGCGAGATCTGGGATCCCCGCACACGTTAGCGGGCGCGGGACTTGTTTGCTCGCCTCCAGCCTCGGTATCATCAACGCGTAGCCGTGCGCGGCGTGGCCGCACCGCAGCGGCGATCCTGAAATCAACACGGAGGTAGCGCCGTGGCGGTGCAGATCAACGTAGAACGGTTGCGTAACCGTCTCGTCGAGTTGTCGGAGATCGGCCGCACCCCGGACGGCGGGGTCAGCCGCTTTTCGTACGGGACCGAGCATGCGGGCGCCATCCGCCGAGTCTCACGCTGGATGCGCGAGGCTGGGGCCGAGCCGGCGGTGGACTCCTGGGGCAATCTCTTCGGCGTGGTGCCGGGCGAGGCCGGCACGTTGCCGCCGATTGCGGCGGGTTCGCACCTCGACACGGTGCCGAACGGCGGCATCTTCGACGGTGCGCTCGGCGTCGTGGCCGCCGTGGAGGTCGCCGCGGCGTTTCGGGACGCCGCGGTGGGCCCGCGGCATCCCCTGCTGCTCCTGGCATTCGCCGAAGAGGAAGGGACGTCGTACGGCACGGGATGCCTCGGATCGCTCGGGATTGCGGGCCGCGCCCCCGCGCTGGAAGCGCTGCACGATGCTGCGGGGCGGTCTGCCGCGGATGCGCTCCGGGCGTTCGACACCGGCCTGCCGCGGCGCGCCGTGCCCATGCCGATGGCCGCGTACCTGGAGCTGCACGTCGAGCAGGGGCCGGTCCTCGCGTCGCGCGACACACCGCTCGGCGTCGTGGATGCGATCGTCGGCATCGCGCGGGCGGTGCTCGAGTTTGTGGGCGAGGCCAATCACGCCGGCACCACTCCCATGGACGTGCGTCACGACGCGTTGTGGGGCGCCGCGGACCTGGTCGGTGCCGTGCGCACACTCGCGCGCGACTCCGGGGGACGGGCCGTGGCGACGGTGGGACGCCTGCGGGTGGCGCCCGGCGCGACCAACGTGGTGCCGGACCGCGCCGAGGTGACGGTCGAGCTCCGCAGCCCGGATGGAGCGCTGCTCGACGCGCTCTGCGGCCACGTCGACGAGGAGGCTCGCGCCTGTGCCGGCCGGTACGGCCTGAGCCTGGAAGTCGCACGAACGTGGCGTTCCGAGGTTCCCGTCCCGCTCAACCGCAGCATCCGGGACGAGATCGTGGCCGCCGCCGGGGATCTCGGCTGGCCGATCGTGACGATGCCGAGCTGGGCGGGTCACGACGCGAAGATTTTGCAGGCCCTCGTGCCGGCGGGCATGATCTTCGTGCCGAGCGTCGGCGGGGTGAGCCATTCTCCACGAGAGCAGACGGCGTGGGACGACGTGGAACGCGGCGCGCAGACGCTGTGCCGGACGATCGAACGGCTGGATCGATCGTAACGCGCCGGCCGCACCCTCCGAAGCCGGTGTGCGCCACGCCGCAGGCGAGGTGAGCACGATGCAGGATGAGCAGGACCGCGAGACGCAGCCCGAGGAGGGAACGCCGCCCGACGGGTCCGCGGCGGAGGAGGCGTCTCGGTCCGCCGTCCCGATCGGGGCGCTCGGTACTCGCGAGGTGCTCGTATCCCTGCTGGGCGTGATGGCCGCCAAGGCCTGGGAGGGCATGGGGCTCGTTGCGTCCATGACGACGGGCAAGGTGGAAAAGGATCTCGAGAGCGCGCGCCTGGCGATCGACGCGTACGCGGCGGTGTTCGAGGTACTCCGCAGTCGTCTCGAGGATGCGCCGCGGCGGGAGATGGAGACGTTGCTCACCAATCTCCGCCTGAACTTCGTAGAGAAGAGCTCTTAGGACTTATCCACCGTTTATGCACACGTTGCTAGCCACATTGTCCAGAACTTTTGCGAACGAAGTTTCCGGATTGCCCGCGGGTCACGGAATGTGCTACAAGCGAGGATGGAGGCGCAAGCTCTCCGGCAACGTAGCCGAGTCAAACGCTCACGCACGTGGACGCCGAAAGCTGGTCGAGTGTACTTCGGGGGTAACTCCGGAGGACGGCTGACG
>JAJPIA010000100.1 GCA_021324975.1 Bacillota bacterium
ATCTGCGGATCGAGATAGGCGTAGAGGACATCGACCACCAGGTTGGCGACGGAGTAGATGAACGCGATGACCAGCGTGACCCCCAGGACGGCGGGGATGTCGATGTTCGTGACGGAGTTGGTCGCGTAACGGCCGATCCCGGGCCACGAGAAGATCGTCTCCGTCAGCACCGCTCCCGAGAGCAGGCTGCCGTACGTGAGCCCGATGACCGTGACCGTCGGCAGGAGCGCGTTTCGCAGCGCGTGGCGAAGGACGACGCGGCGCTCGACGACGCCCTTCGCGCGCGCGGTCCGCACGTAGTCCTGCCGCATGACCTCGAGCAGGCTGCTGCGCGTCATGCGCGTGATGATGCCGGTGGAGTAGTAGCCGAGGACGAACGCCGGCAGGACGAGGTGCCGGAGCGCGTCCCCGAGCGCCGGCCAGTCCCCCGACAACAACGCGTCGACGGCCACCATGCCCGTGATCACGGGCGGCGGGCTGGTAAAGAGGCTGAGCTGTCCCGGGCCCGGGAGCACGCCGAGGCGCGAGTACAGCAGGCCGAGGAGCAACAGGGCCACGTAAAACACCGGGAGCGATGCTCCGCCCAGCGCGAAGACGCGCGCGACCTGATCCGGCCAGCCGTCCTTGTGCAGCGCGGAGACGATGCCCGTCGGGATGCCGATCAAGATCGCGACGAGCATCGCGGCCGTCGACAATTCCACCGTGGCCGGCAGATATTGGGCCAGGTCCTGGCTCACCGGCCGGGTGTCCATCACGGAGATGCCGAGGTTGCCGTGCAGTAACCCGTCGAGGTAGATCACGAACTGCACGGGGAGGGGCCGGTCCAGGCCGAGCTCGTGGCGGACCTTTTCAACGAGATCCGGCGGAGCGTGGTCCCCGAGATACGCGACGACGGGGTCGGCCGGCACGACGTGCGACAGCGCGAACGTGATCACCGTCACGCCGAACAAGACGAAGAGTGTGAGACCGGTGCGGCGCGCCAGAAATCGGGAAAGGCTCATCGGAGGCGCGACGGCGGCCGGATTTCCGGCCGCCGCCCGCGGAACTTACTGCTTGGTCATCCTCTCGAAATCCGGGCCGTTCACCGCGTCGAAGACCATGTTGCGAACGTGCGCGGACACGCCGTACGAGATCATCGGCTGGTACAGGATCGCGAACGGGCCGTCCTGATCCATCATGTCGTTGAGGCGCTTGTAGAGCGCACCGCGCTGCGGCGTGTTTTCCATGCTGCCGGCATCGTCCGCGAGCTTTGCCGCGGGATCGCTGTAGTACTGGAGGCGCCAGCAGAGCGACTTCTGCGCGTAATCCGCAAACGGCTTCGCGAAGTCGTCGGGGTCGGGGTAGTCGACGAACCAGTTGGCGAGCACCATCTGGGACTGTTGTCCGCGGTACGTCTTGTAGAGCTCGTCCGCGGCCACCTGACGGATGTTGACCGTGATGCCCGCTGCGGCCAAATCGTTCTTGACCTTTGCCGCGAGATCCGCGGCGCCGACGCCGCCGGCCGCTGAGCCCGTCGAGACGAGCAGGTCCGCGGTGAAACCGCTTCCGAATCCGGCCTCCTGGAGGAGCGCCTTGGCCTTGGCGACGTCCCGGTGGAAGGGGAGGTCCGGCGTGTACCCAAACAGCCCCTTGGGGATGACTCCTTGCAGCGGCAGCGCGTTGCCCGCAAGCAGGCTCTTCACGATCCCGTCGTAGTCGATGGCCCATCGAACCGCCTGGCGCACCTGCGGTTTGGTAAACGCCGGGACGTTCTTCACGTCCATGCCGAGATATTCCATTCCGAGGTCGGGGATCTGCGCCACGTAGTACTTCGACTCTTTACGCAGCGCGGCGATCTGGGAGGCCGACAGGTTGACCGCGATGTCCACGTCGCCGCGGCCGAGCGCATCCCGTTGCACGGTGTTCTCCATGATGTTCGGCCACACGATGCGCTTGATCGACGGTGCGGGTCCGAGATTGTAGTTGGGGTTGGGCGTGATCTCGATCGCGACCTGGCGCTCCCAGCGCGTGAGCTGATACGGGCCGCTCCCCGCGGAATGATCGGCGAGCCACCCCGATCCCCAGTCATTATTCTGCACGTGCGATTTGACCGTCTTGCTGTCCACGATGCCGCCGACCGCGTTGGCCATGATCGAGAGGAACGCGCCGGGGCTGAACGGCTTCGGCAGGGAAATCACCACGGTGTATGGATCGGTGGCTTTGACGACCTGATCGACGTTCTTCGCGTCGATGCCCATCTGCGTGATGAGCCACGACGCCGGATCCTTTGGAATGTTCACGACCCGCTCGAACGTGTAGACGACGTCGTCGGCGCTGAACGTGTTGCCGCTCGCGAACTTGACGCCGTGCCTCAGGTGGAAGGTATAGGTGCGGGCGTCCTTACTCACCTCGTACGATTGCGCCAGCTGCGGGCGGACCTGGGTCAGGTTCCCGGTCGGGAACTGCACGAGGTTGGAGTAGACGTTATGGACGGGAATGAGGAACTCGTATCCCACCTGCGGGTCGAGCGACACGACGCTCGAGATGTCCTCGGCGATCACAACGGTTTGCTGCGGGCCGTACGCCGGCGCCGACCGGCCGGGGACGACGGCCCACACGCCGATGAGAAAGAGCGCCAACCCGATTGCGACACCACGCCGCACGACGGATCCCTCCTTGTCCGCGTTCACAGAATCGTGGCCATGCGGGCCGGCCGCTGGCCGGCCAGATCGGTCTGTGGTGTTCGGCAAAAGACTGGGCGGCCCTGCCGCGGGCGTTTCACCCCCCCGGCCGACCGCTTTTGGGCGAACGAAGGCGCCACCCCCCGCCGGGGCCCGCGCTGCCCGTGCGGGCGCCGGACTAGGCGCGGCGATGCGGGCCGGACGCGCGGCCGGTCCAGAGAAACCACGCTCCCCATCCCATGAGGACGAGTGCCGCCATCTGGCCGAGCGTCAAAAACACCGCGGTTCGGTCTTCGCTCCGGAGCAGGTCGAGCCCAAATCGGAGGACGGACGACATCATCATGGCCGACCAAAAGAGGGCGCCGTCCCGCGGCGGGTGCCGCGCACGCCATACCGTCCAGGCCAGGATGATCGCGGTGCCGGCCATCTCGTAGAGCGGGAGCGGGTGGCGCGGTCCACCCGGGAGCCCCGGGACCGTGATGCCCCACGGGAGCGCGGTGGGGTTGCCGAACAACTCGCCGTTCATGAAGTTACCCCAGCGCACCAGGATGATCGCCAGGAGCAACGCCGGTGTCATCGCGTCCGCGAGGCGCCACAGCGGGACGGCGTAACGCCGGCACCACCACCACAGAAACAGCAGGCCCGCCGCGATCGATCCGTGAGACGCCAGTCCGGCGTACGGCGGCCGTATCGCCGCGAGGGGGTCGCCCGCGAACTCGGCGGGGTGCGAAACGACGTATCCGAGCCGGGCTCCGACGAGGAGCGAGGCGAGGAACGGCACCGCCAGCCGATCCGTGATGAGCATGCGCGGGATGCCGAAACGCTCGCCGAAGTAAGCGGTGATCGGAACGGAGAGAAACAGCGCGAGGCCCATCATGACGCCGTACCAGCGGAGGGTGAACGGTCCGAGCTGGAAGAGAACGGGATGCATGAGAAGGAGACCTTCTTTAACGTTCCTTTTTTCACTCCTTTTCTTGACATGCTGCGAGGCGCATGCTACGTTAGTGCAAACTTCATAGCAACCCTTATCAAGAGCGGTCGAGGGACGGGCCCGATGACACCCGGCAGCCTACCAAGGTCCCCCTTGGTGTGGTGCTAAATCCCGCGGAAGAACCAATTCCGGGAGATAAGAGGGATTGATCCCCCTCGGAGCCGGAGGGGGATTTTTGTTACACGGCGACACCGCATTCTGGACCTCAGGCTAGGCGCCTGGCCTCGTCGAGGGGTCAGCCACCCCGCGCCTGGTACGAGTGAAAGGGGAGGGGAGAGATGGGAGTGGTCGGGCTCGCGTGCCGGGAGTGCGGACGGCGCTATCCGGTTGAGCCGATTTTCGTCTGTGAGCAGTGCTTCGGCC
>JAJPIA010000139.1 GCA_021324975.1 Bacillota bacterium
AGGGTGTCGCGCTCGCGGTTCGTGGAGAAGTAGAGGATCGCGCCGAAGAGCATCGCGACGAGCCGGCAGTAGCTGACGAACGCCCACCACATCGGCTGGAAATAGAAGGTGAGCCCCGCGAGCCGGAACGGCGCGAGGCGCGCTCGATCGCCGGGGGCCAGGAACGCCACCCCGAACATGAACAGCGCCACGGTGGCGAGCAGCGGCAGGTAGCGCCGGATCTGCTGCATCCGGACCCGGCCCCACCGCAGGAGGACGAGCGCCGCAAGGATCAGGCCGAGGTTGATTTCGGGCATATCCACGAACAGCGGCGTCACCGAGAGAAAGACGAGCAGCGCGAGGCGGGTCACGGGATGGTACCGGTAGAACGGCGAATCCACCGGCACCATCCCGAGCAGGGTTTTCTTCGCGATCTGCGCCTCGGTCAGATCATCCCACCCGCGTCCGCCCCGCCGGCCTGCGCCGCGGTCACGATCAGGTTAGGCCCACCACCCCTTGGTGAAAGCCTTGCTGCGCAGCACCATCGGAGAGACGTACTTCAACAGGATCGATCCAAAGATCAACGACGGGATGGAGTTACCAAAGAACCAGCCCAGCAGCGCGGTGACCCGCGCCGACTGCGTGATCATCCCGAACCACGCCAGCACGTACGTGCCCCAAAACGCGCCGAGGAAGTTCGCCAGGAGGACGCCGACGACGACCCAGATCACCCAGTCGCGCGTGCTCTGCAGCCGGGGGTCGGCCTTGAACCAGCGAAACGCGGCACCCGCCAGAAACGCCTGCAGGAAGTTGGCGGGCAGGTACGCCGCCGACACGGGGATCGGGGCCGATCCGCTCAGCGCGTTGGAGATGAACGGAAAGAACATGCCGGCGAGCACGCCCCACCACCCAAACCATACGCCGCCGACGGCCTGCACGGCCTGACCGGGCCAGAAGGCGGATACGAAGCCGATCGGGATCGCAAGGCTGCCGAGCGTGCCGACCACGATCCCGATGCCGATGAACAACGCGAGCATCACCACGTGCACGATCCCGGGTTGCCGGTGCTCCCCGGCCTCAACGGTCCACACGGCCGCGGCAGAACTGACAGGCACGGTCCTCGATGCGGACATCGGCGCTCCCTCCCGGGCGGCGGCCCTGGCGGCAGGGACGCGACCCCGACGCCAGCGTCCGCCGCCTTGCCGGTCTCCCGCCGGATTTGTAGTATGTAGTATATCACACTCCGAGGCTGCCACTGATGCCGCTGCCGGCGCAGGTCGCCCAAATCGAACGACGGCTCGTCCGCGAGCGAGTTTACACCACCGTGCGCGAGTGGATCGTCAATGGGACGCTGCGTCCGAACGAGAAGATGCGGGACATCGAGCTCGCAGCGCGGCTCGGCGTCAGCCGCACCCCCGTCCGGGAGGCGTTGCAGCGGCTCGAGGACGAAGGCTTCGTGCAGACCGCGCCGAACCGCTGGACGCGCGTGTCGCCGCTCGACATCGGCGAGGCCTGGCGGCTCTATCCGATCATCTGGTCCCTGGAGGCCCTGGCCGTCCGCGCCGGAGGCCGGCGGCTGACGCCGGCGGACCTGCGGGAGATGACGCGGACGAACGAACGGCTGGCCCGCGCCCTGCGTGAGCGGTCGGCCGCCGAGGCGTCCGCGGCCGACCGTGATTTCCACGCCGTCGTGCTCAGGCGCTCCGACAACCCCGAGCTCATCAGGATCGTCCGGGATCTCAAAGTCAAGCTTCAGCGACTCGAGGGCGGCTACTTCGGCGGGAGCGTGGTGGCAGAGCGGTCCGTGGCCGAGCACCGGCGCATCGTCGCCGCGCTCAAGATGCGGCAGCTCGAGGGCGCCGCCAAGGCCCTCGAGGCGAACTGGCGCAACAGCCTCGACCGCCTGTCGCAGTATCTCGACGGCAGCGGCGGCGCTGGGGCCGGGAGCGGCCGAATGCGGCGGTCTTGACAACCGCGAGGGGCCGCCGCCCGCGGGTGTTTGAGTCTTGCTTCCTCCGCCACGCATCCCACCGCATCGACAGTGATCTGACGTTAGACAGGCGAGACTCAACCACACGTCGTATTCGTGATTGCCGGGAGCTCATTGCCCGGGCACTCCAACGTCGTCGTAAGGGAGGCCCGTTATGCCGTTTGTCCGAGTGACGTTGTACGATGGACGTTCGACCGAGAAGAAGCGCCGGATCGCCGAAGCCATTACCGAGGCGCTGGTAACGATTGGAGGCACGACGCGGGAAGCATGTCAGGTCGTCTTTGAAGACGTCGCGAAGGAAGATTGGGTGACGGGAGGCGCTCCGGAGTATTCAGCCGAAGCCGCCAAACACCGCTAATCTCGGCTACGACCAGTTCAGGTGCCCTAACCCAATGGTGATAGCGTCGGTGGTGCCGGGTGGTGGGGACCTTCCCCCAATATCGCCGACGGCATGCTGCAGGGAATACGCGGCCACTCCCTCCGGCCGATCCGAGCGCCCGAAGCCACGCAATCCGGCGCGATGACGCGGAAACCGTTCGCGGCAAGAAACAGGATCTGGTGGCGCCAGAGGTACGTCGAGTCGGGCCACCCATGGAGCAAGAGCACCGGCCGGCCGCCGCCGTGGTCCTCTATGTGGAGTGAGATGCCGTTGACCTGCAACACTCCTCTCTCCCCTCTTCCGCTATGCCAGCATAAGGAGCAACTCGTCACGGGGATCCCAGGCACGACGTACGGTACCGGCAAGCACTGGATCCAGCCACTTCACATGAGCGTCGCTCCACCTGATCCATGGGATGCGCCCGCGCGGTTGCTTCACGGACCGTTCCTCGAGTTCAGTAAGCGCGCCAGGCGGACGCTGTCGACCGAGAACGTCCACGTGCTGCGCCCCCCTTGCATATGTCCTTTGCGCGTATTACAGTATGTATGACAGTTTATAAGAGCGGTGCTGCCGATGGTGCTCACGGTTCGGTTGGACAGGAAGACACACGCACGGCTCGCGCAGCTCGCGCGGGCGACAGGACAGTCTCAGTCCGAGATTGTCCGAGACGCGCTCCGACGATACACACCCCCTGCCGAGACGACCCGAACCGTCTTCGAACGCTTCGCGGACGTCATCGGGAGAGCGCACCTGGGCGGCGGGGACCGCGCACGCCGCAGCGAGGAGATTCTTCGGCGCCGGTTCGCACAGTCGAGACGTCGACAGTGAACCGCATCCTCACGGACACCGGGCCGCTGGTGGCATTGGTGGACAACGACGATGCCGACCACGCCCAGTGTGCGGCGACGGCCAAGACATTGACCGGTACTCTTGTGACGACATGGCCTGTCATCACCGAGGCGTGCTACCTTCTTGCGGAGGATCCCCAGGCCCAGGACGCTCTCCTTGGCAAGATCGAGTCCGGTGATCTCGTGCTTGAACCGATGGATCCTGAGGATATCCCAGCCATCCGTACACTACTCTATAAGTACCGCGATCTACCGATGGATCTAGCCGACGCCACCCTTGTGCGTCTCGCCGATCGGGACGGATTGGACAATGTCTTTACGCTCGACAAGCACTTCCGCGTCTATCGAACCCGTCGCCGTCGCGCGTTTAGAGTAGTGCCGTAAAGGCCACGCTGCCTGAGATATCCGGGAGTTTCTTCATAACTGATGATCACGGGTGAGTTGGCCGGTATGATGTCACGCTACGGATCGCTGCGTTCCTCCGGCTCTTTCCGGACAAATAGGCTTGAAGGCGGTTGACCACGTCTTTGGACCCCGCCGACCCGTCGCCTCGAAGCCGGCGACGTCGATGAGTCCGAGCCACTCGTCTTGGTGGCCCACCGCAAAGAGCTCCGCGCGCCGCCGTCGGGCACGATGTCGATCCTGTTGTCGCCCAAGCTTGCAAATCGACGCTATTCCCCTTACTCTTACATGTAAGAGTAAGGAGGTGACCAGTGCGCATCACGTCGAAGGGCCAGGTGACCATTCCGGTTGAAATCCGCGAACGAGCAGGTCTGTTACCCCACACCGAGGTGGATTTCGAGTTTGACGGTAAGGTGGTGCGCATCGTTCGCGCCAAGGCCGGTAAAAGGGACGGTCGCGGCGCTCGCCTCGTCGCCCATCTGCGAGGCCGTGGCGACGTCGCGATGAGCACCGACGCAATCATGGCGCTGACCCGCGATGACTGAATGACGGCGGTATTGGTCGACGCCAACGTCCTTCTCGACGTCATGACAGAAGATGCGCGTTGGCTTGCATGGTCCACGGAAGCCATCGAGCGCACCGCCGACCGCTGTCGCCTCGTCATCAATCCGGTCATATATGCGGAGGTCTCGATTCGATATTCGCGCATCGAGGATCTCGAGGCTGCGCTCCCCAGAACCATGTTCGACCGTGAACCCATTCCGTACGAAGCCGCCTTTCTCGCGGGCAAGGCATTCCTCGCCTATCGCCGGCGGGGTGGAACGAAGAGCGTGCCGCTTCCGGACTTTTTCATCGGTGCTCACGCGGCCGTCGCAGGATATTCGCTGATGACAAGGGATGAGGCGCGCTATCGGATCTATTTCCCCAAGCTCTCTCTGATCGCCCCGAACGGGCCCTCGACGTCTAGATAGCCCTATTTCGCCCGACGATCGCGGTGTTAGCCTGCGGCGCCTCCGCAGGCCGGCGGCGCGAGCGCGTAAAGGGGCGTGGATCGGGCGGCGGGAAAGTTACGGCTGAAACCGCCCGAGCCGAGATCTAAAGTTAAAGTTAGCGCGACACGCGTATCCGAAACCATGCAGTGGGAGTGACGGGGAATGTTGTGGAGTAGGATGGGCCGCAGTGGTTGGAATCGTGTGTCAAACTGCAAGCTTGCGGTTGGCGTTTCCCAATTCCAGGGCAAGAGCTGATCGAGAGTCTGGATGTCAAGGCATCGATTTGGCGGAGAGGTGGAAGCTCGGCACGCGAAAGCAGACAAACAGTCTTATTCTTGTCGAGTTCCTTCGCTCTGCGGACATGCAGTAACTCTTTGTCTTCTTGCAGGTAAGAAAGGAGCAGCACCACATGGCAACCACACCAACGAGCAAGCCAATTCTTCATGCAATCGTTCCTCGCATCGCCGTGGGAAATGCGGAGCAAACCCAGGCCTTTTATGCGCGAATCGGCTTTGCCTGCACGCACCAGGAGGAGGAGTTCATGATCGTTGAACGAGATGGGGTGCAGCTCCATCTCCACCCCTCTAATGAGCCTCCGACTGGCCACGGGGCGTTCTGGATCAGAGTGAGTAATATCGAGGCGTTGTACCAAGAGTACCTGGCAGTCAATGTGATTACTTCATCGAAGGTCAAGGCGCAGCCCTGGGGCTTCAAACAATTTCACATCTGTGATCCCTTTCGAAACATCTTCATTTTCGCCGAGAGTCTCACTGAAAAAGAGGGGAGTGCTGAACAAGCCAGGTAAGCGGAAAGACGTTTCTCAGGAGCTTTTGGGAGCGCGAGATGGTCGACTTTCAACCCGCGGGTTGGCACACGGTCACGCCAAGAATCGTGACCAGCGATGCCAGGGGCTTGATTGAGTTTCTCAAGACGGTGTTCGGGGCATCGGGGGGATACAAGAGCGGCCCCCGAGAGAGATGAAGATTGGCGATTCCATCGTGATGATTAGCGGCGAAGGCGAACGCGAGCCAAAGCCGGCTTCCTGTATGTTTACGTGGAAAACGCCGACGAAACGTACAAACGCGCTGTTGCCGCAGGTGGCGAGCCGATCGAAGCGCCCGGAGATATGTCAACGTCCAACGACCTTGGCGCGCTGCGGTAGGGCGACCGCCAGCGCCGAGCGGCGTTTCCGCGCGCCCCTGTGGCGTCGGTCCGTGACTGGCGTGACGACGGCCCCCGCGGTGTCCGCAACATGCGAGAGCAACGCGCGCAATTCCGCGCGTTGATCCCTGTCGAGCCCAATCAGGAGCCGGTCGTCAACCGCGGCCAACGCTTTGATCACCGAGGCAAGCTGTGTACGTCCACGGCTGGAGAGAACGACCAGACGACGCCGGCGGTGGGCCGGGTCCGGTCGCCTGGAGACGAGACCACGCTGTTCGAGATTCTCGAGCACCGTGACGACTTGGCTGGGATCCAGGCCGAGCGTCGTGCCGAGTTGTCGTTGATGCACCGGGCCGTGTCGAAGCGCGGCGAGAACCATCACGTCACCGGGCCGCCAGCCCATCCGCAGCAGAACCTCACCGATCCAGCGCCGGACGTGCAATAGGCTGGCCATCAATAAAAGGCCGACTGGGACCTCGGAGCTCCGCGTCGACGTACTCATCGTTACGTAATGAATCATAGCACACGGTACCTTCTTGACACTCGCGGTCGTTGATTACTCGCTCAACAAGTTCACCTACGTGAAGGGCGCGCTAGTCCGCGTCGCGGATGGCCGGGTGACGATCAGCAGCCCAAACAAGACGGTCGCCGCGTACAGCGTGACCCCCACGGTCGCGGTCTACCGGGCGAACACGCCCATGTCGCTGACCGACCTCCAGCCCGGGACACCGGTGCTCCTGCTCCTCACCGGGCCACGAGGCCGCGCCGATTACATCGAGGCGATGGGGCCATGAGGGCGGGGGCGCTGCGGCCGCAATGGCGAGCCTAGGGTCTGCTGTGCTGACAGTGCTCAATGTCGGCAGTCAGGGGGACGGGCAGCCGGCTCCCGGCGGCCCCGCGCTGGCCTTATCCGCTTCCGGTCGCGTGACCATCGTGGATGAGGGCAAGATGAATGGGCAGTTCATTCCGCTCGGCCCCTGCAAGTTCCTGCTTGCCGCCCATCTGACTGCATCCGCTGGCTGGATCGGTGCGATCATGGCTTACCTGGCGCTTGGCATCGCCGCTCGTACAAGCCAAGATGCTCAGACGGTGCGTGCGGCGTGGATCGCGCTTTTGACCTCTCAGACCATATAGCTGATATCCCCTGAGACGGAGGGATAAGCGTACAAGACGTGCTTTACGTCACTCGCCTTCACTCCCGCGTGCATCGCCAGCGCGAATAGGTTGATGACATCATCGGCGTGGGGACCCAAGAAATGGGCGCCGAGGATGCGATCGGTTTCCTTTTCAACGAGGACCTTGTAGCTTGCGAACCGGTTGCCGATGCGCCGCGATGCGTACCAGTCGGAGACGTCTTCGTGCTTGACAGTGAATTGCAGGCCCTGCTCCCTGGCCGAATCTTCGCGGAGTCCCAACGCCGCGAGCGGAGGAATCGAAAAGACCACGGTCGGCACTGCGCTGTAGTCCGGCCGCCGATGGTTCCCCTGTAGAAGATTGGCCGCGATCACCGCGCCGTCGTAGCCGGCCACCGGAGTAAGACGCAAGCCGCCGGAGGCCGCGCTGTCCCCGCCCGCATAGACCGCCGGATTGCTGACACTTTGCAGGTAGTCGTTCACAACGACGCCGTGTTCATCGAACTGGACGTCGCCCCGCGCCAGATCCAGGTCATCGATCTCCGGCACCCGTCCCGCGGCATGGACGACGCAATCCGTCTCCCACGCGAGCGATTCCCCGGCCCGTCCGGCGTGGACAATCAGCACCCCGTTCCGCCGCTCCACAGCCTGAACGGCGGCGCCGAGCTCGACGGCGATCCCGGCTTCGGCGGTGGCCGCCTGCCACTGCTCGACGAGATCGGGATCGAAGCCTTCGAGCGGGCGCGTGCCGCGATGGACGATTCGGACCTCCGCACCCGCTCGGGCCGCGATGTGCGCGAATTCGGCCGCGATGTAGCCGCCGCCAACAAAAGCGATTCGCTTGGGCAGCGCGTCCAACTCGAGAAACTGCTCGCTGCTCGTAAGATATTCTTGTCCACGGATCCGCAGGGCGCGCGGGCGGGCGCCCGTCGCGATGACGATGTGCCGGCCGCTGAGCGTCTACTCGCCCACCCGGATCGTCTGGGCATCCACAAATCTTGCGAGCCCATGGAACGTGGCTACGCCGGCGTGGTGATAGCCTTGCTCGCGGTCCTGGGGGACCGGCTCGGTAAACGTACGCTTGAAGCGAATGAGCGCTGGCCAGTCCACATGCACGCGTTCGCCGGCGACGCCGCGGCCCTGCATGCGCCGGTACCAATCGAGGAGGTCGGCGGCGCCCACCAGCACTTTCTTGGGGTCGCACCCGCGGAGCGCACAGGTGCCGCCGTAGGGCCGTTTATCAACGATGGCGACCGTCCATCCCGCCCTGCGGGCGCGGTAGGCCGGCGCCGCGCCGGCGGCTCCGGTCCCGATGACGAGGAGATCGACGGTTTGGGTCATGAGCTGCGCCTCCTGTGAGGAACTAGCGGGCATGCTGAACGAACGACAGGATCTGATCCATCGTTGCGTTAGGCGCCCCGCCGATCGCCCGGATGATGCCGTTCCGGTCAATGAGGAAGTAGATATCCACGTAGCCTTTAGGATCGTAGGTGAAGCTTAGCTCTTTGGAGGCCTCGCCCCACGTCCAGGCGGAGGATGACCACGCGGGCCCGGCATCGGTCCGGGCCACCTCCCGCACCGAAGGCCCAGGGTATCCGAGGTTTCCATAGAGCCGGAGCTGAATCGCGTGTAACCCCGCTCGGTCAAGTTGTTGGATATGCTCGGCAAGCGCCGCGGTGCCCGCCCGACAGGTGTCGCACCATGTAGCGAAGAGCCACAGCATCACCGGTCGCCCGCGGAACTCCGAGAGCCGATGCACCGTGCCCTGTATCGTCACGAACGAGGCATCAGGCGCCCGACCGCCCACCTCGACCTGCGCGATTGGGCCGGGCGCGGCTACGCGGGGAGAGGCGGCGGCCGTGAGTCCCAGCACTGCGATGCCCATCGCGAAAGCCACGCGGGACCGCGTGCGGAGAGCGCGCGGGCGACGTGCGTCCCGTAAACGTTCAGACTTGGGCGGGCTCTTTCGTAGCATCCAGGCGTCCCCCTTTCCGGGTGAGCGTACAGCTTGTCGCGACAGTGCTCGCTGCCAGATACAGAGACAGCAGCAACAGCACGATGGCGGTCACCAAGGACACCATCTGGAAGCGGGCTATTCCGCCTTGGATGCGGCCGGCAAGCCCAAAAATCTGGACGGTGGATCCCCCAAGAGCCGCGAGCACCGAAGGAACAAGCGAGGTGCAGCACACGCTGCTCGGTACCACGCTCGCAAGCACGGCGCCAACGCTCAAGACGGCGCCCCGCTGGCGGGCCGAGGTGCGAAAGCCGTAGACGTTCACGGTGATGGTGAGGCTCAGCAGCGCGGCCAGCACCGCAGAGCACGCCGCCAGATCGCCAGTCAAGTACCGCAGCGCGAGGAATCCGACCGCTCCACCGGTGTACGTGCTGGGAAGCGTCACCAGGTAGAACCCAAGGATGCCGAGGAACAGCACCAGGGCGAGCCCGCGATAGCGCTGGCCCCGGAGCACCAGGGCGACCGTGGGGACCAGGGTGCTTGCCGAGGTCCGAATTCTATCGTGACCCGCCCGTCCCGCGTTCATCGCGGACGGCCGCCAATGCCGTCGGGGACGGTTGAGCGCCCGCCGGGAGGACGCTTCGCGACCTCCGGGATCTGCGCGAACGAGGCCGCGCAGCGACACGCTCGCCGCCGCCGGACCAGCACACCGGTGATGATCACGGCGAGCACACCGAGCCCGACCACGGCCGGGACGCCCGATCCGGGAACCGCGGCGCCGAGTCCCATCGTCGCCAATACGGCGACGAGCACCGGCCCCGCGCAACACAGAGTCAACGCTCCCACCGCAGCCAGTGCCGGCCAAAACAACGTCCCGCTCTTATGCTCTGGTTGCATCATGGCCCCGCGTCAGCGAGCGCACACACTCCTCGCGATCTAGATCCACTCCGGACCGATTCTTCGGCAGCTGGCCAGATGATCGCACCGTTCGTCGGACAGACCCTTCGAGAGCGCCAGAAGATCGGCAACGCGGGGGTCGGCCACACGGTACACCATATGGCGCCCCTGCCGCAGGGACGTCACGAACCGGCACCACTTCAGGCACGCCAAGTGGTTTGAGACCCGGCTTCGCGGTGCGCCGGTGATCGAGATGAGCTCCGCGATCGTGCGCTCTCCCTTGAGGAGGGCCTCGAGCATGCGGAGGCGCGTGGGATCTCCGAGGACCCTGAAGTACCGGGCTCGGGCGCTCAGGGCCTGTGCTGGCGCACACGCGTCACGCAGGCGGACCGATCTCATGGATTGACATTAACAGGTTATCCTGTTAGAGTCAAGCGCAAATCTTGCCCTACAGGGAGGAGCTCGATGACGACCAACGGCCCCGACATTGACCGCTACTGGGAGGCCCTCGCTGACGCTGTGCCGGTGTGGTATCAGCGCGTAGTCAGTTGAGATGCCGGAATCTGTGCAACGAATGCCTCGCCAACATCGATGGCAACCTGGAGAGATCCGTATGATGAACCGAGATGACCGAGTGCGCACCGCGATCTTGCGCCACGCGCTCCGCGCGCGGCCGATTAATCGCGAGCCGCTCGCCGCCGAGACGAGGCTCACGCCCAAGGATGTCGAGGAGGCGCTCGGCGCGCTCCACGAGGTCGGAGCAATCTACCTTCGCGACGGAGCCGTCGTCGCCGCCTACCCCTTCTCTTTCGTGCCCACGCTGCATCGCGTGATCATTGCCGGAGTCACGACCTATGCCAATTGTGCCGTCGACGCTCTGGCCGTGCCCCCGATGGTGGACGAATCCGCACAGGTGTCGTCGGCGTGCGGTCACTGCGGAGTCCCCGTAACGGTAGCCATGCGGGGCGGCCGAGTCGTCGAAGCCCAGCCCGCTGCGCCGGTGATCTTCCATCCGGACAGGGATTGCTGCGCCCCGGGACCGGCGGTCTTGACGCGCTGCCCGCATATCCAGTTCTTCTGCGACCACGACCACGCCGCGCGCTGGCGAGACACTCATCGCGAGCTCCGCGGCGCCTTGCTGGAGCTTGCCGACGCCGCGGCGTTCGCGGGCCGGCATTTCGACGCGGCCATCCGCGCCGTCCGCGAGGCCGGGGATGACCACTCGCGTCGCTCCCGCGCCGCCGACAGGGGTGGCGGTCTTTGATGGTTCGCGCCAGCGCTCGCTCATCGGGGAAGAGCCGCGCGACGGGTGCCGCACGCGATTTTCACAACGATGGGAGGGCCGTGACATGAAGGATGCAGGCCCGATGCGTATCGGTCGCCTCGCGCGGCGTACCGGTGTGTCTGTCAAAACGCTTCGTTTCTATGACTCGCGAGGGCTCCTGTTCAGCGCCGGCCGCACCCCGGCCAACTACCGCCTCTTCCCCCAAGCGGCCATCATGTGCGTCGAGACGATCCGGACGCTGAAGGCCGCTGGGTTTACGATTCGGGAGGTACAGGAGCTCGCGGCGGCACACCGTGCCGGTGGCGACCCGAACGTGGCGGTGCGGCGGAACTTGGAGCAGGTCCTCAAACGTCTCACTCACAAGGAGACCGAGCTTCGGACGCAGATCGCGCGCCTCACGGCTCTTCTCCGCGACGTGCGGGTTCTCCACTGCGCGCAACCCGCGCCGACTCGTTCCAGGCCGGCGGCCTCAGCGCACCTGACGGCATCCGCCTCTTGACCCTCCCGCAATGGGGAGGCCGTATGCTCCGACCGAGGCGGGACAATGATAACACGATCCCCCGCCTAGGAGGAAGCAACGATGCTAAAGCCCGGAACAACGGCTGGTGCAGAATCACTGGAGCGGGCCGTGCGTCAAACCGTCGCGACGATCCGGCACATTGAGGGATATGAGTTGATTCCACACGTGTGCCGCTTGCTCGGCGAAGGCGCCCCGGTATCGGTTGATCGGCTGGCCGCGACCGTGGGATGGCCTGTGGAGCGGGTGCGCGAGACCCTACGCGCGCATCCGGCTGAATGGGGCGAGCAAGGCCGGCTGGTCGGACTTGGGTTGACGCTTCGGCCGACCCCGCACAAGTTCACGTTCGAGGGTCGGACCTTGTATGGCTGGTGCGCATCGGACACGCTCATGTTCCCGGTGCTTCTCGGCAAGTCGGGGCTCATCGAGTCCGTCTGCCCGGCCACCGGCAAGCCTGTCCAGGTGAGGGTCACCTCGGATCGAGTGGACTCCGCAGACCCGCGCGGGGCCGTCGTATCGGCCGTGCGCCCGGATCGTCGAGTGGAGAACGTCCGAACCGATATTTGTAACCTGGGCCACTTCTTCAGCTCACGCGAGGCGGCCGCGGCGTGGCTCGAAGCCAATCCGCAAGGCATGCTCCACACGGTCGAGGAGGATTTCGAAATTCACCGCCGGGTGGCGGAGCACCAAATGGGCTGGTCGGCATGCGGGGGAACGGCGTGCTGACTCGCGCGTGACAGATCCTTTGGGCATGCGGGCGCGGCGGCTCCCTGCTTCAGGGCCGCCGCGCCCGATTGATCGTTTTCGACCGCCGACTCGTCACGGCCTCCACACGAAACCGCGTCTCCTTTGCGGCTGTGCGAAGGGCAATGTCGGCATGTGTAAGTGGACCTCGGGTCTCGGATGGGACATCGCCGAGATCCTCGGCTGAACTTTCTCCGCGCTTTCGAAAGCATCGTGGGCTGATGCGGGAGGCGCGCAGCCCTACACGAGCCGAACGGCTGAGGACTGTCTGCAGCGTGACCGAGATCAGGATGATGAGGCCGTAAATCAGTGCGTCAACGGCTTTAGCACCGACTGACTATTGACATCAACACGACCTCGCATCGCTCCGGACGCTTACCTCGTCTGTCATCCGCTGAGTTGGGCACCACTACTTCGGAGGGTAACCCTGTCCCACTTGAGCCCTGCGGTGCCGCCCATTGACAGCAGGCGCACGCCGTGACGCTCCACGATGCAGGAGTCATGACATGGCAACGTATCGATGCCCCAAGTGCGGCCACGAAGCACACGTGAGCCCGGGTCACGGGAGAGAGATCGTCTCCGTCCACTGCCTCCGACATCACGGTGCCGTGCGGGCCGTGATCGAGCTCGTCCGGATGGACGTGGTGGTGCCGACCTTCGAGGCCCGGCTCGAATGCGAGCTCGTCCCTGCCGTGTAGCCGATCATGCCGGCTCCGAAGCTCAATCCGTTTCGCCGCCAGCTGGCGGTCATCGCGGCCCCAGCTCCGCTGGCCGCCCTAGAGTACGCGCTGCCGATCTGCCTGGACGCCGTGCGCGCGGTCGTAGGTGAGGGATGGGAGTTCCGCACCGGCTCCGTGTCGCCGTTCGACGAGCTCATGGCCACCGAGGCCGTATTGGCCGGCGGAACCGTGTTTATTGCCGCCGAGGATGCGCTGCCGGAGGTCCATTGGGCGCGGCTCCTGAAAATCGTGTACGGCGATGCGGTGCGCCTATTCTCGTACGCGGCCACCGTCATGTCGCGATGGGACCGAATCGTGCGCGGGCATTATCCTAGGCAGCTCCCTGCCCCGCTCGCGGCTCTCGCCATTCCAGGAGTCGTGTTGCACGGGGCCGCCGCGGCGATCGTGTTGCCGCCGCTCGGCCAGAAAGACCCGGTCATTGAGCATGCTCTGTGGCTGTGCCAACGGAACCGCATTCCGACGTTCAACGTCGCCACGATCAGCGGTCTTCAAGGGCTGCACGACAGTTTGCTCGGAGAAGCGGCCTAACGAATGCGTCTCGCCAGCCGCGACTCTCAGGCCCAAGGCGTGCCCGCGGCCGGCCCGAAGAAGGTTGGGGACAACAACGAGCGTGCCTCGAATCCTTTCATGCCGGTGTCCTAACAACGTTCCGTCAGGCAAAGTGTGGCATGATATCCGAGGCGAAGAGTTCGCTGCCGTCAGCGTCTTTGCGTCGATCGCTATTGATCAGCAGGTCGATAGCCGGCTTTCATTGTACCGCAGCCTTCTGCGGTCATGTCCTCCGATGCACCCATTCGCGGCTGTGACCGGTCGAGCAAGACGCTGTCTCCTCAACCGGCGCGACGGACGCGCGCGTGTTCCTGGGAGGCCGAGAGCGCTTGTAGCGCGCGAGCGATCCGACCGGCCGGCGGTGCAGCAGCGCGGATCGATGATGTCCGCATGGCACCCGTGGGTCCGCACTCCGGCAGGCGGCCGCCCACGGCATGGTGAAGTGGATCGGGCAGTTTGCGGGGGGCACGTTGGTCGCGGGCTGGGACCAACCACAACTGCGGTTCCGTACGGGCGATGCGCTCCGGTTCGCGTGGCGTACCGTCACCCGGCGATTTCTCTTCTTTGCCACGGCATTGATTGCGGCGGATCGCAGCCGGCTCGCCGCGGCTTGTGACCGGCACCATCACGGGAATCCTGGGCGGATGTGTTGTGCTGGTCGGGTGGATGTTGCTGCTGGGCTATCCTTTGCGTATCGTCGACTCGCCGCAATCCCGCGCCGTATCCGGCGAGCGCCATTGGGCTGGGCGGAGGTCAGTCGTGAACGTTGAGGACGTCTTCGGCAATCTCCCGACTCTTGAGACGGAGCGTCTGCTCCTTCGAAAACTGTCGCTGGACGATGTTCGTAACATGTTCGCCTATGGTTCCGATCCGCAAGTGACCATGTAGAGGCGTATGCGAACGGCCACGTGGCGCCGTGGGGGATGGAACACAAGGCACACGCCAAAATCATCGGCACATGCGGGTTCCTCTACTGGCTGCCCAATCATGCTCGGGCGGAGCTCGCCTATGCGATCGGGCGAGAGTACTGGAATCAAGGGCTGACAACCGAGGGCGCCCGGGCGGTGGCTGAGTTCGGGTTTCGGACGATGAACTTGAACCGCATCGAAGCCCGGTGCGAAATTCCTAACATCGGATCCGCGCGCGTCATGGAGAAGCTCGGGATGACGTTCGAGGGTACCGAGCCCAAGTGATGGCAATGCTGCGGCAGGTGGGTGCATCCGCGGAGAACCTGGACTACTCGCGACTTATGTGGACACGAACGCCAGAGGTGCGCATTGGTCCATCGTGAGCGGTGAGGACACTCTAATCGAGGTCGGCCTCGATCACGCGATGCGGGACGCGCGTCTGAGCTGCGGTCAAGGAGGCGGTCATGCTGGCGGACTCCATGCTAAGGCGATTCAAGGACGACTGCGCGCTCATGGAGCACAAGTTTGCCGACGGCACGAGCAAAATGATCCCCCACTGGAAACACTCACACCCGCCGGTGCGGAACGTCAACCAGGAAATTCAGGGACAGTTTACCCCTCTAGAGCGCCTGGCACTGCTCATCACAGTGCGCGTCGGGAGTCCGGGGTTCTTCATCATCGTCGGCGTGTGGACGGCCGTCTGGCTCCTCTGGAATGTGCTTGCGCCGGCCCGCCTCAGGTACGATCCTGGGCCGGCATTCGTCCTCTGGTTGTTCATCTCAAACATGCTCCAGATCTTGCTGATGCCGCTCATCATGGTTGGGCAAAATTTGCTGAACCGCCATGCGGAACTGCGTGCGGATGCGGACTACGAGGTCAATCAAAAGGCCGAGCAGGAGGTCGAGGCTATTCTTTTGCATTTGGAGCACCAGGCCGCCGCCATCGAGCGCCAGGGCGAGCTCATCCTCCAGATTCTCCGGCGAATGGAGGCACCGGAGACGCGCTGATCCCGAGGGCCGACCACTGACCGTCGGGTCGTCCTTCGAGTAGGCCGGCGCGTCGAAACGGGCGCCACGATGAGTCTCATCGGACCATCAGCGCCCATGACGTTCCGTCGGTCGGGGTGAGTGAGATGGCATCGATCCGATACATGGTCCACGACGTGAACGAGGCGGTCAGCTTCTACACCCGCCATTTGGGCTTCGAGGTCATTCAGCAGTTCGGGCCCAACATGGCCATCCTGTCCCGCGGTTCATGGGACATTGTTCGGCCCGCGTTGTGCGGCGTTAAAACGCGCATCGGCGGGAAACGAACGATGCCACTCAAACGCCGCGTGGAGCTGCCCCTGTGCCATAGGCCTTCACGAAATGAGCCGCTTCGCGTGGCGTGAAGTTCCCGAGCTGAAAGAAGTAGCCGAAGACTCATCGGCTCGTTGAGCCTTTGCCACGGATGCCGCAACCGGCCCGCGGGACCGGTCGGCTGGTGTCCCCGTCTGCCGCCTACCGGTGACCTCCTTGGGCCGCGGCCCGATACTCGCGCACGACGAGTTCGGTGAGCTCTTCGACCGAGGTCTCGCGCGCCGGTTTGTCGAGGGCAACCGTGCCATGCTCGAGCAGGTTGACCCGATCGCAGACCTCCAGAACCTGGGCGTAGTTATGCGCGATCACGATCATGGACACGTCACCCTTAGCCTTGAGGTTGCGGATCAGGCCGAGGATGAGCGCGCCCTCCTTGGCCCCCATCGCGGCGAGCGGCTCGTCGAGCAGGAGCACCTTTGCCTGAGAGTATACCGAGCGCGCGATCGCGATGGACTGCCGCTGACCGCCGGATAGTTTGGCGACCTCCGTGTTCACCGACGGGATCCGGACGCCCATCTCCCGCAAGCACGCCTCGGCGCGGAGCTTCATCTCGCGGTGATTGAGGAGCGGCAGCGGCCGGCCGGTCAGTTCGCGGTTCAGGAACATGTTCTGATAAACCGTGAGTTCGGGGATGAGGGCTAAGTCTTGATACACTGTCTCGATCCCGAGGGAGCGGGCGTGCGTCACCGACCGCAGCCGCACCTCCCGGCCGTCCAGGTAGATCCGTCCCTCGGTCGGCTGGAGAAATCCGCACAAGATCTTCACGAGTGTGGACTTACCCGCGCCGTTGTCGCCGATGAGACCGAGGACTTCCCCTTTCGCCAGGTGCATCGTGACGCCGGCCAACGCGGTCACGGCGCCGAAGCGCTTGACGATGTCCTCCGTGCGAATGGCGTCGGCGGCCGTGGCGGACATCAGACTTGGCCTCCGCGACGCAGCGTCGACAGGCGCACGTTGAGGACCATCGCCACCAGGATGGCCACACCGAGAATCATGTCGAACGTAAAGGCGCTCACGCCGAGCAGCGTAAACCCGTCCTTGAGCACCGAGACGAGGAGCGTCCCGAGCATTGCCCCGATGATGGTTCCGGACCCGCCCGCCAGCGCGGTGCCTCCGATCACGGCTCCCACGACTGCGGCGAACATCGCTTCGGTGCCCCCGGCGAGCGGGTCGGTTGAGCGAATGCGCACCGCCTCCAGGATCCCCGCGAAGCCGCCGAACAAGCTCGTCAGCATGAAGTTCGCCATCTTGACCGCACCGACACGAACGCCCGCTTCGCTGGCCCCGACAAGGTTTCCGCCCGTGGCGATCGTGTGCAGTCCGAAGCGCGTATGAGCGAGGACGAGGTGCATGACCCCGAGCAGCCCGAGCGCCCAGACGATCTCCGCGAAGCCGGCTTGCCCCATCACGGCGGTAAAGAACGCCCCGCCGGGGGTGTGGACGGGGAACCCGTGCGAGATCGTCAGCGTCACGCCATTGAGCAGAAACAACATGCCCAGCGTGGCGACAAACGACGGCACCCTGAGGAACACGGTGAACAGCCCGTTGAGGAACCCAACCGCGATGCTCGCGATCAGCGCGAGAACCACGCTTGCCGGCAGCGGCACCCCGGCCTGGTTGACAAAGTCCATGATGAACGGCGCGAGGGCGAACACTTGGCCCACGGAGAGGTCGATCTCGCCGCAAATCAGGAGCATCGTCTCGCCGTAGGCGATGATCGCCGTGGGCGCGGTCAGTTGCGAGATGGTTGCGATGTTGTCCGACGTGAAGAACGCGTTGTTGGCCGTCCAGAAGTAGAAGCCGAGCAGCACCACGACGACGGCGACGCTGGATTCGCGGAAGCGCAGGAACGGGGCGAGCACGGTCCGCCCGATGCCGGACCACCCACGCGGCCGCTCACTGGTGACGATCGACCGGGCCACAGCTCGGACCGTGCTCGCGTGGAACGACTACTTCGGAATCTGCACGAGCTTCTCCGTGGACGAACTCCCCTCAAACCGCGTCTGCGTGCGCAGGTAGGGATCGACGCTGGCCTTCGTGATGAACTTCAACCCCGTGTCGCAGTCGGCCGGTCCGGTCAGCCCGCCGGACAATTTGTACGTGAACAACTCCACGACCGGATAGAAGCCCTGCAGGTAGGGTTGTTGGTCGATTGTGAAGTCCAAGTGCCCGCCTTTGATCAACTGCAGGGTCGTGGGGAGAAGGTCGTACCCCCCGGCATGTACTCCCTGCGCGGCGAGCCCGTACTTTTGCATGACCTGGCCGACACCCTGCGTGCTGCCGGCGTCGACGGCGAACATTCCCTTCACCGTCTTGTGTCCCTGATAGTAGGCGTCGATGCGGGACAGCTCTTCGTTGACGGTCGGGCCGGTAGCGATTTCTTCGTACGTAATGGAGGCGCCGGACTTCTTGATCGCATCCGCGGCACCGTCAATCCTCGGCTGGATGTTCAGGGACCCCGGCGTGGCGATAAACAGCACCACGTGGCCGCTCTTTACGAGCTGGACGATGCGCTGCCCCATCATCACGCCCGAGACGTACAAATCCTGGCCGAGGTAGGCGAGGCGCTCATTATGGCTGCTGGCCGGCGCATCGGCGTTGTAGGAGACTACCGGGATGCCCGCGGCGAGCGCCCGCTGTACCGGATCGTTGAATGCGGTGGGGTCGATGATCGACACTGCGATCCCGTCCGCCTTGGCGCTGATGGCTTCATTCATGGCGTTGACCATCTGCCCAACTTGACTCGTCTCGGACCCGGCCCATTGGTACGTGCAGCCCAGCACGCCGCATGCGTCCTGGATCCCGTATTGGGTGGGAACGAAGAAGGGATTTGTGGTCACGTGATTCACGAATACGAACCGCCATCGCGGGTGCGACGGAAGATTCCCGCTCGCGCCGGCGGCATACGCGGGCGCGCTCTGCAGGAGTCCCCGCAAGGCAAACGCGGCTGACGCCGCGCCCGTCCCCGCCAACAACTGGCGCCTCCCAAGCCTTAGCCGTCCTTGCTCTGCCGACAGCGACTCGTTCATGCTCCCTCACCTCCGGGATCCTCGCGCTGCGCGGCGCGGTATGGCGCACGCGTACTCCGTGACCCTGTCGATGGTGCGTACACTCCGTACCGCGGCCACGTGGGTATTCCTGCTCGTAAGCTCCGCCCGTTCATCAGGCGCCTCGTCTGGGTTCCGCGTGTGACTTGGGGGCCGGCGTCTGCGGTTTGATCACAGCCTCGATTTGGAGTGTCCGAAATATCGGACACCCTCCGGTATCCCATGCATTCGGGACGCGCGGTGGAAACCCTGCGCGACGCTGACAACGGTATGATCTCGCCACACTGCAACGGGCTCCTCGAGAGCGCGCCGAGCCGGCGCCGCTCGGCTACATCGTTCTGGGCGATCAGGGGAACCGGGTGTCCCACTCTCCTCTTTCAATCGCGTATTCGAGTTCGTCGCCCTCCCTAGCGGATGCGGCCGGACCGCCAATTGGATGCAGGCTCGGGAACGTTACAATCCCACTTTCTGACGGAGAATACCCGCCGCCTCCCTAGGGCACGTGCAGCGGAATGCTCTGCGGAAAGTTGAAGACGTTCTGCGGATCGTACTGGCGCTTGACGCGCACCAAGCGCTCGAGGTTGGGCCCGTAGTACGCCCGGAGCGGATCCGTCAGGCAGCTGTCGACGTAGTTGACGTACGCGCCCCGCGTATACGGTTGCATGGTGCTGCGCATGCGCTCCACCCAGGCAATCGTCGGATCGGCGTCCTGCGGACGCATCCAGTATCCGTCATACTGGATGATAAAGAGTGCGTCGCGGAGGTAGACGGCCGTGGCGTCGGGCGGGACGCGGCTCGGCGCGCCGCCGCCGGGGAGCAGCTGGATCATGGATACTTGCACCGGCGTCGCCCCGAGCGGCGGAGGGTTCTCGAGAAAGCTGCGCAACAGGGCTATTGCGTCGCCGGGAAGCGGCGCCATGACCGCGGCCGACGTGCTTTTGTAAATCTGTTGGTCGCTGTGCACATGCACCGCCCATTGAGGCGCCGCGGGGTCGACGGTGTGGCCACCTTCCCCGAAAAACATGCGCGCCGCGATGATAAAGGGCAACGGCTGGATGGTCGGCGGAGACGACGGCGTCACGGCCTGCAACAGGGGCGCGAGCTGCCCTGCACCCGCGTGCACCGAGGATGGGTCGTCCGGCGTGTACATGCCGTACAGCTTGATGGTCTTATTCACAGTGAGCTGAAGCGCGGCAGACAAACCGTCGGTCACGGCGGGCGCCCAGGCCTGCCACTGCGCCACGACCTGATCGAACTGCTTCCAGTCCCATTGGATGATGAAACCCAGGACCGCGGAGACGGGGTGCACCCGAAGCGTGAACTGTGTGGCGATGCCGAAATTGCCGCCCCCGCCTCCCCGGCAGGCCCAGAACAGATCGGGATGAGACGCGGCGTCCGCGCGCACCACTTCGCCCGACGCCGTGACGAGGTCGACCGCCAGGACATTGTCGCACGTCAGTCCAAACTTGCGCGACGTCAGTCCGAACCCGCCGCCGAGCGCGAGGCCGGCGAGACCTACGGTCGGTCCCGTGGCCAGGGGAGTCGTGACTCCTACGTCGCCGAGCTGCTCCGCACATTGCAGCATATAGCTGCCGGCGCCGATTTCGGCGACGCCGGCGTCTCGGTTCACGCGGACGTGATCGAGCTCGCTCACGTCGATGATGAGGCCGCTATCCACAAGAGAGTATCCTTCGTAACTGTGCCGGCCGCTCCGTGCCCGGAACGGCACGTTGTTCTCGCGGGCCCACCGCAGCGCGTTCACGACATCGCCGTCGTCCTGGCAGTAGACGATAGCGCGAGGCTGAACGTCGAAGCGCTGGTTGAAATTCTTGCGCGCATCGTCCCACCCTGGATCGTCCTTGTACAGCACTCGGCCGGTAAGTTTGGGCACCATTGTCGTCCTCCCTAGACGGCAAATATCACGGGCGAGCTCAGGAACTTGGACGGCACATAGACTTGGTAGGCGTGGACGCCCGGCGGCGGCGCCGGATCGACGTATCGAAACTCGATGCCCGGGGACGGAATGGCGTAAGGTTCCCAGAACACAACCTCGCCGTCCCGCAGCACGATCAAACTGCGAGGGCGCGGGTCGGAGTAGGACACAGGCAGGCTCAGGCGCAGGCGCACCGGCCCTGCATGACGATGCATGAAACTCGGCGCCGGTTCGAAGGCCGCGAATTCGGCCGCCCCTCGAGTGACGCACGTCCGGCCGTCCCGAAGGGCGTCCAGGATCGTCTGCTCGTTGCACGGCTCCCCGCCCAGGTACACGTACGTCGCGTGCGAGAGCTGCTCGTCGGCAAACCATGGAAACGGCGCAATGTCGGCGTCTCCCTTGAGACGAATGAACAACGCAGCGCCGCGCCTAAACAGCTCTCGGTACGCCGTGCGGAGCAGGGGGGTTCGGTCGAGAAATCTGGCCAGAGGCGGCCAGGTCGTCTGGGGCCCGACATGGAAGTCGCAGCTCGAGTAGATCCCCTTCATTCCCGCGGGATCGATTCCGGTCTCGCTCAACACCAGCAAGATGTCTTCCATCTCGTGGATCAGTTCCACGGCGCCGGAATAGAAGAAGTCCAGATAGCGGCTCGACGCGAGCCGGGGCAGGTCGTAGCGATAGTCCGCTCCTTCGCCACCTTTGGCGCTGACGACGCTGTGCTGAAACTGATGGCTCGCGGCCGGCGGCATAACATATTGGCGCAGCTTCTCCTGCAATGCAAGGATGGTACCTTGGCCGCCCTGAGAATCCGGCCAGGCGGCGAAAGGGTCCGTACCTGGAGTCGTCCAGTCGTACTCTCCGGCCGCGGCCAGCGCGCGGATCGAAAACGCGAGCGTATGGGCTTCAGAAAAGTCCGTCGTCGCCGGATCGTTCCAATGTATTTCCATCTCGCCACCCGGAATCACGGGCAAGCCGAGGCGGCGGGTCGCTTGGTCGCAGGCGTCGATGTATTCTGGCAGCGTCCGATGCGTGAACAGCTTCAGATTGCGCAGATGATCAGTGACGATCAGAAAATCGTACCCGTGGTCCCTGGCAATTTCACCGGCGCGCAAAACCGATGCCCAGCCGTCCGAGAACCGTGTGTGAAAGTGGATGAGGCCGCGGCTCCATCCATTGCGCCTACGGGCATCATACGGCACCCCCTACCCCTCCCCACTTTATCGTACCGCTCCGGGGATCAGAGAGGTCCGTGGATTCAGAGCCGCGTGTGACGTTCTGTGCATCGTCGACTTCGCGTCGTCTACTCACTTAAATCGACCGGAGATCGAGGGGCACACGGGGCTCTGCCACCCTGGGCCGTCCTTTCATCCGAACAGCCACCACGATGCCCGAGACAAAGGTCAGCCCACCCACGGTGGCAATCGCCCCGAAGAGACCGAAGAAATCTGCCACAACGCCGGAGAGAAGCGCGCCTGCGGCATATCCCAGGTCCCGCCAAAGCCGATAGACACCGACTGCGGAAGCACGCCACGAAGGGTGCGCGGCGTCCCCAATCGCTGCAAGCAGAGTCGGGTAGACGAGTGCGGTGCCCACACCGAGCAGCACGGCGCCGGCGACCCACAGCGCGAACCGTTGGCCCGGCGGCGCAAGCCGAGGCGCTTCCATAATGACCCAAATCCCGAACGCCTGCGTCCACATCCCGGAGGCAATCATCCACTTGCGGCCCCAGCGATCCGAAAGCGCGCCAGTCACGAGCTGTCCTACCCCCCATACCGCCGGGTAGATCGCGGCCAGCACCCCGATGCGTGCAACACCCAGCCCGAATGCGGCAAAGAATAGCGGGAGCAGGCCCCACGCCATCCCGTCGTTGAGGTTGTTGACGAGCCCAGCCTGGCTGCAGGCAAATAGGTTTTGATCGCGCCAGCTCGTGCGGACGAACACGTCGCGAAACGACATTGCGACGGTCGACGGGCCGCCGTGATGCTGCCGCGCTTCGTGCCTCGCGTGTTCCGTGGTGTCGCGCGCGAACGCCGCCGACAGAATCAACCCGAGCGCCGCGAACGCGACCCCGAGGTAGAAGGGGACCGGTCGCAGCCCATAGGCGCTCGCCAGGTATCCCGAGGCCAATGCTGCCAGGGCCACGGCGCCGTACCCCGCCGATTCATTGAGACCCATCGCGAGGCCCCGGCGGCCCGGGCCGGCTAAGTCGATCTTCATGACGACGGTCATCGACCAGCACAGCCCCTGGTTGATGCCGAGCAGCACGTTGGCCGCGGTGACCCACCCCCACGACGGCGCCCACATGATCATGAACGGGACCGGAAGGCCAATGAGCCAGCCCGCGACCAGCAGCTGTTTTCGACCGGCGATCTCCGCATATCGGCCGGCGAGGAGGTTCGTCAACGCTTTGACGACCCCGAAACTGACCAGAAATGAGAGGATGACGCTTTTGGATGCGAGGCCAAAGTCGTGTTGGGCGATGAGCGGCAGCACCGCACGCTCGAGGCCGACCATGCCCCCGACGAAGGCGTTGATCAGCACGAGGAGACTGAACTGCGTCAGGTTGGCACGCAGGCCTACCGCTACGGGCGGCTCCTTTCGAGACAGCAAGGGCTTATCTTTCCTACGCTGGCCGCCGCGATTTCGTGACGAATAGCCTCATCGTGATTCTACCATATACTAATCAGCGGGTCGGGGGAGCACCGACGCGGCAGGAGGCCGCCGATCCGGGTACAACGTCCTAAATTGCCACGGCCGCGGGCTCGCCGATGCTCGGAATCAAGAGCTGGCGAAGCTTCATTCGAACGGCGCATTGGTTACGAACCTTGCGCAGATGGCCTGGGGCGGGATGACGACGCCGGCTTCCAAAGTCCCAAGCCAGTGTGCACCGGTGGATAGCGAGATCGTGACAGCGCGGACACATCCTGGTCGGAATCGTGCCGCACGCATCGTGATGCGACCGCGCGTTCTCGTCCTCTGCGCTTCGATCGCAATGCTGCTGAGCGTGGCCGGTGCGGCGGCCGCACCGTCATCGCAAACATGGGCTAGTGTGTGCGTGACTCGCCGCGCATGCTGGAAAAGGAAATCCCCATTTTTGCCTGGGGACGGCGAGCCGCGGTGGAACCGTGTTCAACGTGGACTATAACGTGCCGATCGGGTGTGCCGGGGTACTTGTGTGTCCGGGCGATATCATGCTGGGCGACGACGACGGTATGGTGGTGATCCCATCTCACGATGGGGGCAGAGGTTGTTGACGCCGTCTTGTTGCACGAGGATCGTGAAGATTACATTCGCGTGATGCTCGCGCGTGGGGTCGCGCTCGATGGTCTTTATCCGATGGGAGCGGACACGGAAAAGAGCTTCCTCGAATGGCGCGAGGGGCGCGGGAGGTAGGCGGACAGAGCTCTATTCACGGGGCAACTCCGCCGCCACTTGCGCAAGACTCACTCCATGACGCTCCGCGCGCGCGTGTGCCCCCACGTAGATCGCCGCGCCGATCGCCGCGGCGATCACGCCCTGAAATATCGGTTGGAACACCGCCGCGGTATGCGGCACGATGGCGGCGTTGCGCAACAGGACGATGGAGACGACGAGCGCGGCCACGGCGGCCACCACGACCCCTGAGCCCGCACCGACCCCTTCAGCCCACGCAACTCCGCGGAACCGGCGATTATAGTGAAGGTTCAACGCCCCCACGGCCACGACGCCGAGGACGATCAGGATAACCATTGCGCGGATCACGATCGCAATGGCCCACCCAACAAGCGCGGACTGCAACATGAACACTGTCGCCAGCGCGGCGGTCAGCCGGAGCGCGGCGTCCGGCGCCCGTGCGCGCGACGTGCGGAGAAACGCTTGCGAGAACAGCCCATCCTGAGCCCACGCGAACACGAGGCGCGAGCACACAAGCATTTGCGGCACCGCGGTTTTGGCGACGATCAACGCAACGGCCAGTGACAGCAGTACGCCGAGTACGGATGGGGCGGTCAAGCTGATCAGGCCCGGCGCGGTAGCAAGACCGGCTTGGTGACCTTGGATCAACGCGACGACTGCCCACCAGGGCGCGGCGTGAAAAAGCGCGGCAACCACCAGAGTGTACAGCACCAGTGCGGAAAGCCATCCTAAAAACAAACCGAGCGGGACTGTCCGGGCGGCATCGCGCGCCTCGCCGCCGAGGGCGGGGGCGCCATTCAAACCCCCGTACGCTGCCACCAGCAGGCCGGTCACGGCAAGAAACGCCCCCAGGGACGGGGCGGGTGCCTTGTCAGGTGGCCCGATCACAAGACCCGTCTTGGCCTGGGCCAAGCGAACAAAGTGCTCGGGCGAGGTTCCGAACCCGTACCCGATGATCAGGAGCGCGGACGCGGCGATAATCCAGAAGAAGATCGTCACAAGGGCGCCATAAAAACCGACACCGGAAGCATGCGCCCAGTAGATCGCCCAGATCAGCGCAGCCCCGAGGAGGATATGGCCGGCCGGCGTAAGGAACACCGCACCCGCCGGGATGCCGGCGGACTTGAGCGCTTGCCCCAGAAACGTACCAAATGCGAACGCGATGAATCCCATCGCCGCCGTGAGCGACACCCAATTGAGGAAGTCCAGCACGAAGCTCACGGGCAGGCTCAAACTGCGTCCAATCCACACATATACTGAGCCTGCTCGAGGAGCGTATCGCGAGAACCGCATGTACAGATAGACTTTCGGAATCAGGACGATGCCCGCGGCGAGCATGGCCCAAGGCACCAGGCCTTGCACCAGTGGGTAGACGCTCAACGCTTGTGTCGCAGCGAAGTTGACCGTCACGCCGTACTCGTGCGCCAGGGCCGAGGCCATGATCACGAACACCCCGACGGCTTTGGCCAAGCGATATTGCTGGCCGGGCTGTGACGCGATAGCCATAGCTCCCCCCAAGAGAAGACGTCGCGGCTTACGTCGTTGCGGGTGTGACGCGGGCGCGCGGCTTCGGGAATCCGTCGAGCACGATCTCCTCGTCGGCGTGCACGATTGGGAGTTCGTCCCTGACGAGGTGCGGGTAGCGCATGCCCGTGGCGGTGTTGAAGGCCACCACCGTGTCGTGTGGCCCGATCGCCCCGGATTCACGGAGGCGAATCGCCGCCGCCACCGTCATCGCTCCTTCAGGAGACACGTAGAGACCCTCTTCGAGCGCGAGGCGGTGCTGCATCGCGAGCGTCTCCGGGTCATCGACGGCCACGCCCGTGCCACCGGAGGCGCGGATCGCTTTGAGAATGAGCCAATCGGCAAACGCCTTTGCGACCTTCACCCCAGGCACGATGGTGTTCATCCCCTCCCAGGGTTCGCACGCCTCGGTTCCGTTACGGATTGCGCGGACAATCGGCGCACACCCGGCTGCCTGGACGGCTACGAGGCGCGGGCGTTTCGACCCGATCCATCCGACAGCCTCAAGCTCCTCGAACGCTTTCCACATCCCGATCAGCCCAACGCCTCCGCCGGTCGGATACAAGACAACGTCCGGAAGCTCCCACCCAAATTGCTCCGCCAACTCGAACCCCATGGTCTTCTTTCCTTCGACCCGAAACGGCTCTTGCAGGGCCACGATCGGCGTCCACCCATTGCGTTCCGCGGCACGCTGGCTCATGCGGAATAGGTCAGTAGTCGTCCCGTCGATCAGCACGACATGAGCCCCGGTGACGACGCAATCCTTGCGGGCGATCATCGGCGCATCGCTCACCGGCATGGTGACGACGATCTCGAGGCCCGCACGTGCGCCATACGCGGCCCAAGCCGAGCCTCCGCTCCCCACGGTTGGCACTATCAGCCGGTTGATGCCGAGCGCCCGCGCCTTCGACACGCCAACCGCCGCCCCGCGTGCTTTGAACACCCCCGTGGGGTTGCGGCCCTCGTCCTTCACGAACAGCCGCGGTAACCCGCACGCGGGCCCCACGAGGGCCAATGGGACGATCGGCGTATAGCCTTCGCCCATCGTCACGACGGACTCATCTCGGCCGAAGGGCATAAGCTCGCGGTACCGCCACATGGTTGGGGAACGGTGTGTTACGGACTCGCGCGGCACCTCGGCGCGGATTCGCGCGAGATCGTATCGCGCGAATAGGCTGCGACCGCAGGTGCACACCCCGAGCCATCGATCTGTCGGGTGCGTTCGTCCGCACGCGGTGCACTCAAGGTGCGTGTAGTAGCTCACGTGACCCACCCCTCCGTCCCTCGTCCGCGTTTGAGGCCTCGCCGCTCTTGTGACCCGCGTCCACGGACCCCCCGGGCGCAGCACCCTCTCGGCGAAATAACGTTCACGCTGAGCGATCCGGCCCCCCTAAATCAACCGTAGCATGCGTGAGCGCGCTTGAAGCACCCCACGGCGCTGAGGCCGACGAGCCTAGCAGTTCGCGGCGGCTCCTCACCCTCCCTGGACCTCCAGTGTGCATCCACGACGCACGGATTCCACAAGGGCCTCCGCCACCGCAGCTACCCGCAGGCCGTCGATGCCGGTGGCTGCGATCGCCTTCGGCGAGTGTGGTCCCGCCGCCACGGCCGCGCTAACCTGGTCCAGCTCGGAGACGAGCATGTCAATTCGTGGAAACGTCCGCACCGTCTCGCTCGCACCGTCGTTGACGATCAACGACGATTGCGCGTCGTTCGAGAGTACGCCGCGGCAAACAAGCCGACCACGCGTGCCGCAGGCCTCGAGCGTATCATCCGAGCCCGGAACGAGCCGGCTGCACAACAGATGGGCAGTGGCGCCGCACGACAGTCTTCCAAACGCGGCGACCGTGTCGTCGACGGGGCGGTCGGGCCGGAACACGTCACTCGCGCCGGCGACGACCTCGAACTCGGCGCCGGCGACGAAACGGATGAGGTCGATCAAGTGCACGCCGCGTGCCGTGAGCACCGCGCCACCTGACGATGCGGGATCGAGTCGCCAACCCGTGTCCGGCTCGCGGTAGGCCGCCCATGTGGCCGATACCGAGACGAGGTCGCCGAGGCGGCCTGACCGGATGAGATCTCTCATCTGTTGGTGGGCGTCGTGAAACCGCAGATGAAACCCGACATGCAACGAGACCCCCGCGGCCTGGCACGCGGATACGATGTCCATGGCCTCGGGCAGCGTGAGGGCCATCGGCTTTTCGACGAATACATGTTTTCGCGCCCGGGCCGCGCTGATTGCCTGCGTCGAGTGCAGGCTGTGCGGTGTCGCAAGACCGACGAGATCGACTTGCGGGTCGGCGAGGGCGGCTTCGTACGTTTCGTAGGCCCGTACTCCATACTCGGCCGCGACCGCATGCCGCACTTCCGGGTCCCGTGTGAAGACGCCGACGATGCGCGCGCGGGGCGCCCGCGCGAGGGCCGGCAGCAGCCGCCCGCGCGCAAACCGTCCGAGCCCGATCACGGCCCAGCGGGCGCACCGCCCTGACGCGGCGGCGGTCACGGATGGACCACGCGGCGCATCCGGTCCAACCCTTCGCCGAGCACATCCTCCGGCAGCACCAGCGACACCCGCACGAAGCCCTCCGCCTCGCGGCCAAAGTAACTGCCGGGATACAGAAAGACGTTCTCGCGTTCGAGAAGCGTGATCGCGAATTGCTCGGATGTCATCCCGGACGCGCGGATGTCGACGAGCACGTAGAAAGCGCCGTCGGGCGGCACGCAGGAGATCCCGTGCGCCTTGAGGTGCCGGAGCACGAACTCGCGCCGAGCCGCGAAGATCACCAGCCGCTCCCGCAGGATATCCTGCGGCCCCCGCAGCGCCGCCATAGCCGCGTGCTGGGAGACTGTCGGCGCGCAGATCGTGAGCGCGTGCCGCAGCGTCAGCATCTGGCCGACGACGGCCGCGGACGCCACCAAGTACCCGACGCGCCAGCCGGTCATCGAGTACGTTTTGGAAAAGCCGTTGATGGTAATCGTACGGTCGCGCATCCCCGGCAGCGATGCGACGCTGAAGGCGCGGCCCCGATAGATCAGCGCCTCGTAGAGCTCATCCGACACGACGAAGAGCCCGTGCCGCTCCGCGATGGCCGCGACGCTGCGCAGCGCGTCCGGATCGTACACTGCGCCCGAGGGATTGTTTGGCGTCACGACCATCACGGCACGGGTGCGGGGCGTGATGCGGCGCTCGACCTCATCGGGATCCAGGCGAAACCCCCGCTCCGGCCGGGTCGGCACCGGTACCAGCACGCCGCCCGCGTACCCGATCATCGGCGCGTACGCATTGTAGTAGGGATCGGGAAGGAGGACCTCGTCGCCCGGGTCGAGCAACGCGTAGAAGGTCAAAAATACGGCCTCCTGGGTGCCCGTCGTGACGAGGACGTCCGTCTGCGGGTCCGCCACGATGCCGTTCTCGCGCCGAAGCTTCTCGGCAATGGCCTGTCGGAGATCGAGAAGGCCCCGCACCGGCGTGTAGCGCGTCAGGCCCTTTGCGATCGCCTCGTGGGCTGCAGCGAGCACGTGCGGCGGCGCCGGGAGGTCCGGATCCCCGCGACCGAGTGCAATGGCCCCGGGACGGCGCTGAAACATCTCGAGCAGGACGTTGCCGCCGGGAGCGCCGACGCTCCGCAACCGTTTGGAAACCGTCGGGACGGCAACCATCATATCAGGATCCGGCCGTCGCGAATCACGCACTCGTCGTCGAGCCACAGTGACGCCCCGGCGATCACGATGTCCGAGTGCGTGGTCGCGCGGATGGTGCTGCCGAACGTCCGACCCTCCCCGAGCCCCAGGTGGACCGCGCCGGCCGCGCCCTCGTTCTCCGCGTTGTTGCCGCGGCCCAGCCGGGCGCGGGGGTTGAGGCCGATGCCGAGCTCGACGACGCGAAACACGTTGGGATCGCCGTGCCGCTCCACCGCCGCCTGCCAGCGGGCGCCGTCGGCCCCCGGCACGGGACGCTGGATCGTGCCGGCCCGAAATGTGGCCAGAAACGGCTCGGTGACGGCGCCGCCGGGCACGAGCGCCCCGTTCACCCAGACCTCGCCGTCCGCATGGTCTTCGTGCGGCCCGACGTTCACCTCCAGGCAGGGCGGCGAGGCGAAGGTCCCCGCTTCCACGCACAGGCCGGGATTGCTGCTCACCTTCCGCCCCTCGATCGGGATGAGCATCACCGCCCCCCTGCCGCTCTCGAGCCGGGCGACTTTGCTCCCACTGAGCCGCGCCGCGAGCCGGCCGGCCCGCCGCGCGATCTCATCGTAGTCCACGTCGAGGACGCCGGACTCGAACGTGTCCTCGGACGACTGATTGAGGCTGAGGATGCGCACGCCGCGCGCACTCGCTTCGGTGCGCGCGCGAGTGTGGGTCATCGAGAACGTCACCGGCATAATGGCGGCATCGACCGAGGCCAGCGCCGCGGCCACCGCGCGCGGCGGCTCCTCCGCCGCCTTGCTGCGCGGCCTCATCACGAGCAGCACAGGGTCGGCGCGGGCCTCGCGAACGGCGTCCACGACGACGCCGGCGAGCGGTCGCGTGTTGTCGTCAACCACGACCGCGATTTCCTCGCCCGGCCTGAGGCGCAACGCCCGGTTGGTCAGGGCCAGCGCGGACCGCATCGCGCGGGCTTGGTCCATGTCGGCATCCCCTCCTACGTAAGCCCAGCCTCGGTCAGATACGTCCGAATCCGCTGCTTGAGCACCGGCGAAATGTCGCTGAGCGGCGGCCGCGGCAGGCCGGCCGGCATCCCGAGTTCGCGCATCGCCGCCTTGACCGCCGAGTGGTACTTGCGATCGCCCCGAAGGACGTGCAGCAGGCCGAACAGTTTGGCGTTCCACCGCCGGGCGTCCGGCAGATCGCCGCGCTGGAAGGCGTCGTAGATGTTGAGCGTCAACTTGGGCACGAAGTTGGACGGCGTCAAGATCCCGCCCGTCACGCCGAGCGCGAGGCTCGCTAGGAACAGGTCCGCCTCGCCCGCGAGGACCGCAAAGCCTTCGTGCGCGCCGTTGATGACGTCCGTCGTTGCCTCGAGGTTCTTGCCGCTCTCTTTCATGGCCACGATGTTGGGGACGGCGGAGAGCCGGACCATCGTCTGCGGCTCGATGACCGTCCCCGTGCGCCCCGGCTGGTTGTACACGACCACGCCGATCGAGACCGCCGACGCCGCCTCGCGGACGTAGGCCTCGATTTCGTCCTGCGTCGGCCCCACCACCAGCGGCGGCGCCAGCATGACGGCATCCGCGCCCGCCCGCTCGAGGCCCCGCGCCAGCTCCAGCATCCGGGCCCGGTTGATGTGTCCCGTGTAGGCGATTAACGGCACACGCCCTTGAACGGCCTCGACCGCGCGCCGCGTGATTTCCAGCCGCTCCTCGTCCGCGAGGCTCGCGTATTCGCCGGCCGTCGCCCCAATCAGCAACCCGTGCACGCCCTGCTGCACCAACCAGTCGAGGTGGCGCGTCAAGGCATCGTAGTTCACCGAAAAATCGCCGGCGAACGGCGTGATGGACGAGACGATGAGCCCGCGCAGTTGAGGCTGTTTCATCGGTAGACCTCCCGCCGGATGCGGCGGCGTCTGGACCGCCGCGTCGTCTTGAATTCGGTGCCGCGAGCACGCGGCGACGGACGAGCGGCGCGGTCGATCCGCGGCGCGACGAACGCGTGATGGAGGATGCGGCGGCTTGCGAGCTCGCGCTCGTACGCAAAGACCGTCGGCGCGCCGCCCGTCTGCACGAAGACCAGCGGCCGCCCGTTCGAACTCGGCCCGCCGCGGCGCAGGAGGGCTGCCATGGCGTGCCCGGTGTAGACCGGGTCCAGATACACGCCTTCCTGCGCCGCCACAAACCGGAGGGCGGCGATGGTCTCGCGGTCCACTTCGCCGTAGACGCCGGACCCGTCCGCGAGCAAGGCGATGTCGCTCTCCTGCGGAACGGCGTCCACGCCGAGCGCCGCGGCCGCGGCGGCGGCAAACCCCTTGACCTGCTCCCTCGCACCTTCGCCGCGCCCGCGCGGCGGCACGCCGAACACTCGGCACCGTCTTCCAGCGGCGACCGCGCCCAGCAACAGCCCGGCGCAGGTGGGCCCGCCGGAACCCACCACCACGTCCGCCTCGCAGACGCCCACGGCCTCACACTGCCCTGCTAGCTCCACGAAGGCCTCCGCGTAGGCAACCGCGCTGAGGACGCGGCTTTCATGCGTCTGTGTCATGATCTGCGGCCGGCGGCCGGCGCGGGCCAGATGGTCCGCAAGGCGCCGGCACGCCGCCAGCACGCCCTCGTAGCTACCGGCCGACGTGAACCGCACCCGGGCTCCGGCCAGATCCAGCAGCAGCACGTTGCCCTGCGGCTCGTAGCCTTTGGTCACGTCGAGCACCACGTGTGTCGGAATGCCGAGGGCGGCGCCGGCAGCGGCGACCTGCGCCGGGTGGTTGGACTGCGCGTAGCCGCCGGCCACGAACGTATCCGCGCCGCGGGCCACCGCGTCGCCGGCGGTGAATCGGAGAATGCGGATCTTGCTGCCGCCCAGCGCGAGTCCGGCCAAGTCGTCGCGCTTGAAGTACACCGGCCGGCCGAAGTGCCGGGAGAGCCGGCGCATCGCCTGCAGCGGCGTCGGCACGATGCCGATCGGGGCGCGCGAATACTGGCCCAGGCTCTCTTTCAATCGGTCGAATGGCCCCATCGATTTCCTACCGGTCGCGCAGCCGCGGATCGACGGCGTCCCGGATGCCGTCGCCGACGAGGTTCAGCGCCACGACCAGCGTGAGTAAGGCGAGCCCAGGAAACGTCCCGAGCCACCACTGGTGCAAGTAGTTGCGGCCCGTCGCAATCATGGAGCCCCACTCCGGCAGCTCGGGCGGCGGCCCGAGCCCGAGGAAGCTCAGCGACGCGAACACGAGGATCGCCTGTCCCACATCCAGCGTGCCGAGCACAAGGGTCGGCGACATCGCATTCGGCAGCACGTGCCGGAATAAGACCCGGGCCGGCGACACGCCGAGGGAGCGAGCGGCGTCGATGTACTCGCGCTCGCGCACCGAAAGCACGGTCCCGCGGGTCAGCCGCGCGTACGACGGCCACCACGCGATCATGATGGCAATGACGGCGTCCCGGACGCCCGGTCCCAACGCCGCGGTGATGACCATCGCCATGATCACGGTCGGAAAGGCCAGCATGATGTCCGTGGCCCGCATCAGCGCCTCGTCCGCGGGACCGCCGAGGAACCCGGCAAAACCGCCGACGAGGGTCCCCAGCACCACGGCGAGCGACACTGAAATCACGCCGACGGGAATCGAGATGCGGGCCCCGTAGATCACGCGGCTCAGCACGTCGCGCCCCACCGTGTCCGTGCCGGCCCAGTGGGTCCAACTCGGCGGGGTGAGCCGGTGCACGATGTCCTGCTGGAGCGGAGCGTACGGCGCGACCAGCGGCGCGCCGGCCGCGAGCAGCAGCCACGCCGCCACCATCAGGGCCGCCGCAGCCGTCAGCGGGGACGCCGTCAGCGCGCGGACGAGGTACCCAGCGAGGCGCCGCCGCCCGGTCCGTGTGCGCCCGGCGGCGCCCGGCATCGGCCGCACTCCCCGGACAGAGTCCGTGGGCACTTCCGCCCTGCCCGGTGTGAGCGCCGGCCTCATCGCCGCCGCGCCTCATCCGATCCGGACGCGCGGGTCGATGAATGCGTAGGTCACGTCGACCAGAAGGCTCATGACGAGATAGGTCAGTGCGATCAGCATGCCCACGCCCATGATCGCGGCGAAGTCGAGCGACGAGGCGGCCTCAAACGCGTACTGTCCCAGGCCCGGCCATGAAAAGACGGTCTCGGTGACGACCGCGCCCGCAAGCAAGTTGCCGAAGTTGAGGCCCATGACGGTCAGCACCGGGATGAACGCGTTGCGGGCGGCGTGCCGCACCACCACGCTCCAATGAGGCAGGCCCTTGGCCCGGGCGGTCCGGACGTAGTCCTCGGTGAGCGTCTCGATCATGGTGGACCGCATGAGCCGTGTGAGCGAGCCGAGGCTGTACGTCGAGAGCACGGCGGCAGGCAGCGCCAGATGCTTCAGGGCGTCGAGCGCCACGCCGAATTGTCCGGCCAGCACCGCGTCGGGAATGAGCAGCCCCGTGATCGTGGGCGGCGGGGTCACCTCGAGGCCGAGCGGACCTGGGGCCGGCGCCCACCCGAGCTCCGCGTAGAACAGGATAATGGCCATGAGGCCGAGCCAGAACACCGGCGTCGACACGCCAAGCAACGACACCGCACGGGCGGCGTCCGCCGCGATGCCCCGCCGGCGCACGCCGGCAAAGAGGCCAAGCGGAACGCCGACGACGACGCTCAGGACCATCGCGCCGATTGCCAGCTCGACCGTCGCGGGAAACCGTTCACGCAGATCCACCGTCACGGGCCGCCGCGTCGACAGCGACGTGCCCATGTCGCCGTGGAGCAGACCCTCCAGATAGATCCAGTACTGCACCGGCAGGGGCCGGTCGAGCCCCCACCGGTGCTTGAACGCGGCGACGACGACCGGGTCGCCGGCGGCCCGCTGGCCGAGGAACGCCGTGGCCGGATCGGCCGGCACGAGATGCGACAACACGAAGCTCAGCACGGACACGCCCACAAGGAGCACGGGCAGCAGCAGCACCCGCCGCACGACGTAGCGGGCAAGCCTCATACGCCCAACCGCCCGGCCGTCGCGGTCAGCTCTTGGTGATGGCCGCCAAGTCTAGTTCCCATATCGCATTGTATGTCGCCCCGCCCACGGCGGACCGGAACGCGAACGGCAGCGCCGGGACGAAGAGCGGCACCCACGGGCCCTGCGCGAGCATGTGGTCCACTCTCTGATAGAGGGCGCTGCGCTTCTGCGTATCGATCTCGGTCTCGGCCTGCGCGCCGAGGGCCGCGAGCTGGCGAGCTTCCGGGCTGGTCTCCGGCGTCCAGTGCGCGTACTTGCCGACGAGCCGGCCGGGGAGGAACACTAGATAGTCGTCCTGATCCGCGTAATCCGGCGCCCACGACCAGATGAGGAACTGGGCGTTGCCGCCGCGGAACAGCTGCTTGGCGGCGAGGATGGGCATTCCGTTCAGCTCCACCTGGATGCCTACGGTCGCCAGATCCGCTTGAATCTTTTGTACGACGGGATCGATCTGCACGCCGAACCGGACCCAGCCACTCACGTAGGACAACTTGCCGCGAGCGCCGGTGAGGTTGGCTTCCTTGAGGAGCGCTTTGGCCCGCGCGCGGTCGGTCTTGACCGCCTCGGACGCGGGCAAGGCGCCGGGGAACGCCGGCGTCAACATGCCGGCCAGACGGACGGCGCCGGGACCGGCCAGGGCCATGAGGCCCTCATAGTCGAGCGCGTACCGTACGGCCTGCTGCACTTTAGGGTTCGAGAACGGCCCGCCGATCTTGGGATCGAGGTTCATGAGCAGGTAGAATGTCGTCGCGGACATGCTGTGCCGGACGACGACGCCGGGGCGGCTGACGAGCGCGTCCGCCTGGGGGTGGCCGATCGTGTCCGCGATATCGATGCTGCCCCGCTCCAACTGCAGCTGCTGGCTCGCCGGCTCCAGGATGTTTTTCAGCACGACGCGCTCGACGTGTGGCTGCCGCCACGACGACGGGTTGCGCGCGAGGATCGCCTCGTTGTTGGGGCTGTAGCTGACCAGACGGAACGCACCGGTTCCGGCGGAATGCGAACTGAGAAAGCTCTCCGCGTGGTCCTTCGTCTTGGCGTCGGCGCCCGCGTCGCCGCCCTGCGCCTGCACGACCACCCGGTCCAGCACGCCGAGACTCGGATGGGAAACGATCGGGATGATGGACGGCTTCGGCCGCTGGAGCGTGATCGTAACGGTCTGCGGATCCGGCGCGCCCACGTTGTCGACCCCGTCCAGGAGGAACGCCGCCTGACTCTCGATGTTCTTCAGCCGGTCGAACGACCACTTCACGTCTTCCGACGTCAGCTCCCGGCCGCTCTCGAACCGGACGCCGCTCCGCAGCTTGAAGGTGTAGGTCTTGCCGTCCGGCGACACGGTCCACGACGTCGCCAGACGGGGCTTCGGTGTCTTGAGATCCTCGCCGGCAAAGGTCACGAGCGTGTCGTAGACGGCCAGGTTGATCATGTTGCTGGTCAGGTCGAGCGTCCGTCCGGGGTCCAGGTTCGCGATATCGAACCCCTCGCCGACGAGCAGCGTGCCTCCGGCCGCCGGCGCGGCCCCCGCCGGTGCGGCGTCCAACAGCCGGTGGAGCCATGCGCTTCCGATCGCCGCGCCCGCGGTGCCAAACAGCGCGCGTCTGCCGATCCGCGATCCACCTCCGACTGAGGCCCTCCGTCTGTTCACCGTGCTCCTCCTCTCTCGCCGCTCGCGGCGGTCAGCTGCAGATACCCGAGTTGCTGGGAGATCTGCCGCGCCGCCGCGACGACGTGCGGCCCCGCCTCCGCTCGTGCCGCGGCACGGAAGCGCTGCAGCGGTCCCGTCACGGTCAGCACGGCGGCGACCTCGCCGGCGTGGTCAAAGATCGGCCCTGCGACGCCGGCCACGTTCGGCACCTCTTCCTGCACCCCGATCGCGTAGCCGCGCGCGCGCGTGCGCCGTAACTCCGCTTCCAGGTCGGCGCGGGCCACCAACGTGCCCGCAGCCAGGCGCCGCAGCGGCGTCCGGCTGAGGATTCGTTCGATGCGCTCCGCGGGCAGAAACGCAAGGGCGGCCTTGCCGGTGGCTCCGTAGACGATGCGGTGGCGGACCCCAAGCGGCACGGTCCGCTTGATCTGGTGGGGGCTTTCGAGTTGGAAGACGCTGATCCGGTGATCGCCGTCGACCATGCTGAGAAACACGGTCTCCTGGCTGAGGTCCCGCAGCCGGATCATCTGCGGGAGCGCCAGGGCCCGCAGCTGCTGGAACCCGGGCACGGCGAACACCCAGCGCAGCACGGCCGGTGTGATGAAGTACTCCTCGGTCGCCACATCGCGGCCCATGAGTCCGTGGTTCACGAACGCCCGCAGGATCCGGAACACGACGGCCTTGTCGAGCGCGACTTCGCCGGCGATGCTGCTCAGGCTCTGGCGCGGGCGGGCATCCGAAAAGGTCTCCAGCACGCGCAGCGCCCGGTCCAGCGCCACCAGTTCGTGCGACCGGGGTGCCCGGCGGGGTGACGGCGTGGCGCGGGGCCGCCGGCTCATCGCACGAGGACCTGGCCGTTGACGGGGTAGCGGGGCTGATCCCCCCGCAGCACGCGTGCGATCTCCTCCGCGGCGACCCGCGCGACGTTCTCGAGGCTCTCCACGGTCGATCCTCCAATGTGCGGCGACACGATGACGTTGGGCTGATCAAGCACGCGCGGCCGCGACTTCGCCGGCGGCTCGACCTCGAAGACGTCCAAAGCGGCCCCCGCCACGTGGCCGCTCGCCAGCCCATCGGCGAGCGCATCCTCGTTGACTACACCGCCGCGCGAGGTGTTCAGGACGAGCACACCCCGCTTTGTGAACCGGAGCGTCCGTGTGTCGAGCATGTTTCGGGTCTCGTCCGACAGCGGCACATGATAGGTGATGATGTCCGCGCGCTGTAGCAGGTCCTCGTACTCCACACGCTCCACGTGTGCCGGGATGCGCGTGTGGTCGATGTACGGATCGCACGTAATCACCCGCGCGCCAAACGCCTGCGCCAGCCGGGCGACCCGTCCGCCGACGTTCCCGATCCCGACCACGCCGAGCACCTGGCTGCGGAGTTCGCGTCCGACGAACCGGTCCTCGCGCCAGCCGCCTCGCTCGCGCACGTGCCGGTCTCCCTCCGGAACGCGGCGCAACAGCGCCACAATGAACCCCATGACCAACTCAGCCACCGAGTCAGCGTTGGCCCCAGGCGCATTAACCACGAGAATGCCCTGCTCGGTGGCGGCGCCGAGATCAACCTGGTCGAACCCGGCGCCGTGGACCCCGATAACCCGGACGTGCGGCAGCGCCCGCAGAAACTCCCTGGTGAAAATCCCGGACCGGCATAAAATGCCCGCGACGCCGGTCAGGTGCTGCGCATACACCGGGATCTCGTCGGCGGACAGGGGCCGGCGGGGGATGGGGAGCTCGAACGCTTCTGCGACACCGGCGAGCGCGGCGCGTACTTGAGCCATCGCCACCGGATATCCGTCAGCCACCGTCACCGCGACCCGATGCTTCGTCACCAATCGCACCTCCCGCGTCGCATCCACCCCGCAAAGTCTTCTGAGTTTCTGCAACGGTGTTGCGCATCCCTACCCTGGCACCGTTGGTTTCGCCGTCTCGCTGACGGGCGCCGGGGCGAAAACTGCCGGGGTTGTCCGGTGCGGGCTGCTGTGTGGTTTCGATCTGGGTGCGTGGAACGGACGGACGCGCGAAACGTGTGCCCGACGCAATCATATGTGCGTGATCGGCCACGCTTTGCCCTTGAGCTCAGGAGGTTCCGCGCCGACGGCGCGCAACCATTAGGCCGAGGCCGCGAGCCAACACTGCGCCAAGGGGAGATACTTCGCGATGTGGGTTCCCTACACCGGCCGTGATGCGATCGTACTAGCGTCCCTCCTCACCGTTGCGGCCGCAGCCTTCGTCTACCTCGGAGCGAGGTTGCGAAGCCCGATCCGCGTCGCCAGCCCCGGACGAATCCCCGGCGTCTTCTTGGTCGTCATCTGGGCGCTGGCAATGGCCACGTTCCTCGTCGCCATTTATGTGTACGTCGTGCAAATGAGGCAGGTGCATCTGCTCGCCGCTCCACCGAGGGGGCGAGGCGGGTTGCGCCAGGCAGGCTTCCAGGTTGGAACAGTGCCCGACGCGGCGGTGACATTTTTCATCGTTCTTTATCTCACGAGAAAGTACGGCTGGAGGGTCGCCCTCGGCAGTGCGCTTGTCGGCACCGCCGCCGCCCCGATGTTCTTCGAGCTTCCCTTTGATCTGATCGTGATGGGGAGGACGTATCCTGCCGTCCCTCCCAACCCGGCGCTGTACCGGGCGCTCTTCTTTCTGCCGCTGTTCATCGTCGAGGTCTCGACGATCTCGCTTTTGACATTATTGCCGTCGATGCGCGTCACCCGGCAGGCTCTTTTCGCCCTTGCGGGCATGTTCGGGGTGTTCGCGGTTTGGGCGGCTTTCGGATTTGCCCCTCCCGCGCAGCTGCTGCCCAAAACGCTTAACATTGTTTCGAAGATGCTGTGTTTTGTTACGGCAATCATGCTATTCGTCCGGCCGGAGCGCCGTGGGAATGGTACGGACCGACGATCTGTTCCGATGGACGAGGCGCTGTTGCGCGCCGAGCAGACTTAAGCTTGCGCGCCCCTTCCCCCGTCATGCGCAAGCGCGCCCAGAGGGAACGTCGCGATGATCTCTCGATCCTCCATGTACCACCGGCGCTCGTGAACGCATTTGATCTCGCGGACCGGCAATGCGCCGTGCATCATGTCTCGAGCGTCAGCAACCAGCGCCTTCAGCGCGGAGAACGCCTCGCATCCCACTGGATCCAGGATCCGACCAAGCGAGATGTGGCCCAGATTGGACTGCCGGGGAGACGCAAATGGCATCGCCTCACGCAGCCGGGCGCGCAGCCGATCAAAAGCGCCGTACCCGGGCGCAATGACAGTGCCATCCTCGGTGACCAGGAGCCCTCGGTAGATTATCTCGAACGGCCGTTCCGCAGCGACTATCCCGCGAAGAATCGGCATGGCCTCCCGGAGTTTGGCCCGAGACACAGACTCGTCGGGCTACACACCATCCGAGCTTGCTTCACGACTTTCTCGCACGGCGTGTTTCATTTTCCTTCAATCGGAATTTTACGATTTTCTTAACGAGCGCGTGGGGAATGGGCTTCTCAAATGGAAACTGGATTGCCCCTTTCGAGGTCTTGTAGCTCGCTAGTTCTCCCTTGAACGCGGCAATCGCAGAGGCTTTCGGATACAAACCGATGTGCTTTTTGAAGGCGGCATACCACACCAGCATTCCGTCGCTTTTGAAGGCAGGCATGTTATAGCTGATGACTTCCTCTGCGTGCGGCGCCGTTTTGCGGATCGTTTCTCGCAAGTCCGTCATCGCGGCCCTCGCCGCTTTAGGCAACGCAGACAGATACTCATCCACGGTACGGAATCGTTTCACGGAAGCGGCCTCACCTTTCTGGTTTTCAAACATGCTCCGCCTTCCAGTGGCTCTCAGGCCTTTGCTATGTGACTCGCGCTTGTCTCCACCGGCGCGCTCACCAGCTTCGGCTCTAACATTAGCCCGCAGCGCTTCCGTAGGCCCGCGGGACGAGCGCGTCGTGGACCACGCGGACGAGGGTCGTGATATCGAAGACGGGGCGGCCGGTGGCCCGCCTGATCGCGTCGGCGTAGGGAGGCATGTTGGTGCACTCCAGCACGATCGCGGCAACCTCGGCGTGCTGCTCCACGAGTTCGCGCGCAACCTCGATGTGCTCCCGGCGGGCAGCGCTTTCGTCGAGCGCCGGCATGTTGCCGAGCAGGACGGGCGCGAAGGCTCGCCCCCGCTCCATCCCCGCGATGACGACGGGCGTGTCCGTGCCGATGCCGGCGCCCGCCAAGTGACGCGGTCCCAGGGCCCCGGCGTCCACGGTCATGATGCCGACCGCGGCGCGGGCTGGCAACATGCGCGCGATCATGGGCACCAGCAGCAGGGCTGAGGTGAACACCGGCACCGACACCGCGGCGGCGAGCTCGCGCTGGAACATGGCAAGAAAGCCGCATCCCGTGGCAATGGCCGGCACGCCGGAGGCTTCAAGCGCCCGCGCGCCGTCGATGAAAGGGGCCAGGAGCGCAGGATCGCCCTCGCGCACGACCCGCTCGGGCGAGGCACCCGGCACGCGATGATAGCGCACGGGGAACGGAAACGTAGCAGGGTTTCCGATGTCCCCGCGGATCCTTGGGAACGCCGTGTCGAGCATGAGGATGCCGATCGGTCCGGACACGACCGCTTTATTCAGGTTGCCGTGCCCGATGCCCTGTGGTGTCGCCGGCGGCCAGGCCGTGCCGCAGGCGCGTCCAGAGCATCCGGCCGAGGCCGGCGAGGCCCGGCGGGTAGACTCGCATGATCGCGATGACGAGGAGCGCGAAAACGACCATCCGCAGCTGACCGTATGCCCGCAGCGCCTCCGACGCCACCTCGACCACAACGGCCCCGATCACCGGCCCGACGAGGGTGCGTTGACCGCCCAGGATAACCATAATGATGATCAGCGCCATCTCGTCGAACTGCATGGCCGCCGGGCTGAGGAGCCCGATATAGTGACCGTAGAGCGCTCCCGCGAGCCCGGCGATGCCGCTGCTCATCCCGAAGACAAACCGCTTCCACCGCACGGTGTTGACGCCGGCGGCCCGCGCGACGGTTTCGTCGTCCCGAATCGCCCGAAGCCGATAGCCGATCCGCGAGCGGAGCAGCAGCGCGAGTCCGCCGACGGTGGCTGCGGCGCATGCCAGAAACAGCTCATAGTACGGCCGCGGCGAAGAGGTCGGAAGCAGCAACGGCACCGCCAGGCCGAGGTCGCCCCTCGTGACGCCGTACTCCATCGACACGACGATCCTCACGGATTCGGCGAACGCCCACGTGGCGAGCGCGAGGTAGAGCGCGCGCATCCGCAGCGTGACGGCGCCCAATCCGTAGCCGGCGGCGCAGGCACACAGGCCTCCGCACGCGATCGCGGCAGGCACGGGCGCGCCGGCGCGAAGTGCCAGCAGAGCGGACGCGTAGGCGCCGATCCCGGCGAAGGCATGGTGCGCCAGCGAGAACAGCCCGGTATATCCCGCGATCAGGTTCCAGCTGGACGCCAGGATCACGTAGTAGCAGGCAACGGTAAGCACGTGGATCGGATAGGTTCCAAGAACGAGCGGCAGCAGCGCCGCTGCGCCAAGGCCCGCGGCGATCAGCATCGACCGCCGCACCGCGTCGCCGGCAGCCCACGGGGCCCGCGGCTCGGACGCCGTGACTCCGCCCGCCGCGGGCGCTATCGGGTCATCCACGCGTCGGTCCCGATCCGGGCGGCGCCCTACGCCTCGCGCGCCCGTTCACCCCAGAGTCCCGTCGGACGGAGGGCCAGGATGAGCACCAGCAGGCCGAACCCGTACACGTCGCGAAACGCCGGCGAGATCAGCACCGAGCCGAGACTCTCCACGAGGCCGAGCAGCAGGCCGCCGACGATGCTGCCCGTAAGCGAGCCGAGTCCGCCGATCACGATGATCTCGAACCCCTTGACCGTGCTCAACGCCCCGCTCTGCGGGTAGACGAGAAACACCGGCGCGAGCAGCGCGCCCGCGGCGCCCGCGAGCGCGACGCCGATCCCGAACGCGAGCATGTCGATCCGCGACAGGTTGATTCCCGCGGACAGCGCGCCGACCCGATTCTGCGCCACGCTCCGGATCGCCAGGCCGAACCATGTTCGCCGGACGACCCAGGCGAACAACCCGAGCAACGCCACCGCGCCGAGGAACGCGACGAAGCGGCTGCCGTTCACGGGGAGGGGACCAAGCTGCACCGGCGGCGCGTAGTCGCGCGGGGAGAATTGATAGGGCCCGAAGATCACGACGGCGAGATTGCGGAACAGCACGGTCAAACTGATCGTCACGATGGTCGCGTACTCATCGAGGCGTTCGATCCCGCCGGCAAACATCGGCCGGAGCAGCACCCGCTGCACGACCATGCCGAGCACGCCGACGCCGGCGATCGCGAGCGGCAGGGCGACGTACCAGCGCTCCGGCCCCAGCCAGTCGGTAATCAACAGGTACTGCGCGTAGCCGCCGATCATATAGAACTCGCCCATCGCCCAGTTGATCATGCGCATGACGCTGTAGATGAACGTGATCCCGACCGCCATCAGGCAATAGATCGCGCCGATGACGAGGCCGGCGAGCGCGTACTGGGTGAGGAGGGTCGCGTCCATCGGCGGCGCGGCGCCGGCCCGCCACTCCTCAGTGAGCGGGCTCGAACGCTCCCGTCTTCATCGCCGGCGGGTACAGGATCGGCGCCTGATCGTAGGTCTCGTCGGGCCGCGTGTACTGCAGAATCACGAGCGGCGGCGACCACTGGTGCCAGCGTACGCCGGCGGCGCGGGGGAACGTCGCGCCCGACCCGATCCACGTGTCGAACCGGCCGCGCTCGAGTTGGGCGATAATTCGCTTCGGATCGCGGCTGCACGCCTGGTTCATCGCTTCCGCGAGGATCACGGCGTCCCCGAACGAGTTCAGGTTGCTGTACACGGCGGTGGAGTGAAACCGTTTCGCGTATTCTACAGACGCCCACTTGCCGAGCGTGGTCAGCGCCATCCGGGGATGGAAGTAGGAGATAAACACGAGCCACGTACCGGTCGGCCCGAGGTTCTTCCAGTACTCCTCGGGCCGCACGGGGAAGTCATAGGAGGCCAGCATCGGGGTCTGGGGGAAGAGCCCGATGTCGTGCGCCTGCTTGATGATGAGATATGCCGGCGTGCCGACGCCCACGTTGAGAACGATGTCCGGCTTCTCCGCCTTGATCTTCAAGAGCTGCGGCGTCAGGTCGGCCGACGTGCGGTCGAAGACCACCGCGTCGAGCGTCATCGCGAGCTTCCTCTGGGCGATGAGCGACTTCGTCGCCTCCGCGAGCCCGATCCCGTAGTCTGTGTTCTCGGCCAGCAGGGCGATCTTGTGCCAGTTCTGCGCCTGGATGAAGCCGAGCCAGGCCGCAGCGCGGTCGGGATCGACGGGATGGGTGCGGAACACGGCCGCGAAGTGCTTCGCCGTGATGTCCGCGGCGGAGGCCTGCGTCGAGATGTACGGCACACCCAGATCATCTGCGAGCGGGGCGGTGGCCAGCATCGCAGAGCTGTGGAATGCGCCGAAGACGCCGACGGCGTGCTCCTCGGTCACGAGACGGCGAAAGCCCGCGACGGATTTCTCGGGAGTGCCGCTGTCATCCTCGACGGCGATTCGAACCGGGGTGGCCGGCTGGGGGCAGGAGGTCTTCGAACCGAACACGCCGCCCATGACGCTGTTGATGTAGGTTTCGCCGAGCTGTGCGCCCTGCACGATCAGCTGCCCGGCCGCCGGGTCCCCGGGCGGGGACAGAGGCGTGAGCACGCCGAGCACCACGGGCGGCGGCGCCGCACCCCAGCCGGGGCTCGCTCCCGGTGCCCCTGTCGCGATCACCGCGACCACCACGACGATCCACCTCTGCATACGTCCACCTCCCCCGTGTGCTGTGCGATCAACCGCCGGTGCCGATCAACGCCTCCTGCACGAGGCTCCGCAGATCGGCGGCGACGCTCTCGCGTGGCCCGGCGCGCTGCACCCGGCCCATGCTCACCACCCAGACATGATCCGCCAGCGCGACCGCTTCCGTGATGTTCTGGTCGACGAGTATCACGGCGATGCCGAGCTCCCGCGCACGCTGGAGCAGGCGGTACACGTCGTCCGCGATGCGCGGCGCCAGGCCGGCCGTCGGCTCGTCCACCAGCAGCAGCGACGGCATCACCACGAGCTCCTTCGCGATGGAGAGCATGCGCAGTTGGCCGCCACTCAGCACGCCGGCACGGACGCGCCGCAACTGCGCCAGCGAAGGGAACAGGTCGTAGACGCGGGCGATGCGATCGCGGAGGCGGAGACGGTCGTGCCGGATCGTCCAGCCGCCGACACGCAGCGTCTCCTCCACGGTCATGTGCGGAAACGTGCTCATCCCCTGCGGCACATAGCCGATCCCGAGCCTCTTGCGCGTGTCGGGCGGTAGGTCCTGGACGTCGCGTCCGTCGAACACAACCCGCCCCCGGCGCGGGACCAGCAGACCAAACACGACGCGGAGCAGCGTGGACTTGCCGGCGCCGTTGGGCCCGATGACCGCGGTGACGCGGCGCGCCTCGATCCGGACCGTGACCCCCCGGAGGACGTCGATGCCCTCGTGGTATCCGGCGACGACGTCGTCGACCCACAGCATCGGCTACGAACCGCCCGGCGCCGGCGAGAGCGATCCCGGGCCCCCGCGGCCGAGATACGCCTCTATGACCTGGGGGTTCCGCGCCACGTCGACGAGCGCGCCCTCGGCGATCCAGGCGCCGTTGTGCATCACCGACACCCGCGGGGCCAACTGCCCGAGCACGCTCATCTCGTGGCTCACGACCAGGAACGCCACCCCGCGCTCGCGGTTGATCTGGACGATGGTCTGGATCATGCGCTCTTTGATCGCGGGGTGCACCCCGGCAAACGGCTCGTCCAACAGGCACAACGCGAGCGGTTCGGCGGCGAGGCAGCGCGCCATCTGGAGCAACATCGCCTGCCCGCCCGAAAGCGCCCGCGCCTCCATGCGGCTCATCGCATCGAGCCGCGTGAGGCGCAGCAGCGTCTCCGCACGGCTGCGCGCCTGCGCCCAGGCCGTCCGTCGGTGGTCGGCGCAGATCGGTACAAGCACGTTGTCGAGCACCGTCATGGACCTGAACACGCGCGGCACTTGAAAAGTCCGGGCCACGCCCAGCGCCGCGACGCGGTCCGCGGGCAGTCCAGAGATTCGGCGCCCGTTGAGGCGGATCTCGCCGCCGTCCAGGCGCTCCTGGCCGCCGATCAGATTCAAGAGCGTGGTCTTCCCGGATCCGTTGGGCCCGATCAATCCCCGAATTTCGCCCGGCGCCACCGTCATCGCGACGTCGCACACCGCGGCAACGCCTCCAAAGAACTTGCGGACGCCAACGACCGACAGGAGCGGATCAGCCACGCGGGAGTGTTCGCCGCTCCGGCGTCACGGTCCCTACCCTCCTCGAGAGCAACAGGTGCGCAGCATCCCGCTCCTCGGCCGAAACGCGGTGGCGGGTCGGACCGTTCCGAGGGGACGGAAGACGTGCACCCTGGTTTTCTACGTGTGATGCACGCCGAGTTCCGCCAGCCTACATGGGTGCGTAGGCGTCGGCGGCAGGCGGCTGGAAAGTCACCGCCGAAAGCGCCCGAGGCGAGAAGTCGTCGTGACGCAATGGGTGATCGCGTGAAAGGAGGCGCCGCATGCCCGTGCACAATCCCCTGGACTTGCCGCCCGATCTTCCGGCCCCCGTGGACGACGGCGCGGCGGCGCATCTCACCGGCATTCAGGTGCCGTCAATCGCCTTGCCGTCGACGGCCGGCGGGACGGTGGACGTCGCTGTGTTGGAGAGCCGGACCGTTGTGTACTGCTACCCGCGTACCGGGCGGCCCGACCACGCGGTGCCGGACGGATGGGACCAGATCCCGGGCGCACGCGGTTGTACCCCGCAGTCCTGCGCCTACCGCGACCGCTATGCGGAGTTCGAGGCGCTCAACACACGCGTATTCGGACTGAGCACGCAGACGACAGACTACCAGCGCGAAGCGGTCACGCGCCTGCATCTGCCGTTTCCGCTGTTGAGCGATCACGAGTTGAGATTCGCACGGGCGCTCAGGCTTCCGATGTTCGAGTTCGCCTGGGGCTTCGGCAACCAACCCGCCGAGCTGATCAAGCGGCTTACACTCGTGCTCCGTGACGGCCGCGTCGAGCACGTCTTCTACCCCGTCTTTCCCTCGAATGCGGACGCGGAGCGGGTCCGGGGCTGGCTTGCCGAGCATCCTGCCTAAGGATGATCAATCGAATACTGTTATCCGGTGAGCCCCAGGTAGCTCGCTGAGCGTTGGTGTTGAACGCGGGGCCAGGGCCCTAGCAGAACCAGTACCTGCACCATGGAAGGTCCCGATGGCAGTCCTGTCCCTCCATACGAGTACCAGCGCACCGATTCGCCGGTGCCATTGGCCTCCGTGCCGCTCGACCTGCCGGTGTCGCCGGCGGGGTTCGTACGTCTCGGATGTTACCTAGCGGTGGAGCGCATCCGCTCAACCGCTCCATCGCAATTTTGCGCAAGACGCCCGCTACCGAGTTGTGACCGATCGGCAGGTGTACCGTAGCCCACAGCGAAAATTCCGGCCCGACCATCCTGGCGAGATGTGACTCCGACGAGGTCCGCCGACCGCCAACAAACCATTAGCACGCCCACGGGATCACATTCGTCGCACAAGCCCCGTGAGTGTGAGATCAGAGTTGAGGTGAGGCCGCATGGACGATGCTATGCTCCCGAGCGCGACGCAGGTACCGCGCTTTTCAGGAATCCGCACGTTCATGCGCCTTCCCTATGCGCCCAGCATTACGCTGCCCCGTCCCGATGTCGTGATCGCCGGCATTCCGTTTGACACCGCGGCCAGCTTTCGCCCGGGCGCGCGTTTTGGCCCGTCCGCGATCCGGGATATCTCCGTGCTGTTGCGCCCATCGAACCAGTTTCACCAGATCAATGCCCTGGAACGACTGCGCGTGGTCGATGCCGGGGACGTGCTGGCCGTGCCCGGCGAGATCGCCCGCACGTACGCGAACCTCGAAGAGCGGTGGGCGGAGTTCGTCTCGGCGGGCGTGGTGCCGATGGGCCTGGGCGGCGACCACTCGGTGACGCTCGGGGAACTGCGGGCCGTGGCTAAGGCCGGCGGACCGGTCGCGCTGGTGCAGTTCGACTCCCACTCGGACACGTGGGACAATTATTGGGGCGTGCGATACACGCACGGGACGGGATTCCGGCGCGCGTGCGAAGAGAGCTTACTCGACCCAGCGCACTCGATTCAAGTTGGGCTGCGTGGCAGCGAGTACGCGCCCGGCGACCTCGACGAGACACGGGAGCTCGGGTTTCAAGTGCTGCTCGCGCAGGAGCTCTCCTCCATGTCCCCGGCCGAGGTCGCGGACGCCATTCGCGACCGCACGGCCGGCCGGCGGGTGTTTCTGAGCTTCGACATCGATTTCTTCGATCCGTCATGCGCGCCGGGTACCGGCACCCCGGAGGTCGGCGGGCCCACGAGCGCCTACGGGCTGCAGATCGTGCAACGGCTCACCGGGATCGACTTCGTGGGATTTGACGTCGTTGAGGTGCTACCGGCGCACGACCCTTCGGCCATCACGGCGTTGCTGGCGGCAACGTTGATTTTCGAGTTTCTCGCGCTGGTGGCGGTGCGCCGGACGGCGGCGACAACCCGAGTGACATAGGTCGCAGCAGCCTCGGTCCCGACGCACCCGTCGGCGCGGCCGGCCAATAGCAAGTCCCCTCGGGTCTCTGCTCGCGCGCCCCCGCAGACTCTCGCGGTCCTATCACCAACCGGCGGCGTAACTCGCCCGCCGGGGATCGGCGCCGCCTTCGAGCACGCCCGTCTCTCGGCGTCGAATCGCGCAGACCGCGGCCACGGACGGGGCGACATCGGGCAGCACGTCCACGGTGTGACCGAGCGCGGTGAGCTGCGCCCGGACCTCCGGCGGAATGCGGCCTTCCACGCGCACCACGCCGGGTTCGTACGCGTGGGGGTAAAAGGACGAGGGGAAACTGGCGGAGACGACGCGCGGCGCTTCGATGGCCGCCTGGACATTCATGTCGAAGTCCAACACGTTGCACGCCACCTGCACCATCGCCTGAACCTGCGCGTCCCCGCCCGGACAGCCAAACGGCATGAGTACCTGCCCTGCGCGCACGAGCATCGCCGGGTTCGGCGTCAGACGCGGCCGTTTGCCGGGCGCGATCGCCGAGGGATGTCCCGGCGTGGGCCACAACTGGGCGCCGCGCGTGGAGATGATGATGCCGAGCTCTGGAACGAGCGGCGCGCTCAGACCCGGATCGGACGGCGTTGCGCAAAACGCGGTGCCATCGGCCTCCATCGCACACACAAAGGACGTATCGGGATGCGCCGCGCCGGCCGCGGGCACCGGGACGTACCCCGCGGACCCCGACCGGCCCTCGTGGCGCCAGGGGTTGCCCGGGACGGGAAGGCGCGGCCACGCCCGCACCGGATCGATGAGGCGCCGCCGCTCGTCGGCGTATTCTGGACTGAGCAGCCCGGCGATCGGCACATCGACCTGCTCCGGGTCCCCGATGAACGCTTCACGGTCGGCGCACGCGACCTTGATCGCCTCGATGAGATAGTGTAGATGGGCGGGGCCGCCCCGTCCCCATTGACGGAGCGTCGCGCCCTCCAGCAGGTTCAGAATCATCGGCAGCAAGGGCCCCTGCGACCATGGGCCGCAGGCGTGCACCTCCACGCCGCGGTACCGTGACGAGATCGACGGCTCGACCGCGACGCGGGAGGCGGCCAGGTCATCCGCGTCCAACTCGCTGCCGGTCTGTTGGGCGTGCGCGGCGAGGGCGCGGGCGATCTCGCCGTGATAGATCTCGTCCCGGGCCGCCATGATCGCGGCCTCCCGGCCGCGATCCGCGGCGGCGTGCTCGACATCGATCAGCCGTCGAAACAGGCCGCCGAGTTCGCGCTGCACGAGCACCTCGCCGACCTGCGGCGGCCGGCCGTTGGGAAGGAAGACCCGGGCGCTCGCGGGCCATTCCCGGAGGCGAGAGGCGAGCGCGCCGATCGTCCTGGCGAGGCGGTCGTAGACGGGGAACCCCTCGCACAACTCACACGCCGGCTGCAGCACGTCGCGGAGCGCAAGACGGCCGTACCGCGCCAGCGCGGTCAGCCACGCATCGGGCGCCGCGGGCGTCACATACCGCGGAGCGCCGATCGGCATGTCGCCGCCGTAGCGCTCGAGATACCGATCCAGCGTGAGCCGGTGCGGCCAGCGCCCGACGCCCGCGATCGTTTCAGGCCGCGCCATCCCGGGCCGAAAGAACATGATCGGCGCGACGCCGCCAAAATCCGTGAGGTGCCGTTCGAGCACGTTGAGGGCGATGCCGGCGGCCACGCCCGCGTCCGCGGCATTGCCGCCGAGCGAGAACATGCGCAGACCGGCCATGGTGGCCAGATAGTGGCTGGAACTGACCACGTGCCGCGTGGCCAGGAACTCCGGCCGCCCCTGCGCGACGCCTGTCACGGGCAGGGACGCGCCGGTCATAGGCTCGATCATGTCATCCACCTCGTCCAGTTCGTGCTTCCCCGGATTGCCCCGGTCCCATGATACTTCTCCCACGGCGGCACACGACCATGCACGACGGCGGAGACAGGGTGGCGGCGCGGCGGGAACGCGTGTGGCAGGTCTCGGCGCGCCGCCTGGGGGAGGTGCGCCGTCACCTCGACACGATTTTTGCGGCAGTGGACGACGCGCTCAGCGGGCTCCGCAGGGTCGTGGAGGAGTGAGCGCACGGCGACGGGAGGAATCGCCGGCCTGAGGGACGAAGCCACGCACGCCGAGCGACTTCCAGTTGAGGTTTGTCTGATGCCTAAAGATGTGCGCACCCTTTTGCCCTGACCGCCTCATCACCGACGCGGTCACGTTCTTCGTCGTCAACCCCCTGGGCTTGGTGCCGCTGTTCATCGCGCTTACGCGGAACGAGCCGGCGTCAAGCCGGATGGGCATCGCCCGGCGTGGGGTCATTATCGCCGCGATTATCTTGATCGCCTTCATTGTGGTCGGCCAGATCGTCCTGAACGCGATGGGCGTCAGCTTGGCGTCCTTTAGAATCGCCGGCGGGCTGGTCCTCCTGGTGATCGCGATGCGGATGATCCTCGAGGAAGAACCCGCAGCGGAGCCGGTAGGCCCGGATGGCGCGCCGATCGTGCGGCACGATCGGGACGTCTCGGTGTTCCCGCTGGCGATCCCCTATATCGCCGACCCCGGCACCATCATGGCGTCGATGCTGCTGACCGACAATGAACGATTCAACATGCCGCAGCAGGTTGTCACCACCGGCATCCTGTTCCTGGTCCTGGTCTTTACCTACGGGACCCTGCGCGCGGCAGAATCGGTGCACCGCGTGCTGGGCAGCACCGGTGCAAACGTGCTGACCCGCGTGATGGGCCTCGTCCTGGCGTCTCTTGCGGTCGAGGGGATCCTCACGGGCATACGCGGCGCGTTCTTACTGCACTGACCCGGCCTCAGTGTAACGGTCCGGCACAGCCCGACGGGACTCCTCTCGGGCGCGTCGTGCGTCGGTGCCGCGGGCCCGCCACCCGCCGGCGAACCCCGGGTCACGGCCTCGCAAGCGCCGCCGCGTTCAGGGTCTCAGAACCTATGTAACCGCATGATAGAGAGGAACGTCGGATGTGCCCGGATGGGAGGCCGTCGATGGACGTCATTGGCTGGGGCGTGATGGGTGCCGCGCGGATCGCGGAGATCGCGGTGATTCCCGCGCTGCAGCGGGCCCGGAACGCGCGTGTCGTCGCCATCGCGAGCCGTACCCTTCCCCGCGCACAGGACGCGGCCCGGCGTATGGGCATCGCGAAGGCGTACGGATCGTACGAAGCGCTGCTGGACGACCCGGAAGTACAGGCCGTCTACATCCCGCTGCCCAATGCCCTGCACCGCGAGTGGACCCTCCGATCGGCGTCGGCGGGCAAGCACGTGCTGTGCGAGAAGCCTCTCGCCGTGTCCGCGGAGGACTGCGAAGCGATGATCGCGGCGTGCCGGCGACAGGGCGTCACGCTCATGGAAGCATTTATGTACCGCTTTCACCCGCGGACGGAGCGCGCCCTCGAGATCGCGGCGTCCGGGGCGATCGGCGAGGTCCGGTTGGTCCGCGCCGAGTTTACGTTCGCCGCGCGCACGCCCCATGGCAACATCCGGTTCGATCCCGCCCTTGGCGGGGGCGCGCTGTTCGACGTCGGCTGCTACGCCGTGAATCTGTGCCGCGCCGTGCTGGGCGAACCCCGGGAAGCCATGGCGTTCGCCAGCACGGGCTCAACGGGCGTGGATGAAGTCACCGGCGGCCTGCTCCGCTTCGATGACCGCCGTCTCGCCGTGCTGGACTGCGCGCTCACGCTCCCGCGGCGCCAGGAGTACGAGATCGTGGGGACGGACGGGACGCTTCGGGTCCCCGCCCCGGACGCATTCCTGCCTGGCACCGCCGACGCCGAGCTCTATGTCACGCGCACGGGGGAATCCCAGGTCATCCGATTTTCCGGCACGGACCAGTACCAGCGCATGGTCGAGCATTTCGGCGACGCGCTGGCGGGCCGCCCGCTCGCGCTTCCACCCGAAGACGCCGTTGGGAACCTGCGGGTGCTCGCCGCGCTCCACGCGTCGATCCGCCGCGGCGCCCCCGTCTCGATCGCCTGACGACGCCGGGAAAGGGCGCTACCTGCGACGCACCCCGGCCCACCTGGGGACCAAAGCCGCGACCGCGGCCGCGGGGACACGTGGTCCGCACCATCGACAGCATAGAGCGGCGTGTGAACGGGTTGCGCAGCGTGCATGCAGATCGCGTGAATTCGCGGCACGGGCCTCGCAATCCACTGCCGGCGTCCAGGGTATCAAGAACCGATGACGTGGCCGTGACGCGGAGGACGAAGGGGGCGTGCGACACTTACACGCGCCGAGCGGACGTCGCGGGTGCGCGGCGTCCGCTCGGGGAGACTACGGGTCGAAAGCTAGGAGCGCGCCGGACCGGTGGCGGCGCCCGCCTGCTCCATCGCCGGCGTATACCGGCCCTCGCGCGCGGCCGCGACCAGCCTCGAGCGGCGCAGGAACGCCTGCTGGGCCGCCTGGACTGCCGTCGTGGAGCCGCGCCACGTGTCCATCGCCGGCGCCTGGAGGGCGCGCGCGAACGAGAAGCTCAACACCCACGGGCGCGGCCCCGGCAACGCGTTCATCGCATTCAAATGTTGCGTCGCGCGCTCGGGTGATTGGCCGCCCGACAGGAACATGACCCCGGGCACAGCGGCCGGCACGGTGCGCCGCAGGCACCGCACCGTCGCTTCCGCCACCTCGTCCACGCCCGCCTGCCGCGGGCACTTCGCCCCCGACACGACCATGTTCGGCTTGAGCAGCATCGCCTCCAGCACGATGCGCTGATCGCGCAGCGAGCGGAAGACGTGATCGAGCGTCGCCTCCGTGGCCTCAAAGCACTGCTCGATCGTGTGGCTGCCGTCCATCAGCACTTCGGGCTCCACGATCGGCACGATGCCGGCTTCCTGGCAGAGCGCGGCGTAGCGCCCGAGGGCGTGCGCGTTGGCGTCGAGGCAGTACCGGCTCGGCCGGCCCTCGCCGATCTCGATCACGGCCCGCCACTTCGCGAAGCGCGCCCCCAGGCCACGGTACTCCGCGAGGCGCTCGCGCAGGCCGTCGAGCCCCTCCGTCACAGTTTCCCCGGGCGCGCCGGCGAGCGGCTTCGCCCCTGCGTCGACCTTGATGCCGGGCACGATACCCAACCCGGCGAGGAGCTTCGGGAACGGCGTCCCGTCGTCGGCCTGCTGACGGATCGTCTCGTCGAACAGAATCACGCCGCCCAGGGCGTCGGCGATGCCCGGCGTGGTGAAGAGCAGATGCCGGTACCGCCGGCGGTTCTCCGGCGTGTTCTCGACGCCGATCGCCGTAAATCGGCGGCCGATAGTGCCATGGCTCTCGTCCGCGGCCAAAATACCCTTGCCGTGCGCCGTCAGCGCGCGTACCGTCTCGGACATCGCGTGCAGACCGTCCAAGCTCATGGCTCAGCCCCCGCCTCCAGTCGTGTTCCGCGACGGTTGCAATGCCGGGTCGCGGTCGCCAGCATCGGTGGACGCAGACACGCGAGGTACGGTCGCCGCGACCGGACGAAAGCGTTGCACGAACTCGTCTTCCGTGAGCCGCCCGGCCGCCGCAAGCTTACGGATCCGCTCCCGGTCGGTGAAATCGTCGGGCCGAAGGCGAATCATGTACGACGAGTATACCGCGTACATCTCCGACTGCACATCCACCCGGCGCACGCGCACGCGGCCGGTGGCCGGGTCGATAATCTCGGCAAATGGAATGGGGACGAGCCGGTCCCCCTGCACGGTGACCATCGCCCCGCTTCCACCCTGAAGGAGGAATCGAATCGCGGCGTACCCGAGACCGCGGCAGTACTGAATGTCGAAGCCGTCGGGCGGCGCGCACCGCAGCTCGTATCCGAGGTCCAGCGGCTGGATCGGCACGCGCACGCCGCGCGCCGTCAGGCTGGTCGTGACCCGCTCCATCAGGAGTCGTCCAAGCCCGAGTTCCGCCAGGCGCACGTTGCCGTAGCTGTCGCGTTCCACCGCTCCGAGCGTCGCGGGGTCCAGGCTCTCGAGCAGGCCTTCGGCCACCAGCGCGACCCCGTGCTCGCGCCCGTCCGCGAGGCGCTTGATGATCGCGCCCTCGAGGATATCGGCCACGTGGTGCAGCGGCAGGTGCGACCCGGGAAACTCCTCCAGCCGAAACTCTTCGGGGATCACGGCGAGGGTAGCCCCCGCCGCGCCTGCCACGCCCAACGCGAGATGGCCGGCGTGACGCCCCATCACGGTCACGAAGAACCACCGATCCCCGGTCGCCGCGTCCTGCATGAGATTGTGCACCAGGTTCTTGCCGACGTTTACCGCGGTCGTGAACCCGAACGTGGGAATGCCGGGCGGGAGCGGCAGGTCGTTGTCGATGGTCTTCGGGACGTGGACGGTCGCCAGCCGGCCCTGCATCGCGGCCGCCACCTGCGCCGCACCGAACGCCGTGTCGTCGCCGCCGATCGTGAGCAGATACGCGACTTCGAGGCGGTGGAGAGATTCGGCCACTCGCTGGAGATCGTCGCGCGTCTTTGCCGGGTTCACCCTCGACGTGCCGAGAATGGAACCGCCCTCGAAGTGGATCCGCGACACGTCGTGGATATCGAGCGGGCGCGCGCGGCCCGTATCGCCTGCAACGAGCGCGCGAAAGCCGCTCTGCACGCCAAGCACGGGCACGCCGTGGTTGCGCGCCTCAATGGTGGCCGCGGCGATCACCGCGTTGATCCCCGGCGACGGCCCGCCGCCGACGACGATGGCCAGCGTCCTCATCACTGCCTCCGGTCCCCGCACCCCGATTCTCCAACACGGGGCGGTGCCGCGCAAGCGGCCGGCGCGCGGCCCACAAGGGTGCCGCGCGCCGAAAGGGAACCCGCAGCAGCGTAACCCGAAGGGCTAGTATCCTGGGCCGGCACCCCCGCGCGGTGCGGCCCCGAGGATCCGCTCGCCACCGATTGCGTGGAGCGGCATCGACCAGCCGTAGTACACGCCCTTGTGAATGTCGGCGCCGACGATCGATCCGGTGTCGTTGATCCCGAACACGTTGGTCGCGGTCGCGCCCGGGACATCAATGGTCGTCACGTGTCCGGAGACATCCCGCACGAACCCGTGAATCGCCTGCGCGTTGTCCTGATAGTAGCCGACAATCTGCCCCGCGCCGTTGATCCCCCACGCCCAGGTCCGAACAGCGTTCGGGATGTCGATCGTCGCGAAGTGCCCGCCGGCGTAGAAGAACCCGTGGGCGATGCGCCCAGCTTCGTAGTACCCGACGACCTGGCCCGCGCGGTTGATGCCGTACGCCAGTGTGGTGGTCGCGCCGGGGACGTCAAAGGTGCTGAGTTGGCCCCCCGTCAGCATGAACCCATGTGAATGACCGGCGCGATCGTCGTACGTGCCGACGATCTGCCCAGCGTCGTTGATGTCGTCGGCATAGGTGGCGGCAGCCCCAGGCACGTCGATCGTCGTAAACTTCCCTCCGGACAGCCGGTACCCGTGCGGCGTGCGGCCGGCGTCGCGATAGTACCCAACGATGTCGCCGGCGTTGTTGATGCCGCCGGCCACCGTCGCGCCGGCACCCGGCGCCTCGATCGGGGTGAATTGACCGTCCGCGAATAGATACCCGTGCGGCCGCTTCGACTTGTCGAGATAGAAGCCCACCATGCGACCGTCATCGTTGATGCCCCTGACGACCGTGGAGGCCGAGCTCGGAGGCTCAACCGGTTTTGCGACGGGCGCGGCTGTGGACTGCGCGAGCGCGGCCGGCATGCCCGGGGCCGCGAGTAGCCCGAGCAGGCCGATGACCGCGACGTACATGAATCCCGGTCCGGGCGATCTCGTCATGCGCACCACCTTCTCCTCCTGAACATCTCCTCGAAAGATGCGGCAATTGCCCCGGCTGGCCGTACGCCACCTCGCTTATCCCCGATTTGTCCGTGCGGCTAAACCACGAGGCGAGCGCCCTATTCCACACCCCACACCGGGGACGGCAGCAATCAGGCATCGATCGTCTGACGTCTTCAGGGGGCGGATCCCTTGGGATCCGCCCCCCGGCTTCCTCGCCCGCCGCTACGGGAGCACGGAGCGGCGAGCACCACCGATCCTGTCGTCTATTTGCTCAGTCAGTCGTGTTGATTGCCGGCCTATCGGTTGCTGCTCGAAACCGCGACTGCGATGGCCGTGAGCCCAAGGAACACCCCGAGCGCAAGCCAAGGAAAGAACATGACGTCACCTCCCTTCGCTCCTTGCTCCGCCGTGTTCGCCCTGCACCCAAGCAGTTTTTCCCGCGGAGACGCCGGCGTAACTTTTTGTGTTTCCCGCGGAGACGCCGGCGTAACGTCACAATTCGCGCACAACCCGCAAGCCGGGGCTGCGACGGCGCGGCGGCGTCGCGCGGGCACGCTGACGACACAGGACATCGGCCCGTCTACGGCCGTGGCGTTCCGTCTTAGCGCGGCTCCGTCACCGCGCAGGACCATCGAGCCGGCCGCCGCCGTGGGAAGGAGTGTCGCGCCCCCCGTGACGGGCGCGGCCACCAGCGTTATGCGGCAGCCTGACGAGGGTAAATGCTCGCTCGCGTGGTCTTGCGCGAACGGCCGGCGCCGGCAGGGACGCCGGCGGACCTGCGCGTAGCTCATGCCAAGGGACGGTGAAGGAGAGGTGGCATGGAGCAGGACGGCGCAGTGACGCTCGGGCAGCTTGTTGTCGATCACGTGCATACCACGCTGTACGACGAGAGCGTGCAGTGGCAGCCTCCGCTCAGCGGCGCGCTCCGCGGGCTGACCGCGGCGGAAGCTGCGTGGAAGCCGGCGCCGCCGCGGCACTCGATCTGGCAGATCGTGCGCCATCTGATCCTCTGGAAGCGCGGGGTGCTCCAGGCATGGGACGGGGATCCACCCGACGGCCACGCGCTCGGAGCCGCCGATTGGCACGAGATCTCGGGGAGCGACGCCGACTGGGATCGCGATCGCCGGACCCTGCTCGATATCTCGACCGAGTTCCTTACGCGCGCCCAATCACTCGACGATGCGGCGCTCTCGAAGCGGATCACGTGGTACAAGGGGGGCGTGACACAGCCGCTGGCGATGCGAATCGTCCGGACGACGACCCACGACATCTACCATGCGGGCCAGATCATGTACCTGCGGGCGCTCCAGGGCATCCCCGCGAGATAGCTGCTCACCGGGGCGCCCACCGAAGCTTCGATGGTCGCGGCCCTCGCAATCCATACCGCGGGCCATCTATCTAGGAAGGCACGTCAAAGCCGAGACCCCGTCGTCCAATGCGCCCGACGGCCACGGGATGTCGAGCACCGCCCAGGATTGTCCGGCGTCCCCCGAACGGTACGCGCCGCGGTTGTTCACGGCGTAGATGACGCCCGGCTCGCGCTGGTGCGTCGCGAAATGGCTCGCCACCGTGCCGCCTGAATCCGGAAGCCCGGCGTCAATCCGCTGCCAGGGGTGCCGGCTAGACTTTCGGTATACGTAGGCTTCGGCGGTGCGCGGGCGGTAGGCTACGTGCGGCCCCGCCGCCGCGGAGACGACAACGGTGTCCGGATCACCCGGATCGGCCGCGACGCTTACGAGATACCGATGGCCCAGGCCATCGAGCTGCTGGGCCCAAGCCCCGCCGCCGTCGAGGCTTTCAAAATAGCCGTCGCCGGCGGCCGCATACACGCGGTCCGGTGCGAGCGGGTGCGTGGCCGCGGTATGCGTATCGTACGGCCCCCGCGGCACGCGATCCACCCACGTCCGTCCGCCGTCCGGAGTGCGCACCAGCGCGCCGGCCTCGATCGCCACGTACACGAGGCCGGGGTGCGATGGGTCCGGCTCGATCCAGCGTACGTGGTGCGTGGACGGCCTCGGCGGGAAGCTCCACGTACGCGAGGATGGCAGCGTCCGCATGCCCGAGAGCTCCCGCCACGCGTCCCCGCCGTCGTCGGAGCGAAACATCGCGCTCGGCTCCGTGCCGGCGTACACGACCCCGAGCCGCTCCGTGCCCTCCACGCGGCTCACGGACACGGCGGTGAGCCGCTCGTGGGCGATGCCGCGGCCGGCCGGCTCCCAGCGCCGGCCGGCATCGATGCTCCGCCACAAACCGTGCCCCCGGGTCCCGCAGTAGACGCGGGACGAATCACGCGGATCGACGGCGACGCAGTCGGGCTCGCGGCCCTCGAGGGACGTCTCGACAGACCAGTGCGACGCAAACCGGGCGATCAGGAGCGCGCGTTCCGCGGCGACGACAAGGCTGACCACGAGGTGCCCTCCCTACTCTCCCGCCAGGCATAACACCGAGCCGCGCAGATCGATTCCGCGCCGCGGCGACGTCCGCACCCGGGAAGGGATTGGCCACGTGAACCGCCAAGATCAGACGCGCAGCCGCGGGTCCAGGGCATCGCGGAGCCCGTCGCCGAGCAGGTTGAATCCCAGAACGGCCAGAGAGATCGTGACGCCGGGCGCGATCACGAGTTGCGGCGCAACGTTTATGAACAACCGGCCGGCCGCGAGCATCGCGCCCCACTCAGGCGTCGGCGGCTGAACGCCCAGGCCGAGAAAGCTCAGCGCCGAGGCGGTGAGGATCGCGGTGCCGATCCTGAGCGTGAAGTAAACAATAATTGGGGGCAAGGCGACCGGCACCAGATGCCTGAGCATGATGCGGGCCCCCCCGGCCCCCACGGCGCGTGCTGCCTCGACGTACTCCTGGCCCATGGCGGCGAGCGCCGGGCCGCGCACGAGCCGTGCGAACGTTGGGATGCTGAACACGCCCACCGCGATCACCACGTTGGTCAGGCCGGGCCCCAGCACCGCCACGATCGCGATCGCCAGCAGGATACCCGGGAAGGCGAACAGGATGTCCGCCGCGCGCATGGAGACATTGTCGAAGAAGCCGCCGTGGAAGGCGCTTGCGACACCCCACAGCGACCCGACGGCGGCGCCAAGGGTGACGGCGCTGAGGCCCATGCCCAGCGAGTACCGCGCCCCGGCCATGAGCCGGCTCAGGATGTCGCGTCCGAAGTCGTCCGTCCCCATCGGGTGGGCCAGCGACGGCGGCGCCAGCGTCTGGTTATAGTCCGCAGCGGCGGGCGGGTATGGCGTCACCCACATGCCGAGCAGCGTGACGGCGAGGAACGTCGCGGTGATGACGCCGCCCGCGACCGCCGTGCGCCGCCGAAAAAACCGCGCCAGCGAGCCGCGCGCCGCGGGCGCCCGCCGGGCGTCGTCACGCGGATCGGACGGAGGAACGCGCCTCAACGGTAGACGACGCGCGGGTCGAGCGCCGCGTACAGCACGTCGACGATCAAGTTGATCGCCAGAAACTCCACGGAGAACAGGAGGATCTCCGCCGTCAACACCGGGTAGTCGCGGAAGTCGATCGACTGGACAAGCAGCCACCCTAATCCCGGCCAGCTGAACACGGTCTCGACGACGATCGCCCCGCCGAGGAGAAACCCGAACTCCAGGCCGACGAGCGTCACGACGGGGATCAGCGCGTTGCGCAGCGTGTGCCGGACCAGCACCCGCCGCTCCGTGACGCCCTTGGCCCGCGCCGTTCGAACGAAGTCCTCTCCCAGCACCTCCAGCAGGCTGCTTCGCGTGAACCGCGCGATCACCGCGGCGGACGCCGACGCCAGGGTGATGCCGGGCAGGACCACACTCTGAAGCTGGGTCATGCCGCCCGTGGGAAGCCAATGGAGGTTCACGGAGAAGACGTAGATCAGCACCAGGCCGAGAAAGAAAGAGGGCGTACTGATCCCCGCGACGGAGAGCACCGTGCTGCAATAATCGGGGAGTGTGTTGCGCCGGACGGCCTGCAACGTTCCGAGTGTCATCCCGGCGACGACGGCGAGTGCGGTGCTGATCACAGACAGCTCCAAGGTCGGCCCAGCGTGCTCGGCGAGGACGCGGCTCACGGGGTCTCCGCTGCGGTACGATCGCCCGAAATCTCCTACCACGGCGTTACGAACGAAATAGCCATACTGCACCGGCAGGGGGCGGTCGAGCCCGAGACGGGCTTGCACCGCCTGCACTTCCGCCAGCGTGGCGTCCGGCCCGGCGAGCAGCCGGGCGGGGTCGCCCGGAATCGCGTGCAGGAACGCGAAGGCGCCCAGGGAGACGCCGAACAAGATCGGGACGATCTGCCACAGCCGACGCCCCAGGAACCGCAGCATCAGCCCCGCCCGGGCCTCCCCCTGCTGAGCGAGCGCCTACTTTCCTGTGAGCCCCGCGTCGCGCAGATCCACAGTGCCGTCCGGCATCGCATAGGCGCCCGTGGTGCCGGTGCGGACGCCCGCAAGGATCTGAGAATTGTAAAGGTAGATCACCGGCGCGTCCGCCCAGATCAGCCGGCTCGCTTCCGCGTAGTCCTTGTCTCGCTCGGCCGGGGCGGCGGTCGAGAGGCCGTCTTTGAGCAGCTCGTCTACCTGAGCGTTCTTGTAGAAGGAGAGATTGAAGAGCGTCGGTGGCCAGGAGTCGCCGTCGAACAGCGGTCGGAGCGCCCAATCCGCATCCCCCGTCGACGGTGACCACCCGGCAAGGTTCATCTGGGACTGGTTCTCGGCGATGGGCTTGTACCGCACCGCCGTGAGCGTGGCGGCTTCCATGGGCTGCAACCGGACGGTGACGCCGACCTTGCCGAGCATTTGCTGAATCGTCTCGCCGAGCCGCATCGTCTCGGTCTGATTGCCCATCCAGAGCGTCGTTTCGAACCCCTTGGGAAAGCCGCCCTCCGCCAGCAGTGACTTTGCCTTCGCCACATCGTAGGGCCACCCGCCGGCCTGGACCTGGCTGTAACCGGCGACCCCGGGCGCCATTGGGGCGTCCAAAGGACGGCCAAACCCACGCAGGACCACCTTGTCGAGCGCGTCCTTGTCGACGGCATAGTTTAACGCCTGGCGCACCTTGACGTTGCGAAACGGCTCGTGCTGGCAGTGCATGGCGACGTAGAATGCGTAGATGCTCCACCGCTTCTGAACGGTGACGCCGGAGGCCTTGGACACCGCGTCCACCTGCACCCCGGGGACCGGGTAGACGAACTGAGCGTCACCACCCAGCAGCATTGCTACCCGGCTCGCATCCTCGACCACGGGCCGGATCACGAGCCGATCGGCCTGCCGGCGCCCGCTCTGCCAGAAGTCCGGGTTACGTGCCAGTTCGATCTGCTGCCCTGGCGTCCAACTCACGAACTTAAACGGACCGGTGCCTACCGGATTGCGCGCGATATACTGCTCGCCCTTGGCGAGCGCGGCCGGACTGATGATGCGGCTGCTGGGATGGGCGAAATTGTACAGCATCGCCCCGAAGGGACTGTGCAGCATGAACCGGACGGTCGCGTCGTTCACCACGTCGATCGACTCGATGGGCTCGTAGAGGCTGAACTTCTTGAGCTTGTGGTTAGGGTCGCGGGCGCGATCGAAGTTCATTTTGACCGCGGCCGCGTTGAAGGGCGTCCCATCGTGGAACTTGACGCCCTGCCGCAGGTGGAACGTAAACGAACGGGCGTCCTTCGATGCCTCCCACGACGTCGCGAGCTCGGGCCGGATCTTCATGTCCGGTGTGAAGCCGAGAAGCCCGTCGAAGATCTCCCGCTCCACGGCCAGGGATAGATTGTCGTTGCTATCGAACGGGTCGAGACTGATCGCGTCGGCGTAGAGCGCCACCGTGAGGGTCTGGGCGCCCTGGGCCAACGCTCTCCACGCCCACGGACCGCCGATTCCCGACAGCGCGGCACCGGCGACACCCGCCGCGGTGTGGCGGAGCAGCTGCCGCCGCGTCAGTCCCTTGCCCTTGCGTGTTCCCATCCGTACACCTCCTTGCAGAGTAGACCGTCCCCGTTTCGTAATACCGCGGCGGCGCGCCTGAGGTTCACCATGGATTCACAAGACATTCACGCGCTCTGGGCCACTTCTTCAACGGGGTAAGATACCCTGGGGCCGTACGGTAACCATCGCCCCGACGTAGGGCGGTGGGTCAAACGGCTACGGAGGTGATCACCGTGACACTGCGCTCGATGTTTCGCGGACCGGTTTCCAAGCTGGCGCTCGTGGGCGCCGCCTTATTGATGTTGAGCGGCGTGCCCGCGTACGCTGATTCGGGCGGATACCACGGGCAGGGCCCCTACGACTACGGCACCCGGTACGGGAGCGGATCGTGCCAGCAGCCCGGCGGCTGGAACGGCTGGAACGCCGGCAACCGGTGCCAGAACAACGGCCAGTATCGCGGCCCGCAGTACTACCAAAATGACCGCCGGTACGGTGCGCCGCAATACGACAACCGGCGGTACGTCGGCCCGCAGTATTACCAAAATGACCGCCGGTACGGTGCGCCGCAGTACGACAACCGGCGGTACGTCGGCCCGCAGTACCCGCAGTACAACGACTGCCGGGATCCCAATCGCGGCGGCTGCCAGGCGCCGCAGCCCAACGATCAGCGCAACATTCACGACGACGGCAACAGTAAGTAGTCGGGCGCGAAATGTTGCCGAAAGGGCGCTTACGCTGGCCTAGAGGAGGATAAAACATATAACGATTGCCTTGTGAGCCTGTGAGGACGCCGGCGGTCGGCGCGGACGGGGACCGCCCCGGCGCGACGGAGACGGGCCGTCCCGGCAAGAAACCGCCCGGGTGCGGCCGAACAGTACTCTACGTGAGCCTTGCGCCCTCGTTCCGGATCCGGCCGGGTACCGTCCGCGACCTCGGAACCATCTGGACCTTGATTCGCGGCCTTGCCGCGTACGAGCGACGCCCGCACGCCGTCAAAGCCACCGTCGAGCACCTGCGCCGCGACGGCTTCGGGCGCCGGCGGTACTTCAAAACGCTGCTCTGCCTGCGCGGTCGCGAGCCCGTCGGGCTGGCGCTCTACTTCTTCGCGTACTCCACGTTCCTCGGGCGCCCGGTGCTCTACTTGGAGGACCTGTTCGTCGTACCGCGCCACCGCGGCAACGGCGCCGGCCGCGCGCTCCTCGCCGCGCTCGCCCGCACCGCGATCGCGGCCGGCTGCAGCCGCATGACCTGGAGCGTGCTGCGATGGAATCAACCGGCTATGGCCTTTTACCGGCGGCTGGGGGCGACCGACTATGATGCGTGGACGCTGATGTCCGTCGGCGGGGAGGCGCTCGTCCGTCTGGCGCAAAACGGCCGACCGGATCCCGCCCGGCGCGGCCGCCCGCCGCAACGGGCTCGGTCCGGCCGCGCCGGCGGGGTCAGCGCCGCGCCACGACGGTCCCGCCGAGCATCACCATCGCGGGCCGGCGCAGGACCCCGAGGTCGACCGAAGGATCGTCGGGCACCGCGATGATGTCGGCCGCGAGGCCCTCCCGGAGCGTTCCGACCTCGCCCTCGAGTCCCATGGCCGCGGCGGCACCCGACGTCGCGGCGGCGATCGCCTCGACGGGGCGCGCGCCGGACGCGACCAGCAACTCCAGTTCGCGGACGAGGCCGTCGAACGGGGTATACCGCCAGCCCGCGTCGGTGCCGGCGACGTAGCGCACCCCCGCGGCGCGCATGCGGCGGGTGTTGTCCAGGTTCCCGTCGTTCATGCGCCGCCATCGTTCCACCGCGGCGCGCTCCTCCGGGCCGGCGTCGGGCTTGTCCCGGAGGGCCTGGACAATGAAATCTCCCACGCACAGCGTCGAGGTCACGGCCGCCGCCCGTGCCACCGCGTCCGCCACGTCGGGCTCGTACCGCTGATGACCCGCGTCCTCCGTGAGGAACAACGCGTGCTCGATATGGTCCGCGCCGGCGGCGACGGCGTTGCGCGTGGCGGCCGCGCACGTGCAGTGGATGCCCACTCGCCGGTTGAAGCGGTGCGCTTCGTCCACCGCGGCCCGCAGCTCCTCGACGGTGTACGACGGCCGCGACGAGATCGTGCCGACGGTGCCGCCGCCGCTGGCCATGATCTTGACGTAGTCCACGCCGGACCGCACCAACCGCCGTACCATATGCCGCACGCCCTCCGGACCGTCGGCCTCGCCGCCGAAGTACCAGCAATGCCCGCCGGTCACCGTCATGGGGCACCGACACAAGAAGAGACGCGGGAGGACGGCGTAGCCGAGGCGCTGCGCGCGCCGAAGCTCGAGCGACGTGTCCCGCATGCTGCCGCAGTCTCGGAGCGTGGTGATGCCGGCCGCCAGCGCGGTCTGCGCGTTGCGCATGGCCATCGCGACGAGCGTCCCGTCCGCTTCCCGCACGGTGGTCTCAAACGGCGTGCCGTCGCCCGGCAGCGTGAGATGGACGTGGCAGTCGATCAACCCCGGCAACAACGTGTGCCCGGGGTATTCGAGCACCGGCGCGGCCGCCGGCCAGTCAGCGCGGAGCGCGTCGCCGGCGTAGACGCCGTGGATGATGCCCCGTCGCACGACCACCGTGGGCTGCTCAACGGGTGCAGCTCCGGTTCCATCTAAGAGTCGCGACGCGCGGATGAGTTGCCACTCGGGGGGAACGGTACCCACGGCGGACGGACCTCCGTAACGCAGTGGTAGAGTCGTTTCGCGCCGGGTCGGGACGGCACCTGCGCGGCGCCGGCAGGGAGGCCGGCGCCGCGAGCGAACCGACGGGTATGGGCCGCGCACGCGCCTCGGACCTGGACGTCACGATCGGGCAGCTCCCCGCGGGACCATCAAACGCGATCACCGACGTGCCGGGCGTGCGCGTCGGGCACCGGACGCTGATCGCCGACGGCCCGCGGACGGTGCGTACGGGCGTGACCATGATCGCGCCGCGCGACGGCGACATCTGGGGAGATTACGCGTTCGCCGGCGTGCACGTGTTCAACGGCTGCGGCGAGATGACCGGGGTGGCGTGGATCCAGGAAGCGGGGATGCTGGAGACCCCGATCGGCATCACGAACACCCACGCCGTGGGCGTGGTGCGCGACGCGCTCGTCGTGTACGGCGTCGAGCACGGGTACGTCCCGCGCTTCACCCTGCCGGTCGTGGCCGAGACATACGACGGCCTTCTGAACGACATCAACGCGCACAGCGTCACGCAGGATGACGCGCTGTCGGCCCTGCGCGCGGCGGCCGCCGGTCCCGTCGCGGAGGGCAATGTCGGCGGCGGCACCGGCATGCGGTGCCACGGGTTCAAAGGCGGCATCGGGACGTCGTCGCGGGTGGTGCGCGTGCCGAGCGGCACGTACACCGTGGGGGCCCTCGTCCAGGCGAACTACGGACACATGCGGCAGCTCAGAATCGACGGCGTCCCGGTGGGCCGCGAGTTGGCCCGCACGTGGGACGTGCCGGAGCGACGCGGGCAGCCCGCGGGCTCTATCATCGTCATCGTGGCCACCGACGCCCCGCTGCTCCCGGGTCAGTGCACGCGGTTGGCGCAGCGTGCGACGGTGGGGCTCTCACGCGTCGGCGGCCTGGGCCACAATTCCAGCGGGGATCTCTTCCTCGCGTTTGCCACGGGCAACCACCTGCCCGCGAAGGTGCCCGCGATGCACGAGCTGCGCATGGTGCCGCAGGCGCACCTCGACGTCTTCTTCGAGGCGGTCGCCGACGCGGTCGAGGAGTCGATTCTCAATGCGCTGTGCGCGGCTGAAACGATGACGGGATTTCGAGGCCTCACGGTCCCCGCGCTGCCGCTCGAGGAGGTGCGCGCGATCCTGACGCGTTACCGTCCCGCGGTGGCGCGGGGCGGCGGAGCTTAAAAGCCCCGGCCGGGGCCGATGCGCCAGTGCGCGGGGGGATGCGCTGGACGAGGCGTCCTCGGCGGCACCGGCCCCGCGGCCGGGTCAGGACCGGAACGGGCCGTCAGCCGCCGACGGGCACCCGGTGTTGCGGCGGCCGATCACCGCCGCTCGGAGCGTCCGGCGCGTGGACCTCGGACGAGCGCTGCACGCGTTCCTGCAGCAGCCGCACGTCCCGATCGAGCCGGTCCAGCCGCGCCCGGATCTCCGTCCACGACGGCTGCTGCTCCTGCGCGGAGGTCTTGAGACGCAGGAGCTCCTCGCTCATCACGCGGAGCGCCGCGTCCCGGTGGTGAATCTGCCGGTCGAGGACCATGCGGTCGAGCGACCCCGCCACCCAGCCCACTACCAAGGCGACGCCGCCCGCGACGAGCATCAGCATCGGCGTCACGCTATATCCGGGCGTTCCGGGGATGGACACGGCTATCGGCGTTTGCAGGACGGCGAGATTCAACTGTACGAGCACCGCATCTGCGACGAGCAAGACGACCACGACAACAGTCTGCACCATGGGCGCACTCCCAGACAAACAGACGCTTCCTTGGCTACGTATTTCCCCGCGGCCGTGTGGCCCTAACGACCGCACCGGCCCCGGCGCCTGGTTCAGGCGTCTCCGCCGGCCTCCAGCAGCAATCGCAGCGCGCTCGCGTTGCGGGCCATGGCGCCGTGCGCGTGGTTGTTGAACATCAGGAAGACGCGTTCGGCCTGCGCGCAGAGGCGCACCGCCGCCTTGGCCACCTCGTCGATTTCCGCGGCTCCGTACTCGTAGTCGTAACGTTCGTCGGTGCTCGCCCCCGCTCTGGCCCACCCCTCCCGGTTGCGGCCGTGCAGCCGCATAACCGCCCAGTCCGCCGTCACGGCTTCGACCCGCGGCATGAGCCACGGGAGATCGGGGAGGTCCGGGATCACGTAGGCGCACCGTTCGCGGGCAAGGCGTTCCAGCGCCTGCGGATGGCGCGACCAATCGCGATGCCGAAACTCGACCGCCACGCGGCAGCGGGGCAGCTGCTCGGTCCACCCGTGGACTTCCTCGAGCACCGCCTCAGAGTACCGCACGCCGGGCGGCAATTGGAACAGCACGTAGCCGAGCCGGCCCGCGGACGCGAGCGGCTCGAGAAACGCGTGGAACTGATCCCAGCACGCGTTCAAAAACTCCTCGGGGACGTCGCGGAGACGGACGTCGGCCGCGCGGAGCCGCGACGGCAGGAGCGAGGCGAGCCCCGGGGGGAGCCGGGACGCCGCCACCGCGTGCCCCGTGAACAGCCCGAACGCTTTCGCGTGCATGGTAAAGCCCGGCGGCGTGTCCTCCGCCCACCGGCGGCTGTACGCCGGCGGCATGAGCGCGAAATACGACGCGTCGATCTCGACGGTGGGGAACCGCGTCGCGTAGTAGCGGAGCCGCTCGGACGCGCTGCGAATACCGCGGGGATAGAAGTCGCTGCGCACGAACGACTTCTCGGACCACGAGCAGGTCCCGACGTAGATTCGGCCGCGAACCGGCCCGGGTTTGGATTCGTCGAGAAGCGAGAGCTGGCTCATCCGTCCTCGGTGCCGGCCGCGGCGGCCGCCGGCATCATCCGGGGAAGGTCCCCGCGGGACGGCGCGAATCCAGGCGCAGCCGTCTCGGCCGAGGCCTCTAACCTGCCGAGGCCTGCCGCCAGCTCCGCCAGGCCGAGGCCGCGAAAGGCCGGCCCGTACCGGTGAAGCTTGTTCACCGCCTTGCCCGCGAGGACGCGCGCGCCGTGCCGGTTCCCTTTCTCAGCGTGATAACAGGCCGCCGCCGCCTGAATGAGCCCGTGGTAGAATGCGCGGTCGTCCCCGCCCGAGCCGCGCCAGACGTCTTCAAAGTATTCGTGGCATTCGAAGAACAACCCGGCGTTGAACAGCGCAACGCCGCGCCACAGCTCCACGCTCATACCCGCGGGCGGCGGCTGGTCGAGCATCCGGAGCGCCTCGCCGAGGCGCGCGGTCTGCCTGCCAAAGTACCGCGCGTGGGCCGCGTACGCCGGCCTGAGCCGGAGCCGGCCCGCGGGCTGCTCGTCGAAGAGCCCGGTCCGGCAAAGCCGGTCCCGGACGGCGTCACCGTCCGCTCCGGCCGCGGCGGCGAGATCGGCGATGGCCACCGGACCGCCGCCCGCCCGCGCATACACCGAGAGCGCGTGTGCAACGGCGTGCTCGCTCGGGTCCCTGGCCGCGCGCAGCGCCAAGGCCGACAGCGCGTGCTTGAGCTCGACGTATCCGGCCGCGCTCACGAGCGCTCTACGCCGCGACCTCCCGGCCGAACGTGCGGATCGTCGCGCTCAACGCCTCCGGGTCGGCGGCCGGCGGCGCGCAGGCCGATGCGCTGCAAACGTACGCGCGGGGCGATCGGCCCGCGGCGGCGCCGGACGCCGCGGCCGCTTCGGGCATCGCGCCCGCGGCGGCGCCCGGATCGAACCGGTGCACGATCGCGGCGGGCCGGTACGCCGTGAGGGCCGCGGCATGCAACGCCTGAACGCGCGGGTCATCGGCCGGGCCGACGACCACCACGTGCAGCGGGGGATCGAGGTGCACGTCCAGCGCATAGGCCAGCGTCGCCGCGAACAATCCGTGCTCCACGGCGGCCGGCGCGCACGCGCGCAACGCCCGTTCCGCCGCGTCCCGGTACCGGCCGTTGCCGGTGATGGCGAAGAGCCGGTCCAGGACCAGCACCGCCACCGCGTTGCCGGCCGGCGTCGGCGTATCCTGGACCGGCACGTACGGTACGCGAAGCCCAGGCGCTTCCGAAGCACCGGCCACTGCGTCGTAGAACGCGCCCGCCGGTGTGGCGAAGACGGCCAGCAGATAGCTCGCCGTCTCCTCGGCGAGGCGGAGGTAACACGGCCGACCGGTGTGCTCGAAGGCGTCCAGGAGGGCTCGGGTCATCTGGACCTGATCGTCGAGCAGGCCGGTCCCGGCTGCGGCCCCCGCCACGTGGCGAAATCCCCGGTCGGGGTCGTGTGCCTCGCGCACGACGCGCTCGAGAGCCCGGAGCGCCACATCGCGCGCCGCGCCATCCCCGAGGGCCCGCGCCGCCTCCAGGAACGCGGAGATCATCATGCCGTTCCACCCCGCGTAGATCGTGGGGTCCACAAACGGCGCCGGGCGGCGGGCGCGCGCGTCACGCAGCCGCGCGGCCGCCCGGTCGAGCAGCCGAGCGACGTCCGCCGGCGGCCGGCCCACCGTCGCCGCGATCGCGTCGGCGTCGGCGGCCACGAACAGCACGTGGCGGCGGGGATCGTGGTGCATCTCGCCCTGTCCATCGAGGTGGTACGCGAGGCGCGCGACCTCGAACTCATCCGCGGGCAGGACGGCCGCCGCCTCGTCCCGCGTCCAGGTATAGTAGTCGCCGTCGTCGTGGAGCGAAATGTCCGCGTCCTGGCTGGCGTAAAAGCCGCCCGCCGTGGGATCCGCCAGGGTCGCGGTGACATACGCCACGATACCGCGCGCCGTGCGCGCCAGAGCCTCGTTACCGGTTGCCTGATACGCGTGGGCGAAGTTGCGCAGCAGCTCCGCGTTGTCGTAGAGCATCTTTTCGAAGTGCGGCACCGTCCACGACGCGTCGACGGAATACCGATGAAAGCCGCCGCCGAGCTGGTCGTAGACTCCGCCGCGCGCCATCTGCTCGAGCGTGCGGGTCACGATCAGGAGCGTCCCGGGGTCTCTCGTGCGGTCGTACCGTCGCAGCAACAGCTCGATCGCGCCGGCATGCGGAAACTTGGGCGCGCCGCCAAAGCCGCCGTTGCGGCTGTCGAAGGCCTGCGCGATGGCCTCGGCCACCCCATCCACCATCGCGGGCCGCAGCGTGTCGTCGGACGATCGGGCGTCGCCGAGACGCTGCAGCGTCTCGTGCAGCTCCTTGGCGTAGCCGTGCGCCTGGTCCCGTTTGGTTCGGTAAAACTCGGCCACGGCCCCGAGCACTTGCTTGAACCCCGGCCGGCCCATGGCACCGTCAGGCGGGAAATACGTGCCGCCGAAGAACATGCGCCCGTCGGGCGTCAGAAACGCGGTGAGCGGCCACCCGCCCTGTCCGCTGATCGCACCGACGGCCTGCTGGTAACGTACATCGACGTCGGGGCGCTCATCGCGATCGACCTTGACCGGGACGAAGTGGGCGTTGATGAGCGCGGCGATCTCCGGATTATCGTAGGATTCCCGGTCGATCACGTGGCACCAGTGGCACCACACGGCCCCGATGTCGAGCAGGATCGGCCGGTCCTCGGCCCGCGCACGTGCAAACGCTTCTTCCCCCCACGGGTACCAGTCCACGGCCTGCTCCGCCGCGGCGCGCAGGTACGGGCTCGAAGCGACATGAAGCCGGTTGGTCATGGCACCGTCCTCGGCAACGTCGGCACGCCCGTGTTTTTCCCGGGCACCGACCTTCAATTCCCATTATAAATCCCGGGTCGGTCGGGGAGCATGAATGGGTATAGATACGCGTCGCGGGGCAGGTCCGGGTGTGCGTGAGGAAAATTCGGGAGGCGCTCACCCCTCGGCGTTTCACCGTCTTCGACCCCCGCCGCCGGTGCCTACTGCCCGTCAGCCGTCCTCCGGAGTTACCCCCGAAGTACACTCGACCAGCTTTCGGCGTCCACGTGCGTGAGCGTTTGACTCGGCTAC
>JAJPIA010000131.1 GCA_021324975.1 Bacillota bacterium
ACGGGAATCCCCGCGGCGTGGAGCACGATCGGCCAGATGACCGCGTGGAACCGCACGATCTCCTTGCCGACCAGGTGCACGTCGGCCGGCCAGTAGCGCCGGAACTTCTCCGGGTCGTCGAGGAACCCCGCGGCGGTGATGTAGTTCGTCAGCGCGTCGATCCACACGTACACCACGTGCTTCGGGTCGGACGGCACAGGCACGCCCCACGTGAACGTGGCGCGGCTCACCGCGATGTCCTTCAACCCGGACCGCAACAGCGAGAGCACCTCGCTGCGCGGCCCTTCGGGTGCGACGGCGGTGGGATGGGTCTCGATATACTGCAGCAGCCAGTCCCGATACTTCGAGAGCCGGAAAAGGTACCCGTCCTCGGCAGTCCATTCGAGCGTGCGGCCGGTGTGGATGGGGCACGTGTGGCCGGATCCCAACTCGTTCTCGGGATAGTAGCTCTCGCACGACGGGCAGTACCAGCCTTCGTAGGTCCCGCGGTAGATGTCACCCTGGGCGAGGAGGCGTTCGAAGATATGCTGGACGACCCTGCGGTGCCGGGGCTCGGTTGTTCTGATGAAGTCGTCGTTTGAGATGTTGAGCAACCGCCACAGCCCGCGAAACTGCTCGGCGATGCGGTCGGCCCAGGCCTGTGGCGACGTGCCGTGACGCTCGGCGACCCGGGCGATGTTGATGCCGTGCTCGTCGGTGCCGGTCAGGAACAGGACGTCGTGCCCGCTCAGGCGCTTGACGCGGGCCGCGACGTCGGCCGCGATCGTGGTGTAGGCGTGGCCGATGTGCGGCTCGCCGTTCACGTAGTAGATCGGTGTGGTGATGTAGTACGTGCCCATAGTCGGCTCCCGCCCTTCAAAGAGTCGATCCCGCTTGAAAAAAGTCGATGCCTCTCGTCCCGGGACGAGAGGCATTCACGCCTCCGTGGTACCACCCACGTTCACCCGGCATCTGCCGGGCCTCACCGCCGTGTCACGCCGGCCGGACGATGCCGTCTAGTACGCCGCCGCACACGCGACCGCGATTCGACGCACAGCTCCGGAGCCATGTTCGACCCGCCGCTTCCGCCGGCTCTCACCTTTCCCGGCTCTCTCGCACCGTGACCACGGTGTTGGGACCGCGGCGGGCCTACTCCCGCTCCGTCATCGCTTTGGCGTCATGCTACCGGCGCCGGCTCCCGTTGTCAAGGACACTCCTGTTCACGCTGTTCACGGTCCAGCTGGAACTCGGCGTGGAGTGCTTGGACCGCCCGCTCCACATCGCTCGCCCGGATCACCGACGACACCTTGATCTCGGACGTGGCGATCAACTCAATGTTGATGCCCGCGGCGGCCAGGGCGCCAAACATGCGCGCCGCGACGCCCGGGTTGCTGATCATGCCGGCACCGACCGCGCTGACCATTGCCACGCCGTCGTCGGCCAGCACCTCCTCCGCGCCCACCTCGGCGGCGACGCCGCGCACCGCGTCCACGGCCGCGCGCATGTCCGACGCGGCGACGGTGAACGAGATATCCGCCCGCTCGTGCCGGGGCACGCTCTGGATGATCATGTTCACGTTCACGTGGCGCTCCGCGACGGCGCGAAAGATCGTGTGCGCCGCGCCGGGGCGATCGGCGACCCCGGTGGCGGTGATCTTCGCGACGTTGCGATCATGCGTGACGCCGGTAACCACGCGCCGGCGTTCGATCGAGCCGTCCGTGACCATGGTGCCCTCCCGGTCTACGAAGCTGCTCCGCACCTCGAGCGGCACCCGATACTGTTTCGCGAGCTCCGCGGCGCGGGTCTGCAGCACGAGCGCGCCCGAACTGGCCATCTCGAGCATCTCGTCGTACGAGATCTCACGGAGCTTGCGAGCCGCCGGCACGAGACGCGGGTCGGCCGTAAATACGCCTTCCACGTCGGTGTAGATCTGGCACACGTCCGCGCCGAGCGCCGACGCCAGGGCGACCGCGGTGGTGTCGGACCCGCCGCGCCCCAGCGTGGTGATCTCCTCCTCGTCCGTGATGCCCTGAAACCCGGCGACGATCACGATCCGCCCGGAGGCGAGCTCTTGGTCGATGCGCCGGCGGTCGACGTCCACGATCCTGGCGCGCGAGTGGACGCGCTCCGTCCGGATGCGCGCCTGCCCGCCGGTCAGCGAGATGACCTCGTGTCCGCCGGCGTGGATGGCCATGGCGAGCAGCGCGATCGACACCTGTTCTCCGGTCGCCAGTAGCATGTCCATCTCGCGCGCCGGCGGGTGCGCGGAGATCTGCCGCGCCATGCGGATCAGGTCATCGGTCATATCGCCGGGCGCGGACACGACGACCACGACGCGGTGCCCGGCTCGGCGCGTAGCGACGACCCGCGCGGCGACGTTCTTGACGCGGTCCGCGTCCGCGACCGAGCTGCCGCCGAATTTCTGCACGATCAAGCCCACCGCACGTCCTCCACGCCCTGTTCGCACGTCGCCGCGCACTACGCGGCCTACGCGGCCGTCTCCACGACCGCTCCGTCGGTGTCGACCTGCACCGCGAGCGTCCTGCACCGGACGCCGGCGCGCCAGAACGCTTCGACCATCGCGGGGGCAATCCCCGGCGCGTTGCCGAACGCGAGAACCGTGGGGCCGGAACCGCTCAGGACGACCCCGTCCGCGCCCGCGTCGCGGGCTGCGGCAAAGACGTCCGTCAACCCCGGGACCAGCGTGGCGCGATAGGGCTGATGGAGCCGATCCTCGGTCGCGGCGTCGAGAAGATCCAAGCGGCCCTCGCGGAGCGCGGCGACGAGCAGGGCGGCGCGGCCGACGTTGAACGCCGCGTCGGCAAAGGGGACGCGCTGTGGCAGCAGGCGGCGTGCCTCCGCGGTGGATACGCGGAAGTCCGGGATCGCCGCCACGAGCGGCAGCGGCGGCGGCGCGACGCGCAGCGCGCGCACGCCGTCCGGCGTGCCGGCACACACCACGAGCCCGCCGAGCAGGGCGGGCGCAACGTTGTCGGGGTGTCCCTCCAGCTCCGCCGCGAGATCGAGGAGCGCCTGCTGGTCGAGCGGGCCGCCGAGCAACTCGTTCGCCGCTACGGCGCCGCCCACGATGGCGGCGGCGCTGCTCCCGAGACCGCGGGCCAACGGAATCTGATTGCGCTGCCGGATCCCGAACGCGGCGGGCTGGCGCCGCCCCAGGGCGCGGCCCGCGCGTTTGACGACGGCCGCGGCGGCACGGTAGGCGAGGTGCGAAGGGTCCCGCGGGAGCGTGTCGTCGCCTTCCCCCGCGACGTCGACCACGGGCTCCGGGGCATCCCACAGTTCCAGCCTGTTGTGCAGGCGGAGCGCCAGGCCCACGGCGTCGAACCCCGGCCCGAGGTTCGCGGCGGTCGCCGGCACGCGGACCCTGATCATCTCGCGACGAGCGCAGCGTCGACCAGGTGCGCGAGCGCCTCCATCGTGGCCGGGACGGGTTCAGGCTGGCGCTCGGTGCGGAGTACCGCGTCGGGATCCTTGAGGCCCTGACCCGTAAGCACGCAGACGACGAGGCCGGGCGCGAGGCGTCCCTCACGGGCCCGCTTGAGCAGCCCGGCGACCGGGGCCGCGGACGACGGCTCGACGAACACGCCCTCCTCGCGGGCGAGCAGCGCCTGCGCCGCGAGCAACTCGGCGTCGCTCACCGCCTCGATGGCGCCGCCTGACTCGCGCACCGCGGTCTCCGCTCCTTCCCACGACGCGGGCCGCCCGATGCGAATCGCCGACGCGATGGTGTCGGGATGCGCGACGGGATGGCCGAGCACGAGCGGCGCCGCGCCGGCGGCCTGGAATCCCCACATGCGCGGCCGCTCGTCAATCACGCCCGCGCAGTGGTACTCTGTGAATCCCCGCCAGTACGCGGTGATATTGCCCGCGTTCCCCACGGGAATCGCGACGGCATCCGGCGCCCCGCCGAGCGCGTCGCAGATTTCGAACGCTCCGGTCTTCTGCCCTTCGAGCCGGTAGGGGTTGATGGAGTTGACGAGCGTCAGCTGCAGCCGCGGCACGCCCTCGCGCACGATCCGGAGCGCATCGTCGAAAGATCCCCGCACCGCCACGACCCGCGCGCCGTGCGCCAGGGCCTGCACCATCTTGCCGAGGGCGACGCCCCCGGCCGGAACGACCACGAAGCACGGTAGCCCGGCGCGCGCGGCGTAGGCCGCCGCCGAGGCCGCCGTGTTGCCGGTGCTCGCGCATACGACGGCGCGGCTCCTGTCCTCGAGCGCCTTGGAGATGGCCACCGTCATGCCGCGATCCTTGAAGGAGCCCGTCGGGTTGACGCCTTCGTACTTGAGCCACAGCGCGACGTCCGGGAGATGTCGCGCCAGCCGATCGGCGCGCACCAGCGGCGTGCCGCCCTCCAGTAGGGTCACGACCGGGGTGCGCGCCGTCACGGGGAGGTGCGCCCGGTACTCCTCGATCACGCCGCGCCACATGCGGGACGGTCGAGACGGGCGCGCCGCGCCGCCCACGCTCACACGTCCCCCACGACGCGGATCGTGCTGCGGACGCTGTGGAGAACATCGAGCTGTTCCAGGCGCGCGAGCACCCGGCGCATCTGCGTCTCGATCGTGGTGTGCGTCACCATGATGATCTCGGCGGCCTGCCCCCGCGTCTTCTGGACGATCGACGCGATGCTCACCCCTTCCTCGCCGAAGATCGCCGCGATCCGCGCAAACACGCCGGGGCGATCCGTCACACGCATGAGCAGGTAGAACGGCGACGCCGTTTCCTCGATGGGACGAACCGGCCGGGGCGCGAGCCGGGCCCACCCCACGCGGCCGTGCACGCCTGCCGCGCGGTTGCGCGCGATGTCGATCAGATCCGCGACGACGGCGCTCGCCGTCGGCTCCCCGCCGGCGCCGCGCCCGACCGTCATGACCTCGCCGGCAAAGTCGCCGCGGACGAACAGGGCGTTGAGCTCGTCGTGAATCGCGGCGAGCGGATGGCCGACCGGCAAAAACGCCGGGTGCACGCGTGCCTCCACGCGGCCGTCGCGGTCACGTGCGATCGCGAGGAGTTTGACCGCAAACCCGAGCTCGCGCCCGAACGCGATGTCCTGCGGCGTGATGCGCCGGATACCCTCGCGGTACACGTCGTCCGCCCGCACCGGCGTGTGGAACGCGATCGTGGCCAGAATCGCGAGCTTCGCCGCCGCGTCGTGGCCGTCGACATCCTCCGTCGGATCGGCCTCGGCGAAGCCCCGCCGCTGCGCGTCCTCCAGCGCGCGCTCGAACCCCCAACCCTCGCCCGCCATCTTGGTGAGGATGTAGTTGGTGGTGCCGTTCAGGATGCCCCACAGCTCGCTGATGCGGTTTGCGGCAAGCGACTCCTTGAGCGGCTGGATGACCGGCAGCCCGCCGCCGACGCTCGCCTCCAGGCGCAGGTCGACGCCGGCGCGCGCGGCCGCGGCGAACACCTCCGGGCCGTGGCGGGCGATCAGCTGCTTGTTCGCGGTGACGACGCTCTTGCCGCGCTCCACCGCGTCGAGGAGGAGCGCCCGCGCCGGGTCCACGCCGCCCATCACCTCCGCGACGCAGTCGACGCGCGGATCGGCCACGACATCCGCGGCGTTGCCCGTGAGCACGCCGGGCTCGAAGACGATGCCGCGGCTCTTGTCCGGATGCGCGACGGCCACGCGCACGATACGCAGAACCTGGCCCGTCCGCCGCGTGATCTCCTCGCCGTTCGTGCGGAGCAGGCGGACGACCGCGGCCCCCACGGTCCCGCAGCCGAGCAGCCCAACCCGAAGCTCGCCGGGGGTGGGAGGCCCGGGCGTCACCCCACGACCCCCATCGCCGCGAGGCCGCGCCGCAGACGCCGCCGCTCATCCTCGGAGAGCGGCACCGCTGGGGCGCGGCTGGCCGCGTGCGGGATGAGGCCCGCCATGACCATGGCTTCTTTGACAATCACAAACGCGGGCGCGTCCATCTCGTAGATCCCGGGAATGGGCGCGAGCGCGCGGGCGTCCTCCGCGGCCGCGGCGACGTTGCCGGCCGTCGCGGACCGCCAGACGCGCACAAACGGGTCCGGCGCGAAGTTGGCGGAGCCGGGTACACAGCCGTCCCCGCCGATCAGGACCGTGTTGAGCAGATGGTAATCCATGCCGCACAGCACCGTGAACTCCGGGCGCACGGCGCGGGTCAGTGCGAGCGTCTCCAGCAGATGGCCGATGCTGTCCACGGTGTCCTTTATGCCCACGATGTTGGGTCGGTCGGCGGCGAGGCGCGCCACGAGCCTGGGCGGGATGCTGCGCCCGGTCAGCGCGGGGAAGTTATAAATGTACACCGGCAGTGCCGTGCTCACCGAGAGCAGCCGGTAGTGCTCGTAGATCGACCGGTCCGACGGGATCCAATAGTAGGGCAGCACGGCGACGACCCCGCTCGCGCCGACCGCCTCCGCGTGCTCGGCGTAGGCGATCGCTTCGTCGGTGCCGGGGCTGCTGACACCCACCAGCACCGGGACGCGGCCGCGGGCGACGCGCACCGTGAGCTCGGCCATCAGGCGCCGCTCCTCGCGCGCTAGCGACGAGAACTCGCCCGTGGTGCCGAGCGTGAACAAGCCGTGCACGCCGCGGCCGATCAGCCACTCCAGATGACGGACGTTGGCGTCCTCGTCGATCGCACCGTGCTGGTCGAGCAGCGTGACGGTCGGGACGACGACCCCCGCGATCCGCTCCCGCGGCGCCGGCCGGGAGTCCCGTGACGAGGCCAGGTACTCCGCGAGCAGCGCGCGCGCTTCCGCCGCGCGCTCGTCGGGTACCAGCAGATCTCCCCACACGCCGGTGGCCCGCTCCACCACCTCGGCGTAGCCCGGGATCTGATGGGATCGCAGCATGACCGGGATGCCGACCTGCTGGAGCAGGCCCTGCAGCATCAGCGCCTCGGCTTCGTCTCCCGCGGTGTGCACCGTCTTCATCGGGACGCCTCCTGTTTGAGCGCGAGCCACAGCCGGTACACCTCGTTGCGCCGGAGCCCGCTCGCGCGCGCGGCGCGCCGCACGGCGTCAAACGGCGCCAGTCCCTCGTCGAGCGCCGCACGAAGCGCCGTCCGCGCGGCCTCCTCCGCGCCGGCATCGGGCGGCCCGCCCGCCGCGGCCCGAGCGGCGCCGTCCTGCGCGGCGCCCTCGACGACAAGCGTGAGCTCGCCCCGCGGCGGGTACGCGCGAAAGTACGCCGCCGCCTCGCGCACGCGGCCCCGCCAGATCTCCTCGTGCATCTTCGTCAACTCCCGGGCCACCGCGATGCGCCGGTCGCCCCAGGCGTCGGCGAGGGCGTCGAGCGTCTTGAGCAGCCGGTGCGGTGCTTCGAACACCACGAGCGTGTGCGCGTGGGCACGCGCCGCCTCCAGCACCCGCCGGCGCTCGGAAGGCGCCGCCGGAAGGAATCCCAAAAACGTCACCGGCACCGCGGGGAGCCCCGAGGCCACGAGCGCCGCCACCGGCGCGCTTGGCCCCGGCACGGGGACGACTCCGGCGCCGGCGGCGATGGCCGCCCCGACGAGCGCCGTGCCGGGATCGCTGAGCCCGGGAGTGCCGGCGTCGGAGACCAGCGCGATCGACTCGCCGGTGCGCAGGCGGGCGATGAGCTCGGGGATGCGCGTGGACTCGTTGTGCTCGTGCAGGCTCAGGAGCCGCCCGTGGATCCCGTGGTGGGTCAGGAGCTTGCGCGTGCGGCGCGTGTCCTCCGCCGCGATCAACCCCGCCTCGCGAAGCACCCGAAGCGCCCGCAGCGTGATGTCCTCGAGGTTCCCGATCGGGGTGGCCACGAGGTAGAGCGTGCCGGCAGCGCCCTGCGTCACGCCCTCACTATAGCAAAATGACCCGCGCGGCCGCCCGTTTCACCCGTGCACATGGGCGTCGCCGCGGCGCGCGCGGTGACGCTCGTAGTAGCGCCGCGCTTTCGCGCGGTTGCCGCATCCTTTCATGTCACACCAGCGGCGCGTGCGATTGCGGCTCATGTCCATGAAGAGCCAGTCGCAGTTCGCGCCGGCGCACCGCCGGACCCGGCGCAGGTCCGCGCTCGTCAGCAGATCCGCGGCGGAGCGGATCGCAGCCCACGGTACGCGCCCGAGTGCGTCCACGTCGTCGACCCACCCCCACGCGAATCCGCCCGGCGCTTTGACCAGCCGCTGGTGCCGCAGGGCATCGGAGAGCGCCATGTTCAGCGCCGCGACGTCAGCCTCGTCCGCCGCGCGCAGATCCGCGCTCGCGGCGAGGATGCGGAACATGACCTCCCGGAGGCGCACCGCGCCGTCGAGCGCCCGCGCGGCGTCCCGCGTCCGCTCGCGGGCCTCGGACGCCAGCCGCTCGGCAATGGGCGCCGTGATGGCTCCGGATTGGCGGCCCCACGAGACCAGGTCGTCGTATGACCGCAACCGCTCCCTGGGCCGGGCCCGCGATCCGCTCAACGTGTTGACGAAATCGAGGCACAGCCGTCCGCCGCTGAGATCAAACACGTACTCCGGCGGCTGTCGATCTTGCTCAGCTTCACTTTTCTTCATGTGGCTTGCCATGTGTGATTCCACCGCGCCGCGTCGAGGACTCTCTTCATGGGTTACCACCCCAGTGCCCGCACGCCCATCGGTTCGCGACCCCATTCGCGCTGACCGCCTGCGAGCTCCTCGGATAACCACTAATCTCCTCTTGACAGGTTACTCTAAACCCGCTAGTATGTTGACCATCAAACGCAGTGTAGCAGGTTACGCAATCCGGCACAACCCACCCCGCGCTCAAGGCCGGATCTCTCGACCGCGGGGATTGGCGGATCAAAAACGGATAGAACGCACCCGGCTGCATCCGTATCCTGTGGTTCGGCGGTCCGCCCGGTGCGCGAACGGCCGCACATCTCGGAGGTGAGCCATGGCAGCAGTCGACCTTAGCATCGCACGGGTTCGAGATTGGATGGCGGCACCGTTGCCGGCCATTACCCCGCGGACGTCGGTGTCGACCGCCCTCAAGCTCCTTCGCGAGCACCAGGCGGTAGCGCTCCCGGTGCTGGACGGGGGCCGGGTGGTCGGCCTCGTCGACGAAAAGTCGCTACTCCGGTTCACGCCGTCGGAGGCGACGACGCTGGACGTCTACGAGCTCCGGAACGTGCTCGACAAGATGACGGTGGGCCGGGCGACGGCACCGGTGGCCGCGGCGGTGAGCCCGGACACGCCGCTCGCCGCGGCCGCGACCGCGATGCGGTTCGCGTGCGCGCAGGTGCTGCCTGTGATGGACGGCGACCGCCTCATCGGGTTGCTCCCCTGGACGCGGGTGCTCGCCGCGGTCGTGGGGGAGCCCGCGCGCGTCGAGCGTGCGACGGCCGCGTCATAGGCAAGAGACTCGTAGGCGAGAGAGGAGAAGGAGCCATGCACTGGCACACGTATCGGGCCCTCAACGACGAACACCTCGGGGCGCTCAGGAGCGAGGCGCTCCGCGAGCGTCTCGCCATGGATGCGGCCGCCCCGCGTCATCGCGCGGCGGCGCTTGGGCGCATCGGGGAAGCACTCCGTCATTGGTTCGGCCGTCGCCCCGCGGCGCCGCTGCCGGCGTGCGGCGACGCCGCGGTGCCGAACCACACCGGCTGCGACTGAGCCGCGGCGGCCGCAGCGGTCGCCGGCTACACCGGTCCACCGCGATTCGCCGCGTTGCCGGATGCTCCGAGGGACCCCGTGGGGTATGAAGTAGAGTGGATGCGCAGTAGCGCGCAAGCAGGAACGTCGCGCAGCCACGGTCGTATGCCTTCCGCGGAGGTCTCCTCGGCGCCATGGGTGATATCCGGGACACTGCACCGGCCGGTAGTATAACCGCTGCGCGGGTCCTGCCGCGCGTCGTCATCGAACACGTCTCCCCCGAGGTCGACGACGGTCTGTTCGCGATCAAGCGTGTCCCCGGCGAGACGGTCGTCGTGGAAGCGGACATCTTTGCCGACGGCCACGACGTCGTCGCCGCGGCCCTGGACCATCGCCGGGAGGACGCCGGCGAGTGGACGGCATCCGCGATGAGGCCGCTCGGCAACGACCGCTGGCGCGCCGAATTTGTCGTGGATTCCCCGGGGCGGTACCGTTACACACTGCGCGGCTGGGTGGACGAGTTCGCGACGTGGGCTCGCGACCTCCGCCGGCGCGTGGAGGCGGAGCAGGACGTCACGGTCGATCTCGGAATCGGGGCGGCCCTCGTGCGCGCGGCGGCGCGGCGCGCACGTCGCAGCGACGCGGCGGCGCTCGCGCGGGAGGCGGCCGTGCTGGAGCGCGGCGGGGATGCGGCGATTCATCGCGCGCTGTCGGAGGAGCTCACGGCCCTCATGGCGCGGCATTGCGACCACGAGCGCGCAGCGCGCTACGGCAAAGAACTCGCTGTTCAGGTGGATCGCGCCCGGGCGAGATTCGGCGCCTGGTACGAGCTGTTTCCGCGGTCGTGCGCGCCGACGCCGGGACGGCACGGTACGTTTGCCGACGTCGAGGCCACGTTGCCCTACGTGGCCTCGTTGGGGTTCGACGTGCTCTACCTGCCCCCGATCCATCCGATCGCGTACCGCTTCCGCAAAGGGAGGAACAACTCCGAGACCGCCGCACCGGATGACCCGGGCAGCCCGTGGGCGATCGGCGGGCCGGAGGGCGGACACACGGCGGTCCACCCGCAACTCGGCACGCTGGCGGACTTCGAGCGGCTGGTCGGCGCGGCGCGCCGGCACGGCCTCGAGATCGCGCTCGACCTGGCGTTTCAGTGCTCGCCCGACCACCCCTACGTGACGGAGCACCCCGAGTGGTTCCGCCGGCGGCCGGATGGCACGATCCAGTATGCCGAAAACCCGCCGAAGAAATACCAGGACATCTACCCGTTCGATTTCGACACCGCGGACTGGCGGGCGCTGTGGGAGGAGCTCCGCCGCGTGGTCTGGTTCTGGATCGGGCGCGGCGTGCACATCTTTCGCGTCGACAATCCGCATACCAAGCCGTTCGCGTTCTGGGAGTGGCTGATCGGGACCACACAGCGCGAGCATCCGGACGTCGTGTTTCTCTCCGAGGCGTTCACGCGGCCCAAGGTGATGTACCGGCTCGCGAAGCTCGGGTTTACCCAGTCGTACACATACTTCACGTGGCGGAACACGCGCGCCGAGCTGGAGGCGTACTTCACGGAGCTCACGCAGACGCCGGTGCGGGAATACTTTCGCCCGAACCTGTTCGTCAACACCCCGGACATCCTGCACGCCTACCTCCAGGACGGAGGACGCCCGGCGTTCATCGCGCGCGTGGTGCTCGCCGCGACACTCGGCGCGAACTACGGCGTCTACGGACCGGCGTTCGAGCTGTGCGAGCGCCGGCCGATCGCGCCGGGCAGCGAGGAGTACCTGGACTCGGAGAAGTACCAGCTCCGCCACTGGGATCTCGACCGGCCCGACAGCCTCCGGGACGTGATCGCGCGCCTGAACGCCATTCGGCACGCCCACCCGGCGCTGGCCGCCGATTGGACCCTGCACTTCCACGGCATCGACAACCCCGAACTGATCTGTTACAGCAAGACCGGTCCGGACGGCGACGTCGTGCTCGTCGTGATCAACCTGGATCCGCATCGCGTCCAGCGCGGGTGGACGGCGCTCGACCTCGGCGCCCTCGGCCTGTCGCCGGATGCGCCCTACGCCGCGCACGATCTGCTGAGCGGCGGCCGGTTCGGCTGGCAGGGGCCGCGGAACTACGTGGAGCTGGACCCGGCCGCCCTGCCCGCGCACGTGCTCCACCTCCGGCCGGGGGAGGTGCCGTGAGCGCCCGTCCCCGCCGGCCGCGGCGGGCGGGCGGCGACCAACCGGCGGACCCGACCTGGTTCAAGGACGCGATCATCTACGAGGCGCACGTCCGCGCGTTCTGCGACAGCGACGGCGACGGCATCGGCGACTTTGCCGGCCTCGTGGAAAAGCTCGACTACGTGCAGGATCTCGGCGTGACGGCGCTGTGGATTCTGCCGTTCTATCCGTCGCCGCTGCGCGACGACGGCTACGACATCGCCGCGTACACGGCGATTCACCCCGCGTACGGTACGCTGCGCTCCTTCCGCACGTTCATGCGCGAAGCGCACCGGCGGGGCCTGCGGGTCATCACGGAGCTCGTCCTCAATCACACATCGGACCAGCACCCGTGGTTTCAGCGCGCCCGCACCTCCCCGCCGGGCAGCCGCTGGCGCAACTTCTACGTGTGGAACGACACCACGGACCGGTACCGCGATGCGCGGGTGATCTTCAAGGACTTCGAGCCCTCCAACTGGGCGTTCGATCCCGTCGCGGGCGCCCACTACTGGCACCGCTTCTACTCGCACCAGCCGGATCTGAACTTCGACTCGCCGGACGTCCGGCGCGAGGTCCTGCGCGTCGTCTCGTTCTGGCTCGACCAGGGCGTGGACGGGCTCCGGCTGGACGCCGTGCCGTACCTGTACGAGCGCGAGGGGACGGTCTGCGAAAACCTCCCCGAGACCCATGCGTTCCTGCGCGAGTTGCGCGCGTACGTCGACGCGCGCTACCCGGACCGCATGCTGCTCGCGGAGGCCAACCAGTGGCCGGAGGACGCGATCGCCTACTTCGGTGCGGGCGATGAGTGCCACATGGCGTACCACTTCCCGCTCATGCCGCGGTTGTTCATGGCGATCCGGATGGAGGACCGCTTCCCGATCATCGACATCCTGGCGCAGACGCCGTCGATCCCGGAGACGTGCCAGTGGGCGCTGTTCCTGCGCAATCACGACGAGCTCACGCTGGAGATGGTGACCGACGAGGACCGCGACTACATGTACCGGGTGTACGCGGAGGACCCGCACGCGCGGATCAACCTCGGGATCCGCCGGCGCCTGGCGCCTCTGCTCGGCAACCACCGGCGCCGCATGGAGCTGATGAACGGCCTGCTGTTCTCGATCCCGGGCACGCCGCTCGTGTACTACGGGGATGAGATCGGCATGGGCGACAACATCTACCTCGGCGACCGCAACGCCGTGCGCACGCCGATGCAGTGGAGCGCCGATCGCAACGCCGGCTTCTCGCGCGCCAACCCTCAGCAGCTCTACCTGCCGGTCGTGATCGACTCGGAGTACCACTACGAGACGGTCAACGCGACCGCGCAACAGGGCAACACGCACTCGCTCTTGTGGTGGATGAAGCGCCTCATTGCGCTGAGAAAACGCTACAAGTGCTTCGGCCGCGGCACGCTGGAGATGCTGGCGCCGGACAACCGCAAGATCCTCGCGTTTCTACGCCGGTACGAGGACGAGCGCGTCCTGGTCGTCGCCAACTTGTCGAGGTTTGTGCAGCCGGTGGAGCTCAACCTGGCCGCGTTTCGCGGCATGGTGCCGGTGGAGTTGTTCGGCCGGACGGAGTTCCCGCCGATCGGCGAGCTGCCGTACTTCCTCACGCTCGGCCCGCACGCGTTTTACTGGTTCGCGCTCGAGCCGCAGCGGGCGGTAGGGGTCGCGGGCGCGGCCGTCCCCGGGCCCGACGCGTCCGAGGTGCGGCCGCCCGAGATTCCGGTCCCGGGCGCGCGCGGCTGGGCGGGCGTCTTCGAGGGGACGGCTCGGTCCCGGCTGGAGGACGCGTTCGCCGCGTACCTGCCGGGACGCCGGTGGTTTGGGGGAAAAGCGCGCCGGCTTCGGTCCGTGGCGATCCGGGAAACCGTGCGCATGCCGTACGGCGCGGGCGACGCCGCGTACATGGCGTTTATGCAGCTCCAGTACGCGGAGGGCGACCCGGACGTGTACGCGCTACCGCTCGTCTTTGCGACCGGCGAGCGGGCGCAGCAGTTGCTGCGGGATCCCGCCCGCGCGGCGATCGCACGGCTGCGCGTCGGCGCGGACGGGGAGGAGGGCGTGCTCTACGACGCGCTGCTGGAGCGCGAATTTTGCGGCAGCCTGCTGGACATGATCCGCCGCCGCCACCGTCTCCGCGGGGCGCACGGAGAGATGGCCGCGACCGCGACGCACGTCCTGCGGCGGATCCTCGGCGACGGCGTGCCGCCGGACCCCGCGCCCGTCAAGGCGGAGCAGAGCAATACGTCCGTGCTGTACGGAGATCGCGGGATCCTCAAGCTGTTCCGCCGGCTCGAGCCGGGGCGCAATCCCGACCTGGAGATCGGCACGTTCCTCACGGAGCGCGCGGCGTTTCCCCACACTCCGGCGGTGGCCGGCGCGATCGAGTACCGGCCGCTCCGCGCGGAACCGGTGACGCTGGCCGTCTTGCAGCAGTTCGTCCCGAACGAAGGAGACGCGTGGACGTACACCCTGGACGCGCTCGACCGCTACTGCGAGCATGCGCTCGGGCAGCACGCCGAGGGCACCGCCGAGGACGGTGCGCCGCCGGACGCGCAGGCGCTCGCGCTGGCGGCGGAGCCGCTTCCGGAGGCCGTCACCGCCCGCATCGGCGAGTACCTCCAGCGGGCCGAGCTGCTGGGACGGCGCACGGCCGAGCTGCACCGCGCGCTCGCGTCCGATGCAACCGACCCGGCCTTTGCGCCCGAGCCGATGACGGCGTCGACCCAGCGGTCGCTGTACCAGGCCGGGCGCGCCCTGACGCAACGGATACTCCCGGTACTGCGGCGGAGCGTGCGCACGCTGCCCGACGACGCGCGCGATCCGGCCGAGCGCGTGCTGGAGGCAGAAGCGGCGCTGCTGGGTCGGTTCCAGCTGGTGCTCGACCGCAAGCTCACGGGCATGCGCATCCGCTGCCACGGCGACTATCATCTCGGCCAGGTGCTGTACACGGGCCGGGACTTCGTCATCATCGATTTCGAAGGCGAGCCGGCCCGCACACTCACGGAGCGACGGATCAAGCGACCCGCGCTGCGTGACGTCGCCGGCATGCTGCGGTCCTTTCACTACGCCACGCACGCGGCGCTTCAGGCTCAGGTCGAGCGCGGGGCGGTATCGGAGCATCCCGCCGCGGTGCCGTTCCTGGAAGCGCGCCTGGCGTACTGGCGGCGGTGGATTTCGGCGGCCTTCCTGCGCGGGTATCTCGAGACGGCTGGCGACGCGGCGTTCCTGCCCCGGACCCGGGAGGAGACCGGGCTGCTGCTCGACGTCCACCTGTTAGAGAAATCCGTGTACGAGTTGGGCTACGAGCTGAACAACCGCCCGGCATGGGTGCGGATCCCGCTGGAGGGCATCCTCGAGCTCCTGGCGGGCCCGGCGTAATGGTCCTGGACGGCGGGCCCGCGCCGCCGCTCGGCGCCGCGCATCTCGGCGATGCCGGGACGCGGTTTCTGGTCTGGGCGCCTGCCGCGTCCGCCGTGCGGCTGCGTCTTGCGGGGCCGCCCGCGCGGGATGTCGCGATGCGCCCGCGCGCATCCGGGTACTACGAGGCGGTCGTCGAGGGCGCGGGGCCCGGCACCCGGTACTGGTACTGTCTCGACGAGGGCCCGGCGCGGCCCGACCCGGCGTCCCGCTTCCAGCCGGAGGGCGTCCACGGGCCGTCGGAGGTCGTGTCCGAGGCGTTTCCCTGGGCCGACGCGGCGTGGCGGGGCCGGCCGCTCGCGCAGTACGTCATCTACGAGCTCCACGTCGGCGCGTTCACACCCGAGGGTACGTTTGACGCCGCGATCCCACGGCTCGATGCGCTCGCGGCAGCCGGCGTGACCGCGGTCGAGATCATGCCGGTGGCGCACTTCCCGGGCGAGCGCAACTGGGGGTACGACGGCGCCTATCTCTTCGCCGTGCACGGCGCGTATGGCGGCCCGGCGGGATTCAAACGATTTGTGGACGCGTGTCATGCGCGCGGCCTCGCGGTCGTGCTCGATGTCGTGTACAACCACTTCGGGCCCGAGGGCAGCTACGTGGGCGAGTTCGGGCCGTACTTCACGGACCGGCACCACACGCCGTGGGGCGCGGCCGTCAACTTCGACGGGCCGCACAGCGACGGCGTGCGCCGGTTCTTCATCGAGAACGCGCTCCGGTGGATCGACGAGTTCCACGTCGACGCGCTCCGGCTCGACGCCGTGCACGCGATCATTGACCAATCGGCGGAGCCGTTTCTGGCGCAGCTCGCGGACGCGGTCCACGCGCAGGCCGCGCGGTGCGGCCGCTTGGTGTATGCGATCGCCGAGAGCAACCTCAACGACCCCCGGCTCGTCCGGCCCGGGGCGCGCGGGGGCTATGGGCTGGACGCCCAGTGGAGCGACGATCTGCATCACGCGCTGCACGCCGCGCTCACGCCGGAGCGGGCGGGCTACTACGCCGACTACGACGGCGTGGCCGACCTCGGTCGCGCGCTTGCGGACGGGTTCGTCTACGCGGGCCGGTACTCGCCGTACCGGCGCCGCCGGTACGGCGCGCCGTGCGGCGATCTCGGCGGGCACCGGTTCGTCGTCTGCACGCAGAATCATGACCAGGTCGGCAACCGCGCGCTCGGCGACCGGCTGACGCGGTTGGTCTCGTTCGAGGCCCTCAAGGCCGCGGCCGGCGTGATGCTCCTGTCCCCGTACGTGCCGCTCTTGTTCATGGGCGAGGAGTACGGTGAACCGGCACCGTTCCAGTACTTCACGAGCCACTCGGACGGGGCGCTCGGCGAGGCCGTCCGGCAAGGACGGCGCGCGGAGTTCGAGGCATGGGGCGGCGCGGACGAGGTGCCGGATCCGCAAGACCCGGCGACGTTCTTCCGGTCAAAGCTCACGTGGGAGATGCGGGAGCGCGGCCACCATCGGGCGCTGCTCGACTTCTACACCGAGCTGCTGCGTCTGCGGCGCATCGTGCCGGCGCTCACCGCGCTCGACCGTGAGGCCACGCGCGTCCACGTTCGGGAGGAGCAGCGCCTGCTCGTGATGCACCGGTGGCACGGCCGCAGCCATGCCGTGGCGGCGTTCAACTTCGGCGACGCGACGCTGGAGACATCGCTCTCCGTGCCGCCGGGGCGGTGGATCGTCCTCCTCGAATCGTCGGACGCGCGCTGGGGCGGTCCCGGCCGCGTCGTGCCGCCGGCCGTCGAGTCGAACGGCCTGGCCGCGCTGCGCCTCGGGCCCGCGGCGTTTGTGCTTCTCGCCTGCGAGCGGGGTGGCACCAAGCGGCAGCCGGCCTGAGGCGGCACGTAAAATGATGCGACGCAGCTGTGAGCATCGCGGGCGTCGACCAACGCCCGCTTCGGCCAGGCCCGTCCGGCTCGTATGCGGTCGTTGCACATACGAGATGAGGCATTAGGAGCAACAAGGGGCGCCCAAAATGGTATGGTCGTGGAGCGGGGGAGTGGCTATTTCCCGGCTCACGGCGTTTGCGTAGGGTGGTAAGCAGTGTGTGCCATCGCCTCCCAATGAGGTGGGGAGGGAGGATGACCGGAGCATGAGCGTGCCAAGCGTGGCCCGCACCAAGGTGAGGCGGCATCCCGAGCGCGGCCAGTACGATCGCGCCACGATCGACGCGATCCTGGACGAGGCGCTGATCTGCCACGTCGGGTTCGTCGTGGATGGCCAGCCCTATGTAATCCCGACGATCCACGCCCGCGCCGGCGACCACGTCTACGTCCACGGTTCCGCGGCGTCACGCATGCTGCGTACCCTCGGCACCGGCGTAGCCGCGTGCCTCACCGTGACCCTGTTGGACGGGCTCGTTCTGGCGCGGTCCGGCTTCAGCCATTCCATGAACTACCGCTCGGTGGTCGTGGTCGGGCTCGCGACGGAGGTCACGGACGAAGCCGAGAAGCTCGCCGCGCTCGAGGCGATCGTGGAGCACGTCGTGCCGGGACGCTGGGCCGAGGCGCGCCTCCCGAACGAGGTGGAGATGCGCCAGACGAGCGTGCTACGCATGCCGCTCGACGAGGCGTCGGCGAAGATTCGCACCGGGCCGCCGAAGGACGCGGAGGACGATCTCGGGCTGGGCGTCTGGGCCGGCGTGATTCCGCTCTCCCTCGTGCCCGGGGCGCCGGTCGCGGATCCGCAGCTCCGGGACGGCATCGCGCCGCCGGAGTACGCGCGGTCGTATCGCGTGGAGGGACGGCGCCGGGCCGGGCGTTAGTACCTCATCGCTAAGATGCGACAACAGACAACGGTAGAAGGGACCGAGTGGATCTGGCCGGACGTCCTGGCCCACGCCGTAGGCGGCGGTGTTGGTCTCGGCCCCCATGAATCGAATCCAATGAGGGCCTCGACCCCTCCGGCGGCTTGGGCCGCCTCCGGTCGACGCCCGCGCTGGGCGCATGTGCGTGGCCTCGCCCTGCATGCGCTCCGGACGAACCGAACGAACGGATGTGTCAGGCGGCGTGCGTGGAGCGGAGGTCAGGTCCACCCGGCTCCAACCCTTGCGAAAATGCCGCAACTGCACACGGCCACCGCGTCCGCGGGCGGCGTCGGCTCGAAGCCGAGAGTTGCAGAACCGGGCGCGTGACCGCGCTCTTAGAGAGTTACCCGTGGTTACCCGTGAGCGCGCCGTTACGTGGACACGCGAAACAACACGCCGAGGATGTAGGTGGCGCCGCCCACGATCACGCCGGCCACCGTCATCTCCAGGCCGGAGGCCCACCAGGTCCGCAGGGTAAACAGCGACTTGGCCGCGCCCACGAGAAAATGCGCGACCAATGATATGACCGCGGCCCAGATCACACCCGCGGTGCCGGTGAGCCAGAAAAACGGTAGGACCGGTACAAATGCGCCGACGCCCGTGCTGATGCCCGCCGCGATGCCGGCCTGGACCGGGTTCCCGCCCTCAACGGCGCCGCCCAGCTCCTCGGCGACGAGCGCCTGCAGCATCGCGTCCTCGTTGCCGCCCAGTCGCGCGGCCAGCTCGTCCGCATGCTCCTTGTCGAGTCCTTTGAGCTGATAGAAGAGCGAGAGCTCTTCCTGTTCTTCCGCAGGATTCTCGGCGACCTCTCGCCGCTCACCCTCGACGTTGGCGGCCGCAACCTCCGCCGCGGAGCGTTCGGCGAGAAACGCGCCGACGGCCATCGAAAGCGCGGATGCGATCGCGCCCGCGAGGCCGGCGGTGAGCACGAAGCTCGATCCGCCGGTGGCGCCGGACACCCCGGCGACGATGCCGAAGACCGCGCCGAGCCCGTCGTTCGCGCCGTACACGGCGCCGGAGATCCAGCTGGTGCCCGTCTGGTGCCAGCGTTCCCGTCCCAGGATGCGGCGGAGGCGACCCGCCGGCGTCTCCGCGCCCGGGGCCGCCGGTGCGCCCGCCCGCATGTCCTCCGCGGCGAGCGCGTGAGAGCGCTCCTCTTTCCTGAGGCGCACAAGCAGCTCGTCCGTGGCGGTGTCCCCCGTCGGGCTCCCGTAGACGCCCTCGACTTCATCGTCTTCGAGAGACTCCCGCCAGGCGAGCACCTTTTCCACCGGCGCAAGCCGGATCTGCAACCGGGTCCAGAGCGGAAGCCGCACGGTCGACGGGTCGGGGATGGCGGCACCCAGCTCCCGCAGGCGCGCCTCGATGCGCGCCCGGTGGCCGCCCTCCGCGTCCGCCATCCGCCGAAGCACCTCGGCGCGCTTGGGATCGCGCTCACGGGCCGCGAGCACCTCGTACGCGGCGCGGGCCTGGATCTCGCCGCGCCATGCGGTCAACAGGCGGGTGACCGCGGCCTGTGAGTTGGACTGCACGCGTGTCTCCGGCGGGGTCATGCTCGCAGCTCCTTTCGACCGCATCGCTCATTCGCCGAGCCGCCGCCGGCCTCCTCGGCGGCCGCGCCGCCTCGGCCCAACGTGTGCGTCCACGCTAGCCGTGCTCGCCACCGTGCCCGACGCCTGCGCCGGCTGCTAGTGCATGATCCCGTATGTGCGACGAGTGTAGTCGGGCCGGGCGGGCCTGGCCGGACGTCCTGGCTCACGCCGTAGGCAGCGGTGTTGGTCTCGGCCCTCATGAATCCAATGCAACGAGGGGCTCGACCCCTCCGGCGGCTTTACGCCGCCTCCGGTCGACGCCCGCGATGCGCACAGCTGCGTAGTATCACTTCACTTGCGCTGCGGACCAAGCGAAAGGCACGGCATTGGTCAGGCGTCGGGCGCTTTGGCTCGCGCCGCAGGCATAGTGGAGCGGAGGACAGGTCCGCCCGGCACCAGGCCTTGTCGAAGTAATGCGATGACGCACTCAGTCGCGCTCGGCGCCGCGGACCTCCGCGCGCGTCGTGTGTGTCCACGCTTGCCCGGGAGCGAGGCGCAAGGGCCAGCGCAGGTACAGCGCCGCGCCCTGGAAGTTTTTCTCGAAGCCGCTCTCGGAGTTGTTGATCGTGAACAGCGGCACCGTCCATACCGCGGCCGGGATCGACGTGGTTAGGGTGACGACCAGGCCCGAGTGCCGCTCCTCGACGCGCACCGCGTCCCGCGGGCCGAGCGACATCGGGACGTAGAGCGACCGCGGCGTCCCGCCGTCGTCGGCCACCACTTCCTCCGGCGTGCCGAACACGCCGAGATCCCACTCCTCGGCCAGCACCACATCCAGCGGCGCCGCGCCGCTCCAGCGCGCACCGACTGTATGGAGGAGCGCCCGCTGCCGCGCGGCCAACCGGAGCGTCCGCTCCACCGCGGCCTCGCCGCCCGCGAGCGATGCCGTGCGGGTCACCACCACGCCGGCGGTCCCCGCGTCCCGCTCGAGCCGGTAGCGGTACGGGCCACAAGCGAAGGCGCCGAGCTGCTGCGCGGCCGATCCGCACATCTGGTCGAGCGTGGTGTCCGGCGGGAGCACGTGGACGCGCACCGCGCCGCGTTCGATGCGATCGTACACGAGCCAGCGGGTGAGGTCCTCCGCCGCGTCGCCGCCGGCGCCGCGCAGCGCCTCATGGTAGGCTTCGGGGCGCCGGGTCATGACGTTGCCGAGATGCCGGCCGGACGGCCGGTCGTGCCACTCGACGACGGTGCCGCCTCGCAGGGGGCTGAGCGTGCACACCATGGCGTCGGACGCGAGACGGATGTCCGGGCGCCCGTCGCCGTCTAGATCCTCGCACTCCGCTTCCGCGTAGCCGTCCGCGTGGCGGGCTCGATCCGCCAGCGCCTCGGCGGCAATCAGGTGCCCGAACGTCGCCGTGCGGATATGCGGTAGATAGACGCCGCCAAACACGCCGTGCCAGTACGGGCAGTTGCACTCGCCCGCCCAGAGGTGGTTCAGCGCTTGGTCGCGCTGCTCTCCCGGAGGCATGGCATGGATCTTGCGGCCGGCGCGGAGGCTCAGGTAGTGCATCGTGCTGACCTCGCCGTACTTCACGAGGAAGTGCCGCCAAAACCCGCCGCGTACGAACGGCACGAGCTGCTCGCGCGCGGCGGTTCCGAGTTCGCTCCGGACCGATGCCAGCCGCGCGGCCGCGCCCGGTGCGAGCGCCCACTCCGCCATCTCGTCGTACGTCGCGGTCGGAAGGTAGATCCGGCCGGCCGCGGGCCGCGTCCGCCGGTACTCGCCCGGCGGCACGAGATCGAGCCACGGCGTCTCCTCGAGCGCGTCGAAGAATCGCTCGATCCAGCCGCGCGTCCAGCAGAGCGCGTGCGTCTCCGGCCACAACCCGAACTTCTCCCCGTCGTCTCCCATGAGGGCGAGGTCCAGCGGCGCCTCCCGTCCTTCGGGCGTCACGTCCGCCTCGGCGAGCGTGCGAAGGTAGGCGACCACCTCCTCGGGATCGGCCCACGGGATGAGGTAGCGCAGGCGGCGGAGGCTCGGAAAGACGGCGAGTAGCGCGCCTTCTTCCTCCGTCACGTAGTACCCGAGCAGTTGCGTGTCGTCGAGCCCGACCGCATGAAAGTGGGCGTCGTCCACGACGGTATAGGCGACGCCGGCTTCGTGGATCGGCCGGGCGAGGTGGGGCTCCCACACGCGCTCGGCCAGCCAGAGGCCGTCCGGTGTGCAGCCAAACCGCTCGACGACGGCCCGCGTCAGCTTTTCGATCTGCCCGCGCTTGTCGGCATCCGGGATGATCGCGAGAATGGGCTCGTAGTATCCGCCCGTGAGCACCTCGATCTGCCCGCGCCGGGCCAGCGCGCGCACCCGGGCGAGGAGCTCCGGCCGGTGCACGCCGAGCCAATCCAGGAGCGGGCCGGTGTAGTGGAGCGCGAGGCGGGTGCGCGGGTGCCGCTCGAGGGCGGCCACCATGGGCTCGTACGCGAGGTCCGTCGCCCGGGCGAAGACGTGGTCGAAGTTGCCGACCGGCTGATGATTGTGGATGACGAGGGCGAGCACAAGACGGTGCATTGTACAGGGGTTGAGTGCCGCTGCCGGTGATCCCTTCCGCGCCTCAGGCTGGGTGCGCGCTGTGGAGCACGTGCCACAGGAACGGCCCGCGATCCAGGGCGAGCTCTCCATCGATCGTCGCGGCGGCGCCCGTGAGCACGTCGGTCCAGCGCCGGCCGGTGAGGCCGTTGGGCAACGGTACCCGCGTGTCCGCCCATCCGCCGCCGCGCGCCAGCGTGTACGGAAAGCGGGGGACGGCGACGAGGAGCGCCTCGTCGCCGGCCTCGCGCGCAAACGCAATCGCGTGCTCGGCGCGCGCGCCGAGCGCGTCCAGGGACCGGTAGCCGCCCGCAAACGGGCCGGGCCGGTCTCGCCGGAATCGCAGGAGGCGCGCGGTCGCGTAGAGCTTCACCCGCGCGTCGGCGTCCTCGATCCAGCCCGCGAGCACCTCCGGGTCCGGCGCCGCGAGGAGCGGCTCGAGCGACTCCAAGAGGCGTGCGCGGAGCGCGAAATCCACCGGGCGCCGGTTGTCGGGGTCCACGAGGGAGTCATCCACGATCTCGGTCCCCTGGTAGAAATCCGGCACCCCGGGCGACGTCGTCTTGAGCACGAGCTGGCTCATCGCGTTGGCGAGGCCGATCCGCGCGGCCACGCGCGCGAGCGGCTCGACCGCCCGGGCGACCCGGGCGTCCGCGGTCATGCCGCGCACGAACCGCTCCAGGTCCGCCTCGTACGCCGCGTCGGGGTTGATCCAGCTCGTGCGCCGTTTCGCCTCGCGCGACGCCTTGAGGAGGTAGGCGGCGAGGCGGTCCGCCAGCGTGGCGCGGTCGGCGCCGGCCCACAGCGGGACGAGCGTTTGATAGTAGAGAAACTCATCCGCGCGCGACGGCCCGCGCCGGCCGCGATATCGCCGGGCGACACGGGAGAGCGCGCCCACGGTACGCCGCCACTCGTCCGGCGCTTCGGCCAGGGCGAGCATGCGCATACGGGTGTCCTCGCCGCGCTTGTGGTCGTGCGTCGCGGTGGCGAGAAGCGTTCGCGGATACCGGAGCGCTCGGTAGCGGGCGCGGGCGTGAAAGGCCTGCAGCGTCAGCCCGAACCGGTCCGGATCACCGCCCACCTCGTTCAACGCGACGAACGGGATGTACCGGTAGAACGCCGTGTCCTCGACGCCCTTGGCCGTCACGGGCGCCGTGTACTGCTGGAAGCGACCGATCCATTCCGCCCATGTCGGCACGCGCGAGGGCGACGTGGGGTCCGTCAGCACCTGCGCGACAAAGGCGTACACGGTGGGCTCGCCGCCGGGGTTGCGCTGGCGCGCGACCTGCGCCGCTTCGCGGATCACGGCCGTGGCGTCCTCCCGATCGTGCGGCAGATAGGTGCGGTAGCGGGGGAACACCGCGACGATCTCGGCGAGCGCTCCCCGCAGCGCATCCAACGTGAAGTCCCGGGTGTGATAGTCGGCTTCGGAGATGCGGTCCAGCCCGTGGGCGAGCCGCGCGAGCTCACCGGCGAGCGACGTCTCCATGACGAGCCGTTTTGCCTCGTGCACCGCCGACCGGTACGGCTGCCGCAGGCCGGTGAATATGCGGTATACTCGCTCCACGCCGATGCGCCCGCCCGGGTACGTCAGCACCTGCAGCGCGTCGTTCAGGAAGTCGTAGCCGACCGTGCCGTCGACGGGCCACGAGTCCGGCAGCGTCTCGCCGTGTGCCAGGATCTTCTCCACCCAGATCGCGGGCACGCCGAGGTCGCGGAGCGCCGCGAGATAGGCGTGCGGGTTGAACAGGCCGTCCACGTGGTCGATCCGTACGCCGTCGACCCCGGGGCGCGACACAAGATCCGCGAGGAGCCGGTGGCCCGCCTCGAACACGTCGGGCCGCTCCGTACGCAACCCGATCAGCTCGTTGATGTCGAAGAAGCGGCGATAGTTGATCTCGTGCGAGGCGGTCTGCCAGTAGGAGAGCCGCCAGTGCTGGCGCTCCAAGATCGCGTGGAGATCGGCGCCGCGGATGCTGTCGAGGTCGAGCGGTGTGGCGGCGGCCGCCGCGGCAAGCCGCTGCTGCGCGGCGTCCGCGCCGGCACGATCGTCGGGCCCAAGCTGCCGGAACTCGTCCGCGAGCGTCTGGAGCGCCTCCCGCGCATCGGCGCCCTGCATTCGCGGGAGGACCGCAACCAGCACATCCGCGTAGGTCGCCGGAGCCAGGGCGAAGCGGTTGCCGCCGTAGAGGGCAAAGACGGCGCCGTCCTCCATGCCCAGCGTGATCTCGCCCCCGTCGAGCGCCTCCCCGTATGGACGCGCGAGGCGCGGGAGGAGGATGCGCCCGCGCAACTCCGGCTTGAGGGGATCCCAGTCGATGTCGAAGTGCGGCGCGTACGGGGAGAACGGGCCGTAGGCGAGGACGTCCTGCCACGAGGCGTTGCCCGGCCCCGCGTACGCGTGGTTCGGGACGAAATCGAGGATCAGGCCCAACCCCGCGCGCTGCGCGTCGTCCACGAGCTGCCAGAACGCGTCCGCGCCGCCGAGCTCGTCCCGGATACGGTTGTGGTCGACGACGTCGTACCCGTGCGTGCTGCCTGGGCGCGCCTCGGTGATCGGGGAGAGGTAGAGGTGGCTGACCCCGAGCCGGCGGAGATACTCGAGCGGCCGGCGGGCGTCGTCGAACCCGAAGTCGGGCTCGAGCTGCAGGCGATAGGTAGCGACCATCTGCGGCCGGTTTGTTCCGGCGTTCACGGATCGACGCCTCCTCGGTGGGTCAGCTGCGGTTCAGGCTTGCGCCCGCGCGCCTGGTCAGTGCCCCTGGGTCGTGCTCTGGATCGCCGTCCCCAGGACGGATTGGACCGTTGCGCCCGGTGCGATGGTGCTCGTCACGGCGCCGCACAGGTCTCCGGGGTACCCGTTTGCGCCGGAGAAGATGCCGATGAGATTACCGCTGGACGCGTCGAGGACGGGCGCTCCCGGTGCCCCGCACCCGTGCTCCCACACGTAACGGCCGCCCGGTCCCTGGGTCACGGCGCCGGCCTCGAGGCTGGGCGTCACGGTGTCGCTTGTGAGGAAGACCCATGACACCGCGCGCAGTTGGGGACCTGCGGCGGCCACCTTGCACGCGGGGCAGAGATCGGCATACGAGTCCGGTCTCACCGATGGATCGAACTGGGCCACGACGACGGCGATGTCCTCGGTATTGTTCCAGATCAGCGCGGTCATCGCCGCGTCCGGTCCCCGTCCGAATCGCACCGTGACCCGAACGCCGTAGTCTGCAAGCGGCGTGCCGTTGGCCAGCGGCCGGAGCGACAGATCCGCGATGCAGTGCTTCGCCGTCGCCACGTACGCGTACGGCGGCCGAACCTCGGCCACGTATCCCTGGCACACCGCGTTCTTTGCGGTGGTCGGGTTCACGATGAACACTTGTGCGGCGATCGCGCGGAGCAGTTCCGAGGGCGCCGGCTGCGCCGCGGCCGCGGCGGGAGCGAGGGCCACGAGGAGCGCGATCAGGACGTGGGGCACCCCCGGCTTGGGCCCGCGGGCGCGGCCCGCACGCGTGATACTGACCATGCTCCTATTGTTCCCTGCTTTCGTCCCCGCCGCCCGGGCGAGCCGTCTCGCCCGTTCGCGTCCGGATACGCGAGGCCGCGCCGTCAGTCGGCCGGCGCGCCGCCCGACACCGTCCCCGCGCTGTGCGCGTAGACGCTCCCGCCCGGCATGAACAGCAGGACCGCGGCGAGCCCCAGCGCGACCATCACGAGTCCGAGGACAAACGTGCCGTGCACCGCCTGCGCCAGCGCCAGGCGGACCGCTTCGTGCACGGACGGCGCCAGATGCCGCTCGAGCGCGGGATCGAGCAGGACGCCGGGATCGGCAAGACCCGCGGGCCCGAGGGACATCTCCGCCCCGGCGGCGCGCAGACGCGCCTCCAGGATCCCGACGAGGACCGCGCCTTGGGCGCTCACCCCGATCGCGCTTCCCATGTTGCGGCCGAAGACGTTGATGGATGTGACGAGGCCCCGAAGCGGCCGGTCGACGGCGCTCTGCATCGCGATCATGAACATCGTGGCGCTGAGCCCCATCCCCGCGCCGAGCACGACCATGTCCACGAACACGGTGGCGGTGGACGCGTGGTCGCTGAGAAGCGCAAGCAAGGCAAACCCCGCCGTCAGCAACGCCATGCCGCCGACGGTCACCGGGCGGTATCCCGCCTGAAGCGCGAGCCGCCCGCCGACGATGCTCGCGCCGGTCCAGACGACCATGAACGGCATCAGCGCCGCGCCCGCCGCGGTCGCGCTTGTGCCGATGACGCCCTGGACGTACAGCGGGATGTACGCGACCGCGCCGAACATCCCCACCCCGGTCAGAAACCCGCCGATGGAGCACACGGTCACGATGCGGTTGTCGAACAGGCTGAACGGGAGAAACGGCTGCTCGGTGCGCATCTCTACGCGGAGGAAGAGGACGAGCAACAGCGTGCTCAGACCGGCGAGCCCCACGCTCTGGAGCGACGCCCACGGGAACGCGCGTCCACCCCAGAACAGGAGCAGCAGCAACGCGATCGCGCTGCCGGACACGAGGCCGATGCCGGCGTAGTCGACCCCGCCCTCCCGCGTCACAGGGCGCTCGCGGAACGCGAACGCGATGATCAGCGTGGCCACCAATCCCGCCGGCGCGTTCAAGAAAAAGATCCAACGCCATGACGCGTGGTCCGTCAAAAACCCGCCCACGAGCGGTCCCACGATCGCCGCCAGGCCCCAGACGCCGCTAAACAGTCCCTGAATGCGGAGGCGTTGCTCGATCGGAAAGAGGTCGGCGATGATCGTCAACGCGATCGGCAGCACGGCGCCGCCCCCGATCCCCTGGATGAGCCGGAACAGCACGAGCGCGCCCATCGACCGCGCCACGCCGCAGAGCAGCGACGCCCCGATGAACGTCAGGATGCCGATGAGGTAGATTCGCTTGCGGCCATACAGGTCGGCCAGCCGGCCGAAGATCGGCGTCGTCACCACGAACGAGATCTGGTAGGCGGAAAAGACCCACGAATACAACGCGAATCCGCCGAGCGCTCCCACGATCGTCGGCATAGCCGTCCCCACCGCCGTTTGATCGATCGCGGCAAGAAACATCCCGAGCATCGCCGCCACCACGACGGCGGCGCGGCGCGTCACGAGAGGCTCCACCCCAGGCGGCCGGGCACCATGATGCCGCGGGGATCGTACGCGGCGCGCAGGCGCCGCATCAGCTCGAGGCCCCCGGGTTCCGCGCCCCAGATCGGAAGCGCCGCTTTGAGGGCGGCGGGCGCCGCTTCCACGACGGCGTATCCGCCCGCGCTGCGGGCAGCCTGGCCGAGCGCCTCGACGAGCGCCCCGCCCGCCGCGGCGCGCGCGGCCGCGTAGACGAGCCCGACGCCGGCGTGCGCGAGCACCGGCGCGGCGTCCCCACCGGCGGCCGCCGCGGCCCGCGCAAAGTCGGGCCAGCGCGCGATCGGACCCCCGGCACGGCACACGACCGCACCGGGGTGCGTCGCCGGCGACGGAAACTCAGCGACCGCCTCCCACAACGCGCGGTGCGGCTCGCCCTCGAGCACCTCCATGGCCCCACGGGCGCCGACGAGCGTGCGCATCTCGTTGACGTGGCGGACGCGGCTCTCCTCCAGGCCCTCGGCGAGGAGGAGGACGCCCCACGCGTGCGCGGGAGGCGCCGGAGCGCCCGCCGCGGCCGCGAGGCGGCGCAGGGCCGCGGCGTTTGCGGCTTCCATCGCCGACGGCAACAGGTACGACCGCATCACCGCCGTCGTCAGGTCGTGCGCCGCGGCCAGATCGGGCAGCGTGACCATCACCGTGAGCCCCGCTTCGGGCAGCGGCGAGATCTTGAAGGTGACCTCGGTGAGGATCCCCACCGCGCCCAGGCTGCCGATGAACAGCTTCGCGAGATCGTAACCGGCGACGTTCTTCACGACCTTGCCGCCGGCTTTGATCAGCTCGCCGGTCGGCAGCGCGGCGCGGATCCCGATCACCATGTCCCGAATCGCGCCCCACAGCAGCCGGCGCGGACCGTTCCGGTTCGCCGCGACGATTCCGCCCACGGTGGCCGCCGCCGCGCCGGGCGGATCGACCGGCAGCCACTGGCCGTGCTTCGCCAGCTCCGCCTGGAGATCGCGAAACGGAGTGCCGGCCCGCACCGCCACGACATAGTCCGCGGGCGTGTAGTCCGTGATGCCGCGGAGCCGGCCGGTCGCGATCACGAGATCGGCGCGGGACGGGACGCCGCCGAGGTGCTGGTGTGCGCCCGCGCCCCACGGTAAGACGCCGGCTCCGATCTCCCCCGCGGCCGCCAGCAGCGCCCCAGTCTCTTCCGGCGTGCCCGCCAACGCCACGGCGCCGGGCCGCACGCCGTCGACGGCGTAGCCGTCGCCCGGGGAGACACGCAGGTGCTCGTGCCCCACGATCTCCGCCGCGCGATCGGCCGGCGTCACGCTCATGCCGGAGCGGCGTCCGCGCCTTGCGATTCCTCGGCGGCCGCGTACGCCCGATCGAGCAGATCGATGAGGTGCCGTACCCGTACCGGCAGGCCGAGTGAGCGCGCGCCCGCGGCGAGTTGCAGCATGCACCCGGGATTGGGCGCCACCACGATCTCCGCGCCCGTGCGCGCCACCGCCTGCATCTTCTCGTCCAGGATGCGGCGAGAATAGCCGGGTTGGACCAGGTTGTAGACGCCGGCGCTCCCGCAGCAGCGATCGGACCCTTCCATCTCCACGAGCTCGAGCCCGGGAATGCTCCGCAGCAACTCGCGGGGCTGGCGGCGCACGCCCTGCCCGTGGACGAGGTGGCAGGGGTCCTGGTAGGTCACCCTGGCGCGCACGCCGCCGAGCCGGCCGGCGAGGCCGAGCTCCGCCAGAAACTCGGTGGCGTCCCGGCACAGCCGGCTGTAGGTCTCGGCGCGGTGCGCGTACCCGGGATCGTCACGAAAGAGGACGTGGTACTCCTTGCTCGCGGCGCCGCACCCCGCGGCGTTGATGATCACCGCGTCCACCCCTGCGCCGAGGAACGTCTCGATGTTGCGGCGGGCCATGCGCCGGGCCGCCTCCCGCTCGCCGTTGTGCACGTTGAGCGCTCCGCAGCATCCCTGGTCGCGGGGGACGACCACCTCGCACCCGTTTCGCTGCAGCACGCGGATCGTCGCGTCGTTGACGTCGCCGAACAGGAGGCTCATGACGCACCCGCTGAGCAGGCCGACGCGCGCACGCCGCTCGCCGCTCGCCGGATAGACCTCCTGCGACGGCGTGAAGAACCTCGCCGGTACCGGGGGCAGGAGCGCTTCCATCTCGGCGAGGCGCGGCGGGATGAGACGCAGGGTGCGGGCGAGCCTGCCGAGCCCGCTATGCTGGTACAGGCGCAGCAGCGCCGCGGCCGCCCGCAGGCGCGCCGGGAACGGCATCAACTGGCGCAACGCCGCGAGCGTCAGCCGGCGGACGAGCGGCGAGCCGGTGGGGCCGATCTCGGCGCGGGCGGCCTCGATGATCGTGCCGAACCGGACGCCCGCGGGGCAGGCGGTCTCGCAGGCACGGCAGCCGAGGCACACGTACATGTGCTCCTCGAAGCGCTCGTCGATCGGGATGCGTCCCTGCGCCGCGGCCTCGACGAGATGGATGCGGCCGCGGGGCGACTCCGTCTCGACGCCGAGCATCCGGTACGTGGGGCAGTGCTGGAGACAGAAGCCGCACTGGATGCATTTGTCGAGCTCCGGGATGGCGAGCCGCGGGATCGGTTGCGCGGCGAAGCCCTCCTGCGGGCCGGCGGCGTGACCGTGAACAGCCATTGGTATCGCTCCTTTGCTCAGCGGCGGGCGGCGCTGCGCGCTAATCCGTCACGGTCGAACGTCGGCGAAGGCCCGAGTGGGCCGGCCTGCCCTTCGCTTAGCGGGCCGACGCCCACCGAACTCTGGATAGCCACTTCGTCCGCCGTGCAAACGAAAATGCAGAGCGCAGATGCATGCATCGCGGGCGTCGAACGCCCGCGGCCTACGGCGTGGGCCAGGACGTCCGGACACGGCCGGCCGGCTCGTCTGCCATCGTCAAGCATGAATGCATGATTAGATCCACAGCCCCGATGCGGCGAGCCGGGGCGGGCGCCGCGTCAGCAGCTCCCCGCAGGACACCGGCGTCGGGAGCACCTTGAACGGATTCATGCGGTCGTTCGGATCGAACGCGGTCTTGAGCCGGCGCTGCGCCGCGAGGTCGGCCTCGGAAAAGATCCACGGCATGTAGTTGTTCTTCTCGAACCCGATGCCGTGCTCGCCGCTGATAGAGCCGCCCGCCGCGACGCAGGCGGCCAGCATCTCCTCGCTGGCCCGCAGCACGCGCGCGGCCTCGCCGGGCGCGCCCGCGTCGTACGGAATGAGCGGGTGCAGGTTGCCGTCGCCGGCGTGGAACACGTTGGCGACGCGGATGCCGTGCTGCCGGGCGATCTCCACGACGCGGTGCATGATCTCGGGGAGCCGGCTGCGCGGCACGACCGCGTCGTGCAAGAAGTAGTTCGGCGCGAGCCGGCCCATCGCGCCAAACGCCCCCTTGCGCGCGGCCCAGTAGAGGTGCCGTTCCTCCTCGTTCTTGGCGACACGCACCTCCCGCGCGCCGTTCCGCCGGCACGTCTCGTCCACGACGCGCGCCGCGCGATCCAGGCACTCCCGCACGTCCTCCACCTCGACCAGGAGCACGGCCCCGGCGTCCAGCGGCAGCCCGGCGTGGACCGCCGGTTCCACCGCTTCCACCGTGAGCCGGTCCAGCATCTCGAGGGACGTGGCGCCGATGCCGGACGCGATGATGTCGGCCACCGCCTGGCTCGCCGCCTCGACCGTGGCGAAGACGCCCAGCATCGTCCGCACCGACTCGCGGCTCCGCATCAGGCGTACCGTGGCCTTGGTCACGATGCCGAGCGTCCCCTCCGACCCGACGATCAAGCCGGTGAGGTCGAGTTCCGGTGCGTCGGCGCCGCGGCCGCCGACCTGCGCGATCGATGCGTCCGGCAGCACGATCTCCACACCGAGCACGTGGTTGGTCGTGACGCCGAAGGCGAGCGTGTGGACGCCGCCGCTGTTGTTGGCCACGTTGCCGCCGATGCTGCACGCCGACTGGCTGCTCGGGTCGGG
>JAJPIA010000114.1 GCA_021324975.1 Bacillota bacterium
AGGCGCTCGCGCGTGAAGATCTGCGCGACGAGCCCCATGTCCTTGACGAGATGGGTCTCGGCGCCGTCGTACGTGGCGATGCCGGCGCTCTCCTGGCCGCGATGCTGGAGGGCGTACAGCCCGAGGTGCGCGTACGCCGCCGCGGATGCTTCGGCCGCCCAGATGCCGAACACGCCGCATTCCTCGCGGAGCTTGTCCCACGGGAGCATCATCGCGTCCGAGCGCGGGATCGCGTCGCTCATGAGAGGCGCCCCTCCGTTTCCGACGCCGCGGCGAGCGTCGAGAGATCGACGTCCAGCCACCGGCCGGCCGAGCCCGGCGCGGCCGTGCCGGCACGAGACGGGGCGACGTCGGCATCGATAATGAGGCGGCCCCCGCCCACGCTTCCGATGACCTTGAGCGGCACCGCAAACCGTCGCGCGAGCTCCCCGAGCGCGCTCAGCGCGTCCGGGCGCAACGACACCACGATCCGCCCGATCTGCTCGCCGAACAAGATCTCGTCCGGCCGCCTCTCGCCGGCCGCGTCGAGCACGACGCGGGCGCCCAGTCCGCCGGCCACGCTGCACTCGGCGAGCGCGACCGCGATCCCGCCCTCCGAGCAATCGTGCGCGGACGACACCACCCCGCCGGCGACGGCCTCGCGAACGCAGCGGATCGCCCGCGCTGCCGCGGGCACGTCGGGCTCCCGCAAACGGCCCGCGGTGATCCCGTGCACGGTGGCGAGGTACTCGCTCCCGTCGAGCCGCCCGCACTCGCAACCGACGAGCACGACCAGATCGCCGTCGCGGGTCCACCCGGCCCCGGCGTGTCGTCGCACGTCGTCGAGACGGCCCAGCATCGCCACGACCGGGGTGGGGTAGATGCCCTCGCCCGCCTCGTTGTAGAAGCTGACGTTTCCGCCGACGACGGGCACGTCCAGCGCCTCGCAGCCGTGCGCGATGCCCTCCACGGCCCTGCGGAACGTCCAAAAGACCTCCGGGCGCTCCGGGCTCGCGAAGTTGAGGCAATCCGTGACCGCCGCGGGCGCCGCGCCGACGCAGGCCAGGTTTTGCGCCGCCTCCAGCACGGCGAGAATGCCGCCCACGTACGGATCGAGGTAGCAGTACCGGCTGTTCCCGTCGACCGTGAGCGCAACGCCTCGCGGCGCCGCCTCGCGGATCCGGAGCACCGCGGCGTCCGCACCCGGGGGCAGCACCGTGTTGGTCTGGATCATGTGGTCGTATTGCCGGTACACCCACCGCTTGCTCGCGACGCCCGGGGAACGCAGCAGGGCAATGAGCGCGTCCGCGGCGGCGACCGGCGCGAGGCTCGCCGGGTCGAACCCACGGAGCGCGGCCAGGTACGCCGGTTCGACGGCGTCCGGCGCGTACGCGGGCGCGTCGGTGAGGTGCCGCGGATCCAGCCGCGCCACGACGTGATCGCCGTCCCGGATCAGGAGCAGCGGATCCGCGGTGACGGTCCCGATCACCGCGGCCGCGAGCCCCCACCGCCCGGCAATCTTGCAAATCTCCGCGTGGCGGCCGGCCTGCACGACGAGCAGCATCCGTTCCTGGGACTCCGAGAGCAGCACCTCTTCCGGCGTCATGCCGTCCTCACGCCGCGGCACGATCCGGAGATCGACCTCCATGCCCACGCCGCCGCGGGCGGCCATCTCGGACAGGGCGCACGTCAGCCCCGCGGCGCCGAGATCCTGGAGCGCCACGACGGCACCGGTCATCAGCGCTTCCAGCGTCGCCTCGATCAGCAACTTGCCCGCGAACGGGTCGCCCATCTGCACCGCCGACCGGTCCGCCGCGTCGCCGGCCAAGCCGGCCGACGCAAACGCGGCGCCGTGCATGCCGTCCCGCCCGGTGCGGGCGCCGAGGTAGAGGACGGCGTTGCCGGGTCCTGCGGCCCGCGATGTCGCAATACGATCTTCCCGGACCAACCCGAGGCACGCCACGTTCACCAAGGGACTACGCCGGTAGCACGGCGCGCAAGCGAGCTCACCGCCCACCGTCGGCACGCCGATGCTGTTGCCGTAGCCGGCGATCCCGGAGACGACGCCGTGCATGGTGCGCGCGACGCCGGGATCGTCGGGCGGACCGAACCGCAGCGAGTCGAGGAGGGCGATGGGGCGCGCGCCCATGGCCAGGATGTCGCGGATGATGCCGCCCACCCCGGTCGCCGCACCATGGTACGGCGCGACCGCGCTCGGGTGATTGTGGCTCTCCATCTTGAACACCGCGGCCCATCCGGCGCCTACCGACACCGCGCCGGCGTTCTCGCCGGGGCCACGCAGCAACCCGGGCCCGCGGGCCGGCAATCTCTTGAGCACAGCCCGGCTGTGCTTGTACGCGCAATGCTCACTCCACATCACGTCGAACATGCCGAGCTCGGCCGGAGTCGGATCCCGGCCGAGGCGGCGCCGGATCTCGTCACGCTCGGACGGGCGCAGCCCGGCGCCCGGCGCACGGACGGCGGGGGCAGGCGCCGGCTCCTCGATGCGGGGCCGCGCCACCACGCTCAGTGCACCTCCACCGGTTGCATCGACGGGCGCCGGCCGGTCGTGATCCACATCGCCAGCGACGAGAAGATGCGCGCGCCGTCGGTTCCGCCCACGAGCTCATCGCTGGCGCGCTCGGGGTGCGGCATGAGGCCGAGGACCGCGCCGGACGGGCTGGCGACGCCGGCGATCGCGTCCTCGGAGCCGTTCGGATTGACGGCGGGCGTGACGGCGCCGTGCGCGCTGCAGTACCGAAAGACGACCTGCCGGTGCGCGGCCAGTGCCGGCCGCGCCGCGGGCTCGATCAGATAGCGTCCCTCGGCGTGCGCGATCGGGATGCGCAGCACGTCCCCCGGCTTGAGCCCGCACGTGAACGGCGTGTCCGCGCGTTCCGTGCGCAGGTGCACGAACTCGCAGCGGAACTGCCCGCTCAGGTTGGGCTGCATCGCGCCCGGGAGCAATCCCGCCTCCAGCAGGGTCTGAAACCCGTTGCAGATGCCCAGCACAAGCCCTCCGCCGGTGACGTACGGCTTGAGGGCGCGGACCGCCGGCGACGTCGTGGCGATCGCGCCGGCCCGCAGGTAGTCGCCGTACGAAAACCCGCCGGGCAGGATGACCGCGTCGAGCCCGGCGAGCGATCGCTCCTCGTGCCACACATACTGCCCATGGTATCCGAGCACGTCGCGCACCGCATGGTACGTGTCCGCGTCGCAGTTGCTCCCGGGGAACACCACGATCCCGATGTTCACACGCCACCCCTCGTCTGCGTCGTCTGGTGCGTCATACGATGTCGTACCGGTACTGCTCGATCAGCGTGTTCGCGAGGAAGCCTTCGCACATGTCGCGTACGCGATCGTCCAGGCCGTCCGTACCGTCGAGCTCGATCTCGAAGTAGCGCCCGGCGCGGACCTGCCGCACGCCGGCGTGGCCCAACGCCGCGAGCCCCTTTTGGATCGCCTGGCCCGGGGCGTCCAGCACACCCGGCTTGAGCGTCACGATGACGCGAACGGTCCGCACGCCGCCGCCCACGCTCAGCCGGCTCCGCCCCCCGACGTCATGACCGCGCCTCCAGCGGTCGCCCCACGAACCGGCGGTAGACTTCCAGGTAGCGCGCGCGTGTCGCCTCGACCACATCGCCGGGCAGGGACGGCGCCGGCGGCCGCCGGTCCCACCCCACGCGGGTCAAGTAGTCGCGCACGACCTGCTTGTCGAAGCTCTCCATGGAGCCCGTCGCCGCGTAGGATGCCGCGTCCCAAAAGCGCGACGAGTCCGGGGTCAGCGCCTCATCGATGAGGGTCAGCACGTCGCCGCGCAATCCGAACTCGAACTTCGTGTCCACCAGGATGAATCCGACGCGTTCCGCCAGCGCCGCCGCCTCCCGATACAACGCGACGCTCACGTCCGCGAGGCGGCCGGCGAGCGCCGCCCCGAGGCGCTCTGACAACTCGGCGACGGGGATGTTCTCATCGTGCCCGCGGTCGTTCTTGGTCGCCGGCGTGAAGATCGGATCCGGCAGCCGGCTCCCCGCGCGGAGGCCCTCGGGCAGCGTCACGCCGCAGACCCGGCCCGACGCCTGGTATTCGGTCCATGCCGAGCCCGCCAGATAGCCGCGCACGACGCACTCGAAATCGATCCGCCGGCACCGCCGGGCGAGCATCGCGCGCCCGGCGAGGTGATCGCGATGCGGGTGCAGCGCCGGCGGAAACGCGGCGGCGTCGATGGTGATCATGTGGTTCGGGACGATCGGGCGGAGGCGCTCGAACCAGAACGCGGAGAGCCCGGTGAGCACGCGGCCGCGGTCCGGGATGCCGGTCGGGAGCACGCTGTCGAACGCCGAGAGCCGGTCTGTCGCCACCAGCAACAACTGATCACCGAGGTCGTAGATGTCGCGCACCTTGCCGCGGGAAAATAGCGGCAGGTCGATGCGCGTCTCCAGGAGCGCCTCACCGAGTCCGGTCATGATCGCGTCCTCACCTCCTTGAGCTCAACGCTCGTCGCACCGTGCGGTCACCGGCCGGGGACGTCCCGCCCCGCGCGCCCCGTGGCGTGGGCCGGCCGCGCGGGGTTCCCGGCGCCCTCCCGCGGCGCCCGGCCGGCCTCCGGATTACTTCCCGCCGCGCCGTCGAGGCCGGCCCGCGCGAAGATCGCGTCGACGTAGCGCACGGCGGCGGCGGGATCGAAGCACGCGTCGAGCTCGGCGTCGGTGAGCGCGCCGGACGCGCGCACGAGCTCGCGGAACGCGCCCTGCCCTTCCCACGCCTGCGTCGCCGCGGTCTGTACGATCCGGTAGGCGTCGTCCCGGGCCAGCCCCTTATCGAGCAGCGCGAGCAACACGCGGTGGGAAAAGACGAGCCCTCCGGTGCGCTCCATGTTGGCGCGCATCTGCTCGGGGTACACACGCAGCCCCTCGATCACCCCGGTCAGCTTGCGGATCATGTAGTCGAGCACGGCCGTGGCGTCGGGCACGATGACGCGCTCGACCGAGGAGTGCGTGATGTCCCGCTCGCCCCACAGCGCGATGTCCTCGAGCGCCGAGGCGGCGTAGCCACGCACCACGCGGGCGAGGCCCGCGATGCGCTCGCAGACGATCGGATTGCGCTTGTGGGGCATCGCCGACGACCCCGTCTGTCCGGGGCGAAAGGGCTCCTGCGCTTCCCGCAGCTCGGTGCGCTGCAGGCTGCGGATCTCGGTCGCGATCTTCTCCAGTGTCCCCGCCACCACGGCGAGATGCGCGACATACTCGGCGTGGCGGTCACGCTGCAGGACCTGGGAGGACACCGGCGCCGGCCGGAGCCCGAGGCGCTCGCAGACGAACGCCTCCACTTCCGGCGGCGTGTGCGCAAATGTCCCGACCTCGCCGGAGAGCTTGCCCACGCCGATGACTTCGCGGGCGCGCTCCAGCCGCTCCATGCCGCGGCCGACCTCGGCGTACCACACCGCGGCCTTGAGCCCAAACGTGATCGGCTCAGCCTGCATGCCGTGCGTGCGCCCCGCCATCACGGTGAGGCGGTGGGCCCGCGCGAGCGTGGCCAGGGCCGCATGCAGCCGAGCGAGCCCCGCGGCGAGGATGCCGGCGGCCCGCACCATGAGGACCGACTGGGCCGTGTCCACGACGTCGGAGGACCCCAGGCCCTTATGGAGGTACCGCGCGTCGTCGCCGGCCGTCTCCCCGACGACGCGGAGAAACGCGACCACGTCGTGGTGCGTCTCCCGCTCCTCGATCTCGTCGATGCGCGCCACGCTCGTGACGCGCGCCCGCTCGCGTAGCCGCCGCGCCGCGTCCGGGGGGATTTGGCCGAGCGCCGCCTGCGCCTCGGCGGCCAGCAACTCGATCTCCAGCCACGTCGCGAACTTGGTCTCGGGGCTCCAGAGCGCGGCCATCTCCGGCGACGTGTAGCGTGTGATCACGGGACGCTCTCCTGGGTGAAGATGACGTCGGACCGCCCGGCGCCCACGCCGATCATCGTGATCGGCACGCCGACGATCTCCTCGATCCTGCGGAGAAATGCGCGCGCCTCCACGGGGAGGTCCGTCAGCCGGCGCGCGCCCTGCGTCGGCGCGCGCCAGCCGGGCAGCTCCTCGTAGATCGGCTCCACGCGCCCCATCGCCGCGGTGTGGGACACGGTGTGCACGGTGCGGCCGTCGAGGCGGTACGCGACGGCAAGGCGCACCGAGTCGAACGTGTCGAAGATGTCGAGCTTCATGACGGCGAGCTGCGTGAAGCCCGCCACCTCGGCCGCAAACCTGGCCGCGACGCCGTCAAACCATCCACACCGCCGCGGCCGCCGCGTGGTGGCGCCGTACTCCTGCCCGAGCTCGCGGATCCGATCGCCGGTGGCGTCGAGCAGCTCCGTCGGCATCGGGCCCGCGCCCACCGCCGTCGTGTAGGCTTTGGCGATTCCGAGCACGCGGGCGATGCGGTACGGCGGGATCCCCGCGCCGGCCGATGCCCCGCCGGCCAGCGTCGTCGACGACGTCACGTACGGATACAGCCCCCAATCCAGATCGCGCATCACCCCGAGCTGGCCCTCGAGCAGGATCGTCCGGTCGGCCCGCAGCGCCTCCTGCATCAGCGGATGCGTGTCGGTGATGTACGGGTGGAGGCGGTCGGTCCAACGCCCGCACCGCGCCAGCATCGCACCCGCGTCCACGGGCTCGTGACGGTAGACGCCGCGGAACAGCGCGCTCTTGCGGCCGGCCACGAAGCGGATCTGCTCCGTGAGATGCCCTTCTTCGAGCAGGTCCCCGACGCGAATCCCGATACGCCCGGCCTTGTCGGCGTACACGGGCCAGATGCCTTGTTTGGTCGTCCCGTGCGGCGCGCCCCCGCGGGCCGCCTCCTCCAGCTCGTCCATCGCGATGTGGTACGGAAACACGAGATGTGCCCGCTGATCGAGCCAGAGCCGGCCGACCGTGGGCACGCCGGCGCGTTCGACCTGGTCGATCTCCGCCAGCAGCGCGTCCGGGTTGACGACGACGCCGGGGCCGATGACACATTGGGCCGCCGGATGAAAAATGCCGGACGGCAGAAGGTGCAGCCGGAACGTTCCGTGCTCATTTTGAATCGTATGGCCCGCGTTGTTCCCGCCGTTGTAGCGCACCACGACGTCGGCGTGCGCTGCGAGGGTGTCGACGACCTTGCCCTTGCCCTCGTCGCCCCACTGCGCTCCGACGATCGCCGTCACCGGCATCCAGGCCACCATCGCATTCTTTCGTCGGGAGCGGGGGCCGGGCGGACCTGCCCTGCGCTCCACGCACGACGCTTGCCAATGCTCCTCAACCCGTCTGCCTGCAATGCATGTTGGGCAGCGCCACGCACATATACGCGTCGCCGCGTCGACCGGAGGCGGCCCAAGCTGCCGGAGGGGTCGAGGCCCTCATTGGATTCGATTCGTGAGGGCCGAGACCAACGCCCGCTGCCTGCGGCGCGAGCCAGGACGTCCGGGCAGGTCCGCCCGACCCCTGGCCCATCGTCGCGGGCAGGACACGCATCGTTTAGCGCGTCTCCCTCGGCGGCACCATGCCCGCGTCGGACGACGCGAGCCGCGCCGCCTTTTCCTCGACCTGCGCGGCGAGCTTTGCCTTGTAGGCGCGGACGCGCTCGCGAAGCGCCGGGTCGCCGACCCCAAGGATCTGCACCGCCAGCAGGGCGGCGTTGCGGGCGCCGCCGATCGCGACGGACGCCACCGGCACCCCCGCTGGCATCTGGACCGTGGACAGGAGCGCGTCCATCCCGCCGAGCGCCCCTCCCGGCAGCGGTACACCGATGACGGGCAACGCGGTCCGCGCGGCGATGACCCCGGCCAGGTGCGCCGCCGCGCCCGCACCGGCGATGAGGACGTGGATGCCCCGCCCCTCGGCCTCGGCCACGTACCGCTCGACACGGTCGGGCGAGCGGTGCGCCGACGCGATCGTGAGCTCGTACGGCACGCCGAACTCTGCCAGCAGCCGGCCCGCCTCTTGCATGAGCGGGAGATCGGAGTCGCTCCCCACGAGAATCCCCACGCGGACGGTCTTGCCTGTCACCCGGACACCCCCTCAACAGCCTGCGTCGTCTCCGTCGCCGTCGGGTGCGGCTCGACCCCGATGTCCCGGCGCAAGGTCTTGCCCGCAAATTCGATGCGCTCCGCGACGCCGTACGCGCGTACGCGCGCCTCGTCGACCGAGCCGCCCGTACCCACCACGTTGAGGACACGCCCGCCGGCCGTCACGAGGCGGCCTTCCCGCACCGCGGTGCCGGCGTGGAACACAAGCGTACGGTCGTCGCACGCGGCGGCGTCGAGCCCCTCGATGACGTCGCCCGCGCGCGGCCGGTCCGGGTAGCCGGCCGCGCAGAGCGCCACGCACACCGCCGTTCCGGCCCTCCACCGCAGCGCGAGCCGGTTCACTTGTCCTGTCAGGACGGCGTCCGCTACCTCGACCATGCTCGTCTCCAGGAGCGGGAGCAGCACCTGCGTTTCCGGATCGCCGAACCGGACGTTGAACTCGAGGACGCGCGGCCCGTCGGCCGCGAGCATCACGCCGGCAAACAGCACGCCGCGATACGTCCGCCCTTCCTGCGCCATCGCCCACACCGCGGGCGCCAGGATCTCGTCGACGATACGGTCCAGCATCCCCTCCGGCACGCCGGGTGCGGGCGCGACCGCACCCATGCCGCCCGTATTGGGCCCGCGGTCGCCCTCGCCGAGACGCTTGTAGTCGCGGGCCGCGAGGAACGGGACGAGGTCGACGCCGTCGGTGACGGCAAACACGCTCAACTCTTGACCGGGAAGCACGTCTTCCACAACGACGCGCGCGCCGGCGTCGCCGAATCGCCGCTTGACCATGAGCGTCTCGACCGCCGTCACGCCCTCGTCCACGGAGCCTGCCACGACGACGCCCTTGCCCGCGCAGAGGCCGTCGGCCTTCACGACGAGGGGGCGTGCCGCGCGGCGGACGTACGCCGCTGCCGCCTCGCCGTCGTGGAAGACGCGAAACGGTGCGGTGGGGATCTCATATCGAGCGCACAGCGTCTTCATGAAGACTTTGCTGGCCTCGAGCTCGGACGCAGCCCGGGTCGGCCCGAAGGCCCGAAGCCCGCGCGCCGACAAGGCGTCGACGAGGCCGGCCGCAAGCGGCGCCTCTGGTCCGACCATCACGAGATCCGCCGACACATGCTCGGCGGCGGCCGCGACGGCGGCGGTATCGGCAATGTCGCACGGGATGCAATCCGCGACGGTGGCGATGCCGGGATTGCCGGGGGTGCAAAAAACTGTGGCGCTGCCCCGGTTGCGGAGGGTCCACGCGAGCGCGTGTTCCCGACCTCCCGATCCTACAACGAGGACTCTCACCGGGCCGCACTCCTCACGCGCCGGAGCGGCGCGAGCGGAATCGTTCGGGTTTCGCGGACAATGCAGCGACGAGGGAGCGACGAAGTCCTCACAGACTATAACATAGGGCAGTCAATATGCCAAGAAGCGCGGCGCATTGTTCGTATTTTGGCGAGGAACGTCGTGGCGATGCCAAGGAATGACGCCGACGCTGGCGAAGGTTGGGAGCAATTCTCGGGCTGGAGGTCCCTGCGGTCCGCGCTGTCATCACGGGGATTGGGGCGGTCACGCCCGTGGGCCTGTCGGCCCCGGGGACCTGGGCCAACCTGGTAGCAGGTCAAAGCGGCGTTCGTCCCCTCACCCGCTTCGACGCTTCCCATTATCCGGTCAGGATCGCCGCCGACGTCCCCGGGTTCGATCCGCTCTCGGTCATGACCCGGAAGCGCGCGCGCCGGACCGCTCGGTTCGCGCAGTTCGCGATCGCCGCCGCGCATGAGGCGCTCGCCGACGGCGCCCTGGTGCTGCGGGACGATCTACTCGACCGTGTGGGCGTGACCGTCGCGACGGCGCTCGGCGGGGTCGGCGAGATCGACGCGGAGGCACCGCGCCTGTACGGCGGCCCGCCGTACCGCGTCACCCCGTTTCTGCTGCCCATGCTCATCGCCAACATGGCATCCTCCGCCGTCAGCATTCACTTCGGCATCCGCGGGCCGTCGAACACGTCGGTGGGCGCGTGCGCGAGCGGTGCGATCGCCCTCGCCGAGGCCAGGCGTTGGATTCTCGACGGCGACGCGGACTATGTGCTCGCGGGCGGGACGGAAGCCGCGCTGACGCCGTCCGTGTGGGCCGCGCTGTGCTCGCTCGGCGCGCTCAGCACGCGCAACGACGCGCCCGCGCAGGCGAGCCGCCCATTCGACCGCGACCGCGACGGGTTCGTGTACGGCGAGGGCGCGGTTGTGTTTCTGGTGGAACGCGAGGATGTGGCCAGGCGCCGCGAAGCGCGGATCTACGCCGAGCTCGCCGGCGCGGGGCTCACCAGCGACGCGTACCACGAGACGGCGCCGCGGCGCGACGGTGACATCGCGGCCGCGGCCATTCGCCAGGCCGTCCACAGCGCCGGCGCGCAGCCCGACCACGTGGACCTCGTCGTCGCCCACGGCACCGGAACGCCGCTCAACGACATCGCCGAGACCCTGGCGATCAAGCAGGCGCTCGGCGCGCACGCGCGGGCCGCCTTGGTGACGGCGCCGAAGAGCATGGTCGGGCATTTGATCGGCGCCGCCGGGGCGCTCGCGGCCATGGTCGGCGTGCTGGCGATTCACACCGGCCGGATCCCGCCCACGATCAACCTCGAGCATGCCGATCCCGCCTGCGATTTGGACTACGTCCCGCTCGTGGCGCGGCGGGCCCGCGTGCGGCTGGCCGTCGCGAACGCGTTCGGTTTCGGCGGTCAAAACTCCGTGGTGGCGGTTCGTGCCCACGAGCGGTAGGACCCGCTGCGCGCGCCACCGAACTGCATGGCGGGCATCCGGGTCCCGCTCACACTCGACGCGACGAGCGCCCGCGGGCTGCGGGCCGCGGCGGCGATCCCGACACGTGTAGCGAGGAGGCGGAGCCGTGTTCGAGGGGACGTTCCAGGGCAGGATCGCGCTCGTCACCGGCGCCTCGCGCGGCATCGGCCGGGCGACGGCCGAGACGCTGGCCAGGGGCGGCGCCGCCGTCGTGGTCCACTACCACCGCAATCAAGCGCTCGCCGAGAGCGCTGCCGCGGCGATCGTCGAGGGGGGCGGCCGCGCCGCCACGGCCGGCGCGGATTTGGAGAAGCCCGAGGAGATCGACCGCCTCTTCGAGCTCGTGGCCGAGCGGTTCGGTGCGCTCGATTTCTTCGTGGCGAACCACGCGGCGACGGCGTTCAAGACCACGCTCGACGCGAGGCCGCACCACCTCCAGCGCACGTTCGACCTCATCCTGCGGTCGCTCGCGTTGTGCGTCCAGCGCGCGGTGCCGCTGATGCAGGGACGCGAGGCGACGATCGTCACGATCGGCGGACAAGGCACCGTGGAGATGCTGCCGCACTACGCGATCCTGGCCTCCGCGAAGGCGGCGCTGGAGACGTGGACCCGCTACCTCGCGTATGAGCTCGCCGGGCGCGGCATCACGGCCAACTGCGTCAGCCCGGGCGTGATCTTGACCGACTCCGCGCGGCACTACGGGGGCGACCGCTTCGCGGAGTTCGACGGCCTGGTGTCCACGTTTGCGCCCGCGGGCCGCATGGGGCGGCCGCAGGACGTCGCGGACACCGTGGCGTTCCTCTGCAGCCCGGGAGCGCGGTACATCCTCGGGCAGACGATCGTGGTCGACGGTGGATTGGGGCTCGTGTCGGCGCCGTTCGAGTTGTTCCGGCGGCAGGGGGAGGCGCGCGCGTGAACAAGGTGATGAGCACCGACCAGGTCATTGCGGAGATCCCCAACGGCGCGACGGTCGCCATCGGAGGCTCGTCGCTGTCGCGCAAGCCGATGGCGCTTGTCCGTGCGCTCGCGCGGAGCGATCGGCGCGATCTCCGGCTCATCGTCAACGTCGGCGGCCCCGAGGTCGATCTGCTGATCGGCACCGGCAAGGTGGCCGAGGTGATCTTTGCGTTCGTGGGCTTCGAGGTCATGGGCCTGGCGCCGCACTTCCGGCGGGCGCGCCAGGACGGCGCCATCAAGTTTCAGGAGTGGACGGAGTATACCGTAATGGCCGGGCTGGACGCGGCGATCAAGCGCGTGCCGTTCCTCCCGACGCACTCCACCCTCGGCACGGACGTCCTGCGACACAGCACCGCCTTCAAAACGATCCAGGACCCGTTTCACGGCGAGACGCTGGTCGCGGTGCCGGCGCTACGGCCGGACGTGGCGCTCCTGCACGTAAATCTCGCCGATCCCCAGGGCAACGGCGTGGTCCTCGGCGACGGTCACATGGACGCGCTCTGCGCCAAGGCGGCCCGCAAGACGTTCCTGTCGGCGGAACAGATTCTCCTCCCCGAGCGCCTGCAGACATACGGCCGCGACGTGCACATCTTCCGCACCATGGTCACCGGGGTCGTGGAGGCGCCGTGGGGCGCGCACTTTACCGGATGCGCGCCGGAGTACCGGGCGGATCTGCAACACGTCCAGGAATACCTCGGAGCCGCGCGCGACGGCGGCGGCTGGCACGAGTATCTGGAGCGGTACGTCTACGTGAACCACCGCGACTACGTGCGCGCGCTCGGCGGCGAGCGGACGCTCGGCGAGCGCCTCCGAGTCTAGTGCCTCACCTCGCATGCGCGGCGCGGATGGACGGGGCCGGGGGGACCTGGCCGAAGCGGGCGTTCGACCAAAGGAATCGCGACGGCACACTCGTGCACCGCACAAACGCTGCCGTACAAACGCTTCTGTAGGGGGGCCGCGATGACCGAGTACAGCGTCGACGAGCAGATCATCACGTGCATGGCGCGCGAGCTGCGCGGCGAGTACCTGGTGAGCTCGGTGACCGCGTTCGGATCGCTCGCCGCACACCTGGCGAAGAGCACGCACGCGCCCGACCTCGCCGTGCTGTCGACACCCGAGTCGGGCATGGACGCCGTGCCGCTGCCGACCCTGTCGCTCGGCCAGTTCTTGACCGAAAACCAGCGTGCGATCCCCCTGACCATGGAGGACATCTTCGACGCGATCTTCACCGACCGGTTTCGCATCTGGATCAACCCGGCGCAGATCGACCAGCACGGCAACGTCAATATTTCCGTCATCGGACCGTGGGACAAGCCCAAGGTCGCGCTGGTGGGCTCGCGGGGCATCCCCGAGGACACGAGCCACCTGTCGCAGGGCCTGTACTACTTGACGCAGCACACGCCGCGCACGGTCGTCGAGCACGTCGACTTCATCAGCGGCGCGGGCTACAACCCCGAGCGGCGCAACACGCTGGGCGGCCACGGCGCCCCCACGTGCCTGGTAACGAACCTGGGGGTATTCGGCTGGGACCAGGAGTCGGGCCGGATGCTCGTGCGCAGCCTGCACCGGGGCGTCACCCCCGACATGGTGCGCGGGGCGACCGGCTGCGCGATCGAGCTCGGGTCTCGGATCCCGACGACGGAGCCGCCGACGGCGGAGGAGACCGCGATCATCCACGCCGCCGATCCGCTCGAGGTCCGCAGGCTCGAGCTGCTCTCCGGCAAGGAAGCGGCGGAGAAATTCGCCGCCATCTACGAGCGCGAGCGGCAGGCGCTGCACGCCGCCTGGCCCCGCCGCCGCCAGTAGCCGGCTCGGTGGATTTCCCGGTCCCGGGATCGCTGCGCGGCCGGCGCGCGGTCGTAACCGGCGGCGGACGAGGCATCGGCCGCGCCACGGCCCTGCGGCTGGCGGGTCTGGGGGCCGATGTCGCGGTCGTCGCCCGGACGGAGGCCGAGATCTCGCGCGTCGCCGCCGACGTCGAGGAGCGAGGCGTGCGGGGCCTCGCGCTGGCCGCCGACCTGACCACGTCCGCGGCGTGCCGGGCCGCCGTCGAGCGCGTGACCCGCACCCTCGGCGGGCTGGAGATCCTCGTCAACAACGCCGGCTGGACGCTGACGAGCGCGTTCCTCGAGGAGGACGAAGCGTACTGGCGGCGCGTCGTGGACGCGAACTTCTGGAGTACCGTGTTTTGCACCCGTGCCGCGCTCGAATGGATGACCGCGCACGGCGGCGGGACGATCGTGAACGTCGCGAGCGACGCCGGGCGCGTCGGCACCGCGGGGGAGGCGATCTACTCCGCGGCCAAAGGCGGCGTCATCGCGCTGACCCGGTCCCTGGCGCGGGAGATGGCCCGGCATCAGGTGCGCGTCAACTGCGTCTGCCCCGGGCCGACCGAGACCGCGGTGCTGACGGAGAACCAGAGCGACCCCGCGCACGCCGGGAAGATCGAGCGGATGATTCGGTTGATCCCCATGCGCCGCGTGGCGGAGCCCGAGGAGATCGCGGACGCGATCGTGTTTTTCGCGAGCGACGCGTCGCGGTACGTGACCGGCCAGGTGCTCAGCGTCTCCGGCGGGCTGACGATGGTGTAGGGAGATGGCGGTGAACGGCGGGCCGATCCGCATCGCGGTGGACTGCATGGGCGGCGACCGGGCGCCCGGCGAGATCGTCGCGGGCGCGCTCGCGGCCGCGCGGGCCCACGGGCTCTCCCTGCTCCTCGTCGGCGTCCCGGAGGCCGTGACCCCGCTCCTGCCTCACGAGCAACCCGGCGCGGGGGCGGACCCGCCGAGCCCGACGGTTGAGTTCGTGCCGAGCGACCGCGCGGTGCCGGAGGGCGCGCCGCCCCTCGCCACGCTCCGGGCGATGCCGAACGCGTCGATGTCGGTGACGATGCGGCTGATCCGGCAGGGGCGCGCGGACGCCGCGGTCAGCGCCGGCAGCACCGGGCCGACGTTGCTGGCGGCGATCCGCGAGATCGGGATGCTCGAGGGGATACGGCGCGCCTGCGTCGGGCGGCAGATCCTGGAGATCCACCCGGAGACATTCTTGATCGACCTCGGGCCGACGATCGACTGCGAGGCGCACCACCTGGTCGAGTTCGCCGTGATGGGCACGACATACATGCGCGTGTTCGGCGGCGTTGCGGAGCCCACGGTCGCGCTCCTCAGCAACGGTCGGGAGCCGGGCAAGGGCAACAAGGTCGTCAAGCAGGCGGCGGATCTCCTCGGGCGCAGCGGGCTCCGGTTCGTCGGGCTCGTGGAGGGGCATCACCTGATGGCCGGGGAGGCCAACGTCGTCGTGTGCGACGGGTTTGTCGGCAACGCGGTGCTCAAAACCGTCGAAGGGCTGGGCCGCGAGGCCGCGGCGTGGCTCCGGCGCGAGCTCGAGGGGATCGTCCCGGCCGCCCGCGCGGACGAGATCGCCCGGCGGCTGATCGCGTGGACCAACCCAATCGACCTCCGCGGCAGCCTTCCGCTGCTCGGCGTCCGCGGCCACGTGGTGATGGCCCACGGCGCGTCGGATCGGACGGCGATCCACGCGGCGATCGGGCAGGCCGTGGAGGCGGTGCGCGGCGGCTTTGTCGAACGGTTACGCGCCGCGCTCGGCGACATGCGCGAGCACCTCGGCCGCGCCAAGATGCATTCCTAGTGCTGCGTCTTCGATGTGCGACGAGGGTAGATGGGCCAGCCGGATCTGCCCGCAGCGGGCGTTCGACGCCCGCGGTGTGTGCGCGTACGTCCCGCATGGTCGCGGGCGCGGCAGACACAGCGACTGTCCCGGATTCGGTGGGCGTCGGTCCGCGGAGCGAAGGGCAGGTCCGGCCGGCCGGGCTCGAACCCATGCCGAAGTTCGGCAGTGATGCGCTAGCGCGGGCGAAAGGAGAGAACGATGGATCGAACGGCACCCGCCCCCCCGCAGTTCCCGGCCGGCGCGTACGCGGCGCCGAGCGGCTACGATGACGGACGCCTCCGCGCGCAAATCGCGGAGATCGAACGCGCGCCGGTGCGGTTGCGGGAGGCGGTGGCCGGCCTCGCCGGCGATCAACTCAGCGCGGTGTACCGCAACTGGTCGATTCGCCAGATCGTGCACCATCTCGCCGACAGCCATCTCAACGGCTACATCCGGTTCAGGCTGGCGCTCACGGAGGAGCGACCGACGATCAAGCCCTATGATGAGAGCAGTTGGGCGCGCCTGGAGGACGCGGTCAGCGCGGACGTGGAACCTTCACTGCGGCTGCTGGAGGGCGTTCACACCCGGTGGGGACACCTGGCGCGATCGCTCTCGCAGGAGGCGTTGCTGCGGTCCTTCTATCATCCCGAGAGCCGGGAGACGGTGCCGCTGTGGCGTCACCTGGACCAGTACGCCTGGCACGGGCGGCATCACACGCAGCAGATCGTGTGGGTGAGGGAGCACCGGCTCGCTCCATAGGGCGCCTTAGCTCACGCCGTGGGCCCGGTACGGGCTGCGCCGCGGGCCCAGGGCTCGTCGCGACCTCCGGTGAATCGAATCCAACGGGGGCCTTGAGTCGTGGCGCGCCCCTGGTTCAACATTTGCACGGCGTCGCTGGCGCGGCTCCGTCGGCGAGCGCCGTCGACAGGCAACAGCGCGGGGGACAACCGATGCGACTGTACATCATGCAACTCGGCATCAACCCGGCCGCGGGGTCGCCGTACCCGGGCTATCTGATCCAGGTCGGCAACGGCACGAGCGTCCTCGTGGACACCGGCTTCGGCCCGAAGATGGTCGAGCTGAGCCGCCAGCCGGGGCACCAGGGCGCCCGGATCACCGAGGACGACCTCGTCGTGAACCAGCTGGCCCGCATCGACGTCCGCCCCGACGACATCACCCACCTCATCGCGACCCACTTCGACGGGGATCACGCGGGGTCGCTCACCGCCTTCCCCCGTGCGGAGATCGTCGTCCAGCGGCGTCATTACGAGGTCGCGAAGGCGGGCCATCCTCGCTTCGCCGGCACGCGCGAGCAGTGGGACGATCCGCGGCTGCGCTACCGTCTCGTCGACGGCGACACCACGTTGGTCCCCGGCGTCGAGCTGATTGAGACGAGCGGCCACGTCCCGGGACATCAATCGGTGCTCGTCCGGCTTCCGCAAACCGGGCCCGTCCTGCTCGCCATCGACGCGATCGCCCGGGCGCTCGGAGACCATACGCCGGAGACGCGCCCCACGGGGCCGTACGATCTGGACGAAACTGAGACCCGCGCCAGCACGCGCAAGCTCGTGGACCTCGCGGCGCGCGAGGGCGTCACGCTGATCGTCTACGGCCACGATCCCGAGGAGTGGAAGAAGCTCAGGAAGGCCCCACAATTCTACGCCTAGCAAACGGAACCACCATGATCACATCCATCGCCTGACTCGCCGCGATCAGTGGCGCGCGGGGCCCGCGCCGCCTCGGTCCGGCGTCTGGATCCCCACGCGCTCGGCGCCGCTGTACACGTTGAACTGCTCGCCTCGGAGAAAACCGACCAAGCTCACCCCAAACTCCCGCGCCGTGTCGACCGCGAGGCTGCTCGGCGCGGAGACGGCGCAAAAGACCGGGATCCCCGCGGCCACGGCCTTCTGCACCAGCTCGAAGCTGGCGCGCCCGCTGACCATCACGAGATGCCGATCGAGCGGGACGCGGCCCTCGAGCCAGCCCCAGCCGATCAGCTTGTCCATCGCGTTGTGCCGGCCGACGTCCTCCCTCAGCGCCACAAGACCGCCGCGGCGGTCGAAGAGGGCGGCGGCGTGCAGGCCGCCGGTGGCGGCGAACAGGCTCTGCGCCCGCCTGAGCGTCCCGGGGAGCGCGGCGAGCGTCCCCGCGTCCACGACCAGGTCGCCGCGGACACGCTCCAGGCCGCGTAGGCGGAGCGCCTCCAGGGTCGCCTTGCCGCAGACGCCGCACGCGCTCGTGGTGTAGAAGTGCCGCTCGAGCGCGGCGAGCGCCGGTAGGGTGGCCGACCGCAGCGCAACGTTCACGATGTTGTACTGCTGCTCGCGATCGAGCTCGGGGTCCATGCAATACGATATGCGCGCGATCTCATGCGGATCGCGGAGCACACCCTCGCCGAACAGGAAGCCCGCGGCCAGCTCGAAGTCGTGGCCGGGCGTGCGCATCGTCACCGCGACCGTGCGCGTCTCATCGCCGGCCACGAGCCGGATCTCGAGCGGCTCCTCAGTGGCGACCACGTCGGTACGCGGGGCGCTCACGCCCGCATGCACGGCCTGGATCTCGACGCGGGTCTTCGCCCCGGCCCGCGAGGCCGTGCCGGCCGGCTGCCCGCGGCGCGGCGCGCGATCCGCGCTGCTCATGACGATCCCGCCCTCCCGGCTGGGGTGGCCCCTACTTCCACGTTGCGTAGATGGCCGCCCACTTCTCCGTCGGAACGATGCTCACGCCCTCGAGGTGGCTGCTCGTCACCACGTAGAAGTTCTGTGCCCACAGGAAGATCCAGGGCGCGTCGTGCCAGATCAGCTGCTGCGCCTGCTTGTAGATCGCCTGCCGCTGCTGCGGGTTCATGGTCGACTGGCCGGCGAGCAGCAGCTCGTCCACCTTCGTGTCCTTGTAGAACGTGGCGATGTATCCGTGCGGCGGCCACAGCCCGGAGTAAAAGACGCCGAACAGCTGGGATGCCGCGTCCAGGTACGGGCCGGCCTGCCCGAGCATGTACATCTGGATCGGCGTGCGATCCGCCGGGATCGCCAGCGCGCCGATGTAGCTCGGCCAGTCCGCGGTCTCCACGGTGGCCTTGACGCCGATGTTGGCGAGCTGCGCGGCGATGGCCTGGGCCGCCTGGTAGTCCTGGATGTAGCGGCCCGTGGGCGCCCGGAACGCGACGCTGAAGCCGTTCGGGTAGCCTGCCTCGGTGAGCAGCCGCTTCGCCCGGGCGGGATCGAACGGCCAGCCACCCGGCTGGATCCGGGTGTAGCCGAACTGATTCGGCGTCGTCGGCGCTTCCAGCACGGTGGCGAGGCCGAAGAGGACGCTGTGGATCAGCGCCTGCTTGTTGACCGCGTAGTTGAGCGCCTGGCGCACGCGCACGTCCTTGAATGGGCCCCAGAGATTGTTCATCCCCACCCAAATCGCGCGGTCGGTCGGGCCTTCCACAACGCGCAGCGACGGGTCCTTGCGCATCGCGGGCACGTCGGGCGCGGGCGGCGCGAACGCCATCTGCACGTCGCCGGCGCGCAGCATCGTCTCGCGGGTCCCCGCGTTGGGGACGACGCGGAAGATCACCTGGTCGAAGTACGGCCTGCGTCCCCAGTAGTCGGGGTTCCGCGCGAGCGTGATGTGGTCGCCGTGCACCCATTCCTTGAAGACGTATGGCCCCGAGCCCGCGTTGACCGGCCCCAGCGCCAGCTTGGCATTCCCCAGGGACTTGGCCGCGGCCGGCGAGACCATCTCCGCGGCCGTGGTCGCCAGCTCTTCCGGCAGCGTGGCGTTGGGCTCCTTGAAGTGCAGCACGATCGTGTACGGATCGGGGATCTCGATCCGGCCGGTGTCGAGCGAGTTCCAGTAGTAGCGGGAGGAGTTCCGCACCGACGGGTCCAGCATGCGCTCGATGTTGAACTTGACCACCTGCGCGTCGAACGGGGTGCCGTCCTGGAACTTGACGCCCTGGCGTAGCTTGAACGTGTACGTGCGGCCGTCGGGGCTGACCGTCCACGAGGTTGCGAGCTGGCCGACGAGCTTGGTGTACTGCGGCTGACCCGGCGCGACGCCCGATCGCTCGTCGTTGTACCAGATGAGCGGATCGTAGATATAGTCGACGATGTTCGAGACGGTGGCGGTCGTCTGCCCGACCGGGTCCAACGTGTCCGCGTCGATGCCGAGCGCGATCGTCACCGTGGTCGGCGCCGCCGCCGAGCCGTTCCCCGGTACTCCCGCGAGCGCCGCCAGGCACATACAGGCGGCGACACACACTGCACCAAGCCGCATCCGTGACGTGGCCATATCATCCGCCCCTCCCGGGGGCACCTCCCTTCGGCGTCCCGCCGCCGGGTCGATGGGCCCTGGGGACGGCCTGCACGCCCGCGCTCGACCTACTTCGCCGCCGGCGCCGGGCGGCCTTTCTCGGCGGCTCCGGCGGCCGGTGCTCGCGCCGGCGAACGCCTACGCGGCGATCCCAGACGGCCGTTCACGCGATGCCGGGACTGCAGGGGTCAGCCTTGCGCGCGGCGGCCCGACGCCGCGGCGAGTCGGGTGTTTGGGTGCGTCGTCCGTCGCTCGCGCGCGCTCTACCGGCTCGGTGGATCCGGGTGCACGTAGGTGAACCCAAATCGCCCCTTGACGCACAGATGGCCGCGCGTCACGTCGTGGTCCGCGGGCGATGTCACCTTGACGATCCGATTGTCCTGCACGTGCAACTCGAGGGCGCAGCCGACGCCGCAGTACGGGCAGATCGTCTCGGCGACGTGCTGCCGGCTCGGGTCCCACTCGCCCGCCTGCCGCATCCGATGCTCGATCAGGGGCATCAGCGCGCCGGTCGGGCACACCGCCACGCAATTGCCGCAGAAGACGCAGCGCGACTCCAGCAGCGGGGCATCGGCCCCGGTCTCGATGCGGGCCGCAAACCCGCGCCCGGCGACCGCCAGCGCGAACGTATACTGGGCGTCCTCGCCGCAGGCTTCCACGCACTTGTAGCAGAGGATGCATTTCGCGTAGTCGCGCACGTAGAGGTCGTTGTCGTCGCGAAGGGGTTCGTCGACCCGCACGGCATCGCTGCCAAACCGCGCGGGGTCGCCTTGGTACGCGGCGACGTGAGCGGCAAGCTCCGGCGCCGTGGAGGTGTCGACCGACGATGCGAGCAGCTCGAGGACGACCTTCCGGGCCCGGCGGACGCGCCCGGTGTCCGTCCGGATCCGCATCCCAGGCTCCACGCGGCGCGAGCAGGACGGCACGAGGGCGCGGCTTCCCTCCACCTCCACGACGCAGGCCCGACAGACGTTGACCGGCGTCAAGTTGGGATGGTAGCAGAGCGTGGGAGCGTCCATGCCGGCGCGCCGGAGCGCTTGGAGGATCGTCATCCCCTCGTCCGCCTCGAGCGCCCGCCCGTCGACCTCGATGCCGATGCTCATACGCTCTCCCCCGGGCGTCCGCGCGCCGCTCGCTGTGCGCCCTTGCCGCGGCTGTTCGAGGGCGGGACCAACGGCTGGAGCGTGAGCGCGCTCAGCACTGCCCCGGCCGCCGTTTGGCCAAGCCCGCAGATAGACGCGTCCGTCATCGCCGCGCCGATGTCCGCGAGCAACTGCGGGTCCTCGGGCCGCGCCCGGCCCGACGCCAGGCGGCCGACGATCTCCAGCTGCCGCTGCGTGCCGACCCGGCACGGGACACACTGGCCGCACGATTCCTCCTGGAAAAACCGGGCCACCCGCAGCACGACATCCCACAACGACGCGGTCTCGTCGAGCACGATCACGGCGCCCGATCCCACAGTCCCCCCGGCGGTTCGAAGATCCTCGAAGGTCAACGGCAGGTCCAACCGGTCGGGCCCGAGGAACGTACCGGCGGCCCCGCCGCACAGCACCGCCTGCAGGCGGCGGCCCCGCCACACGCCGCCCGCCAGCTCGAGCAACTCTCCGAGCGTCGTGCCGAACGGAACCTCGTACAGCCCCGGGCGCTCAACGTGCCCGCTGACGCACCACAGCTTCGTCCCAGTGGACCGCTCCGTGCCGTAGCGCCGGAACCCCGAGGCGCCCTCGCGGAGCACGACGGGGACGTTGCACAGCGTCTCCACGTTGTTGACGAGCGTGGGATCGCCAAACAATCCCGCCTGGGTCGGAAACGGCGGCTTGTTGCGCGGCTCGCCGCGCCGGCCTTCGACCGAGTTGAACAGCGCCGTCTCCTCGCCGCAGATGTAGGCGCCCGCGCCGCGGAAGACGCGGATCCGAAACGCGCGCCCCGTCCCGGCGGCGTCGGCGCCGAGCAGCCCCGCGCGCTCCGCCTGATCGATCGCCTGCCGGAGGCGCGTGGCAGCGAGCCGGTACTCGCCGCGCACGTAGATGAGCCCGTCCTCGGCGCCGACCGTGAGCCCGGCGATCGTCATCGCCTCCACGACGGCGAACGGGTCCTCCTCCATCAGCACGCGATCCTTAAAGGTGCCCGGCTCGCTCTCGTCGGCGTTGCACACCACCCGCCGCCGTCCCCCGGCTTCCGCAACCGCGCGCCACTTGCGGCCGGCGGGAAACGCCGCACCACCCCGCCCAAGCAGCCCCGAGGCCTCCAACTCCGACAGCACCCACGCCGGCCCGCGCTCCGTGGCCCGTGTGAGCGCCTCGTAGCCGCGGAGCGAACGGTACGCCTCGAGGCTCTCGGGGTCAGCGACGCCGGCCCGCGCCAGGAGCCTCCGGATCTCAGGCATCGCCGCCCGAATGCCGGAGCGCGGCCGCGATGCCGTCGGCCGTCACACGCCCCAACTCCCGCCCGCCGGCCACGGCGACGGGAGCCTCCTCGCACCGCCCGAGGCACGGCACCGTCTCCCAATCGACGGGCGCCCGTGACGCCGCGCCCCCTTCGCCGCTCCGCACAGCGCCGTGTGCCTCGCCCGCAAATCGCCGCGGCGGCCCGTAGCGGGCCTCGAGATCGTGCACGAGGGTATCGGCTCCCCGAAGCCGGCACGGCACGTCATCGCACACGTGGAGGATCGTGCCGTGCGGCGGATCGAGCCGGAGCAACGCGTAAAACGTCGCGACACCCCAGACGTCGGGAAACGGCAGGTTCATCCGATCGGCGAGGTGATGGAGAGCGCCGCGGGGCAACCAGCCGAGTTCGTCCTGCAGCGCGTGGAGGAGCGGCAGCAGGTCGGACCGGCGCGGCTCGACGCCCAACCCGGCGATGGCGCGGTCCACCGCCTCGCGCTCACGCTCGGTGGCAGGCGCCGGGGGATTGGGCTCAATCGGCACGCGACATCTCCTCCTGTCCCACGAGCTCCTCACGCCAACTGCCCCGCGCCGCGACGCGCTCGATGGCCACCGCCGTCGCCTTGAACTCTGCCGTCCCCGACTTGGGATCCCACGCGTCGATCGTGAGCACGTTGGTCGGCATCGTGTCGGGATGGTGCAGCGTCATAAAGCAGAGTCCCGGCGCGAGCGTGTCGTCGAGCCTGACCGGCACGAGCAGCGACCCGCGCCGGGACCGAATACGCGCGAGATCCCCCGCCTCGATGCCGAGCCGCCGGGCGTCGGCCGGCCAGATGCAGAGATATTCGGTCTGCGGGCGCGGGGCCGCGTAGCCCCTCGACTGCGTACCGGTGTTGTAGAATTCGAGCCTGCGCCCGGTCGTGAGCAGGAACGGATAGGCGTCGTCCGGCTGCTCCACCGGCGGTTCCCACTGAACGGGCATGAGCGGCGCCCGCGGACCTTCGATCGGACGCCGCCACAAGCGCTCGTGCAGGAACTTGCTCCCCGGGTGGCCCGGATCGGGGCACGGCCACTGCAGCCCGCCGGTCTCGGCAAGCCGGGCGTAGGACATCCCGCGGTGCCGCGCGGACAGGCGCCGAACCTCGTTCCAGACGTCCTCCGCGCCCGTGTAGTCCCACTTGTGCCCCATGCGGCCGGCGAGGTCTTGCAGGATGGCGATGTCGTCGCGGGCCTCTCCCGGAGGATCGACCGCCTTGCGCATCAGCTGCACCCGCCGCTCGGAGTTTGTGACCGTCCCATCGCACTCGCACCACGACAGGGCCGACGGCAGGACGACGTCCGCGATCTCGGCGGTCTGGTTGAGCGCGACGTCCTGGAGCACAACGAAGTCGAGGCCGTCGAGCAGTTCGCGGCTGCGATGCAGGTTGGCCTCCGACATGAGCGGGTTTTCGCCGATGATGTAGGCGGCGCGGATCTCGCCGCGCTCCATGCCCTCGAACATCAGGCTCTGATGGCGTCCGCTCCGGGGCGGGAGGGCTGCGCCCCAGGCGGCCTCGAACGGCGCCCGCTGTCCCGCATCCTCCACGTCCGCGCCGCCCGGCAGCCGGTTCGGAATCGCGCCCATGTCGCCACCGCCCTGCACGTTGTTCTGGCCGCGCAGCGGGTCGAGGCCGGAGCCGTAGCGACCGACGTGCCCGGTGACGTTCGCCAGGTTGCACAGCGCGTACACGCCGTCCGTCGCGTTGTGGTGCTCGGTGATGCCGAGCGTCCAGCAGATGATCGCGCGCGGCGCCGCCGCGTACATCCGGGCGACGCGGCGGATCGTGTCCGCCTCGATGCCCGTGACGCGTTCCGCGAACTCCGGCGTGTACGTTGTGATCGCCTCACGGTACGCGTCGAGCCCCTCCGTGGCGTGCGCGATGAACTCCCGGTGCTCGAGACCTTCCTCGAAGATCACCCGCGCGATCGCGTTGGCGAGCGCGATGTCCCCCCCGACACGGATCGGCAGGTGCAGGTGCGCGAGCTGTGCCGTCGGAGTGCGCCGCGGATCGACGACGACGAGGCGCGCGCCGTTGCGCATGCCGCGCAGCATGTGATGGAACATGATCGGGTGGGTCTCGCGCGGGTTGGACCCCCAGAGGAACAGCAGGTCGGTGTGCTCCATCTCCTCGTACGACGTCGTGCCGCCGCCCGCTCCGTAGACCGTCTCCAGACCGGAGACGCTGGGCGCGTGTCAGGTGCGGTTGCAGCTGTCGATGTTGTTGGTCCCGAGCACCGTCCGCATGAACTTCTGCGCGACGAAGTTGACCTCGTTCGAGGCCTTGGAGCAGCTCAGGCAGCAGAATGCATCCGGCCCGTGGTCGCGGCGAATCTCGCGAAACCGCCGCGCCACCAGATCGAGCGCGTCGTCCCAGGTCGCCGGCATGAGCGCACCGCCCCGCCGGACCAAGGGGTGCGTCAACCGCGCCAACGGTCGCTGGTACCCTCGTGCCGCCATCGCAGCCACCTCCGGACCCCCACTCTCGGGGTCCGCAAAAAAATTATAGCACCCGCCCAGGCAGCATCACCGCGCGGGCGCGATCGGCTCCGCGAGCAGATCCATGACGAGCGCCGCGGTCCAGGAAAAGTCCCCGCCGCCGATCCCTTCGCCCGACTCCGCGTGGAAGTACTCGCACCAGCCGCCGCGGCGCACCAGGCCGACCGTGGCATCCGCGAGCCGCCGCGCATCGTCACCGAGCCCGAGATCCTCCAGCCCCCGGGCGAGCAACCAGTTGATGTTGACCCACGCCGGACCGCGCCAGTACCGAGCCGGCTCGAACTCTGGTTGGTCCGGCGGAACGGTGGGGAGCGCGCGGTAGCCGCGGCTGCGGCGCTCGTATCGGGCGTACATCGCCGCCGCCTGCGGGGCGTCCACCAGGCCGCCGTAGATGGCCCCCAGGCCGGCAATGGTCTGTGCGGCCACGGGGCGGCCGCCCTTGAGGTCGAAGTCCAGAAAGAGGCCCGACGCCTCGTCCCACAGGAACCGGTGATACGCGTCGCGGAACGCGCGCAGCTCGTCGTCGGTCCAGTCGCGCGGACGGCCGAGGGCGTCCGCGATCCGTCCCAGATCCACCACGGCGCGGTACCAGATCGCGTTCTGGAGCGCATCGTACACGGCGAACGGCGTGTGCGGAAGGAATGCGCCGAGGTCGTAGCGGTGCCGCGCGATCACCTCGACGAGGTACAGGTAGAGGTCGTAGTCCGCGCTTCGCGGCCGCTCGGATGCGGTCACCTCCGCCGTGTCGTGCCGTGTGTACGCCCGAGCGGGGCGCAGCCCGCGCCCCGTCGCAAAGTCCCAGCGGGGGCTGTTGTCCAGACCGCTCTCCCATGGGTGCACGAGCACGACGAGCGGCGCGCCCGGCACCGTGCGGTGCCGCGAGAAAAACCGGAGCCCATCCCTGAGCGGTTCGTAGAGGCGGTCCCACCATGCGTGCCGGATACGCGCGTCCGGCTGGGCGCGCCCCGCGCGGTACACCGCCGTCGGCAGCACCGGCGGATGGGAGACCCCGCTCGTCCGCTCGCCTGCACGGCGCACCGGCGCGTCCGGCCACCACTCAGGACCGGGGAAGTAGCCCGTGACATCCGGGTTGTAGTGGATGTGCGGCAGCATCCCGTTCGTCCACTGCGCGGCGAGCAGGGTGTCGACCTCGCGTTCCATCCGGGCCCAGTCCACGCGGGCGAGCGCCAGCGCGACGAACGCGCTGTCCCAGTTCCACTGGTGGGGATACAGACGGGGGCTCGGCCGCGTGTACGCCCCCATGTCGTTGCGGCGGAGCACGGCGAGCGCCTGCCCGACGAGGTCGCCCGTCATCACCGCGACGCGGGGAACGGGATGACGTCGCCCGTGCGGGCATCCATGAACCGGACGCGCGCGCCGTCGATGCGCAGCCACACCGGCTGGCCCGGCTCCGCGCGGAAGTCCACGGGGACGGTGACCTTGACGACCTGCGCGCCGACCGCGGCCGTGAGCAGCGTCTGAGCCCCGAGCGGTTCGATCGCGACGACGGCGGCTTCGAGCGCCCCCGGCTCCGGCCGGAGCGAGACGGTGATGTGCTCCGGGCGGATCCCCGCGAGCACCGCGCCGTCGCCCAGCGCCGCGAGCGCGGCGGCCGCTTTGGCGGAAACCGCGAGGAGTTGGCCGGACACGCTGAGCGCGGGCCGGCCGTCCTGCGCGCCGAGCCGCCCCTCGAGAAAGTTCATGGGCGGGTTGCCGATGAAGCTGCCGACGAAGCGGTTCGCGGGCGCATCGTATACGCGCGCCGGCGTGTCGTCCTGCACGATCCTGCCGCTCTGCATGACCGCGATCCGCTGACCGAGGCTCAACGCTTCGACCTGATCGTGGGTCACGTAGATCGTGGTCACGCGCAGCTCCCGGTGGATGCGCTTGAGCTCCGTCCGCATGTGGAGCCGGAGCAGCGCGTCCAGGTTGCTGAGCGGCTCGTCCATCAAGAGCACGTCGGGCCGCATGACGATCGCGCGGGCGACCGCGACGCGCTGCCGCTGGCCCCCGGAGAGTTGCGCGGGATAGCGGTCGAGCAGGTCCTGGATCTGCAGCAGCTCCGCCGCCTCCTCCGCGCGCCGGCGCCGCTCCGCGGCCGGGACGCGCGCCGTGCGCAGCCCAAAGACGATGTTGTCGTAGACGCGCAGGTGGGGAAAGACGGCGTAGGACTGAAACACCATCGCGATCCGGCGCCGGCCGGGCGCGAGCCGCGTCACATCGCGCGCGCCGATCTGGATCCGGCCGCGGTCGAGCTCCTCCAGGCCCGCCACGGCGCGGAGCACCGTCGTCTTGCCGCACCCGGACGGGCCGAGGAGCACGAGGAACTGGCCGTCGTCGATCGCGAGCGAGACGTCGTCGACCGCGACCACCTTGCCGTAGGTTTTGCGCAGATGCTCGAGCCGGACTTCCGCCACACGACCACCCGCCTGCAATGCGTTATTTTGCGACGTCTCGAGTGACTGCGCCGAACAGGCATCCCCTTCGCTCCACGACCGACGCCGCGGGCAATCGTCGTTGTCGACCCGTCGGCACCGCAACGGACGAGGCTCCGCGCACCCGCGTGCGTCGCGGGCGTCGAACGCCCGCTCCGGGGACGCCCGCTCGGCTCAAGCTCACCCATAGCAGCAATTCGACGATCCCGCCCCAAGCGTTCGAAGAACGCTTCGCGCCGCCCCGGCCGTCGGCGTCAGCGCAGCGTCACCCCCCACAGCGTCAGCAGGTAGCGCCGGATCAGCAGGATGATCACGAGCGCCGGCACGATCATGAAGAACCCGCCGGCGAACCGGTAGTCCAACGGCGCGCCGCCGCCGCCGCCCACGACCGAGGTGAGGATGAGCGCCGGCAGCGTCCGGTGATCGACCGTCAGGATCGACGCCGCAAAGACCTCGTTCCACGATGTGATGAACGTGAAGATCGCCGCCGCGGCCAGCCCCGGCAGCGCCATCGG
>JAJPIA010000097.1 GCA_021324975.1 Bacillota bacterium
GCCGCCGCCAGGATGAGGGCCGTCCCCCCGAACCGCGACATCCCGACCTCCCGCATGTTACCGTTTGATGCGCGCGATCAACTCGTCTGTGATGTCGGTCGTGTCGAACGTCGCCACGGTCTGCGTGAGGACGACGTCGTAGCCGTGTTGTTGTGCCAGTGCGGCGGCCTCGACCCGCAGATCTGCCAGGATCTCCGCCATGAGGCGCGCGCGCTCGGCCTGAGCGTCCCGCAGCTGGGCCTCGAGAGCCTGCCGCGCCGAGCTGGCGTTGGCCAGCGCCTGCTGCTGGGCCCGCACGATCTCGGCGCGCGCCCCCTGGACCAGCGCCTGCTGGCGCGCCGTGATCTCGGTCTGTAGTTTGGTGTGCATCTCCTGGTTCAGCTCAGCCTGCTTCGTCACGAGGGTGTCGTGGAGGCGGTCGTTGATCTCCTTTTCCTTCTGGGCCACCTGCTGCTGCGCGCTCTGGGTGAGTTGGGTCTGCAGGTCCTTGATCTGCTGCGCGTAGGCCTGGTTCTGCTGCTGTTGGAAGTCCTGAAGCGCCTGCTGGTTCGCTTTCTCGTGCGCGGCGATCTTGTCGTCGCGCTCCTTCGTCATCGCCTGCAGCTGTTGATTGAGGCTCTGCTGCTGCTGGCGGTTGCCCGAGGTGGCCGCGTCGCGCTTCAGCTGCAGGTTGAGCAGCGGCAACCGGTACTGCTCCAGGACCTGCTGTTGAAACTGCTCATTGTCCTTGTCGAGCGCCTGCTGTTTGTCCTGGATCGCCTTGGTGATCTGGGCCTGCAGCGCTTGCTGCTTGTCATTGAACTCGGCCTCCGTCGACGCCCGGAGCTGGGCGACGAACGCGTCCATCTGCTTCTTCGCCGCGTCCCGGAGGGCCAGCGCCGTCTGGTTGAACTGCTGCTGGTACTGGGGCTTGATCTGCTGGAGCTCCTGCTGCGCCGCGGCCTGAATCTGGGGCTGCAGGTCGATCTGCGGCATCTGAAACTGGGGGCTCGTCGGCACGGCCAACTGCGCATCGAGCTGACTGATGCGGCGGTCGAGCGCGTCGACATCGGGCCAGCGGGGGTGCGCGTGCAGCGCGCGCGTGAAGTCGACCACGGCGACCTTCGGTCCGACGGGCGTCGTGGCGGCCGGCGGCGGAGCGGCCGGCCGGGAGCTCGACGTCCGGCCTTGGCAGGCGGCGAGCGCCGCGGCGAGCACCGCGATGGCACACGCCCGGCCGAACGCGCCCGCCGCGCGGGCGCCGGGCCCCCGGGCGTCGCCGGATCCCGAGATCACCGGGATGCCGCCTCCGCGCACGCGCCCCTACTTCCCGCTGATGAGCTTGATGACCTGATCCGTGAGGTCGACCCCACCATAGAGCACCACCGTGCGGTCCAGCACTACGCTCACGCCCTGCTGCGCGGCGACCTTTTGCACCGCGGCCCGGATGTCTTTGTCCAGGCCGCCGAGCAGCTCCGCGCGCTTCTGGAGAATTTGCTGGTCGACCTGGTTCTGCAGCTGCTGACGCTGCCCGGGCGACATGTTCTTCATCTTCTGTTGCGCGTCGGCGATCTGCGCTTGCGCGTAGTCACGGAGCGCCGACTCCGCGGATGCCTTGCCCGGGTGCGCGTTGAGCGCGCGCTGCATGTCCACGAAACCGATCGTCCCCGCCTGGCTGCCGAAGACCGGCCCGGGCCGCGTCGCGACGTACCCGGCCGCGGCCAGCACGACGATTACCGCAACCGCGACCGCAATCCACTTCACGTTCCACCGCATCATCCCAGGTCCCCCTTCTCGCGGCGGCCGGGGGCGCCGGAGCGCGTCCCGCCGCATGCGCGTTGCACGCTCAGAATGTCGTCCCGGTGGAAATCCACAACTGCCCTCCCTCGGAGCTGACGCCGTAGTCGACGCGGAAGAGCCCGATCGGCGTCTTGGCCGCGATCCCGAATCCGTAGTCAACCTTCAAGTTCGTCGGCAACGTCCCGGACGGCTCCGTGTCGCCGGCATCCGCGAAGACGATGCCGGTGATCCCGCCGATCCCCTTGAGGAACGGGAGCGTGTTCAGCGGGAAGCGGTACTCGCCCGTCACGATCGCCATGTCGTCGCCGCGAAACCGCCCCGCCGCGTACCCGCGCAGCGAGCTCTGACCGCCGAGGTAGAACTGTTCCTGGATAGGAAGCGGGCCGCTCCCGCTGCCGAGGTGCACGTGCCCAACGACGGTGGCGTTGCCGGTCGGCCAGTACTGGACAAAGTCCAGCTCGTACTTCTCAAACGAGAAGTCGCCGGCGATCGCGGACTCGGTGTTGAGCTGAATCTCCTGGCCGCGCGTCGGGTTGACGGGGTCGTCTCGGGTGTCCTGCAGCGCCCCGAGCAGCACCGCGTTGACGGTCCCGGGGGTGAAGACAAACCCGCTTGGGATCGTGGAGCTGGTCAGCACGGACGGCCCGAACTGCGTGTTGACCGACTTGATCCCGTATGTGAAGAACTGGTTCGGCGCGGTGCGGATCGGCGCGGTGAACGTGACCTGACCGCCCGACTGATACATCGTGTACTGGAACGAGTTGAACAGGCCGAGCGAGTAGTCGGTCGGGATGGTCGTCTGGTTGAACGCCTGAAAGTCCATCACCGTGTGCGTCCCTTCGAAGTACGGCTCGTGGAACGTCAGGGTGAAGTTGTTGCCGTTCAGCACGGTGCTGTCGTACGACGCGCCGACGGTCTGCCCGTTCCCGCCGAAATCGATGTCCTGCACGCCGATCAATCCGGCGAGGCCCGTTACCGTACTGTAGCCCGCGCCGAAGCTGAGCGTCGCCGTGCGCTGCTCGGTCACCGTGATGGTGACGTCAACCGTGTCGGGCTGCGTGCCGGGTCCCGGATCGGCCTTGACGTCCGAGAAGTACCGCGACGCGAACAGCTTCTTCAGGCTGGCGTTGACCGCGTCGACGTTGAACACGTCGCCCGGCTTGAACGTCAGCTCCCGGCGGACCACGTAGTCCTTCGTCTTGTGCAGCCCCACGATCTTGACGGCCTCGATCCGCCCCTCGGTGATGGCGACGGACAGCACACCCTGCTCGTTCACGGAAATGTCGGACACCCGAGCCAGCGCGTACCCCTTGCCCTGGTACAGGCGCTCCACCGCCTGCGCGCCCTGGCGCATCGTCACGGTGTTGAGCACCTGCCCGGTCGGCACGCTCATCGCCTTGCGGATGTCGTCCGTCGCGATAACGGTGTTGCCCGTTATGTGCACGTCGGAGACGACGGGGTTTTCAGCGACGATGAAGACCACGGTGACGCCATTCGCCGCCGGCTCGAGCCGGAGCACGGCGTCGGCGAAGAGCCCGAGGCCCAAGATCGCCTGGACGTCGTTGCGCAGGCGATCCTCGTTGAGCGGATCGCCGGGCTTCGTCGAGACCGCCTGGAGGATTGTCTCGGTCGGCACGTGCTCGTTGCCGCGCACCACCACGTCCAGCACCTTCTGCGGCGGCAGCGTCTGTGGCGGCGCGCCGGGAATCGGCTGGAACGGGGACGGCGCCGCGGGCGCCGGCTGGCTCGGCTGGGCCGGTGCCGTGGCGGGCGGCGTCGTGGGCGCCGGTTGCGGCTGGTTCGGTTGGGGCTGGCTCGGCTGCGGCTGGGCGGGCGGCGTCGGCGGGGCGCTGGGAGACGGGATGGGCGACGGATTTGGCTGCGCCGGGGACGGCACGGGCGATGGGTTTTGCTGCGCCGTGACCGGAGTGGCCGGCTGCGCCGTCACCCACCCGGAGCCCGGCCACGCCAGCACGATGGCCCAGACCAGACCTCCGGCCACCGCGCGAACGGCTTGCATCAGTCGCTTGGGCACACCCACGCTGACCTCCATGCCGCGTGATAATCCCCTGGGACCCCGCTCCGCGGGCCCGCTACCGGACGCGCTAGAAAGCGGTGGCTGGACGACCCGGATCCCCGGGCGTGACGAACTCGTCCGCTCGCGGTTCGTTCGTGGAAGTTGGGCTGGCTTGTCCAAACTGAGACATCAACTCATCCGCAAACCGTAGATCCCCGGATCGGGTCCCCGCCCCGAAGGATCCCGCTGCATCGGGCGCGATGGCCGCGCCCGGCAGCAACAGCGTGAAAAAATCTCCCGCATCGAGCCGCACCAAAGCCCCTGACTCGCCGGCCGGCCTGAGCGTCACCGCGGGGGTGTCCGCTGAGGCGGTGCGCTCGGACCCCGGGCCGCCGGAGAGAAACGCCGTGTACACGGCCGCGGCGAGCGTCGCGGCCGCCGCGACGGCGACGGCCATGACGTGGATGCCAAGCCTTCGGGACGCCCGGGCAGGCGCCGCCTCGGCACTGAGCGCTCCGGCCTCGCGGGCGTGCCGGACCTCGGCCTCCGCTAACAGGAGTCGCAGGACGGCGCCGTGCACGTCACCATGCCGGTAGTCGCTCCGCGCCCAGCGCAGCCACTCCTCGGCGTGCCGGAGATGGCGAAGCAACACGTCCCGCTCGCGCATCGCGCCTATTCGTGGACTCCCTGGGCCTGCAGGCCGCCGGTCACCGGTGCCACCAACTCCCGGATGCGCCCGAGCGCGTGCTTCTGCAGGCGATAGAAATGGGACAAACTGATCTTGAGTTCGCCGGCGATGCGCCGCGGTTCCTCCGCCCCGAGGAACGAACCGTGCAAGATCCGCCGCTCCCGCGCATCGGGCAGCCGGTCGATCGCCGCGACGATCTGCTCGACCAGCACCTCGTCCTCCACCGCTCCGAGCAAGTCCGTGGCCGCCGGATCCGCGACGCGCTCCAGCAAGGCCTCGTCGTGCCCCGAAACGTCCCGCGCCGCCGGCCGCTCACGCCGGAGCGCGTTGAGGATCCGGCCGCGGATGCGAAACGTCGCAAACGTGCTGAACCGCACCCCGCGCGCGGGATCGAATCGCTCCACGGCCTCGATCAGGCCGACGGTCCCTTCCTGGATCATATCCATGATGATCGTTTCCCGCAGCCGTAACTGCATGGCGACCTTGAACACGAGCGGCTGGTACGCCTCGATCAGGCGCGCACGGCTCCGGCCGTCGCCGCGATCCCGGTACGCCCGCCACAGCCGAGCCTCATCGACCGGCCGCAGCAGCACCACCTTTTGCAGTTCCCGCAGATACTCTCCGAGCAACCCAATCACGCTCCAACCCTACAGTATCCGCGCCGGCCGGATCGCACTCTCCTCGTGGCAGAATGCGGCGGGCGCCTTGATGGGCATGATGGTCGATCCGCCGGCCGTCAGAACGGGAAACGCGTGAGCAGGAGCACGCCGCTCTCGCCCAGGCTGTTCACATTATACGTCAGCGACACGCTCGGGCTGAGGTAGTACTGGACGCCGAGTACCGTGTACGGCTGGCCCGACGGGTTGAGCGGCACCAGGCTGCCGATCGAGGGCAGCGTCGTCACCGACGGACGGCCGATCACCTCGCTGAGCGACAGGTAAACGTTCTTAAAGATGTACTTGCCGATCTGCAGCGTCAACGGGCTCTGCGTGTCGTAGGAAATGGTCAGGGTGTCGAGACGAAGAGCCTGCTGCAACGTCTGCGTGATCGAACCCAACACCACCTGGCTGAGGAACGCCGTGGGCGACCCGCCGGATGTGCCGCTCGTGCCCGCGACCAGCGTCAAGATTTTGTCCTGCGACATGGGCGGATCGGAGCTCCACGTGATCGCCGGCGACGGGAGCACGCCGTTGATATCGAGGAACACGCGCGTGTCGCCGTACATCGCCTGCGCATGCGCGGAGATCTGGGGATTCAGACCGCTGGCCTCGGAGAACACGACGCTGCCGTCCGTGACCGTGTAGGGGGTTCCAAACAGCGCCAGCGTCCCGTTGAGCGCGCGGATCTCGCCGGACACCGCGGGGCGCCCCAGCGTTCCGCCGACGTGGATGCCGCCGGCGAGCTCCGCCCGCACGGGACCCTGCACATACGCGACATTGTCCCCGAGCTTCACGGAGACGTCGAGGCCGACCGGCAGCGCCGCACCGCCGGCGGCCGAGGGCGCGGCGGCCAGCGCGACCTGTCCGTGGGACACGGTGACGTCGCCGGCCAGCGTCGGCTCCATCGCCGGGCCCCGCAGGTGCAGTGTGCCGTCGAGGCCGCCGGAGTACAGCCCCGGCATCTGCAGGGTCACGTCCTTCGCGGCGAGGTCGAGCGCCACGGTGCTCGGCTGGAGGTTCTTGATGCCGACCGTGCCCTGCATCTCCATGGTGCCCGCGCCGACCGTCGCCGAAAGGCTCCGCACCAGGATCTGCGACTGGGAGAACGCGATGTCCGCATTGACGTTCTCGATGGGGGTCGCCACCGGCGCGAACCGGAAGCGACCGCCGTGCGACTCTACCGTCCCGCTCATGATCGGGGCGGCCACCGTCCCGCCGATCGACACCTGGCCGGCGACGGTACCGCTACCGTCCTGGATCTCGGGCGTGAGCAGCGTCAGCAGGCTGAGGTCGGCATCCTCCAGCGACACCTGCAGGTTGAGGGGCCCGTCCGGCGCCGGCGTGAACTGGCCCGGGACGAGCGGAACGGTGCCCGCGACGAGGAGCTTGCGTGCCCCCTTCTCGATCGTCCCCGTCTCGATGGTGACGATCCCGTCCTTGTAATACGCCACCGAGGCCATGCGGTCCGCGGTAGCGCCCGGAATGCCTGCCCCGAACGCCTCCATCGACAGGCCGGCCGTGGGATTGCTGGTCGGGCCCGTCCACTGCATCGTAAAGTTCAGCGAGCCCGCGAGCGTCTGGCTGGTATGGAAAAACGGGCGCAGCACGTTGGCGTCCAGGTTATGACCCGACACCTCGACGTCGCTCGTACCGCGCAGCTCCACGCGCCCCTGCGCCGCAAGCTGTCCCTGCGCGGGAGAGAGCGCGAGCTTCCGGATGTCCACGGTCCCGTGGGTCAGCGTGAGGTCCGCGGTGCCGGTGCCGACCGGCACCCCGCCGACTTCGCCGTCGTGCATCGACAGCACGAGGTGCGCCGCGGGATCGGAAAGCGGGCCCTGCAGGCCCACGGTGCCGTCGATCGTGCCGCCGACCGAGATGGCGGGGGTGACGCCGGCCGCGGCCACGACGGTGGCGATGCGGCCGCGCTCGACGCTGAACGTGAGGTCGGCGGCGGGCCGCGACCCGTCGTAGACGTGGCCCGTGACGCGGTACCGTTGATCACCCTGCGACAGTTGGAGCGGCGAGAGCGTGAGCGTACGGCTGTGGTAGTCGACGACGCCGGATGCCTGGAACGTCTGGCCGTGAATCGAGAGGTTCGGCGATACGAGCGTGCCGGACAGGTCGGGGTCGCGCAGCGTACCCGTCACGGCGCCGGACAAGCTCACCGTCCCATCGGGGGCAAACCCGAGAGTGCCGATGGACGGAATGTCGGCGAGGCGTACCTGATCGGCGCTGAGGCGCAGGTCGAGCGCGCCGGAGAGATCGATCGTGCCCGACGCGTTGAGGCGCGAACTCTGGATCCGCGCGGTGGCCTTCTCGATCCGGATGCGCCGCGCGTCGCCCGTGAACCGCGCGCTCATGCCGTCGACCCGCTGGCCGCTCACGGTGCCGCCAACCAGCGAGACATCGCCGGAGATGGCCGGGTGTGCGAGCGGGCCGTTCGCGGTGAGCCGTCCCGACACGATGCCCGTAATGTCGACTCCCGGCGCCAGCGCGCGCGCCCACGGCGCCACCGGCACGCCCTGCATCTCCATGGAAAGATCCTGCGCCGCCAGCGGATCGAATGCGATGCCGCCGCGGATCTGGTACTCGGTCGCCGCGTCCACCACGGCGAGCCCCGACGTCTGCGCGGCGCGGGGTCCGATCATGAGCGCGCCGGAAGCGAGGTCGAACGGGGCGGGGCCGATGTGGCCGTCCCACGCGACGACGTCGCCCGAGAGGAGGGGCGCATGGAGCGTGCCGCTCAAGTGGCCGCTTAGGTTCGCGACGCCGGCCACGGACAGCGGGGAGCGCGCGGCCGTGGCCAGCCCGACCCACTCAGGCGCCTGATCGAGCGGAACACCGTACGCGGAGAAGCTCAGGTCCAGCCCGCCCCACGGCGCGATGTTGCCCGACGCGTAGACATCCGCCGCACCCTTGCGCACGCCGAGGAAGTCCAGGGCAACCGATCCGCCGTCGTCCCAAAAGAGGGTATTGAGGTCCCGGAACGTCACGCCCCTGATCGACCCGGCGGGCATCGAGACGGCGGCGAGCACCTGCACGCGCCCCCCACTCTGCACGCCCGCGATCGCGCCGGAGGCACGGCCCGTGAGATCTCCGAGCGGCGGGAGCCCCAGGGCGGGGAGCGCGGCCACGTCGATGCCGGACGTCGCGGCGGTGAACACGTAGGAACCCGCGCCGCCGGACACGCCGACGACCCCGTCGCCTGCGATGCGCCCGCCGCCGATGCTCGCCGTGAGCCCGCGCAGGGCCAGCACGCCGGCCCCGTACTGGAACCGCGCCCGGAGATCGGCGAAGGCTTCCTGGTTGAGGCGTCCGCGGGCCGACGTGACGTCGCCGTCGAGATAGGGCGCGGTCATCGGACCCGTAATCCAGAGGTGTCCGCTCGCCTGTCCGGCGAGCCCGAGGCGTGCCGCTGGGAAGAACAGGCTGCGCACCATGGCGAGATCGAGGCGCGGCGAGGCGACGACGAGGTCGAGCCAGGTCGCGCCGCCGCTCGGGTAGCTGACATCCCCCCGAAGCTGCACGGCGGATCCGTTCGCCTCAAAGGACAGCCCGGGCGTCGACACACGCCCATCACCGAGGACCAGATCACCGGACACGCCCCGCAGCTGGACGTTACGCGGTAGATATTCGGCCGCGGCGCCGCGCAGCCGGACGGTTCCGCCGTAATCGAGGGTCATCCCGTTTGCCGCAGACGTGATCAGCAGGTGGATGCGGCCGTCGAACCGCCCCCCGGCCCACCGCACCTGTCGCAGGTGCACGATGTAGTTGCCCCACCTGCGCGCGTCGCCGTTCGCCGCCGTCACGTCGAGGTCGTAGATGCCGTCGCTCGGCAGGTACCGCCCGTGACAGGCGACGTCCTCCCCCTCGGCACTCCTCGCCGTGAGGTCGAACGCGATCTCGTGGCTCCGGCGAAAGTCGAGCGCCCCCGTGACGCGTGAAAACTTCGACACGAAGGGCGTGGCCGGCGACTCCCACCCGTCGCTGTACCCGACGAGACCGTCGTCCACCACGATGCGGCCGCCGTATCCGGGGCCGAGGGAGCCACCCTGCTGACTCGCGAGCAGGCTGGCCAGATTCCACGCGCCGGAGGCGTTCCTCGACACCGTGAGCCTGGGACGCAGGAGACGCACCTCCGTGACAGCCTGAAGCGGGTTGCCGGGGTGGAGCACAAACGCCGCGAGGTCCACCGTCACGTGGATACGATCGGAGGAAAAGATCACACCGTGGCTGAACCCGCCGGGCTCCGCGATCACGAGATCGCGCAGGTCGATCCCGCGGATCAGGTCTCCGCCGACGCCGCCGAGCGCGACCGGCCGGCCGAGCGTTTCCTGAAGGCGGGCCACGATGATCTGGCGCGCCTGGATGGCGAGCCAGCCGCTCGACACGAAGATCGCCCATGCTGCCGCCGCGACGACGAGCACCACGGCCGCGGCGATCGCGCCGGCCCGCCGGCGGGCGCCGCGTGCTCGGCCCGGCCGGGGCGGTCCCGGCGCCACCGTGCTCAATGCGGTTCTCCCGTGACCAGGACCGGGATCTGGACGCGGCCCGCGAGCACCCACGGCGTCGTAGCGGTTGCCACCGGCCGGCCCGCTTCCGGTCCCGCCGCCGTGTCGGTGGCCGCCGACCGACCCCCAACGAGCTCGACCACGAGGTCGGTCTGCTGCTCCTGGTGCTCGAACGTGGATACCGCTTCGAGCAGGGTGTGTGCTGTCTCAGGCGGCGGGGTGAGCCCCGCCGCCGCGGCCCCCACTCCCACCGTGGTGGTGGGGGGCGCTGCGGCGCGACCGGCGCGGACAACCAGGACTGCCGGCCCGGGCACGAACGTCGACGGCACTGTGAGATCCACGTCGCGGGTGCTTACTTCCCCCCGGAACGGGCGCACGCTCACATGGACGTGGATCGTGCTCCCGGCCGCGATGGTATGCTCCGCCACATCCGCCGAGGTGATCACCGCGGTCTCCTGCTCATTCGTGACCCGGACGTCCATGTCCATGTCCGTCGGCTGCAGGTCGGCAAAGTCGTTGTCGAAGAGGAGCCGCATCGCGTCCGGCATCTCCGTGAGCGCCCGCGCGGCGATATCCGTTCCACTATAAAATCGGTTGTCCCGCACGATCGCGCGGTCGAGGCCCCGTGCGTGGAGGGTCATCTGCACGTCCGCGGTGCCGGCGCCGGATCGGTTCAGCGCTCGCTCTATGGCGGACTGCGCGCCGATCGTCACCAGCTTCGGCACCAGCTCCTTGTCCGGCACCACCTGGAACGTGAACTGCCGGCTCACCCCCGTCTCCCCGTCCGTGACGTGCACGCGCACGCCGAACATGCGGGGCAGGCTGCCGAGCATGCCGGCAATCGCGGCGGGCCGGTCCTCCGAGATGATGCCGACCGAGGCGCCCGCGGCGCCCACCTTTATATTCCGCTCCATCCCGCGCACGACTTGCAAAATCAACGCGTTTGTGAGCAGATACCGAGCGGGCCCGATATTCGCAAACGGGTGGCCGAACGCCAGGATCCGGTCGCGGTCGCGGTACGTGAGTGTCCCCACGGCGTACTGGCCGACGTCCCCGCGCATCAAGGCCACCGCGATCGCGCCGCCCGGTTCGAGCGGGAGGGACGCGGGAAGGTCAATCGATGACCCGCCGGCCATGGGCACGATGTCCATGGGCGCCAGGTACTCCGCGAGCTCGGCCTGCTCGCGCGCGCCGAGCCCGGAGACGAACAGCGGGGTGGCCGCGGGAACCGCGACGAGGGTCCCGGGTGCCGGTCGAGGCGCGCGGCTGCGAGAGGCTGCCACGGTGACGCGGCGGACCACCGCGCCGCCGACCTCCATGGGCGGGATCGCGGTCGTCCTCGGGGCGCCCGCCCCGGCTGCGCTCGGCGGCAGATCGCGCATCATGTCCGCGACCGGCGTAAACAACCCCACCATCGGGTCAGAGCCCTCGAGCGAGTAGCTGAACGCGCCGGCAAGGCGGCCGCCGAAATAGATCGGACTCCCGCTCATGCCGGCGGCGAGCCCACCGACACTCCGGATCGCCGCGCCGGACGCCCGAAACAAGACCAGGTCGCCGGCAGGTCCACCGTTCCGGAGTATACCCAGAACCCGCACTTGAAACTCCGTGATGCGCGTCCCCAGGAGCACCGTCTTGCCGACACCGATCATCCCGGTGCGAATCTCGCTTTGGGGGTATAGCGCCGCGCCTCGGCGCCCGTCGGCCCGTGGCATGGCGCCCGAGGAGACACAGCCGGGTGGCGCGGACGGCGCAGCCAGCACGCCGGCACCCGCCCCGACCACCACTGCGGCGGCGAGCGCGACGGACCGCGCGAGCCCCGCGAGCCCGGGCGATCCGGCGCGCGGACGACGCCGGGCCACCGCTACCGGTCCCGCACCGTCATCGGAATCTGGAACTTGCCGAGCACGACCCACGGCGTCGGTACGACGGTGCCCGCCGGAAGCTCGAACCCTGGGTTCGCGTTGTTCCCGACCGCGGTCAGCACCCCCTCGGGCACCAATTCCACGAGGATTTCGGTGTTCTTGCCGGTGTTCTCGAAGTCGTCGATGGCCTCTTTGAGCGACGCCGAGCCCAAGGGCGTGCCCTCCTGCTGCACAAGGGCCTGGAACTGGTCGGCGGGCGACGCGCCGTTTGCGTTGTTGAGCGTGCCCGCGGTACCGACGAGCAGGAACGCGGGCCCGGTCGGGAACGTCTTCGGCACGGCAAACTGAACGACGCGGTCGATGCGCTCGCCGCCCCCGTAGGGCTGCAGCGCGACCGCGACGCGCACGGTGTCGCCGGGCTGGACAGTTTGTGTGTTCGGATGCGCGACCACGAGCAGCGCCGTGTCGGGGTGGCTCGTCACGTTGACCTCGACCGACATGTCCACGGGATCCATGGTCTGGAAGAAATTGCCGAACAGCAACTGCGTGGCCACCGGCACGTCGAGGACCGACGCGGTCGCGATGTCGCCGATGTCGTAGGCAAGATCCTGACGCACGATCGGTTTCGACGACTTGCCCGCCCGCAGCGTGATCTGCACCTGCGCGGATCCGCCGGCGACCCGATCGAGGCCCCGCTGGATGAGGCTCAGCACCGCCGTGGGGACAAGCGTCTCCGCGAGGTCGGGCCGCGGCACGATCTGCGCCCCGAGCGTCTGCGAGCCCCCGGTATCAGCGTCGCGCACCCGGACGCGCACGTCAAACGTCCGCGGGAACCGACCGATCGTGCCGGATACTCCGACGCCCCGATCCTGGTTGAGCGTGCCGACGAGGGACCCCAGGCTCCCCTCCTTGAACGGCTCGTCCAGCGCGCGCACGATGGCGTCGATGTACGCGCTCGACAGCAGCATCGACGTCGCGCCGGCGTTGAGAAACGGGTGCCCAAACCCCAGGATCTCGTCGCCTCGCCGGTATGTCACCGTGCCGATCGCGCCGACGTCGGCATCCCCGCGCACGAGCTCCACGCCGAAGGCACTGCCGGGCTCGAGCGGCGGGGCCTTGAACGCGCCGACGCCGCCGTAATGTTGCTGCGGGACGACGTTGTACCGGCGAAACGACCGGGACAGGATCTCAAAGGCCCTCGGGGTCATCCCTGTCGCGAACAGCGGCACCGCGGCCGGCGCGACCGCCGCGGTGCCGGGCAAGGGGTGCGCGTTGTACGCCGCGGCGTCCGTGGCTGAGGGCATGAGCACCACTTGCGACAGCGGCCCCGCCGCGGTGACGATCGGCCGATCGGCGTGGTACAGACGCACGACCGGCCCCGCGGTCTGCGACGCGGCCGGTTTGAGGACCTTGAGCATCTCGTCGATCGGCGTCGCGAGGCTCAAATCGGCGTCCGGTCCAGGAAACTGGTAGCCGTAGCTGAGCGCGCCCACCAGGCGGCCCCCGACATAGATGGGGCTGCCGCTCATCCCGGCGGCGTTGCCGCCGGCCTGTTCCATCGTGTGACCGGTCGCGCGGAACAGGATCAGGTCGGTCGGCGGGGCGCCGCCGCCGTGGAGGATCCCGAGAATCTTCACGTCAAATCGCTGCACCGCCGTACCGTGGAAGACGGTGAGCCCGTAACCCACCATGCCCGGACGCACGGCGCCCAGCGGCATCGTTGGCGGTTCCTGAGGCGACTGCGCGGCCCCGGGCGGAGTGCTCCCTCCGAGCACCAGGACCGCGATGATGGCCATTGTCCACACCTTCGGCACGCGCGTCCCCCCTCGTCGCTTTTGGACTGGCCAGTGGGGATATCGGGCTGGGGTACTCGTCGCCGCCGCGACGACCGCCTCAAAAACAGCACGAGGGGCACGCCAGCCCCTCACACGCCCCTCCTCTTGTGATCCCTCCGGAGGTTGGTCAGTGCGGCGCGATCGCCACGACCGCGTCGCCAATGTGGACGAAATCCCCCGGTCCGACCATGACCTGCACGACCTGCCCATCCACCGGCGCCACGGCTGCGGGCACCGCGCCGCCCGTGCTCGTCTGCACGAAGACGAGCGGGTCGCCGTGCTTCACTGCCTGGCCGGTGGTCGCTAGGCGCAGCGCGATGACCTGGCCGGACAGCACCGAGCGGACCACGAGCGGGGCGTTCTGCGCTCGGCCGACCGCCCCGAGACTTCCCGCCAGTATGATCACCACGAGACTCGCGACCGCAATCTGCCGCCATCGCCCCACGCAACGCCACCTCGCTCAAATCACGATATTATAGGCATTGCCGTTTCCCACTGTCAAACGGCGAAGTCGCGGGGAAGGTTCGCCGGGAGTCCCAGATACCGCCGGAGCGAAGCGACGATACGCTCTGAGGCGTGGCCGTCGCCGTAGGGGTTGCGCGCGCCCACCATGCGCGCGTACGCCCGCTCGTCGGTGAGCAACTCGGAGGCCGCGGCCAGCACGGCGGTCGGGTCGGTGCCCACGAGCCGCGCCGTCCCGGCATCCACACCCTCCGGCCGCTCGGTGGTGTCGCGCAGGACGAGCACCGGCCGGCGAAGCGCGGGGGCTTCCTCCTGGATGCCGCCGGAATCCGTCAGGATCAGCCTGGCCGCCTGCATGACGCGGACGATGGTCGCGTAGTCCAGCGGCGGCACGAGATGCGCGCGCGGGTGCGTGCCGAGCGCCGACCGCGCGGGATCGGCGACCACCGGGTTGAGATGGACCGGAAAGATCAGCTCGAGATCCGCAAACCGGTCCAGCAAGTCACGCACCGCGCCAAAAATGCGCCGCTGCGGCTCGCCCCAGTTCTCCCGGCGGTGCGTCGTGAGCAGGATGAGACGCGGCGCCCGCCGGAGCACGTCGCGCAGGGCGGGATCGACGGCCACATCGTCGCGCCCCGCGACATCGAGCAGCGCATCGATGACGGTGTTGCCGGTGACCGTGATCGCCGCGCTCGGCACGCCCTCGCGCTCCAGGTTGGCGCGCGCCGCCGGCGTGGGCGCGAAGTGCAGATCCGCCAGCACGGAGGTCATCCGGCGATACATCTCCTCGGGAAACGGGCTATACTTATCGTTCGTGCGAAGCCCGGCCTCGACGTGGGCCACGGGGATCTGCCGGTAGAACGCCGCCAGCGCGCCGACGTAGCTCGGGGCCGCGTCGCCCTGGACCACCACGATCGCGGGAGCCTCCTCCTGGATGACATCCTCGAGGCCCCGCAGGGTACGAATGGTGATGTCCGCGAGGGACTGCCCGCTCGTCATCACGTTGAGATCGTGCGCGGGCTCGATCGCGAACAACCGCAGCACTTGGTCCAGCATCTCGCGGTGCTGGGCGGTGGCGACGACGACGGGACTCAACTCGGGGTGTTGCCGCAGAGCGAGGACCACGGGCGCCAGCTTCAGCGCGTCAGGGCGGGTCCCAACCACCACCATGACGCGCCGGCGATCGATCACCGGGGCACGCCTCCGGGGCCGGGGCCGACCGCGGCGTTGGCGCCGCGCGTCACGAGGAACCCGACGCGCCGCGCGCCGACCGCGAGCACGATGAGCAGCATCGCGAGCACCGCGATCAGGTCGAAGCGGTGAATGCCGCTCAGCACGAGCGCCCCGGCCCCGAGGACCCCGGTGACGAGGTAGAGGACCGTGACCGTCTGGCGCTGGCTGAGCCCCTGGCGCAGGAGGTGGTGATGCAGATGGCCGGTGTCGGCCTGAAAGATCGGCCGGCGGCTCCGCCACCGGCGCGCGATGGCGAGCGCCGTGTCCGCGACCGGAACTCCGAGGGCGGCGAGCGGCACGAGCAGCGACAGCGCGGTGTAACTCTTGTACGTGCCGAGGACCGAGAGCCCGCCCAGGATGTACCCGAGCAGCATCGACCCGGTGTCGCCCAGGAAGATCCGCGCGGGGTTGAAGTTGTACGGCAGGAACCCCAGCGTCGCCCCCATCAACGCGGCGGCGATGATCGCCGTCCCCACGTCTCCGCGCAGGTAGGAGGCGACGAGCAGCGTCGCGCCGGCAATCGTGGCGATGCCGGCCGCGAGGCCGTCGACGCCGTCGATCAAGTTCATCACGTTGCACAGCGCGACCAACCAGGCCACGGTGACGACCGCGCCGAGCGGCCCGACGAAGAACATGCCGCCGAACGGGTTGCTGAGCACGTCCATGCCGACGCCGAACGGCAGGACCACGACGGCCGCCAGCAGTTGACCCGCGAGCTTCGCCAGCGGCGAGATACCGCGGATATCGTCGAGCGCGCCGGTCAGGGTGATCAGGGTCACCCCGAGCAACAGGCCGATGATCGGCCTGTCGATCGCCGGCGCGTATGGAATCGTGATGAAGATCTGATGCGCGCCTGCGGCGACGTGGATCGGCCGCTCCACCGGAAGCCCGACGAGCACCGCGGCCACGAACGCGATGTAGACCGCAAGGCCGCCGAGGCGCGGAACGGGGCGCGTGTGGATGTGGCGCCCGCCGGGGTGGGCCAGAACGCCGCATTGGGTGGCGATCCACTGCACCGCGGGCGTGAGCAGGTAGGCGGCGCCGAGCCCGAGGATCCCGGCGACGAGCAGCGGCGAGATCGTCACTTAACTGCCTTCCGTCGCCGGCTGCATGACGCGGGGAGCGCTGAACAGCTCGCTCACGGACTGCTCTCCGTGGATGCGCTGGATCGCCTCGCCGATCAGTCCCGCCACCGAGATCACCGTCAGCTTCGAGATGCGCTTCTCGGGCGGCACGGGGATGCTGTCCGTGACGACGAGCTGAACGATCGGCGACCGTTGGATGCGCGCCATCGCGGGCGGCGAGAGGATGGCGTGGGTGCAGCAGGCGTACACCCCGAGCGCCTGGCGCTTCATGAGCGCCTCCGCCGCGCTCACCAGCGTCCCGCCGGTGTCGATGATGTCGTCCACCAGGATCGCCGTCCGCCGGTACACCTTGCCGATCACGTGCACGACTTCGGCGAC
>JAJPIA010000110.1 GCA_021324975.1 Bacillota bacterium
AGAGCGCCAGGAGGCCGGAGGGGTGGCCGAGCGGTCCAAGGCAACGGTTTGCTAAACCGTGACCCCTTAACCGGGGTCCGTGGGTTCGAATCCCACCCCCTCCGCCAGACCCAAACGCACGCCACCGAACACCTTCCGACGTATTCCAACATTCTCAAGGCTTTCCGCGTTCGTGCGGATACGTGTTTGCCAGGGTTCTGATGTGTTCTCCGGCCAGGACGGTTCGCACGTGTGGAAGCTCTTCTTCGTCCACGAGCGACGGCAGAATCTTCGGTTGCGAGTCGGTGTCGGCGGGCGATGTCGCGATCTTTCACTATCGGATACGCTCGCCCGAGGGCCTTGAGAGAACTCACAATAGTGGAGATGCCGGCTGGCATCTCTCGGGAACATCGACATCGGCCCGACGCGTCAGGGCCCTACCGCGCGGGCACGCGCGATGACTTCTTCCATGCGGTAGCCGAACAACTGTGGGGCATCGATTCCCGCCGCCGACAGGCGGCTACTGAGCTGGCTACGGTGATGAATCTCATGCTCCGCCATGGCCATCAGCAGGCGCCAGACGCTGACGTCGAAGCCGGCGAGGTCTTTGACGTGTTCGTGCAGCCGCGCGTCGGGCATCGTCTGAAGGCGCGCTGTCTCGTCCTCGTGCGCCCTCACGAGAAGGGCTCGCGACGCGGCGAGATCGAGATTTGGGCCCGGATCGAGCGCATCGGTCCAACGACCCTCAACGACCTTGGTCACGAAGAACCGCTCTGCGCCCGCGAGATGGCGGATGATGGCTCCGCAACTCAGCGCCCCGGGCCAGGGGCGCCACTCGAGGATCCCCTGGGTGACGCGATCCACCGCCGCCCACGTGCGCCGGCGAATCCCATCGAAGTAACGCACGAAGTCCGCGACCGACGCCAGCATTGTGCACGCCCCTATTCTTCGATCGCGCCGCCGGTCCGGCGCATGTGATCGCGACTCACACCTCAACGGCGCCCCCGATGGCCCGCAAATGCTCACGGAAGCTCAGGGACGGATTCGCGCCCCGCTCTTTCAGATACTCGTCAAACCGCAGTTGTTGGCGCAAGCGTGTTCCGGCCTGCACGGCTTCCGCCTGGCGACGCTCAGTCTCCCAGATGGACCTCGCCGTACGCAGCGTCTCTTCAACCTGGTCCGCCGGGACGAACAGCACACCATCGACGTCCGCAAAGACACAGTCGCGAATGCCGACGGTCCATTCACCGACCCGCGCCGACGTGAGTGCCTCAGGATCGCGCGGATCGAGACGCTGCGGGCCCGCGGCATACGCGCCGCAACTGAAGACCGGCAGTCCTATTCGAAGAAGATCGCCCGTGTCGCGGTGTGCGCCCCAGACGACAATGCCGGCCAGCCCGCAGGCCTGCGCCTCCAAGACAATGAGGTCGCCGATGCAGCTCTCATCCCACCGGCCGCCATTGTCGACCACTAAGACGTCTCCCCGTCGAGCCGTACCCATTGCCTCGAGAAAGATATCTACGCTCCCATAGTGTCGAGCGGGGAGCGCGCGACCGGTCGTCTTCATTTCCGGGGTGAGGGGATGGACGGCGAACGGCGCGAGCCGCAGTGGTGCGCCCAGCCTAAGACATGCGTCGGCGACGACCGGCGTTGTGAGCCCTACAAAGGCTTCCGCGATTTGTTCGCTGGTCATGCGGTCCCCCTCCCACGGTGCATGGAATCGTCACGCATCGATGTGCGGCGGCCGCCATCGGTCACGGCTTGAGATACTCCTCCCGCAGCGGGTAGAATGCGTCGAGGACGATCGCTGGGCCATCGACCGGCCGACCCCCGTGTGGCACACCGCCGGCGATCATGTACATCTCGCCGGGCTGCAGGATCTTCCGCTCATCGCCAATCCACATCTCAAGCCGTCCCTCGATCACCGTCCCGCCCTGCTCGTGCGGGTGGCTATGCGTTGGCACCATGCTCCCGGGCGAAAACTCCAGGTAGCTCAACATCAGGTTGCGCCCGGGGAGCGGCTTCATCATAACGCCGGGCGCGATTTCCTTACCGTGGAGCTCTTTCGACGAGACAAAGTGGCTCGGCATGACGCGCCTCCGGGCAAACGGTCTTGTCATCGGTATCCTGAATGAACGCGCTCCGGTCGTCTTGAACGATCGTGCCGTCCCTCGGGGCCGCACGGTCGGGCAGCGCCGCCTCGTCGCTCGGGCAACACCGGCGGACAATGTGGCCCAACCGCATGGGATCCTGGCGTGGCGGATCCTTCTCAGGATCGAGCCAGCGGCGCCTCAACCGCTGGAACTCCCACTGCGCGAGGTCGCCCTGTTCGTATCGCCTCCACAGGTCCTGCAGCTGGTCCATCCGATCTTCAGGTTCGCGGTGGACCGAGTCCAGCCGACCGAACAAGGCGACCAACCCAGCCACAAGGCCGAGGGAGATCAAAACGCCCCACCACCATCCCGGACCCCACAGATTCGGCCACACGGTCGTCTCCTCGCGTCCATCCCCACGAACGCGCGCAGAAAAAGGCCAGTGCCGATTCTTGGCCTCACCACCCCCGTCGCCACGGCCACGGCGGACGGCAGCGGTCAACGCTACCGACGACTCAGAAACCGATCGCCATCCGCCGCAGGTAGTCTCTGTCGCACTTCTGCTTCCGGCCGCCGATCTTCCGCAGCTCAGGCCGGACGCCGTTGCTAAGGCGAGCGACCCGGCGGGCTCGCAGAATGGTCCGATGAGTCCGACGAGGCCAGCACCGTCTCGGCCTCGGGGTCGGCATTTCTCGGTTCAAAGGCGATGACACGTCCGGCCGCCAAGTGTCGGTACGCCGCCTCGGTATAGGCAGCGTCATGCGGAGCCCTGTCGCGGTGTCGTTGATCGTGGGCGGGTGACCGAAGGCGGCAAAGTGATGATAGATATACGATCGGACCCCGTGGTATCCGAGCGGTCGCCCGTTGTTCTCGTCGATTCTCCCATCAGCGTCTCGGCGAGTTTGGACTTGGTGCTCCGACGGGACGCGCGCACGTCAATAACCCGCGGTATCGGCTTCGTCGACCAGCCGCGCAACGAGTCCTGCGGCCGATATGGCACGCGCCCGTGCGATACCCCGGCCCGCCCACAGCGAAATATAACCGGCATTGCCCCGTTTCCCCGCGGCGGTTCGCATCGGGCGCGTCAGTACGTTCTGCAACGGGAAAGGCAGGATTGTGTCTTCCTTGCCTTCCAGTGATTCGATAAAGGTGTTGCGAAGGCCGCGCGCGGGCCGCCCGGAGAACGCGCGTGTCACGACGGTCGTGTCGCTGCCCGCATTGAGGATCGCTCGCTTGTGAACCTCGGGCGCGCCCGACTCGGGACACGTCAGGAATGCGGTACCGAGCGACACCGCCACCGCTCCACGCTTCATCGCCGCCGCGATATCGCCGCCGTCCATGAGACCGCCGGACGCGATCAGCGGGACGGATACGATCTGCGCGGTCTCTTCGATCAGACGAAGCGTCGGCACCATGGCGGCTTCAAACGGAGCGGCGAACGTACCCCGATGCGCCCCGGCCTCTTCGCCCTGGAGGATGACCGCCGTGACGCCGGCGTCGGCGAGCAGGCGTGCCTCCTGGGCGGTGGTCGCGGTGCCGATGATCGTCGTGCCGCGCGCCGCGAGTCGTTTCATGGCGCCGGCGCCGGGGAGCCCGAACGTGAAACTGAAGATTGGCGGTTGCGCCTCGAGGACCGCCTCGAGTTGCTCTGGAAACGGGTCGGGAACGCTCGACGGTGCGGCCGGGGGCGGCAGTTCCAGTGCCGCGTGGATTTCTGAGAGGAGTGAGAGCATCGAGCTCGGATCGACGGAGCGCGGCACCGGTTCGTACCCGCCCGCGAAGAGGTTCACGTTGAACGGCTTGTCGGTGAGGGCCCTAATTCGCTTGACCGAGTCAAGAATCTGTTGCGAGGTAAGGTATGCGGCCCCGAGTGAGCCGAGCCCGCCCGCGTTGGACACTGCAGCCACGAGCTCAGGGGTCGACGGGCCGCCGCCCATCGGTCCCTGGATGATCGGGTGCTCGATACCCAACACGCGTGTCAACTCGTTCATACGACCGAGAGCCTCCGACCGGACCGTCCTTTGCCGCCATCGTACGGCGAAATATGCCGTCACGAAAAATGGTTTATTGTAATGAAAGTCATCTCCGCCGACGATGGCCGATGTTGGGGGGCAATCGTTGCATGGACGCACGTGACCTGGCCGTGTTCGCGGCAGTAGCCCGGGCAGGTGGCATTACGCGGGCGGCCCGCACGCTTCACACCGTACAGTCGAACGTAACACAGCGAATCCGGATCCTCGAAGCGGAGCTCGGCGTGCCATTGTTCCACCGGCGCAGTCGCGGCGTGACACTAACAAGCGCCGGCGAACAGTTGCTTCCATATGCCGAGCGTATCGGCCGCCTCATCGATGAGGCGAAGCGCGCCGCAGCAGACGGATCACGGGCGCACGGGCAGATTACGATCGGCGCCCTGGAGACCGCCACCGCGATACGGCTGCCCCCGGTCCTCTCGATCTACACATCGGCGTGCCCGGACGTCGACATCCAGATCCAGACCGGCACAGCCGCGGAGTTGACCGAGGCCGTGCTGGCGTATCGGGTTGAGGCCGCCTTTATCCCGGGCCCCGTACAGCACCCGGAGTTACTGGCCCTACCCATGCTCGAAGAGCAACTCGTGTTAGTCACCGCCCCGTCTATCGCCAACCCGCGGGAACTGAGGGAGCGGACCGAACCGGTAAAGATCATCGTGTTTCGCCCCGGTTGTTCGTATCGGGCCCGCCTTGAAGCGCTGCTCGCGGATTGAGGGCTTGTCAACGTGCGGCGTCTGGAGTTCGGGACACTCGAAGGCATCATCGGCTGCGTCGGCGCCGGAATGGGTATTACGATGCTGCCCCGAGCGGCCGTGGCACGAGCCGAGGCCGACGGCCGCGTCGCGCTACACGCACTGCCAACAGAGGAGGCCCGTGTGGAAACCGTGCTGGTGCGCCGACGGGACGCGTTCGTTTCAAACGCGCTTGCGCGGTTCATCGAGATTGCTCAGCAGCATTTGGCGGTACGGGTCGATGCATCTCATGACGGTGCGCACGCGCGTATGGTACGACCTGTCACGCGGGGCGTCGGCGCCGGCACGTCAGTGAAGATCAAGGGGAGATAGGAACCTCCATGCGTCGCGGACTCGTGTTGGGTGCTGACGCCGAGCCATCGGCGGCCGCCCTTTCGGACTGTTACGGTGCTGGATCAGGCTGTATCGGCATAGGAACTTCTGCCACAATTCCTCTTCGCGACCGAACGGTGTATACTTCCTTCGGAGGTCTTAGGTGCCAACCGTTGCGGGAATTGGGCCGTACCGGTTCTTCTTTTTCAGCAACGAGGGCACTGAGTCGCCTCATATTCATGTTCAGCGCGAGCGGCGGTTAGCCAAGTTCTCGCTCCGGTAATGTTGGTCTCCTCGACCGAATTCGCCGCTCATGAGCTTGGGGTCCTGATGCGGATGATCACCGAGCACCGCAAGGAATTCGTGGAGGCGTGGCATGCGTACTTTGGCGGTTGAGCCGAACCCCCGAGCTCGAGACGTGGAATTCACCGAAGACGAACTAATCGTGCATCTGCGCGATGGCCGAAAGGTCAGTGCTCCGCTCGCCTGGTTTCCTCGCCTCCTGCAGGCGACACCGCAGCAACGACGCAAGTGGGAGCTCCTCGGTGATGGAGAAGGCATTCATTGGCCGCAACTCGACGAGGACCTGAGCGTAGCCGGGCTGTTGCGTGGCACACCCGCGCCCGAGTCGAGTATCTAACCAGACCCATCCGCGGCCCCCAACACATAGCTTAGCTACGAGTCCATACGATGATACTCGTACGCGCCCATACATTCGATCAACGTGTCGACGCAATACTGACTCGACTCTCGGCCGAGTCAGATCATCAGGTAGCTTGTCTGATTGACGAAACGCACGGCCCGGTAGGCTGCGGGCCGTGGACAAAGATAACGGTCACGCGAGAAGCCTGCGAAGCAATAGGATTATTTTGCCCAAGCGACTTCGCGTGGCGCTGCGGCGACTATGGTCTGTACCTCGCCACCATCGCGTTCCCGAGCGCAGCGCACTTTTGGATGATCGAATACGATGTCAGCCTATGGTTTAGCAACCTCAGATCGTTCTTTTCCCGATTCGATGATGGCACTGATAGCGTAGATTTCATCGCACCCTACTTGGGGCGGCGTTTCCCTAACTGGTATTGGCATCGAGTCGCAGAACGCCGATATAAGCCTGTCTACGGATGCCTGTTCCCCATCGTCCGGGTCTCGGCCCGCGCACTGACACATCTCCTCGCAACGCGACGAGCCGACTCCGCTCAACGAAGCGATACCGAGTGGCCGAACGACGAGGTATTCGTTGCGTGCGAACTCGTGACCAATGGATTTCGCTGTCGAGATTTGAACAGCTTCGGCCCCCGTGTCTGCACGAGACAAACACTGAGTTTCAAACAACCTGTCCTGCTATCGGACCTCGAACGACACTCGCCAGATGACATGATCCACCACCCCGTGCTCTCGGACAACGACCTGAAGCGCAAAGAACGCATGCTTCAACGCCAGATCGCCCGCACGGGAACAATCGCACAACGAGTGCGACGTTTCATCTCGTCATGGAAATGGGCCAGCATCGAACGGCTCCACGCCGGTAGTAACCAACGCTTTTGGCGCTGAAAGGAGACGAGTGCGTGACAAGCGACCAACGACCGAAGGGAGAAGCGTCAGTAAGCGCCAAGAGACTCAGACTGCCGAGGACGCTGATACCATTCGGAGAGCCGTCGAGTTGGTCTATTTCGGATGGTTCTTCAACACTCAAAAGATTGACTGGCATGAATTGCTCGACAGACTGGAAAGGACGCAGACGTCGACCTGGGTTTCCGAGGCAGCCGAGCTTGCAGTCACCCCACCCGACCGTCACGGCACATCAATCTCCACGTCCGCCCATGCGGGCTGGACGCAGCGCTTAGCATCTCATACCCTGGCCGATGCGGCAGCATTGCACCGTCCGCATCTGTTATACTGACATATAATCTTCGTTGCATAGGGGCGAGCGATGCACACCACCACGCTTCGCAAGGTCGGCGGCTCGGTCATGCTGGCGGTGCCACCCGCCCTGCTCGATGTCGTAGAGTTGCGGCCGGGAGCCAAGGTCGGCATCGCCGTCGAGCATGGACGCCTCGTCGTGGATCCCAAGCCGCGGCGGCGCTATACCCTCGAGGAGCTGCTCGCCCAATGCCACCCGAGAGCCCGGCGTGCCAAGGGCGAGCGCGACTGGCTCCGTGACCGGCCGGTGGGCCGCGAACGCGTTTAATGCGGAGGGGCGAGATCTGGCTCGTGCCACTCGACCCGACAGCGGGGCATGAACAGCGGGGACAACGGCCGGTCCTGATTGTCTCGCCCGACACGTTCAATCACGTTACCAGAGTCCCCATTGTTGTCCCCATCACCACGGGGGGCCGATTCGCTCGCACCGCCGGCTTCGCCGTCTCGCTGACGGGGGCCGGGACGAAGACGACTCGGGTTGTCCGGTGCGACCAGCCGCGTGCGCTCGATCTGAGTGCGCGGAACGGCCGGAGGCTTGAACAGGTACCAGACGCAATCACCAGCGAAGTGCTGGCAAAGCTCGCGCCGCTGTTCGAGTAAAATCGAGAATCGCCGATGAGCGACGAGCGCCACCGCCCGCGCCCCGTAACAGCATCGCCAAGGGAAACGCGTTCTCGCTCCACACGACGGGCCGTCTGCGGCAGTGCCGGACAATAGGTGACGGCTCGATCCAGGAAATCCGGATGGCTGCCGCCCTGCGCCCTAGCCGCGACAGTCACTAGCGCGAAACTAGTACCTCCGATGAACCGGAACGCGTGGGGCACGATCAGCGCAACGAGCGCGTCGTCACGCGGTATGGTCCGGAGCCACGGCCAAATGTAGAGCTTCGTCACCAAACCGAAGGCCGCGAAGCTCATCAGAATCCTGAGGCCGAAAACCACGCGAATGTCCATTTTGGACTACCGCCCCGTTTTAGGGCGCTGGGCAACCAGTGCGTCGCGGTCGTGTCCATCTGAAAGTTCTCGCTCGAACCTCGCCATCAGAGCAGCCAAGGCTTCCGGCTGCTCATGTGTGGTGAGGTGACCGCCGGGCAGACGCTCGATCTGGAGCCCGAGGTGGCCGAGCCGTTCTTGTGCGAGGTCGACCTGACGGTGCTCGAAGGGATCCTCGTCGCTGCCGCCTACAAGAAACGGAAATTGACCGCGATAAGCCTTGAAGAGGCGGCCGAAGTCGAGCCGGTCGCGTTGCGCCTTGTGATCGGCCACGAAGCCCGCCGCCGCGGCAAGGTAGAACAGGCCATCGTGACGGTCCATGGCGCTGTGGAGCTCGCGGACCTCGGCGTCCGTTACCCGATAGCCTTTGGACCACATCACCCCTACCAGCATCTTGAACAGCGTGAAGGGGCGCCCCAGACGCCGGCGGGCCCGGTCCGGGAGGCGCCGCAAGATTGGCGTCGTGTACCATGGGTGGGAGTGTCCGTCCGTGAACAGCCCGCCATTGAAGATGAAAACGCCGCGGATGTCGGGACTGCCTGCGGGTTCGCCCTGCGTCAAGCGCTCAAGCCTGCGCCGCAGGTGCTCCAAGACGACAAGGGAGCCAAAATCGAAAGCGATCAGAGTGGTCGATTGTACGCCTAAATTACGCCAGATCGCTTCGACGAGGTCGGTGCGTTCAGCCGTGGAATACGCATAATCTCGCGGTTTGTCGCTGTCGCCCATCCCTACATAGTCGACGAACAGCTTTGGCATCTCGGCCGAGGTCGGCAGATGGGGGTGAACCTTCGCCCATCCAAAGGAGCCGTCCGGATATCCCGGCAGAAAGGACACCGCGCGAGCGACGTCTCCCTCCCGCCTCAAGAACACGTGGAGGGGTGCGTCCTCGCCTGCAACCAGGGCCCGAGCTTTGGGGTCGTATCCGACGCGCTCACCACCAGCGAACCAGGCTTGGGCAGACGGCGTCCCGTCGCCTTTTTCCGCGGCTGCGTGATGCAGGACGGTCGGCAACCGGATATTACGCGACGGAGCGGTGACCAACATTCGAGGCTTCGTCATAAGTGTACCCCTCGATTTTGTCAGCGGATCTCTGACTCACCACAATAGTTTGCGGCGACATTTGGCCTTCCAAGCAAACTGACGGTTTCCCGTTAGAGCAAGGTCGGCATCGTTATTGCGAGGCCGGCAGACCGCCAATCAAGGCAGTCAGCGGCATGAGGGGACCCACGGGAATGTACTCGTGGTCCATCATGCTCTCTTGCGACAACGGCAGGGTCTCGACGACGGCGCTGGCCTCGTCAACGGTTTTCGCGTCAATGAGAAAAATCACGCCTTTGCCGTCGCCCCTCGAGTACCACTGGCGAATCTTGCCGTCGAGATAGAGCTTCACAGTTGCCCGGATCTCCGCCGGCATGATGTTCATGATCTGCTGACGGGTCACTCCCTCCTTGGCGGTCAGCACAACCATCACTTCTGTAGTCATGGGCGACGGCACGCCGGAGGACGGCTGGGGCGAGGGCGACTGAGAGTGCAGTTTCATTGAAGCCACCTCCATTCAGTTTGGTCTTGCCTTCGCATGGTACCAGATGGTACCATATTGCACAACGACGGTACTATATGGTACCAAGGTTGTCAAGGGGGGTTATGGCCACGGCATCGATGTCAAAGCGGCGAGAGGAAAGCGGCGAGAAAAACGCGATGCGCGCGCGCATCCTTGATGCGGCATTTGCGGCCTTTATGGAAAGTGGCTACGCGGCGGCCGGCACGCGTGAGATCGCGGCGCGGGCGCGCGTTTCGAAGCGGGAGCTGTACACGCTGGTTGGCAACAAACAGCAAATGCTGATCGCCGCAATCAGTGAGCGCGCCAAGCGACTGGAGGCGCCTGCCGACCTATCCGTGCTGCGCGATCGCGAGACCCTCGCGCAGGTGCTGGCTTCTTTCGGGACGACGCTCGTCCGCGAGGTAAGCGACCCCACGGTGATAGCGGTATTCCGGCTGGCGATCGCCGAGGTGGTTCAGGCCCCCGAAGTGGCGCGTGCGCTCGACTCGATAGGACGCGAGACCAGGCGTGCCGCATTGCGGAAAATCATGGCCCGGGCCCGGGCGTCCGGACTGCTCACAGGCCGTCCTGCCGAACTTGCCGAGCAGTTCGCCGGGCTGCTCTGGCGCGATTTGATGGTCAGCCTGCTGCTCGGCGTCACCGAGCGACCTAACCCTCGCGAAATCGCGAGACGTGCCCGCGACGCGGCAGCTGCCTTCCTGCAACTCCATCCGCTACCGAATAACGCGCTTCTGCCGGCTCGGCAAGAGCGGCAGCCACGCCGAGGCCGACAGCGAGATGGCCGGCCGCCTCATCTCGCTCGCCTTACGTGTCCAAACACAACCAACTAGACACGATACGAGGGGAGAGCTCGCGAATGCGTCATCGTGCTGCGGCAACGGGGGTCATTCTCGTCGTGCTCGTTGGGATCGCCGCGATCCCCGGCCACTCTGCCGACGCGCAGAGTGCGTCAGTACAAGTGTACTTCAGCCCCGAGGATCGGCCATCACGAGCCCTGATCTCCGTCTTGGGCCATGCGAAGCGGCAGATTCTCTTCGCGATCTACGATCTCACGAGCCGGCCGATCGCGGAGGCGCTCATCCCAGCCGGGCGCCGGCACGTCGACGTCTGGGGCATCATGGACGCAAGCGAATCGCGATCGCGCGGGAACCACTGACTCTTATCCCACATGAGACTTGCGTCGGATTGCCTCGTAGCTCATTGAGGTGCGTCTCCAAGGGGGTACGACGGGGTCACCACTTGACGCTCGAAATCTCCTTGTCCGTGCGTGGGTTTTCAGGGCAACATGGGCATTGTGGCGGCAGTCCCGTCCCGAGCCCCCAACACGAAGGGTGCCTTCCTGCCGCTGGGCGAACTCTCCAATGCGGTATCCGTCGCGGCGGCAGCCTAGGGGATCCTCATGACTGGACGCGTATGGGATGACGCGCCGGAAGCGGTGCGGCAGCAGGTCACGACCTGCGTCGGTGCCATTGCGCGCACGCTCGGCGGGAATCTCGTTGGTGTGTATCTCTACGGCTCGCTCGCAGTAGGGTGCTTCAACCCGCGCAGAAGCGATGTGGACTTGTTGATCGTCACACACGCCGGTATGGCGCCGGAAACCAAACGGGATCTTGCTGAGCTTCTGCTGCGTCTCTCCGGGTCGCCATCGCCCATTGAAGTCAGCTTTCTCACGACCGGTAGTCTCGCACCTTGGCGCCATCCGGCGTCTTATGACTTCCACTTCAGCGAGGACTGGCGCGCCCACTATGAGCGAGCACTTCGGCACGGAGAGTGGACTCGGTGGGTGGGCACTCTCGGCGAGGCTCCCCATATGGCGGTGAATGTCACGTTGGCGCGCAAACGCGGGATGGTGCTGTTTGGCTCACCGGCGAACGCCGCGCTGCCAAGCATTCCCGAACAGGACTTTGTGGACGCCATCCTCTCCGATGGCGAGCGGGCGCGGGAGCGGGTGGACCGGGAGCCTGGCTACGCGATACTTAACCACTGCCGCACCCTAGCTTACCTCCGCGAGAGGCGAACGCTATCGAAGCATGAGGGAGCTGTCTGGGCACTCGCCGCGTTGCCGAGTCGCTACCACCACCTGATCGCTCAGGCACTTGAGCAGTACGGTGACGATGGGGAACCGGGTCAGTTCGATATGATGCACGTGCAACGCTTCCTCGATGATCACGACCTGGGCGAACCCGCGTAGCCGCTTACTGGTACGTTACGGTAGCGAAAGATCCAGCGGGTTGCGGTCCCCCAGCCGGCCCAAACCTTTTGGTTCGGTCATGGCGTCACTACGCGCCACCCGGCCCCACAGGCGGCCGGTCATCAGCGTGTGGATCACCAGCAGATTGACGGTACCGTCCCGCTTGTACTCCCACTCCCGCCGGTGATCGTGCCCCGACAGCA
>JAJPIA010000020.1 GCA_021324975.1 Bacillota bacterium
AGGAGAAACGCATGGCTCGTCGTGACCTGGACGAGCTCCACGTAGTCCTCCTCCTTCGTCTCCATCCCCATGACGCCGCGGCCGCCGCGGCTCTGGCGCCGGTACGTATCGAGGGGCAGCCGCTTGATGTAGCCGTTGTGCGTGAGGGTGATCACGACATCGACGTCGGGGATCAGGTCCTCCTCTTCCAGCTCCGCGTCCTTCCCCGTGATGCGCGTGCGCCGCGTGTCGCCGAACCGCTGCTTGACCTCCAGGAGCTCCTCGCGCACGATGGCCATCACCTTGCGCTCGTCGCTGAGGACGTCCTCGTAGTGGGCGATCGCCTTGATGACCTCCTTGTACTCCTGGTCGAGCTTCTCGCGCTCGAGCTGCGTCAAGCGCTGCAGCCGCATCTCCAAAATGGCGTCGGCCTGGATCTCGGTGAGCTTGAACTGCTTCATCAGCCCGGCGCGCGCGGCGGGCACGTCCTTGGCGCGGCGGATCAGCGCGATCACCTCGTCGAGGAACTTCACGGCGATCTTGAGCCCCTCGAGGATGTGCGCCCGAGCGCGTGCCTTCCGGAGGTCGAACTCGGTCCGGCGGGTGACGACCACCCGGCGGTGCGCCAGAAAGTACTGGAGCATCTGCCGGAGCGTGAGGACGCGCGGCACGCCGTCCACGAGCGCCAGCATGATCGCGCCGAACGTCGTCTGCAGCTGCGTGTGCTTGAACAGCTGGTTCTGGACAACCTGGGGATTCACGTCGCGGCGCAGCTCGATCACGATGCGCATTCCGCGGCGGTCGCTCTCGTCCCGGAGATCGCTCACGCCGACGAGCTTCTTGTCCCGCACCAGCTCCGCGATCCGCTCGATCAGCGCGGCTTTGTTCACCATGTACGGCAGCTCCGTCACGATGATCGCCACGCGGCCGCCGCGGATCTCCTCGATCTCCGTCTTCGCGCGGACCGTGATGCTGCCGCGGCCCTCGGTGTAGGCGGCGCGAATGCCGTCCCGGCCGAGGATGAGCCCGCCCGTCGGGAAGTCCGGGCCCTTGACGATCTTGAGCAGAGCGTCGGTGTCGGACTCGGGCTTGTCGATCATCGCGATCAGGGCGTCGGTCAGCTCGCCGAGGTTGTGCGGCGGGATGTTGGTCGCCATGCCCACCGCGATCCCCGACGCGCCGTTCATCAACAGATTGGGCACCCGGCTCGGGAGCACCACCGGTTGCTGCAACGACTGATCGAAGTTGGGCTCGAACGGCACCGTCTCCTTGTCGATGTCCGCGAGCAGCTCGAGCGCCATGCGCGACAGCCGGGCCTCCGTGTAGCGCATCGCTCCGGCCGGGTCGCCGTCCACGCTGCCGAAGTTGCCCTGCCCGTCGATCAGCGGGTACCGGAAGCTAAAGTCCTGCGCCATCCGCACCAACGCCTCGTACACCGGCGCGTCGCCGTGCGGATGGTACCGGCCCATGACATCGCCGACGATGCGGGCGCACTTCTTGTAAGGCCGGTCGGGACCGAGGCCCATCTCGGACGCGCCGTACAGGATCCGGCGCTGGACGGGCTTGAGGCCGTCGCGGACGTCCGGGAGCGCCCGGCTGACAATGACGGACATCGCATAGTCGAGGTACGACGTCCGCATCTCCCGCTCGATCGGCTGAACGATGATCTTCTCGTCGGTGGCCATATGCGCTCTCCGATTCAGGCTGCGGCGGCGCGCCCGAGACGCCGGGCGCAGGCGCGCGCGGCGCGGATCCTACGGCGTGTCAAATGTCGAGGTTGCGGACTTCCTTCGCGTACTTCTGGATAAACTGGCGCCGGGGCTCGACCTCGTCGCCCATGAGCGTCCTGAACAGCAGATCGACATCGCCGTCGCCGTTCGCGCCGTTCGGGCTGAGCTCGACCTGCAGCAGCGTCCGCGTCTGCGGGTTCATCGTGGTCTCCCACAGCTGCTCCGGGTTCATCTCGGCGAGCCCCTTGTACCGCTGGATCTCGAACGCGACGTTCTGCTTGCTCAGGTCGGCGGTGACCTCGTCCCGCTCGAGGTCCGTGTAGGCGTAGTGCGCCTTTTTGCCGGCCTTGACGAGGTACAACGGCGGCTGGGCGATGAACACCTTGCCGTGTTCGATCAACGCCGGCATGTAGCGATACAGGAACGTGAGGAGCAGCGTTCGGATGTGGGCGCCGTCCACGTCCGCGTCCGCCATGAGGATGACCCGGTCGTAGCGCCGCTTGTCAAAGTCGAAGTCCTTGTCGATGCCGGTGCCGAGCGCGGTGATCACCGCGCGGATCTCCTCGTGCCCCAGCATCTTGTCCACGCGCGCCTTCTCGACGTTCAGGATCTTGCCCTGAATGGGCAGGATCGCCTGGAAGTGGCGATCGCGGCCGGTCTTGGCGCTGCCGCCGGCCGACTCGCCCTCGACGACGAAGATCTCGCACTTGGTGGGGTCCTTCTCCGCGCAGTCCGCGAGCTTGCCGGGGAGCGTGCTGACGTCGAGCGCGTTCTTGCGGCGCACGAGGTCGCGCGCTTGCCGCGCCGCCTCGCGCGCCCGCGCGGCCTGGGTGGCCTTGGCCACGATCTTGCGCGCATCGCTCGGATGCGTCTCCAGGAACTCCGCAAGCCCCTCGCCGACGACCGACTCCACCAACCCCTTGACCTCGGGGTTGCCGAGCTTGGTCTTCGTCTGCCCCTCGAACTGCGGGTCCGGCAGCTTGAGCGAGATCACCGCGGTCAGCCCCTCGCGCACGTCCTCGCCCGCCAGCGCGATATCCTTGAGCAGGCCCTGCCGGCGCCCGTAATCGTTGATGCTGCGCGTCAGCGCGGATCGGAAACCGACGAGGTGGGTGCCCCCCTCGGTGGTGTTGATCGTGTTGACGTACGTGAACACGTGCTCCAGAAACCCGGCGTTGTACTGCACGGCCGCCTCGATCTCGATCCCGTCCCGCACGCGGCGGATCGTGATCGTGTCACCGATGGGTTGCTTGCTCTTGTTGTGCGTCTTGACGAGCTCCGTGATGCCGCCGTTGTGCTTGAATTCCCAGCTCTCGCCGGACCGCTCGTCCGCGAGCGTCAGGATGAGGCCGGCGTTGAGGTACGCCAGCTCGTCGAGGCGCTCGGCGAGGATCTTGGCGTCGAACACGGTCTCTACAAAGATGTCCTTGTCCGGCAGGAACCTCACCGTCGTGCCGGAGCGGTCGCTCTTGCCGGCGACGCGCAACGCGCTCACGCGCTTGCCGCGTTCGAACCGCTGTTCGAAGCGTTTGCCATCCCGGCGGACCTCGACCTCGAGCCACCCGGACAGCGCGTTGACCACGGAGACGCCCACGCCGTGCAGACCGCCCGAGATCTTGTAACCGCCGCCGCCGAACTTGCCGCCGGCGTGCAGCATCGTCATCACGACCTCGACGCCCGGCTTACCCACCTTCGCGACGGTGTCGACGGGAATGCCGCGGCCGTCATCGCGGACCGTGACGCTGCCGTCGGTATGGAGCATCACGTCGATCTTCTTTGCGAAACCGGCGAGCGCTTCGTCGACGCTGTTGTCCACCACCTCGAAGACCAAGTGATGGAGACCCCGGCTTCCGGTGCTGCCGACGTACATGCCCGGACGCTTGCGTACGCCTTCGAGGCCCTCGAGGACCTGGATTTGTTGCGCGTCGTATATCGATTGATCCGTCAAGCTGCCGACCTCCGTCCTCTGCGGCGAAACCCAAACCAAGGCATGGCGAAGTGCCACGCCTCGGGTGACATCTGTCCAATTCTATCTACTATATACACAAAAATTATACCAAGGCAAAACGTGGCCGGTCAACTAAAATAACGCCGGAAACGCCCGTCGCGCAACGGTTTCAGCCCTCGGCGCCGCCAAGACCCCACTGGACGTTGGTTACCCTGCGAACCAGGGTCAGCGAGGAGATGGCCGACGCGTAGACCCCATGGGTCGTAACGACGATCGATTTTCTGTCCTGGGGCCGCATTTCGACGAGCATCCTGCCGTTGGCTCGCGAGGACGTCAAAAATCGCTCGTTATCTTCGCTGCCTTCGAGCATCCTGGCGTCAAAGATCCCCACGATATCGTAGATCGGCACCACGACCTCGCCGCCGAGATGCACGTACACGCCAGCCGCCCCCTAATGCGTCATCGCATTACTTCGGCACGGGCTAGTGCCGGGCGGACCTATCCTCCGCTCCGACGCACGACGCCTGACCAATACCGAGCCTTCGCTTCGTCCGCATCGCAAGTAAAGTAATGCCACCCAGTTCCACGTACGTGGTCAGGCACTAGCGTTCCCGAGGGCGACCGCCCGCCGGGTCGCTTCCGCCGATCGGTCGCATCAGGAGCTCGATCTCGCTGATCGCATTCCCGCCGGCCCGCGCATTCAGCGCGTCGACAAGCGCACGCCGCCGCAGCCCGAGCTCATGATAGACTGCGGGCAGATCGGTCGCCACGACCAAGGCGCCGCCACGAAGTCCGAGCACCCTCGCATGCCGCGCCCTGGCCTCGCCGACGACTTGCTCCCAGCAGTCGAGCACGGCGGCCTGTCTCGCGCGCTTCGAACCCACCAGCGCCGTCAAGGCATCGCCGAGTAGCTCCCTAATGGCGTACACGCGGCTCCTCCGACACCGCGCCGGCGCGGACCGTGAGGTGGCGCACCGAAATCTCAGGCGCGTGCGGCAGTGCGGTGTGCGTCATCAGCACCTGCGGGCCGGCCACCTCATGCAGCAGCAACGCCTGCCGAGACGGATCCAGGTCCGCGAGCACGTCATCCAGCAACACGACCGGCCACTCGCCAAGCTCGTCACGAAGCAGCTCGACCTCCCCGAGCCGAAGACTGAGCGCGGCGGTATGCTGCTGGCCACGCGATCCAAACGTCCTCAAGTCGGCGCCGTTCACCGCGAACCGCAGGTCGTCCCGATGCGGGCCGACCAGGCTGACACGGCGCCGCCGCTCTTCTCGGCGATGAGATTCCAGCGCGCGCACGAGGGCGAGACGATCGTCCTGGGCGGCCGGCGACGCCTCCCCGGCCGCCGTGGCCACATAGGCGAGGTCCAGCCGCTCGTCGCCTCCCGCGATCCGGGTATGGCGGGCACGTGCGCGCTCCGCGAGCGTAGCGACGAACTCGCGACGGCGTTCCATGATCGCCGAGCCAAGCTCCACGAGCTGTTCGTCCCACGGCGCGAGGACCGAGTCCGTGGCGTCCGTTTTCAGGAGCCGGTTTCGCTGCCGGACAACGCGGAGGTACCGCACGAGACGAAAATAGTACGACGGGCTCACCTGACTGAGCGCCGCATCCATCAGCCGGCGGCGATGCACCGGCGCTCCCCGCACGACCTCGTCGTCCATTGGGCCGGCCAGCACCACGGCCAGGCGGCCAAGCAACTGCCCACGCTGCGCCTGCACGCCGTTGACCTTGATGCGCTTCTCCCCGCTTCTCCGATCGACCGCGATCTCGAGCACGCTCGGGCGCACGCCGTCCACCTCCGCCCGCACGTACGCGCGGTCCTGTCCGAACCGAATCAACTCGTCGTCGGACGCCGCCCGCGGGCTCCGGCCTACGGCCACCGTGTAGATCGATTCCAGCAGGTTGCTCTTGCCCTGCGCGTTCGCGCCGGAGAGAATCGTGATGCCGCCCCCAAACGCCAGATCCTGAGCGGCATAGTTCCGGAAATCTCGGAGGCGCAACTCAACGAGCCGCAACGCGATACCCCCGCCCTGCGATCGTCACAAGATCTCCCGGTCGGAGCTCGCGCCCGCGCCGGCGCTCGATGTCGCCATTGACCCTGACCCTGCCCTGTTGCACCATCGCCTTCGCGGCCCCGCCGGTCGCGGCAACCCCGGCCCACTTCAGGAACTCCCCGAGCTTAATCTGCGGCGTGGAGATCGCCACGGGGATCGCCCCGGCGCCCATCGATCACCCGTACACCCTCACGGGTGCCAGGACGTATACGTAGTCCGTATGATTCACCGGACGAATCGCTCCCGGGCTGAGCGGGCCCGTGAGCTCGAGCGTGATCTCTGAGGCATCCATGTTCCCGAGGGCGTCCATGAGGAACTTCGCGTTGAAGGCCACGGGGATGGCATCGCCCTCGACCTCGACGCCGATATCCTCCTGAGCCCGGCCGACGTCAGGAGTATTGGAGCTCACGGTAAGCGTGCCCGCGGCCGCGTTCAGCCGTACGACATTGGCCGAGTCTCGCGCCGTGATACTGGCTCGGCGCACCCCCCGTAGCAATCGCTCCGTTCCCACTTTGATCCGCTGCTTGAATTCCTTCGGGATGACCTGCTCGTAGTTCGGGAACTGACCGGCGATCAGACGGGAGACGAACCTGAGGCCGGGCAGCGAAAATACGAGCTGGTTCTCCTGCGAGGCAATCGTCACTTCGCCTTCGGCCGAACCCAGCACGCGTACCAGTTCGGACATGGTTTTGTTCGGCACGATCGCGGCGATCTTGCCGCGCGGCGTCCCGGACAGCTTCGCCCGCCGGAGCGCCAGGCGCCCCCCGTCCGTCGCGACGAGGTGCCCGGTATTGCCTTCGAACACCATGTAGACACCCGTCAGGAACGGGCGGGTTTCGTCCGACGACACCGCAAAGCTCGTCTGGCGGATCATCGTCCGGAGTAACCCACCATCGAGCTTTACAAGAACGTTACCATCGGTAGCGGGTAGCAACGGAAAGTCAGCGCTCGGAAGACCTACTAATTCGAATTTCACAGTGTCACAGACGATTGTGGTCTTGGCGTCGCCTTCCTCGACCACAATATTCACCGGGGCGTCAGGAAGGTTCGACACAATATCTGCCAGGATGCGCGCCGGAAGCGTTACCGATCCGCCTTCCTGAATATCCGATTGAAAATGCGCTTCGATTCCCAATTCTAGGTCGGTGGCGGCGAGCTTAACGTCGTTGTCCGATGCTTCTAGCAGAATATTACCAAGAATAGGCATGCTGGCTCTTGGAGAAATCGCCCGGCTCACTGTCTGAACGCTTCTTAGGAGTTGTTCATGAGAGCACTGCAGACGCATACCCCACTCCTAAGAGGAATTTTATATATCAATATTCGTCAACCTAGTAGTAGAACCTGTGGATATTGTGCATATCGAAGCAGACCCCCGATGTCACAAGGCTTCCGTCCTGTGGACAACCTCGTAACCGGCTCCATGGAGTTATGCACACTATCCACTCGGAAATGGTGAACACGGCTTCCGGGGCTCACGGCGCCTATTTGTCCACCCTGGGTCCACGCTCGACTCGAAAGCTATCCACAAGGCTTTTGATGCCGGCGGCCAGGTGTGTGTCGTGGATGAGGGCCTGCTTTACCCGATCGCAGGCGTGCATGACGGTGGTGTGGTCGCGTCCGCCGAACTCTTCGCCGATCCGCGGGAGCGAAGCGTCGGTCAGCTCGCGGGATAGGTACATCGCCACCTGACGCGGGAATGCGACCCCCTTGGTGCGGCGCTTCGCCTTCATTTCCTCGATGCGGATGCCGAAGAACTCCGCGACCGCTCGTTGAATCGCCGGGATGGTTACCGGGCGCACCCGAGCCTGGGGCAGCAGCTCCTTCAGCACGTCGGCCGCGAGATCCACGGAGATCGGGATGCGCTGCATCTCGGCGTGGGCGCGCAGCCGGCTCAGCGCGCCTTCCAGTTCCCGAATGTTGGATGAGATCCGCTGGGCGATGTACTGCGCCACTTCATCGGGCACGAGAATCCCGTCCAGCTCGGCCTTCTTTCGGAGAATTGCGATCCGCGTCTCGTAGTCCGGGGGTTGAATATCCGCGATCAAGCCCCATTCGAACCGGGACCGGAGACGATCCTCGAGCGTGGGGATCTCTCTCGGTTGCCGGTCGCTGCTGATGATAAGTTGGCGGCTCGACTCGTGCAGGGTGTTGAAGGTATGGAAAAACTCCTCCTGTGTGCGCTCCTTGCCGGCCAAGAACTGGATGTCGTCGATCAGCAGCACATCGACGTTGCGGTAGCGGTTGCGGAACTCCACCATCTTGTCGTCGCGAATGGCGTTGATCATCTCGTTCGTGAACCGTTCCGAAGATACGTACATCACCCGGCTCGTCTGCTTGTGAGTGAGCACGGAGTGGCCGATCGCCTGCAGCAGGTGCGTCTTGCCGAGTCCCACCCCGCCGTATATGAACAGCGGATTGTACGCCCGAGCAGGCGTTTCGGCGACCGCAAGGGCTGCAGCGTGGGCGAAGCGATTGCCGCTTCCCACGACGAACGTATCGAACGTGTATTTGCTCGTAAACGCCGGTATCTCGACGTAGGCGGCCTTCGTCTGCGACACCATGGGGCGGGCAGGGCGCGGCGGTTCCTGGACCTCGCCGCCGTTCGTCTCCGTGACGATGAACCTGACATCGACGCCTCGTGTCAGGATCTCGCGGAGCGTTTCCGCGATGAGGCCGCGGTAGCGAGTCTCGAGCCATTCTTTGGCGAACGCGCTCGGCACTGAGAAGACGAAGACATCCGGCTCCAGGGTGACCGGTCGCATGGCCTTGAGAAAGGTCTCGTAGCTCGGCTTGCTGAGCTGGCTCTCGATGCGCGTCAACACTTCTTGCCAAACCTGGCCGACAGTGATGCTCCGCGTATCCATGCAGGATCCTCCCGAAGGACGCCAGGCGGCGTCGAGGCGTCAGGGGCGAAAGACGTTATCCAGGTAAGCGATGCCCTCTTCGGTGAGGGTGCGCTTCCCGGAGCCACGGGTTGCCAGCAGCATCAGGCGTTGGAGGGCTGCCAGCTCGCGAAAGGCGGTACTCTGGCTGATGCTGAGTTCCTTGGCGATCGTCGACGGTCCGGCTGAGCCCAACTCCGCGATCAACAGCAACACCTTGCGCTGGCGGTCGGTGAGCCGCACCGCGGGTGTAGGCGGGTCCATCGCCGCGGGCGCGGGCGTGCTCGGAAGCGGCGTCGCGGCCGGGTGTGATGGACCGACATGTAGCGTGACGACCGTCCCTCGCTCGAGGTTGTCCTCGACGGAGATGGCGCCGCCCAGAAACGCGAGCTGTTCTCTCGCGACGGGCAATCCCGAGCCGACGCCTTTGATGAACCGGCGCATCTCCCGGGTGGCGGTGGTGAATCCGGGCTGGAATACGCGCTCCTTATCGCGGATACCGGGCCCCTGATCGGAGATACGAATCGTGTTGCCGTCGTCCATGATGGAGATGACCGCGTTCTGAAACAACGCGTGGATCAAGTTCTCGACGATCTCCTTGATCACCACGAACGGGATTCGGCCGCCGCGTTCGCGGGCGTAGCTATGGGTCCGTGCCGCCAGCTCGCCAACCAACTCGTTGAAGCCCTCCGCGGATAACGACACGACCTGAGGCGGCGCCAGCGGGGAGTCGTAGATGGCCATTCTAACTTCGGGCGCAGGTGCCGATTCCTCCGGCTCTTTGCCGTGCTGAGACACAAGCCGCAGGAAGAAGTCCTGCATCACCCTCCCTCCCCGCGCGCACCGACGCTAATTGGATGCCCTCCCGTGCGGTCCTTCCGTCGACGCCGCGGCGGCGCATGTTTCGGAACGTGCCGCTGACGTGCCGCGAACCGATCGGCATTGTGGAGAGATCCGTGTGGAGTTTGCACGGTTTTTGACCGGTGCGTCATTCGGTGGGGTGCGAGAATGCAACAGAATCGGCCTGTTTGCGGCGCCCCAAGAATTATCCACAGATGTGGAAAAACTTGTGGATAGCAGCGCGTGATCCATGTTTCGTGAGCGCTATGCAGATAATCCTCCTATCAAATGGTCCGGCTCGGTCGTACCCCACCTGATCGGCCGGTGCAGAATGTGGGCAACAGCCGGTTTTACCACCATCTTATCCACAGAAAGGCGTTCCATGCGGTCAGCGGCATTTCACCCGATGGAAACAGTGGATAACCAGCAGGCGGTGGCCACTGGCCATGCGGGCCCGCTGAGCCCTTCGTGCGATACGGTAGCGTCGTCGGACGGCGTTGGCGTAGTCGCGGCGAGAGGTGCGGGTCACCGGGGCCTCCGGGGTCGAGGAATGGGTCAGGCGCCGGTAAGATTTTCGGTGTGTTGACGATCCGGGCCCCGGTAAGATCTTAGACGAGTTGATTCGTCGGATTGAACGCCGCGGCGCCCGTGTGCTATAGTGCGATTGGAGTATCGGCGACCGTGCTTGCGCGGGACGCCGATCTGAGTCATGCGAGGGAGGCGGCTCGGTGAAACGGACATATCAACCGAACCGCCGGCACAGGAGCAAGACGCACGGCTTCCGCGTGCGGATGCGCACGCCGGGGGGCCGCAACGTTTTGCGCCGTCGACGGCTTCGCGGCCGGCGCCGGCTCGCGCCGGCATAACCGGGACGACCGCTGGCGCGTGCCGGCTCGGCGTGCGTCTCCAGGCAGACCGCAAAGCGGACGGCTCTCGCGCCAGGCAGATTTTGCCGCGGTGTACCGGCAGGGGCGCCGGTATGCGGGGTTGAGCCTCGTTTTGTACGTCAGGGCGGACGAGGGCGCGCTCCGTGTTGCGGTAACTGCCGGGCGCCGGATCGGGGGAGCGGTTCAGCGTAACCGCGCTAAACGGAGATTGCGGGAGGCATTTAGGCGGCTTGTAGGCCGCCTTTCTGGTCGTGGCGACGTGATCCTCGCGGCACGCCCCCGCGCGCTCGACGCCGCGTTCTCGGAGATCGTCTCGGAGATGGAAACGCTATGCGTCGCTGGGCGGTTGATGCGTGGGCACCGGACATGACGCGGTTGCTACAGCAGGGCGGGATCGGGGCGATTCGCTTGTACCAGCGCTGGGTCTCACCGTACGTGCCGCCGTCTTGTCGCTTCTATCCTTCGTGCTCCGAGTACGCCGCGGAAGCGATTTCGCGCTACGGCTTCCTTCGGGGCGGGCTGCTCGCCGTCCGGAGGCTGCTGCGGTGTCATCCCCTGCATCCGGGCGGCTATGACCCGGTGCCCTGACCTCAGGTCCGTCCGGGGCGAGGAGGAGCGATAGGTGCAGTTCCTCAACCCCATCATCGACGCGCTTCACGGCGTCCTCAATTTCTTCTACGGGTTCACCCACGATCTCACCCTGTCTATCATCCTGATGACTCTGCTCGTGAAGCTCGTGCTCCATCCCCTGACCCGCGTGCAGCTGCGCTCCATGAAAGCGATGCAGGTGCTGGCGCCGCACATGGAGACGCTGCGCCGCAAGTACAAGGACGACCCCAAGGCGCTCAACCAGGAGATGATGGCGCTCTATCGGGCCCACAACGTGAACCCGATGATGGGCTGCCTCCCGATGCTGGTGCAGATGCCGGTGTTGTGGGGGTTGTTCCGCCTCCTCTACCAAAAGAACCTCTTCGGCAACGCGACGCTGGACGGGTTGTCGTGGCTGCGGTTGGACGAGATCCCCAGTCACATGTACGGGCAGTTCGCTCAGCATCCCCAGCTGCTCGTCGTGCTCATCATCCCGCTGCTGGTCGCCCTCACCACCTGGTTCCAGCAGCGCATGAGCGTAACGGACCCGCAGCAGGCGCGGATGTTTGTGTTCATGCCGATCATGGTCGGCTACTTTGCCATGCTCTACCCCGTCGGGCTCTCCGTCTACTGGATCGTGTCGACCACCGCGTACATCGGCGAATACTACCTCGTGGTGGGACGCCCGCATCCCATGGCGGCGGCGCCGCCCAAATCGCAGGCCGTGTCGGCGCCGGCGGCCCCGGAGGCCGGAAAGCCGAAGGCGGACCGGAGTGCAAAGGCGGGAGGAGCCGCACGGCGCTCGCCCGTCGCGCAGGGCAAGAAAGGGGCGAAGCGGGCGTGAAGTCCGCAGAGGGCTCTGGTCGGACGGTCGAAGAGGCGATCCGTGACGCCTTGCGCGTTCTGGGCGTTAAGCGCGACGAGGTTGATCTCATGGTCCTCGACGAGGGGAGTCGGGGAGTGCTCGGGATCGGGGCGCGCGAAGCTCGGGTGCGGCTCACGCTCCTGTCCGCGGAAGGTGAAGGAGAGCAAGACGAGGACGCCGGCGGGTTCGCGGTTGAGACCGCCGGTGCAGAGCAAGACCCGGTGGCGGCTGCTCGAACCGTGACCTCGTCGATCATCACGGCTATGGGATTCCGTGGATCGATTAGAGCCGTGGAGCAGGACGGCGCAGTGCTGGTGTCGGTCGCGGGCGAAAATCTGGCGCCGCTCATCGGGCGGCGCGGCCAAACCTTGGAAGCGCTCGACCTCCTCGTCAACATGATCGCATCCCGCCGCGTGGGCCGCCGGGTGCCGGTGGCCGTGGACGTGGAGCGGTATCGCGAGCGCCGGCGGGACGCGCTCCTGTCGTTGGCGCGCCGGACCGCGGACCGGGTGCGCCGGTCGCGCAAGGCGGTGGCGCTCGAGCCGATGCCGGCGGCGGAGCGCCGCCTCGTCCACACGGCACTTGCAAACCACCCGGCGGTCACGACACACAGCGAGGGGGATGGCGCCGAGCGCCACGTGGTCGTCAGCCTGCGCGACGGTGATACGCGCGCGGAGGAGCTCGTTCACGAACAAACCACCGGAGAGCCTGGCTCCTCCGACCGCCCCGATCCGTCGTCGACCGATTTCGAGCCCTAGTCGGAAGCACCCCAAGCGTCGACACCCATCTGGAGATACGCCCGCTCCTCGGCCTGGTACGGGCGTGCGCGCGGTCATCGAGGCCGCGGGCGTTGCGGCCGGCCTTGACCTCGCAGCGGACCACCTCGATCGGTTGAGCCGATATGTGGAGCTTGTGGCCGCGTGGAGCGATCGACTCCGCCTCACCGGTGCACGATCGCGAGAGGATGTCGCGCGCGTCCTCGTGGCGCGGGGCTTCGATGTCCTGTCGCTGCTGCCTCACGCGGGGCTTCTGGCGGACCTGGGGAGCGGCGCCGGCGTCCCCGGCATTCTCATCGCGGTGCTCTGTCCCGGCACGCGGGTCGCGCTGGTCGAGGCCGCGCGGAGAAAGGCTGGGTTTCTCGAGATCGCGGTGCGGGAACTGGCCCTCAAGAACGCCGACGTCATCGCCACCCGCGCCGAGCTGCTCGGGCGAAGCTCCGCCCATCGCGAACGCTACGATGCGGTCACCGCGAGGGCCGTCGCGGACCTGCGGGTCCTCCTCGAGTACGCGGTGCCGTTGCTGCGCGTCGGCGGCGTGGCCCTGTTCCCTAAGGGCGCCGCGGTCGCGCGTCAGCTCGAGGGGGCACAGGCGGCGCTGCGCGTTCTCGGTGGTGTGGCCGAACTACGGCCCTCGAGCGTTTCACCGGACGCCGCCATCATCCTCGTGCACAAGGTCGGACCGACGCCTGCTGATTACCCCCGCCGGCCGGGTGCAGCGTCCCGATATCCAATTGCCTGAGGTCATTTGCGTTATAGCACCTGCTATGACGGGCCATACATGCGCGATCGTCATGCGATGAACTAATATACATACTTCTATATATACTTCAAAGCATATTTACTCATCACCCTGTAGCGCAAAAATACCGGCGTAATCCGCACATCCCGTGGCGATTCCGCGGTGATCTTCGCGTTGCGGAAGGAATCCGATGAGATCTAGGGAACTGCTGATCGCGTCGCGATTCCAAACCCACCAATCATCGCAGAACGGAGCATCGCTCAACCACGGGCCACGTTTTCGCGATCGTCAACCAAAAAGGCGGGGTGGGCAAATCCACCACCGCGATCAACCTCGGCGCTTCTCTCGCCCTTCTCGGCAGGCAAGTCCTCCTCGTGGACATGGATCCGCAGGGAAATTCCACGAGCGGCGTGGGGATCGACAAGACGAGCCTCCGCGTAACGACCTACGACGTCGTTACCGGCTCCGTTCCTGCTGAAGAGGCAGTCCAGGGTACCGCCACTGACCGCCTGTGGATCATGCCCTCCGATGTAAGGCTGGCCGGTGCAGAGGTCGAGCTCGTCGCGCAGATCGCGCGTGAGACAAAGCTGCGCTCCGCGATCCGTCTCCTGGAGCCAAGGTACGATTTTTTGTTGATCGACTGCCCTCCGTCGCTCGGGCTCCTCACGATCAACGGCATGACGGCCGCCGAAAGCTGCATCATCCCGCTTCAGTGCGAGTTCTACGCGCTAGAGGGGCTGGCCCAGCTCATGGAGACCATATCTCTCATTCGGCGGCACATCAACCCGGCGCTCGGTGTGACCGGGATCGTGCTGACCATGGTCGATCAACGCACCAAGCTCTCAGAGCAGGTCGCAGCCGACGTTCGTGCGCACTTTCCAACCCTCGTCCTCGAGACCGAAGTGCCGCGCAGCATACGCCTGGCCGAAGCCCCGAGCTACGGGCAGCCCGTAATGACCTACGCCCCGGGCTCGAGAGGCGCTGAAGCATACATCGCGCTTGCCCGGGAAATTCTGAAGCGCCTCGGACTATACGTTGACGGCGGCGACAGCTCGCATGAAGCTTCGAACCGCGAGAGCGATCCTCGATCGGAGCCGCCGGCGAACCACGATCCGACCCGCGGAGAGTTCGGAGACCCGCAGACGACGTCAGTGGCCAGGATCGAATCACCAGCCAGCGTCGACTCGCCCGCAACGTACACAGAAACCGACGAACAACATCGACACGAGAGGGGTGATGAACGGTGATTAGACGCGGCCTTGGACGAGGGCTCGGCTCGCTTATTCCTGGCGCACCGGGCTACGAAGAAGCCATTGGACCCGTGGGTGAGATTGACGTATCGTCGCTGGTTCCCAATCCGTTTCAACCGCGACGAGATATCAGCGGCCCTGAATTCGATGAGCTCGTCGCGTCGGTCAGACGGCACGGGGTGCTTCAGCCCATCGTTGTTCGCAGGGCCTCGACCGGCTATGAAATCGTGGCCGGCGAGCGCAGATGGCGCGCCGCCCGGGCGGCCGGCATCACCACGATGCCGGCCGTCATACGCGAGCTGTCCGACCAGGAGATGCTGGAGCTTGCACTCATCGAGAACCTTCGGAGAGAAGATCTAGATCCCATCGAGCGGGCGACAGCGTATCGGCGGCTCGCAAACGACTTCGGAATGACGCAGGAACAGATCTCTGAGGCAGTTGGCGGCAGCCGCCCAGCAATCGGCAATTCCCTTCGATTGCTGGAGCTCCCGACCGAGATACAGACCGCGATCGGCTCCGGAAGGATAACGGAGGGACACGGCCGGGCGCTGCTCGCGCTCGTAAGCCCGAGCATCATGCTTGAGACGTGGAAGCTCATCGAGGAGAAGAACCTGTCGGTCAGGGAAACCGAGGAGCTCGTGCGATCCAGGCTGCGGAGTGTTTCACGTGAAACATCCCGTCGGCGCACCCGAAAACTCGACCCTGAGCTAATCGACCTCGGCGCTCAACTCGGCACAAAATACTCGACGAGCGTGTCGATCGTGCCTATCGGGAAGAAGGGAACGATCCAGTTTTCGTATTACTCGGAATCAGACCTCGAACGCTTGATCGATCTGCTTATGCAATAAGTGCCCTTATACGGTTGTCACGAACTCGGATTCCTGGCGCCGGCTGCCTCCTTGGTCCTGAATCCGCGTGATGGCGGTGGCAAGCCTTCGGACGCCTTCGGCGATTACGTGTTCCGGTTTATCGGCAAACGACAGCCGCACGCCCGACGGTGGGGGCACATGCGGGATAAAGAGGTGCCCAGGGCCACACGCGACGCCCTCTTTCATGCCTCCCTCAAACACCTCCGTGGGGCTCACGGACCGTGGCAGGTTCACCCAGAGATTGAAACCGGCATCGGGATGCGTCCACGTGATCCCGGCAGGCATATATGTCTCGAGCGCCCGCAGCATCGCGTCCCGTCGCCTCCGGTACACAGACCGCGCCATCTCCAGATCGCGGTCGTACTGCCGGGATGAGAGGTAACGCCACAGCGTGCGCTGGATGAGGGTCGACGCGAAGCGGTCTGCGACCGACTTCGATTCTGCGAGGCTGCCCAGGACGCTGCTATGCGCAACGATGCCGCCCACCCGCAGGCCGGGTACGACTGTCTTCGAGAATCCCTTGACAAAGATGACGTGGCCACCGCTGTCGAACGCCTTGACCGACGGCGGCGCGTCACCTTCGTACGTGAACTCGCTGCAGCTATCGTCCTCGAGGATGAGCATGTTGTGCCGCCGCGCCAGCTCGGCGAGCCGGCGGCGGCGATCCTCGGCCATCGTCGAGCCTGTCGGGTTCTGCGCCGTGGGAATGGTGTAGAGCATTCTGGGACGGAACCGCTCGATGAGCGCCGCGGCCATGTCGATCTTGAGACCACGCGAATCGAGCGGCGCCCCGACGAGCTTGGCGCCGCGCGCCCCGAAGATATCCAATGCCGTGAGAAACGTCGGGCTCTCCACGAGCACGTAATCACCCGGGCCGATGAACGTTCTAGCCACGAGATCGATCGCCTGTTGCACGCCTGAGGTGACCAGGACGTCGTCTGCGCGTGCCTGGATGCCGGACGCGCCACACCTGCCCGCAATCCACGTGCGCAGGTTGGCATCGCCTTGAGGACTCCCGTACTGAAGGAATCGAGGATCCTCCACGACCATGGCGCGGTGCCAGATGCGCCCTATCGCGCGGACGGGAAACAGCGTCGCGTCCGGCGTGCCGCTCGCCAGGTAGATCACATCCGGCCGCCGGGCAAACTTGAGGAGCGATTCCATCTCGAAGATCCGTGGAGCGCTGAGGTACACGGGCAGCGATGCCAGCCACTCGTCGGCGCCCGTCGGGTCACCGGCGTCGTTATCAGTGTCATCCGGCAACGCATCGACGCTCGGATGACATCCCACGAACGTGCCGCGGCCGGCTGAGGCGTGAACCAAACCCTCCGCGGCGAGCGCGTCGTACGCCTGGACCACCGTGATGAGGCTAACCCCTAAATCCCGAGACATGGCTCGAACGGACGGTAGCTTCGTCCCTCGGCCCAACGCACCCCCACGAATCGACCTTGCAAGGGACGCGTGGAGCTGCCGATACAGTGGGATATCGCTGCTGCGGTTTAGGCTGATGTCCACAGCTGGGTGCCTCCGGCGGCTGATGGGGCATGATGCGATCCGGGCGATTTGTTACTAGGAACATTGACATACTCTCGGACCGTACGGTAGAAAATATAGCATGGGTGCGGTGGTTGTCAAGGATAGTATCTATATACACATAGAAGCGTTGACGGGGCAGCGATGACGAGGGAAGAGGCATGGGGGTTGCTGACTGAGGAGACCTCGTCCGGCAACCTGTTGAAGCATATGCTCGCCGTGGAAGCCGTGATGCGCGCGTACGCGCGCAAGTTTGGCGAAGACGAGGAGACGTGGGGCCTCGCGGGGCTGCTGCACGACATCGATTACGAACGGTACCCGTCGCAGGAGGCCGGGCACCCGTTCGTGGGGGCGGACCTCCTCCGCAGGCGCGGGGTGCCCGAGCCCGTCTGCCGCGCCATCCTGTCGCACGCCGACTATAGCGGCGTGCCGCGTGAGAGCCGAATGGAACGGGCGCTGTATGCGGCGGATGAGCTCTCCGGATTCGTGATCGCGGTCGCGCTGGTGCGGCCGTCGCGCACGCTCGCCGACGTCGATGTCCCTGCCGTCAAGAAAAAGATGAAGGACAAGGCGTTCGCCAGGGGCGTCCGCCGTGAGGACATCATCCGGAGCGCCGAAGAGCTCGGCGTCCCACTCGACGAGCACATCGGCTTTGTCATCGAAGCGCTGCGGGGCGTGGCGAGCCAGCTTGGGCTGGACGGGCAATCGGCATAAGCGCGAATCAGATCACAACAGGAGGCGAGACATGGCGGACGTTGGAACGGCGAAGCTGAAGCGCGGCTTGGCGCAGATGCTCAAGGGCGGCGTCATCATGGACGTGACCACCGCCGATCAGGCCAAGATCGCGGAAGAGGCGGGCGCGTGCGCGGTCATGGCGCTGGAGCGCGTGCCGGCAGACATTCGCAAGGAGGGCGGCGTGGCCCGCATGGCCGACCCGCTTAAGGTCAAGGAAATCATGGACGCCGTGACGATTCCCGTTATGGCGAAAGTTCGCATCGGGCACTTCGTCGAGGCCCAGGTGTTGGAGGCGATCGGCGCGGATTTCATCGACGAGAGCGAGGTGCTCACGCCGGCGGACGAGCGCTACCACATCAACAAGCACCTGTTCAAGGTCCCGTTTGTCTGCGGCGCTCGCGACCTGGGCGAGGCCCTGCGCCGGATCGGCGAAGGCGCCGCGATGATCCGAACCAAGGGCGAGGCCGGTACGGGCAACGTCGTCGAGGCGGTTCGCCACCTGCGGGCCGTGCTCGATGGGATCCGCCGGCTCCAGGCGACGCCCGAGGAGGAGCTGATGACGGTCGCCAAGGAGCTCGGCGCACCGTACGAGCTGGTCGTGGAGACGCGTGCGCTCGGCAGGCTGCCGGTCGTCAACTTCTCGGCGGGGGGCCTCGCGACGCCGGCGGACGCGGCGCTCATGATGCAGCTTGGCTGCGACGGTAACTTCGTGGGATCGGGCATCTTCAAGTCGGATAACCCCGCGAAGCGCGCCAAGGCGATCGTCGAGGCGACGACGCACTACAACGATCCGGACGTTATCGCGCGGGTGTCCGAGGGTATCGGGGAGCCGATGAAGGGCCTCGACATCCGATCGATGCCGGAGGCGGAGCTGTTGCAGACGCGCGGCTGGTAGGCCGGCCGGGGCGGAGGCAGGGGGCTGATGAAGGTCGGGGTGTTGGCGCTGCAGGGGGATGTGAGCGAGCATCGGAAGGTCCTCCAGGACCTCGGGGTGGAAGCGCCGGAAGTGCGCACCATGGCGGATCTCGCCGGCGTGGACGCGCTGATCATCCCGGGCGGGGAATCCACCACGATGGGGAAGCTCATGATCGAGAGCGGACTCGACCGCGCCATCCGGGAGCGGGCCGAACGGGGGATGCCCGTGTATGGTACGTGCGCGGGAATGATCCTGCTCGCCAGGGCGGCCGGCGGAGGGGAGCCGCCGCTGCTTCGGCTCATGGATATCGAGGTGCAGCGCAACGCGTACGGCCGTCAGGTCGACTCGTTTGAGACGGATCTCGACGTCCCGGCGCTCGGCCCGCCGGCGCTGCACGCGGTATTCATCCGCGCCCCCGTCGTCGAGCGAGTCGGCCGCGACGTCGACGTCTTGGCGTCGCTCCAAAGCCGGCCGGTGCTCGCACGCCAGGGCGTTCTACTCGTGTCGTCGTTTCATCCCGAGCTCAGCGGCGATGCCCGCGTGCACCGGTACTTTCTCGAGCTGGTGCGTCAGAACAAGGCGTCCTAACAAAGAGCCCACGGAGGGGACCCGGTGCCGCATCCGCTTATCCTGGCCGCGGCCGGCGACGCGCTCGTGACCAAGCGCATCGGGGAGTCTCGCGACCCGGCATTTCATGCGCTGGTGACGCTGCTCCACGCGGCGGACGTACGCTTCACGAACCTGGAAGGGACGCTGCACGAGTATCTGGGTAGTCCGCAGGCGGCAAGCGGCGGCACATACGTGGTGGGCAACCCCCGCATCATCGACGACCTCAAGACGATGGGGTTCAATCTCTTCGCCGCCGCGAACAACCACATGGCGGACTGGGGCGAGGCCGGATTGCTCGGCACCATGGCCACGCTGGACCGCGCCGACGCCGTCTATGCCGGCCTTGGACGGCATCTTGCGGAAGCGCGGGCACCCGGGTACCTCGACGTTGCGGCGGGGCGCGTCGCGTTGCTTGCGGTCACGAGCTCGTTTCCGTCGCACGCGCCCGCCGGCGCGCAGCGACCGGACTGTCAGGGCCGGCCCGGCGTCAACCCGCTCAGGCACGAGACGACGATCACGGTCAACCCGGACGCGCTCGCGCAGCTGGTCGCCGTGCACGACCGCCTGCACCTCGGCGCGGTCCGCGCACGCACGGTGCAACTCGGGTTCCAACGCCCGGACGCCGAAGACACGGTGACGTTGTTCGACCGCACGTTCCGCGCCGGGTCGCCGGAAGGCGTGCGCACGCGCCCTCATGCCGGGGACCTCGAGGGCAACCTCCAGTGGATCCGCGACGCCCGTCGCCAGGCCGATTGGGTGCTCGTCAGCGTGCATGCTCACGAGATGGCGGGGGACGACGTGGAGGAACCTGCGGAGTTCGTCACCGCGTTTTGCCACGCCGCGGTGGACGCAGGAGCGGATGCGGTGCTCGGCCATGGGCCGCATCTCTTGCGCGGCGTCGAGATCTACCGTGGGAAGCCGATCTTTTACAGCCTCGGGAACTTCATCTTTCAAAATGAGGTCCTCGAGCGGCAGCCGGCCGATTTCTACGAGCGCCTCGGCTTGCCGCCGACGGCAACACCGGCGGATCTGTTCGACGCGCGTGCGGCCCGCGGCGGGTTCGGAAGCGATGCCCGGTACTGGGAGTCTGTCGTCCCCGTCTGCCGGTTCGACGGGGGGACCCTGGAGGCGATCAGCCTCTATCCGGTCACCCTGGGACACGGCGCCCCGCGGCCGCGCCGGGGGACGCCCATCCTTGCTGGCGGCGATGTGGGGCGGGCGATTGTCGAGCGGCTGGCGCGGATGTCTCCCGAGTGTAGGATGACGTGGCAGCCGGAGGGCTTCGCCCGGGTTCAGTGGTAGGCCCCGACGCGCGTGCCGCGGGACGAGCGGCGGGCGCCGCCGGAACCATCCTCGCCGTCAGCGACGAGATCGACGAGCGCCTCCTTTCGGAAGTGCGGTCCGAGTCGACGGCCGACGTACGGCTCATCCTCTCATGCGGCGACCTGCCGCCCGACTACCTCGAAGCGCTCGCGGACCGGTTTCGCGTGCCGCTGCTCTACGTCCGCGGCAACCACGACGGGCGCGGCGACCGTACGCCGCCCGGCGAGAACGTCGACCGCCGGCTCGTTCGGGTCGGCGGCCTCCGGGTCGCGGGGTTCGAAGGGAGCATGTGGTACAACGGCGAGGGCGTGCAGTTCACGGAGCAGCAAATGTGGTGGCGCGTGCTGAGCCTCCGCCCCGCGGTCTGGTGGGCCGGGGGCGTCGACGTCGTCGTGACGCACGCGGCCCCGCACGGGATCCATGACGGCCAGGATCGGGCCCACGTCGGGTTTCGAGTGTTTCACAGCATCCTGCGCCGCCTGCGGCCGCGCTACCTGGTCCACGGGCACAACCATCTTTCCTACGTTTCCAAGGGCACGCGCAGTACCGTGATCGGGCGCACCGAGGTCGTCAACGCCTTTCGCTCGGTTGTCCTGCCGATCGACCGGGGTGGGCCATGAGGGCGCCGCGACGCTTCAAGGAATTCGAGGAGGTGCAACGCGCGCTCGGCGCGCTCACGGCGCGCGCCATAGGCGTGACGCAGGTCCCGTTGGACGAGATCGTGGGCAGCGTGGGGCGCGCGCGGTACTTCCCCCGCGGCCTTCGCGCCGGGAGCGGCCTGACGCCGTCGCGGGTCAAACGGCTCGTGGCCGCGCTCAATCGCGGCGAAGTGCTGCCGGCGGTCCTGCTCTACCGGATCGGGCACGAGTACTTCGTCGCGGACGGCCACCACCGCGTGGCCGCGGCCGCGCTGGTGGGAGCGCGCGATGTCGACGCCGAGGTGGTCGTCTATCTGCCGGAGGCACGACGGCCCGAGGATGTCGTGGCGCGCGAGCGCGTGCTGTTCGAGCAGCGCACCGGCATCACGTCGATCGTGCTCCACGAAGTGGGCCAGTACCCGAAGCTGCAGCGGTGGATCGAAGACGTCGCGCGGCAGCGCGGCCGTGCGTCGCTGCGCGCCGCCGCGCGCGAATGGTACACGCGCGTGTACTTGCCGGTCACGCAGGACGCCACGTTCAAGCGCCTGCGGCGGTCGTTTCCTGGCCGGTCGGCCGGCGACGTGTTCGTCTACGTCGCGGACCACAAGTGGATCATGAGCAAAGCCGCGGGCCGGGACGTCGGGGTACGCACGGCGCTCGAGAGCTTCGAGCGCAGCCTGGACCATCGCGAGCACTCGGGGTTTGCCCGGTGGTTGGAGGAGCTCTTCCGCCGCGTGCGCCGCCGGTCAACCCGCACGCCGCCGCGTCGCTGACGCCGCCCCGCCGCTACGGCGCCGCGCTGAGCGCGATGATCTGCGCCGCGGCCTCGCCGTTTGCCCGGTCCAGATCCGCGGCCGCATCGCCGCGCACGGCCACCGGGGTGCCGATGCGCACGACGATGCGCCGGGGCCGCGGCAGCGCGCGGCCGAGGGGTAGTGCCTCGCGCGTGCCGAGGATGGCCGCCGGCACGAGCGGGACGCCGGCGCGATTCGCGAGGAGCGCGGCGCCCCGCTGAAACGGCCGCAGGCGGCCGTCCGCGCTGATACCGCCCTCCGGGAACACGATCAGCAGGCGGCCCTCGCGGAGGGCGGCCAGCGAGCGCCTGAGCGCCCCCGTGTCCACCGCCCCTCGGCGCACCGGTATCGCGAGCGGGCCGTACGCCCGCATCACGAGCCGGACGCCCGGCATGCGCCACAGCTCCGCCATGGAGAGCACCGCGGGTTTGCGCGGCATCACGAGGGGCAGGATGATGGGATCGAGCCAGCTGACGTGATTCGCGACCACCACCGCCGCCCCG
>JAJPIA010000117.1 GCA_021324975.1 Bacillota bacterium
ACGCGCCCTTTCCTGAGGATCTCGATCTTTTCCACGCGGGGCGAGTGCAGGGGAAACGTCCGCTCCACGCCGATGCCGTGGGAGATGCGGCGGACCGTGAACGCCTCCCGCGTCCCGCCGCCCCGCCGCCCGATCACGGTGCCCTCGAAGGCCTGGAGCCGTTCGCGTCCGCCCTCGGCGACCCGCATGTGCACGCGGACCGTGTCGCCGGCGACAAACGACGGCAGCCCTTGCTTGATCTGCTGCCGCTCGATCGCCATGACCTTCTCCATGGTGGCCCCCTTTTACACCCGTGACAGCGCATTATAGCATGCGACTCGTCACGGTCACAAGTTTACGCGCGGCGATGCTCCGCCGCGGCGCGCCGCAACTCCGCCAGCAACTCGCGCGCCTCGTCGTCGAGCGCCGATTCGTCGATCAGGTCGGGCCGGCGGTCGAGCGTGCGGCGAAGCGCCTCGCGCCTGCGCCACCGCCGGATCGCCTCGTGGTGGCCGCTCAGCAGCACGTCGGGCACTGCGAGCCCGCGGAATTCCACGGGGCGCGTGTATTGCGGGAAATCGAGCAGGCCCGCGGAAAACGAGTCCCCGGCCACCGACGCATCGTCCCCGACGACGCCGGGACGCAGGCGCACGACGGCCTCGATGATGACCATCGCCGCGAGCTCCCCCCCGGTCAACACGTAGTCGCCGATGCTGACCTCTTCGGCGCCTGCGAGCGGCGCCACGCGGTCGTCCACGCCCTCGTAGCGCCCGCAGAGGAGCACGAGATGCGGAGCCGACGCGTACGCACGCGCCCGCGCCTGCGTGAAAACCGCGCCCTGCGGGCTCGGCAGCAGCACCACGGGATGGGTCGCGGGATGGACCGCGCGCACGGCCTCCATGGCTCGGACGAACGGCTCCACCTTCATGACCATGCCCGCGCCGCCGCCGTAGGGCGCGTCGTCGACGCTGCGGTGCCGGTCGGCGGTGTACGCTCGCAGGTCCCAGACCGCCAGATCGACCAGGCCCCGCTCGCGCGCGCGCCCGAGGACGCCGACGCCGAGCGGCCCAGGGAACAGCTCCGGGAAAATCGTCACGACGTCGATCCGCATCACATCCACTCGGGAGGACGGGCGACGATCTCGCCCGCCGCCACGTCGATGGCCTGGATGACGTCGCCGACGGCGGGCAGCAGCGTCTCGCCACCGTCCGGCGTCCGCACCACGTAGACGTCGTTGCTGCCCGTGTGCAGGACGTCCGTGACCCGTCCCAGCGGCTCGCCCCCCGGGGTCCGCACGCGAAGCCCGACGATCTGGAAGACGTAGAACTGGCCGGGCGGCAGGACGCGCACCTGGGACGCCGGGATGCCCAGGGCGACGCCGCGCAGGTGGTCCGCGGCCTCCGGCGTGTCGATCCCGGCCAGCTTCATGACGACGAACCGCCCGGCCGGTTGCGCCGATTCCACGCGTACGGTGCGCCCGCCCCGCCCGTCCAGTACGATCACCTCGTGAAGCGCGAGCAGGCGATCCGGGAAGTCGGTCACCGGCACGACCCGCACCGCGCCCCGCACCCCGTGCGGCTTCGTGATCTCCGCGACGATCACGAGATCCGGCGGCGCCAGCCGGCCCGGCGCCTCGTGGCGGCGGGGCCGGGGCACTACCGCGTGGCGGGGGTAATGATCCCGCCTGACGGCGCCGGCACGACCGGCACCGCCGACGACGACACCCCCTCCCGGATCTCGAGGACAATGCCGTCCTTGACGATGAGTTCGGTCCCGGCGATCTTCTCGAACAGGTTGTCGCCGACGGTGATGTCCACCGTACCGTCGATCGTCCCCTGCGTAAACTCCGAGTTCAGCTCGAGCTGCTGCGCCTCGCGCAGCCGCGCCTGCAGCTCCATACGCGCGGAGTCCTGGCGCGCGCGTTCGAGCTCCAGTTGCTGCCGGATCACCCTCGACTGCGGGTTGACCTGCCGCTCCAGGTCGAACCGGCGGGATTGCACATCGATCTGCTGTGCGATCGCATCCACCCGCTTGATCGCGTCCTCGAGGTCTGCGATGTACAGCCGTTTGAAGCTCTCCGTCACGATCGTCTTGATGACCACTGGCCGCTGCACCGTGATCGAAGCCATGCCCACTCCTCCTCCGTGATGGCCCCGCCCTCCGGCCGCCCCATCGGGGACGACCTAGGGGCGGAGCACCTCGACGTTGACGCGTTTCCCGCTGCGCGTCGCCGCAGCCCGCGCGAGCGTCCGGATCGCCTTGATCACGCGGCCGCCGCGCCCGATGATCTTGCCGACGTCCTCGGACGCGACCTGCACCTCGATCACGGTCTCCTGGGGAGCCTCGACGAGGCGCACCGCCACGGCATCCGGGCGCTCGACGAGCGAGCGCGCCAGCAGCTCGACGAGCGCCTTCACCGAGTCGCCTTGGCCCGGGACTCCTGCCACTGGCGGAGCACCCCGGTCTTCTCCAAGATGACCCGCGCGGCGTCCGATGGGCGCGCGCCCTTGCGCAGCCACGCGATCGCCTTTTCCGCGTTGACCGCCATCGTGGACGGCTCGGTCCTCGGGTTATAAAACCCTACCGTCTCGATATACCGGCCGCTGCGCGGGCTGCGCGAGTCCGCGACCACCAGACGGTAGAACGGCTGCCCCTTGGCGCCGCGCCGCATCAATCTGATCTTGACACTCATCGCTACCCCCTTGTTGTGCAATCTGCCGGCGTCGGGCCGGCGCCGCTGCCGAACTACGGTTGAACTGGAAGCGGGAGCTTCCCCTTGCGCCGTCCCATGCCTTCGATCTGCTTGAGCATCTTGCGCGCCTCGGCGAACTGACGCAAGAGGCGGTTCACCTCCTGCACCGAGGTCCCGCTCCCGCGGGCGATCCGCCGGCGGCGGCTCCCGTCGATTGTGTCCGGGTGCCGCCGCTCCCCCGGCGTCATGGAACTGATCATCGCTTCGATCCGCTTGAGCTCGCCCTCGTCGACCTGGGCCCCCTTGAGCCGCGCGCCCAGACCCGGGATCATGGAGAGTACCTGATCGAGCGGCCCCATTGCGCGGACTTGACGAATCTGCTGGGTGAAGTCTTCCAAGGTGAAGTCGGCCCGCCGGAGCTTGCGTTCGAGCTCCTTGGCTTGCTCGGCCGTGACCTGCTCCTGCGCGCGCTCGATGAGGGTGAGGACGTCGCCCATGCCCAGGATCCGGGAGGCGACGCGATCGGGATGAAACGGCTCCAGCGCGTCCAGGCGCTCGCCGGTGCCGATAAAAAAGATCGGCCGCTCGAGCGTGGCCACGACGGAGAGCGCGGCGCCGCCGCGTGCATCGCCGTCGAGCTTGGTCAGGATCACGCCGTCCAGCGGGACGGCGGCGTGAAAGCCCTGCGCCATGCGGACGGCGTCCTGCCCCATCATGGCGTCGAGCACGAGCAGCGTGTAGTGCGGCGCCGTCGCCGCCCGCACGCGCCCCAGTTCGGCGACCAGCGTCTCGTCGATGTGCAGCCGTCCGGCGCTGTCCACGATCAGGGTGTCGGCGGCGAGTTCCCGGCAACGGTTCAGCGCGCGCGCGGCGACGGCAACCGCGTCCTCGCCGCCGGCGGGCGCGACCACCGTCGCCCCTGCCTGTTGCCCCACGATCTGAAGCTGTTGCACGGCGGCCGGACGGGAGAGGTCGGCCGCGGCCAGCAGCGGCGTCCGCCCGCGCTTCCTGAGGTGCGCCGCCAGCTTCCCCGCCGTCGTCGTCTTGCCGGTGCCGTGCAATCCCACGAGCAGAATGACGGTCGGCGGTTGCGGCGCGGGGGCGATCGAGTGGTTCGCGGTCCCCAAGAGGCGCGTCAGCTCGCTGAAGACGATCTGCACAACCTGCTGCCCCGGGGTGAGGCTCTTCCACACCTCTTGTCCCACGGCCGCTTCCCGCACCCGCGCGACGAAGGTGCGGGCGACGGCGACGCTCACGTCCGCTTCGAGCAGCGCGAGCCGAATCTCCCTGAGCGCCGCGTCGACGTCATCGGCGGACAGCGTGCCACGGCCCCGCAGCCGGTTCAGGATGTTTCCAAGCCGGGATTGTAGCTGTTCAAACATGGCGTGCCTCGTAGACCCGAAAGCCGCCGCCGCGCTCCACCTCGACGACGCGCCCGAAGATGTCCCCCATGAGCCGGCCGAGCGTCTGCGCTCCCTGACTCGTTCGCGCGACCAGGTACAACCGTCCGCCGGGCCGCAGACAGTGGTGCGCCTCGCGGAGCAGCCGAAGCACCGTGGCGCGCCCGGCGCGGATCGGCGGGTTCATCGCCACGAGATCAAAGGTCCGGCCGCCGGCCGCGCCGCATCCGTCGCCGCACACGGCGTCCGCGTTCGGCGTCTCATTTAAGTGGATGTTTTCGGCCGCCAGCGCCACCGCGCGCGGGTTCACGTCCACCAGCGTCACATGGGCCGCGGGGGCGCGGTGCGCCAGCACGATCCCCACGACGCCGTACCCGCAGCCGAGGTCCAGCACGTCGCGCGCGCCCGTCGCATCGACGGCGCGAAGCAGGAGCCGCGTACCGCGATCTACGCTGCCCCGCGAAAAGACCCCCGCCGCCGTGCGGAACCCAAACTCGCGGTCTCCGTCGACCCAGCGGATGAGCCGCGAGCGCACCTGCGCCGGCGGAAGCGGTGAAAAATAGTGCGGTGTCGGTCGGTTCATAGGCCCGCCTTGAGCGTCCCGAGCGCCTTGCGCAGCGGTTCGACTTCCGCATGGCGCTCGGCCAGCCGCGCCGCCTCCGCCTCGAGGCATGCAAGACGCGCCCGCACCCGCGCGGCCCGCGCCCGCCCTGCCGCCACGGCGAGATGCCGCTCGAGCCGCTGCATCTCCGCGATCGCGCGGCGGAGAGTATCAAAAACGGCTTGCCGCGTGATGCGGTGGCGCTCGGCGATCTCGCCGAGCGAGAGATCGTCGTGGTAGTACATTTGCACGAGCCTCCGCTGCCGCTCGCTCAACAGGCCGGCGTACGCGTCGAAGAGCCCGATGACCACGGTGCGCCCCTCGAGCGACCGCGCGCGGCCGTTGGTGACGGCGGATGGGCCGGCATGTAAAGGCATATTGCTTGACACATTGTAGCATAGGAACCCGCCGGCCGGAAGGGCGGCCCTAGCCGCGCTCGCGCTGCGTGGCCGACGGGCTGCCGGCGTCGCCCGCCAGCAGGCCGTCCATGAAAGCCGCGGGGTCGAACGGCTGGAGGTCCTCGATCCGCTCGCCCAGGCCGACCAATTTGACGGGCAGGCCGAGCTCCTGGGTGATCGCGACCACGACGCCGCCGCGTGCGGTGCCGTCCAGCTTGGTGAGCACCACGCCGGTCACGGGCAGGGCGGCCTTGAACTCGCGCGCCTGCGCGATCCCGTTTTGGCCCGTCGTCGCGTCCAGGACGAGCAGGGCTTCCACCGGCGACCCCGGCAGCTCGCGCCGCACGACGCGGTCGATCTTCTTCAGCTCTTCCATCAGATTGGTCTTCGTATGGAGCCGCCCGGCGGTGTCCACGATCAAAACGTCCACGTGGCGGGCGCGCGTGGCCTGCGCCGCATCGTACACAACGGCCGCGGGGTCGGCGCCCTCGCGGTGACGGATGAGGTCCGCGCCGGCTCGCGTCGCCCACACCTCGAGTTGATCCGCGGCGGCGGCGCGAAACGTGTCGGCCGCCGCCAGCAGCACCTTGCGGCCCTCACCCCGCAGGCGGTGCGCCAGCTTGCCGATCGTCGTGGTCTTGCCCGATCCGTTCACCCCAAGCAGCACGATCACCGCGGGCGGCGGGGCCAGGGTGAGCGGCACCCCGCTCCCGAGCGACGCCATCAGGATCTCGCGCAGCGCCTGGCGCGCGGCGTCGGGCGTCCGTGCGCCCGTCCGGGCCTGATCCTTGAGACGCGCGACGACCGCGTCGGTGGTCTGGACCCCCAGATCCGCCTGAAGCAACGTCTCCTCGACGTCGTCGTAGAACGCGGGATCGAGTTCCCGGCCCATGAGCCCGTCGAGACGCGCCGAGAGGGCCTCTCGTGTGCGCGAGAGGCCCTGGCGAAACCGGCCGAACCATCCTCCGACGTTAGCCAACGGGCTGCCCAACGGCAAGGCGGTCACGGTCCTGGAGCCGCATGGACACCATGTTCGAGATGCCCGGCTCCTCCATCGTGACGCCGAACATGACGTCGCAGACCTCCATCGTGGCCTTGTTATGCGTGATGATGATGATCTGCGAACGCTCGGCGATCTCGCAGAGCACCTGCGCCACCTTGCGGGTGTTGGCCTCGTCGAGCGCCGCCTCAACCTCGTCGAAGACGCAGAATGGACTCGGGCGAACGCGGAGCATCGCGAAGATGAGGGCCAGGGCGACCATGACCCGCTCGCCGCCCGACAGCGCGCTCAGGCTGCGGAGCGCCTTGCCGGGCGGCTGCACCGCGAGGTCCACGCCGGGCTCGTCGCTGCCGTCGATCTGCACGAGCTCGAGGCCTGCCCGCCCGCCGCCGAAGAGCCGAACAAACAACTCCGAAAACTGATGGTTCACGGCGCGAAACGTCTCGTCGAACTGCGATCGGATCACGCCCTCAAGTTCGCCAATCGCAGTCCGCAGCGCGGCGAGGGCCCCCTGCACGTCGTCCAGGTGCGCGCGCAGCGCCGCCGCGCGTGCCGCCGCTTGACGGTGCTCCTCGATGGCGATCAGGTTCACGGGCCCGAGCGCGGCGATGAGGCCACGGAGGGCCTCGACCCGACCGAGGGCTTCGTCGCGGTCGAGGGTGTCGGCAACCGCCTCGGCGGCGCGGTCGTACGGCTGCCCAAATTCTTCCTCGATGCGCCGGCGCGCGCTTCCGATCTCGGCCTCCACCTGGGCCTGGCGCAGCTCCACCCGGTGCGCATCCTCTGCGAGCGCGTCGCCACGGCTCGCGGTTTCCCGGCGCTCCTCATCGAGTGCGGCGCGCCGCCGGGCAACGGCGGTGCGCTCGCCATCGAGGCCCCGCATGCGGTCCTCCAGCTCGACCGCGTCGCGGGCGAGGACCTGGCAGCGCGCCCGCGCGGCCCCCTCCTCCGCCTCGAGGCGCTCGGTCTCGCCGTCGAGCTGCGCGGCTTCCTCCCCAAGCGCGTCGCGGCGCGACGCCGTTCGCGCCGCCGCGCGCGTGGTCTCCTCTGTGCGTATCCGAAGGGCTTCGCGGCGGCCCGCGATCTCGGTCAATGTCATCCGCAGCTGCGTCGTCCGTTCCCGCGCGGCGCGCGACGCCGCCGTGCGATCCCGGATCCACGCCCCGAGACTTTCCGCCTCCTCCTCCAGCGCGGCGAGCCGCGCCTCGAGCGCATCCGCTTGTTCGCGCAGCCCGTCTCTCAGCATCTCCTGCGCTTCGGCCTCCTGCCGTGCGGCGTCGTACTGGCGCGCCGTCTCGGCGGTCTCCTCGGCGATGCGCGCGATCTCGGCGTCCAACAGCGTCGACCGCCGCTCTGCGTCGGCGCGGCGGTCCGCCGCGGCGGCAATCGCGGCATCGGCGGCGGCAAGAGCCGTTTCGAGATCGCGGACTCGTTTGGCCGCGAGCTCGACCTGTCCCCCCTGCTCCTCGACCGCTGCGTCCAGACGCGTCAGCGCCGCCCGGGCATCGTGGATCTCCTCCGCGCGGCCCACGACCGTGCCGCGCTCCGCGTCGGCGCGCCCTACGGTCACCATGCCCTCACAGGACAGTTCCTCACCGGCGAGCGTGACGATCGGTCCGGGGTGTCCGGCGGTGCGGGCGCGGATCGCGGCGTCCAGATCGTCGACCACCAGCACGTCCGCGAGCAGCCCGCGGACGGCCTCCGCATGCGGCCCGGAGACGCGCACGAGATCGAGCGCCCGTCCGCGCACGCCCGGGCTCGCGGCCACCGCGGGGCTCAGCGGCCACGGCGTCCTCGGCTGCGCCAACGCGAGGGGCCAAAACGTCACCGCGCCGGCGTCCTCTGCGCTCCTCGTCGCTTGGAGTGCGCGCACATCATCGAAGCACGCCACGACCAGCGCGGACAGCGCCCGCCCGAGCGCGGCCTCGATCGCCGCGCGGGCCTCGCGCGGCACGCTGAGGGCTTCGACGACCGTGCCCTCGATCGCCGCGAAGTCCTGGGGGGCGCGCTGACGCGCCAGCAGTAGGTCGCGGGCCCCGGCATCGTACCCCCGGTAATGCGCCTCCGCGTCCTCCAGGTAGCGCAGCCGCGACCGCACCGTCTCCCGTTCCACCTCGGCGCGATGCATGCCAAGGCGCAAATCCTCCCGGGCCGCCGACTCGCGGGCGTGGTCGCGCCGGAGTGCCTGCAGCCGCGCTCTGGCCGCCGCCAGTTCCTCGGTGGCGCGATCGAGCGCCGCGGTGAGCTCGCGGCGGCGCTCCGCGTACGTGGCGCCCTGGCCGTCGAGGTGTGCCAGGCGACCCGCGAGCGATGCGACGCGGTCGCGGTGACCGGCCGCTTTGGCGTCGGCGGCGGCAAGCGCGTTGCGCGCCTGACCGCGCGCGTCGGCCACGGCGCGCGCCTCGGCTCGGCCGCCCTCCAGGCGCGCGTCGGCGTCGGCGGTCTCGCGCTCAGCCCGGGTGACCTCCTCCTCCGCGGTGGTCACGTCCGCTGCCGCGCGGTCCCGCTCCTCAGCGAGCCGCGCCTCGGCATCGTCGAGCAGTGCCCGCTCCCGTTTCAGCTGCGCTTCCTCGTCCTGGATTCGTTCCACCTCGCGCATGATCCGGTCGCGCTGCAGCCGAATCCCGCGGCGCCGCTCGTCGAACAGCCGCAGGCCGGCCTCCTCGGCGGTGCGCCGCTCGGTCAGGTGCACCAGCGCGCGCTGTGCTTCGTCCCACTCGCGCCCGGCCGCCGCGGCGCGCCGGTCGAGCTCCACCTGCTCCGCGTCGAGCGCCCGCAGTGCCGCGGCGACCTCATCGCGGCGCGTCGCGAGCTGCTCGAGCTGGTCACGTACCCGGCGCTGCGCGCGCGCGAGGCGGCGGACATCTTCGATCTGCAGGGCAAGCTCCGTGGCCCGCAGCTCGTGCGTGTAGGCCTGATAGCGCTCCGCGGACTCCGCCTGGGCCGCGAGCTGGGCGACGTGCGCGTCCTGCTCCCCCAAGATATCGGCGACCCGTACGAGGAGTTGGTCCGCGGCCGCCATGCGCCGCTCGGCGTCGCGCCGGCGACGCTTATACTTGGCCACCCCGGCCGCCTCCTCAAGGATCATCCGGCGCTCCTCCGGGGTGGCATCCAGCGTCCGGTCGACCTCGCCCTGGGTGATCAGCGCGTAGGAGTGCCCGCCGAGCCCGGTCCCGAGAAACATCGACTGAATGTCTCGGAGCCGACACGGCAGGCCGTTGATCAGATACTGGCTGTCCGCGGCCCGCAGCGCGCGCCGGGTCACCGTGACCTCGGCGAACGCCAACGGCGTCCCGGCGCGTCGTCCGCGTCCGAGGGAAGCGTCAACGCCCCATCCGTATTGTCCAACGTCAGCGTGACCTCGGCCATGCCGAGCTGCCGCCGGTGGTCGCTGCCCGCGAAGATCACGTCCTCGTTCCGGACGCCGCGCAGGGATCGGAGGCTGCCTTCCCCGAGCGCCCACCGGATCGCATCGAAGATGTTGCTCTTGCCGCTGCCGTTCGGTCCCACGATCGCCGTGATGCGTGGTGCGAGCTCCAGCGCGGTGCGATCCGCGAACGTTTTGAACCCGACGAGCTCCAACCGCCTGAGACGCACTCAGATCCTCCCTGAACGTTAGGCTCGGCCGCTCGCCGCCGGCGCGGCGCTCGCCGCGACGGCGGCTTCGTACAGCATCACCATCCGATCTGTGATCAACGCCTGCGCGTACGCGGCCGCAGCCGCCCGCCCCCGCCGTCCCATCTCCGCGCGACGCTCGGGATCGCGCAGCAATGCCCCGACCGCTTCCGCGAACCGTGCCGGGTCCGCGGACACCAACTGCCCGGTCTCGCCGTCGCGCACGATATCGGCCGCGGCGCCGGCGCAGACGGCCACGACGGCGAGTCCCGCGGCCATCGCCTCGACCACGGCGAGGCCGAGCGTCTCGGTCTGAGAGGGGAAGACAAACAAATCCGCGCTGCGAAGGACCTCCACGACGCGCGCGTGCGCCATCCCGCCGGCAAAGACCACCCGGGTCGACAGCCCGAGGCGGCGCGCGTGCTCGACGAGGGCCGCGCGCTCCGGGCCGTCGCCGACGAGCACGAGCCGCGTGTCCAAGGGCGCGGCGGCGTATGCCTCCAGCAAGAGGAGCACACCCTTCTCCTTGGCCAGGCGGCCGACGTACACGAGAAGCGGCACCTCGGCGGGCACCCCGAGCGCGGCGCGGACGCCCGCGGGCAGCGCACCCGCGAAGGCCTCAGGCTCGATCCCGACGCTCGGGATCACCTCGACCGGCACCCGCACGCCGTACTCCCGGAGCCGCGCCGCGAGCGACGGCACGGACGCGAGGACCCGATCGCACCGGTTGCAGTACGCGGTGGTGTAGGCGAGCACGAGCGGCCGTGTGAGATCGCCGACGAGCGGGGCGTAGTGCGCATATTCGGCGTACATAGTATGGTAGGTGAACACTACCGGCCGGTGCAGGATGCGCGCCACCCATAGCCCGACCCCACCCAGGAGGAACGGCGAGTGGCTGTGCACGACGTCGAGCCCCAGCGCCCGAATGCCGCGCAGCTGCGACGCGGAGTACGGCACGGCAAGCGGGAAGTCCGGGTGGCCCGGCGGCGCCACCGACGGCACGCGATGCACGTCCGGGTCATGATCGACGTAGCCCTGATACGCCGGCGCGATCACCGACACGCGGTGTCCGCGGCGCCGGAGGTAGGCTCCCGCGGCCTCGACCGCGCGCACGACGCCGCTACGCCGTGGGAGGTAGCTATCGGTGAAGAAGCCGATGTGCACCCAGTTAGTCGTCCCCTCGGGCGGCCTGGCGATCCAAAAAGGCGAGCAGCGTCGACAGGTGAAACCGGCGCTGTCCGCCGTGGGTTCGGAGGCAGAGCAACTTCCCCTGGTCCGTGTAGCGGCGCACCGTCGCCTTCGATAAGTTTAGCACCGCGGCCGCCTCGTAGAGGCTGAGCTCCGGGTCTAGCAGGCGCCGGATGATTTCCTCGCGCGACTCCGTGATCGGACGGCGCCCCCCGCGGCGCCGGGGATCAGGCGACCGCGGCTCCGCCACGCGCCCGGGCGGCACGGCAGCACCGTGGAGGGACAACGACGACGGCCCTACGCGCGGCGCCACGGGCCGCATCGAGAGCGAACTCGGAGCCGGCGACGGCCCCGAGCGCACGGTACCGTTTCGTGGAAGCTCGCGAAGAACGCTGGGATCCTGCCGGTACCTCGGGGTGGTGTCGGGCGGCCCTTCGACGAGCGACGTATGAAGGGACACATGCATCTGCTGGGCGAGATAACGGTACCAGTCCTGCAGTCGCTGCGGCATACTCTGCTCCGATGAGTGCTGCGTAGGTTTTCTGATGTTAAATTTGGGGCGTATTTCGAGGTTCACGCGAAAAATCCTCCAGGCATCTTGTGCTCAGATTACGCCGCGCGTCCGCAAGCCGCCAATCTGCGTCTGCGACACACCGAACAGCCAGCGTAGATTCTTGGCCTGTGCGCGCCGGCGTGCGGCCGCGGCCGGCGGACACCGCTCCCCCGCACGACACACGCTAGCGCACCCCGGATCGCGAGCGGGCCGACGTTGGATTCATCGATCTGCAGTATCGATGTGCAATAGCGCCGGCGATCATGTTGCCGAGGTCAGCCCGGGAAGCTGTGTGAGCGGCCCCGCGCCGGTCCCGTCACGCCCCGCCGGACGAATCCGCCGCCCGGGCGCCCTGCGGGGACCCGACCACGCGCGCATTACGCAGCTGCTCGATCTCCGCGGGCGCATAGCCGGCCTCGGCGAGCACTTCGTCCGTGTGCTCGCCCAGGACCGGCGGCACGCGCCGGATGCGGCCCGGCGTCTCCGTCAGTTTGATCGGGAGCCCGAGCATCTTCACGGTTCCGTGCACGGCATGCGGCATTTCGACCAGCATGTCCTGGTGGCGCACTTGCGGATCGTTGAAGACCTCGTCCAAGCGATAGATCGGCCCGGAAGCCACGCCCCGTTCGTTGAGATGCGCCACCCATTCTGACGCCGTGCGGGTTTGAAAGATCTCGCCCAGAATCTGGTTGAGGTCGGCGCGATGCGTCACGCGATCGTTGACCGTCGCAAACCGCGGATCGGTTGCGAGTTCGGGGCGGTCGAGCGCGGCGCACAATCGCCGCCAGATCTCCTCGTTACCGGCGCACACGTTAAATGGCCCGTCCTTTGCCTGGTACACGCCGAACGGCGACGACAACGGATGGTCGTTGCCGGCGACGCCGGGAGCGCGGCCGGTCTCGAAGTACATCCCCGCGCTCCAGGTCAACAGCGCGACCATCGCGTCCACGATGGCCACGTAGACTTCCTGCCCGCGCCCCGTGCGCTCACGGGCCAGCAGCGCGTAGAGCACGCCGCGGCAGGCCGCTGTGGCGCACGTCAGGTCGGCCAGCGCGATGCCCGCCCGCGTTGGTCCTGTCGGCTCCTGGCCGGTGATGCTCATGAACCCCGACATCCCCTGCGCGACCTGGTCGAACCCTGGACGGGTATGATAGGGTCCGCTCCGGCCGAAGCCGGAGATTCCGCAGTAGATGAGGCGTGGATTGGCCTCGCGCAGCGCGCGCGCGCCGAGCCCAAGCCGATCCATAACGCCCGGGCGGAAGTTCTCGATCACGACATCCGCGCTGCGCGCCAGCCGGCGCACGATCTCGCGGCCGTCATCGGTCGCGAGGTTGACCGTAATGCTGCGCTTGTTTCGGTTTGCCGCGGCGAAGAAGTAGCTGTTGCCGACGAGGTCGCGGCGCAGCGTCTGGTATCGAGAGTGGTCACCGTCAAGCGGCTCGACCTTGATCACGTCCGCGCCGAAGTCCCCGAGCTCCATCGTGCAGTACGGGCCGGCGAGGAACCGCGTGAGGTCGACGATCTTGATGCCTTCCAGCGGAAACATGCGGATCCGGCCTCCTCCAAACGGGCTGGAGCGGGCCACGCGCCCACTCCAGCGCAACTTCTGCGAGCCGCGGTGTGCGTCCCTCCCTCGGTGATGATCGACGCGTCCGCGCAGCGAGCGGCCCGGATAGTGGCCGGCGGCGCGCCGCGGAGGTGCGCGTAGGAAGGGCCGGTGCGCGCCTGGAACCGTACGTTCCCAATGGGACCAACCGGACAGCTAGGCCGCACCCCTGCGAACCGCAAAGCGCAGGCGCTGGCATCGCTGCAGCCCGACGGACCGCTGTCCTTCGCCGTCGGGAAGGGCTGGCGGGCGCTGCAGCGCGGCGAGTGGGCGGAGGCACACCGGCAGTTCGAGCAGGCGCTGGCGTCAGAGGAGACGGCCGAAGGGTGGGAAGGACTCGCCTGGTCGGCATGGTGGCTCGGCGACACGGCCCGTATGTTCGATGCGCGCGAGCGAGCGTACCGGTCGTATCGCGAGCGCGGCGACGACCGTGGTGCCGCCCGGTGCGCCATGTGGCTGGCGGTCGATTCCGTGGATTTTCGCAACGACTCGGCCGTCGCCAACGGCTGGATGCAACGGGCCCACCGCCTGCTCAAACGGCACGCCCAGTCCGTCGAGGCCGCCTGGCTCGCCGCGTGCGAGGCCCACCACGCGCTCATGGCCGACAAGAACCCTGTGACAGCGCAGCAACTCGCGACCGAAGCGGCGAGCATCGGCGAGACCGTCGGGACTATCGACGTCGAGATGTTAGGACGCGCGCTCGAGGGACTGGCGCTCGTGAGCCAGGGGCAGGTGCGCGACGGGATGCGCCTCCTGGACGAGGCGACGGCGGCCGTCGTTGCAGGCGAGGTGGCGGATCGCCAGGCCATCAGCCTGACGTGTTGCTACTTGATCTTCGCCTGCGAGCGCGTACGCGACTATCCGCGCGCGGCCCAATGGTGCGATCGCGTCAAGGAGTTTTGCCGGCGCTGGCGGTTCACGATGCTGTTCGCCGTGTGCCGCACGCAGTACGCGGGCGTCTTGATGTGGCGAGGACGGTGGGCGGAGGCCGAAGCGGAGCTCCAGGCCGCCGCGCAGGAGTTGACCGCCATTCGCCCGGCGCTCGCGTCGGCCGCGACCGCCCGGTTGGCGGAGCTGCGCCGCCGTCAAGGGCGATGGGACGAGGCGGCGGCGCTGTTCGCGCGGGTCGAGACCTCGACGGTCGCATTGCTCGGCCGCGCGGAGATGGCGCTCGATCAAGGGGATTCTCAGGCCGCCGTCGAGCTCGCGGAACGCTATCTGCGCCGCTATACGCCTGAAGCACGCACGGAGCGCGTCCCCGGCCTGGAGCTGCTCACGCGCGCGTACGCCGCACTCGGAGAGCTCTCGCACGCGCGCGATGCGCTTCGGCAGCTTGAAGAAACGGTCCGAGCCGTTGCCGCGGACCCCCTCCAGGCCTTCGTCCGCTTTGCGAGAGGCGCCGTGGCGGCGTCTGGCGGCCATTACGCGGAAGCGCGCGCCGCTTTTGAAGACGCGGCCTACCTCTTTGACCGCTTCGAAGCGCCGTTCGAGCAGGGGCGTGCACGCCTCGAACTCGGCCGCGTCCTCGCCGCTGAGCGCCGCCGGGATGCGGCCGCCGTGGAACTGAGAACGGCCGCTGGCCTCCTCCGGGCGCTCGGGGCGGCGCGCGAGGCCGAACGGGCAGACGCGCTGCTGCGCCAGATCACATCACCGTCGGCGCGGGCGGCCGATGCGCAGTCGCGCCTAACGGACAAGGAACTTGAGATCCTTAGAATGGCCGCCCAGGGGCTGACCGACAAGGAGATCGCGGCCCGGCTTCACCGCAGCGAGCACACGATCCACCGGCACGTCGCCAATATCTTATTGCGGCTGGATCTACCGTCCCGGACGGCGGCCGTAGCGTACGCGCTCCGCCAAGGCTTGCTCTAGACGCTCGAGGCCCCGCGTGCTCGATCCCGCCCCCGTGGCCGGTTTCGGCCATGGGTACATTCGTCCACGCCTGGCACGAAAATGCGAAGCTCCGCCACCCCATGTGAATGTACAGTTACGCCGCAGGCTCCGGCATGCGAGGTCGATCAACGTGGCCAAGCCGAACGTCGTGGGGGGCGCAGATGAAGAAGGTAACGTGTCCGCCGTGCGGCACTGAGATCCGCGGAGAAACCGACGATGAGTTAGTCCGCAACGTGCAGGACCACGCGAAACGCGAGCACGGTCGCGATCTCACACGCGAGCACATTCTGGCGGCGGCCAAGGAAGCCTAGGCTGCGCCGATGGAGCAAGCGCTCGTGCGAGACCTGAAGTCGCGCTTCGGCGGCGAGGTGCTCGTGCCGGGCGACGGCGGATACGATGCCGCGCGGTCGGTGTGGAACGGCCTCATCGACCGCCGCCCGGCGATCGTCGTGCGCTGCCGGGGTGTCGCCGACGTGCTCGCCGCGGTAGAGTTCGGCAGAACCCACCGGCTCCTCACCGCCGTGCGGGGCGGAGGGCACAACGTCGCGGGATTCGGCACGTGCGACGGCGGGATCGTGATCGACCTGTCCCCGATGAAAGGCGTCCGGGTCGACCCCGTAGCGCGGACGGCCGCGGCCCAGCCCGGGCTCACATGGGGTGAGTTCGACCGTGAGACGCAGGCTTTCGACCTCGCGACCACGGGAGGATTGGTGTCGACGACCGGCATTGCCGGGTTCACGCTCGGCGGCGGTGTCGGATGGCTGATGCGGAAATACGGCCTCACCGCGGACAACCTGGTTGCCGCCGACGTCGTCACGGCCGACGGCCGCCTCATCACCGCCAACGCAGCCAATCATCCCGACCTGTTCTGGGCCTTACGCGGCGGCGGTGGCAACTTCGGCGTGGTGACGTCGTTCGAGTACCGCCTCCACCCCGTCGGGCCTACGGTGTTCGGCGGTGCCGTGCTGCATCCGGCTGCACAGGCGCGCGAGCTGCTCCGATTCTACAACCGATGGGTTGCCGCGCTGCCTGACGAAATGACGTCCATGGTGGCGTTCATCACGGCGCCGCCCCTGCCGTTCATCCCGCAACTGCTTCACGGCACGCCGATGGTCGCCGTGGCCGTGTGCTACTCCGGTGCGATCGAAGACGGAGAGCGTATAGCCCAGCCGCTCCTCTCGTTCGGCCCACCCGCCGTTGCGCACGTCGGCGCGGTGCCGTACACGGGGCTCCAAAGCATGTTTGACGCGAGCGCACCGCGCGGGATCCATGCGTACTGGAAAACCCACTACCTCGCAATGCTTGGGGACTCGGCCATCGACGCGTTGGTAGCCGAGACGGACAAGATGCAGGCGCTCTCACCGTTCACGACGCTGCACCTTCACCACCTGGAGGGAGCCGTCGGCCGGGTCGATTCCGGGTCGACCGCCTTTCCGCACCGGGACCCGCGATACGCGATGAACATCGTGGGCCTCTGGAACGCTGGTGAACGACCGGATCCACACATCGCGTGGGTACGCGAGACGTACGACGCGATGCGACCGTTTTCGACCGGGGCGCCGTACCTCAACTTCCTCGGCGACGAGGGCGCAGAGCGGGTGCGCGCCGCCTATGGCCCCGGGACGTACCAGCGGCTGGTCGCCGTGAAGAACACCTACGATCCGACGAACTTCTTCCGGGTGAACCAAAACATCCGGCCGAACGTCGCCACAGCGAGGTAGCCGCGTGCCCAGCGCTAGCGACGCATCAGGATCGCCAGCATCAAGGTTGTCCAGTTCGCGAGAATGACGCCAATCACCCAACGGAAATTCGCATCCAATTTTTGCTCCAACCGTTGGTCGACACGATCGAGCCTTTGAGTCAAGGTCAGCACATCGCCATGCAACGTATCGAGGCGCCTGTCGATTTGTTCATACGCGCCCTCCAACCGCGCCATGCGCACGTCGAGCGCATCTAATGCCACGGTTGGCGCTCCGGCAACGTTCTCACTACATCATACTAACATCGGTCGCCGGCGAGTGCACAGCCGCAGCGTTTGCGCGCACGGTCCACCCGGAGGAGCGGCCGGCAGTGGGATCACGTGCGGGCTAGAGCGCGTCGTGATCCGGCACGATCGCGGGAGCCATGCCCGATCGCTCGACGGGCTCTCCCGCGTGGAGCAGGAGCACGGCACTTAGGATGCAGGCGCCGCCGATAAGCTGGACCGGCACGAGACGCTCCCCGAGCGCGGTCGCGGCCAGCGTCAGCGTCACGATGGGCTCGAACGTACTCAGAATCGCCGCCCGCGACGCACCCACGCGCTCCAGCCCCGCGAAGAACGCGACGATCGCAAGTACGGTCGAGATGACCGCCATGCCGCCGATCGCCTCGTATGCGGACAATGCCATCGAAAGGTGGAGCGTGCCGGACGCCGCGCCGTAGAGTCCAAACATGGCTCCGGCAGCCGGGATCACGATCGCCGCCGCCGACAGCGGCGGCACGCCCCGCAGCAGGAAACGTGCGCTGACAATGTAGAGGGAGTAGGCAACCGCGGCCGCGAGCGCGAGCATCACCCCGGTGGTGCGCGCCGCGCCGGCGCCGAGCCCCAGGACAAGGACAAGACCGAAGGATGCTATTCCGAGCGCCAGGCATTTTCGACCGTCCAGCGCCTCGCGCAGCCAGAGGAACGCAAGGACCGTCACGATCGGCGGGTAGGTGTACAGGATAAGCGCGGCGAGCGACGCGGGGACGTAGACGAGCGCCGAGAAGAACACCAACGACATCCCCGCATACCCGATCGCTCCGAGCGCCACGCACGCGGCAAGGGGCCTACCGGGCAAAGCGGCCGGGACGCGGTGCGTCGCGAAGAGCGCGCTCCACAGCACGAGCGACGCCAGCACGAAGCGCAGGAAGAGGGTGGTTGGTACGTTGGCGCCGGCGGCATATGCCGCCTTGGCGAAGATCGACATCGCGCCGAATCCGGCGGCCGAGACTAAGATGAGCAGCGTGCCGCCGAACGCGGCGCGGCGATCCGGGCAGGCCGCGCTCCCGGAGCGTGCAGGTAACGACAGCGGTCGCACGACGTTCATTACGCGGCCGGCGCGGCGCCGTCCTGGAACGACCGTCACGGTGCCACGGTCTGCCCCCGCAGTCGCGGATCGACGAGCGCGCCCGACCGACGGGAACTGGCCGGGGCGCATTTGTCACCGTAGGGACCCGATGCTACAATGAACTCCGCCGGGGAGTGGCGCAGCTTGGTAGCGCGCAGCGTTCGGGACGCTGAGGCCGGGGGTTCAAGTCCCCCCTCCCCGACCAGCACGCCTGCGTACCTAAAAACACGGATAGCTCCGTTTCCATCATTATTATGCCAGTTTGCGCACGACGGCAATTTTGCGGAAACCGAACGCTGGGACCTCGTAGTCAAGTTCGGGCGAGCATTCCTCCTCGACCCAGGGGAACCCGCACTTCTGCCGCGCTGCAAAGCAGCCGTCCTCATCCACGCGCGGAGTCGGCCAAGCCGGTCCAGGCTTTAAAGCATTCATCGGCGGCAAGCAGCCCGAATGCGCCTGCCACCACTCGCCTGGCAGTTTTCGCGTCATTGCCGTCTCGGACCCGATACCAGCCTGCAGCGGGGTGGCCGCAGTCGGACGATCGGTGACCAAGTCGTAGATGATGCACACGTCGTCACCCTAGGCCAAGATCTCATGCTGGTCGGCCTTTTAGACGATCTTGCTCATCTTTAGATGTCAACCATGGGCAGGGCGCCTGTGTGACGGTGGGTCACACCAGCGCACCAGAAGCCGCGGGTCTGGATCACTTGACGTGGTCAGGTCGAGGACGTATCTTCTTTGTAGAGTCGCAAAGAGCGCAGGAGGCGGTGATTGTGCGTACCAAGATTCAGCGATGGGGGCATAGCCTTGCGGTACGGATTCCCAAGCCCTTTGCGGAAGAAGTTCGGCTCGAGGAGCACGCTGAGGTGGATCTGGCGGTCGTGAATGGGAAAATCACTTTGACTCCAGCCACCAGACGGCCGAAGCGCCTTGCGGATCTCCTGGCTCGCGTTACGAAACGCAACCTCCACCGCGAGGTCGATACGGGAGTTCCTGTGGGGCGAGAGATTTGGTAGGTGCTGGCGCCTATGTGCCCGAGCGTGGTGATGTCATTTGGCTCACCTTCACACCACACGTCGGCCACGAGCAGGCGGGGCGCCGTCCCGCCGTAGTCCTTTCACCAACGACGTACAACGGCAAAGTCGGTCTCGCGCTGGTCTGTCCTGTCACAAGCCAAGTCAAAGGGTATCCGTTCGAGGTGACGATCCCTGGCGGCCTTCCCGTCGCGGGGGTCGTGCTGTCCGATCAAATCAAGAGTCTCGACTGGCGGCGACGGCGCGCAGAACGAATCTGCGCGTTACCCGCGCTGACGGTGACTGAGATTCTCCAGACGCTGGGCGCACTATTGGCCTGATCATCATGCCATCATATTACCCGCGCCGCCCTTTAGGTGGTCACGGGCCGGACTGGGGCACGGGCACGAGCGACGCCGCCAGTTCGTCAACCCGCTGCAGCTCCCGCAGCGACGTCAGCAGCGACAGCGCGCGCTCAGCTTGGTCCCCGGGTAACGCCCGGCGTGCGCAATCGCGGAACTTCTCATGCAACTCCGCGCGCCGCAACGGATTCTGCGGCGCGCCCCGCGGAGAGTCGACGCGCCGCTCCAAGACCGATCCGGTTCGAAGGTGCAGTCTTACCACGACGTACCCTTCCTCGATCGCATTGAACTCCACGTGGATGGCTGCGTTTTCGGCCGGGTGCACAGCTCGAAGTAACGCCTGCGCCTCGGGTCGCCTCACCATCTCGTCGGTAAACGTATCCAGCGCCACCCGCCGGTCCAGGATTGCCGCAGCCACGACGTACGGCAGGCTGAACTTTCCCTCCAGCCCTGTCTGCGGCTGGGCTCGGGTAACGGCGGCCAAGCCCCCGGGCGGGACGATCACGTCGACAGATTCCACGTCGCTCGCCGCAATCTCGTGGTGCCGAACGAGCTCGAGGACGCCGTCCGCGGCTCGATGGGTCGCGTAGCAACAGGGGTAGCGCTTCACATTCATCCCGGGCGAGACTACATCGAACGGGTTTCCGAGGGCTTCGTGAACCCGCTCGATCCGCGCTTCCCCGTACGAAAAGATGGCAAAGTACCCGAGCGGCGCCTCGAGAATCGCCGGGTCGCCGGTCATGCCCTTCTGCGCCAGCCGCGCCGCAAGGACGCCGCAACGGGCCGCGTGTCCCGGATGGAACGGCTTCGTCATCGTCCCGAAGTTCTGCCGGCTGCCGGACGCCTCAGAAGCCGCGATAGCGAGCGCATGCCGGAGCTTCTCCGGCTCCAGCCGGAGTAGCTTGCCGGCCGCGACCGCGGCGCCAAGCGTGCCAAGCGTCGACGTCGCGTGCCATCCGGTTCGGTAGTGCGCGAACCCCATTGCTCGGCCCAGTTTGGCCATAACCTCGACGCCTGCGACGTACGCCTCGATCAGGCTGCGGCCGGTCGCATCCGTTCCCTGAGCCGCGGCGAACGCGGCGGGGAAGACGACCACGCTGGAGTGCGCAATCGCCGATTGATTGACGTCGTCGTAGTCGAGTGCGTGGCCACTCACGCCGTTGACAAGCGCGGCACCCTCCATGGACGTGCGCAGCCGCCCGCCGAGCCGGTCCGCAATCGGCCGCGCGCCGTCCTCGGCCAGCGTCTCGGCGACGATCCGCGTCACCGGCTCTGAGGCCCCGGCCAGAATGGCCGCGACTGTGTCGATGATCGCGGACGTGGCCGCATCCATCAAAACCCCTGCGCCGTCGACGGACATCCGCGCCACCCAGTTTGCCACGTCCTGCGTTAGTCCCATCGGATTCCTCCAGATTGGCTGCTGTGTCCGGCCGCACCTACCAGTGCCCTCCAACTTGATTGAAAGGTAGACGAGTCATGCCCAGGGAAGAAATGTTGCCTGAATAGGCGCCCGCCATCGGGTGACCAATAGCCATGATGCTTCACTCGGCGTGCTGGATCGCCTCAAGAAGACGCCCCTCGAATACTGCAGGATGCTTTATGTTGACACGGCAATGTTCGGGTCGCCACACGGCGTCGAGTGCGTGGTGCGATTCTTCGGAAACGACCACGTTCTCTTCGGGACCGACGCGCCGTTCGATACCAAAGGCGGTTCTCATTTCAGTCCCGCCACGATTTCCGATGTCGAGAACGCGGCACCGGACGCGGTTGCGCGAGCTGCGATTTTCCAAGGCAACGCGCGCAAGATTCTCAGGATCCTCGCCCGATCTGCTGGTGATAGTTCAGGTTAGAGTGACCCGGAGACGAAGTACCCCACGGGGATCCCCCTCCCCGACCAGCACGTTTGCTTACTTAAGAACCGGCGTGAGCCTTCCACGGCCGGCCCGCCGACGATCTCCGGACGATTCGTGCTCGGCTGTGGGCGAGGCGAATGGCGCGAGGAGCACAGTTAACATGCGCATCAGGACCGCAGACCGCGCAGGCGGGCGGTCAATTCGGCATCGATCGTCCACGTCTTCGGATCGACGGCAACCTTATAGACATCTCGGGCTCGGTCGACGCTTACCCTTCCCTGCCGCACATCTCCAAGAACCGATGTGGGATCTCGCTCGTCCGGCGCGCCGAACCCGCCGCCCCCACAGGTAATAAAGCTCACCACATCGCCGGCCTGTACCTGAAACGTCGTCTTTGATCGCAGCCGGCGAGACCTATTGGCGGAGTGCACCCAATACTCCGCCCGGCGACCTGCCCGACCTCCCTGAAGCCCCCACGGTCCTTCTCGGTCCCGATCCGCCAGGATCGTGAAGGACGCCTCATGGTCGGGGAACAGGTAGTCACGACGGAGCCCCAAGCCTCCCCGCTGGCGTCCCGGCCCCTCGGAATCGGACACCAACTCGTAGCGGGCTATCCGTACAGGATAGTTGAGCTCGATCTCTTCCACCGGCGCATTCTCTGTGTTCTGCCCGTGGGTCTGCACCGCATCAGGGCCGTCCGTGTCTCGCCGGGCGCCGTAGCCGCCTGCAAGCGCCTCGTAGAAACAGTAGTAGTCAGATGTGTGTGGGTCGATCCCACCAAACCCAGCCTGGCACATCATCGCCTTGGTCCCGGCGATAGCCCGGTCTCCCATGATGGGAGCGAGCGCCCTGAAGATGACATCGACCAGCCGCGTCTGCGTTTCCCACCCGCCGACAACCGGCGCCGGCGGAAGGCAGTTCGTCACCGTCCCTGCCGGCGCCTCGACGCGGACACACGTGTAGAAACCGTGATTGACGGGGATATCTTGGTCCACAAGGCACTTCGCCGCGTACGCACACGCCGAAAACGTCTGAGCGAAGGTGGAGTTGACCGGAGCGCGCCGTTGCGGCGCCGACCCGTCGAGATTGAACACCACGGTACCATCAGCGACGGTCACCGAAACAGACAGCTGCACCGGATCATCGGTGAAGCCGTCGTTGTCAATGAACCCGTCCGCGGCGTAGGATCCGGCCGGTAACTGCGCAAGCTCGAGCATGGTACGCCGTCGCGTGTACTCGATCAAAAGGTCGATGTTCTCGTTGACGTCGCGCAATCCAAACCGGCTGTACATTTCACCGAGCCGCCGCTCGCCCGTCACGTTTGCCGCAACCTGCGCTCGCAGATCCCCTTCTGTCTCCCGCTTGCTCCGGATCTGCGCGAGAATCAGGCGAAATACGTCCGGCACGATTGTGCCCTGGGAGACGAGCCTGACCGGCGGTACGATGACGCCCTCTTGGAAGACCTCGCGAAAGGCTCCGATGCTGGCCGGGGCCCCGCCGCCGACATCGGAGTGGTGCGCCAGATTTGCAAGGTAGCCGATCAACTCCCCGCGGACGAACGCCGGCATGATCATCGTGATGTCGTTAAGGTGCACGCCACCGCAATACGGATCGTTGGCGACGATCACGTCCCCCTGCCGCAGCCGTCCGGGACCGTAATCGGCGATTGCCCGCGGCACCAGCTGCACAAACGATCCCAGATGCACGGGTTGGGTGAACGCCTGGGCGGTAACCCGCAAATTACGATCGAAGAACGCGCAGGAAAAATCGTGCCGCGTCCGGATGTTCGTCGAATAGGCGCTCCGCTTGAGGGCGGTCGCCATCTCCTCGGTGACGCTCGTTAAGGCGTTGCGAATCACCTCGAATTGCACGGGGTCCGCTCCCCGAGCCAGTCCCCGGATCATATCACCGTCGCGCATACCGCTCCTCATCGGTTGTTCGATGGTTGTTCGATCCCGCTCACTCTAGGCCGTCCGGCGCATTGCATGGTCGACGGCCTTCGCCGCCTTCGCCACGTCAGCGTCGTCGATCAGACGGTGGGTGACAAAACGTGCGTGTCGCGGCGAGCGCACAAGCGCCAGCACCCCTTGCTCGGCGAGCCGGGCCACAAACGCTGCGGCCGCCACGGCTCCGGTCAACTCGATCAGCACGATGTTCGTTTGGACGGTCGTGAGGTCCACGGCGAGCCCAGGGACTTCCGAGATGTGTGTCGCGAGCGACGCCGCTCTATTGTTGTCGTCCGCCAGGCGGTCGGCCATCGTGGTCAATCCAACGAGCGCAGCCGCCGCCGCGATCCCGGCCTTATGGAGGCTTGTCGCGCCGAGACGCTCGGCTGCTCCTCGCGCACGATCGATGATGCGCCGCGGACCGCAGAGCAAAGCCCCTTCCGGCGCGCTCAGCCCCTTGTTGAGGCTGACGGAGACGGTATCGACGGCCTCGGCGAGGCGGCTCACGGATACGCTGAGCGCGGCGGCCGCGTTGAAAATCCGAGCTCCGTCAAGGTGCACGGCCGCTCCGTGTCGGTGGGCGACCTCGGCGATGGCCATCATCTGAGCTCGAGTGAGGACGGTGCCGCCGGCGTTATTATGAGAGTTCTCCAGGCACACGAGGCTCGAGCGCGGTGTCCGCCCGAAGCGAGGCGCCGCAATGGCATCCGCAACGTCCTCCGGTGTGGGAACGCCGCGGATCCCGCTGAGCAGGCGCGGGAACACCCCGCCGGGATGTGCCAGGCTCCAGCCCTCCGACCATACCATGTGCATCGTCGACTCGAGCACGACCTGGTCGCCCGGCTCGGTGGTGGCCATCAGCGCCAGCAGGTTCGCCATGCTGCACGTCGGAACAAAGAGCGCGGCCTCCTTGCCGAACAGGTGCGCACCGACTTCAACCAACTCACCGACGAATGGGTCCTCCCCAAACGGCTGCGCCCGTGTGGCCGCCCGCCGCATCGCCTCCCACATCGCTTCTGTGGGCGTGGTTACCACGTCGCTCCGGAGATCGATCACGCTGTGATCAGGCGCGGCGCCGCCGCGGTTCACACCACCGTGAGCCGTCACGCGATCCGTCCGTCGCGGCGCCACCGCTCGCGCAGTTCGGCGGTCGCCGCGGTGTCCACTTCACGCGTATTAGGATCAATCACAACGCCGTAGGCCTCGCGCGCGTGTCCGATCGTGATCTTCTCATCCAGAACGTCCCGCCGTACGCGATCCGGATCACGTTCGAGCGGGTTGCCCCATCCGCCGCCGCCGGCCATGACATGCCGCAACACTTCACCCTGCCGGATCTTCCCCATCGTCAGCGTCGGCAGCACGTGCTGTCCGGTGCCGGGATTGAGGATATTCCAGGACGGGCTGCCGCTCCGGCCTCCCCAAAGACCGTATGGGGGGAACCGCCGCTTGTCGGACCGGATCTGCAGCACCGCTTCCTGCGCCAAACACCGTACGTCGCGGATCTGTCCCAGGGCTCCCCGATATTTCCCGGGACCGCCCGAGTCCGGAATGAGCCCGTACCGCTCGATGCGCACCGGCAATTCACGCTCGGCGATCTCGATCGGGGTGTTCGCGATGTTTGAAGCCGGATGCGGCACGCCCTCCCGTCCGTCCCCCCGCGGACTCCCGCCGCGCGCCCCGGCGATGAGGTCAACGTACACGAAAGGCGCGCCCTGCACATCGTAACCGCCGAAACTGATGATGGTGTTACCGCCCTCCCCGTCGGCCGGAACCCGCTCGGGCACGGCCTGCGCAAGTGCTCCCAGCACCGCCTCCATGATACGGAAGCCGGTGATGCCGCGGGCTCCGCACGCTGCGGGGAACAGCGGATGCACCACGCTGCCGGCCGGCGCCCGCACATCGATCGGCCGAAAGTACCCGCCACAGTTCGGAATCGTGGGGTCCATGAGTAGTCTGAGTCCCCCGTACACGGCCGACTCGCTGAACGGCAGCGGGGAGTTGATCCCGGCCTTGACCTGTGGAGACGTCCCGGTGAAGTCCACTGTCAGAGAATCGCCGGCGACGTGCACGGCGACGCGAATATTGACGGGGCCTGTCTCGATGGAATCGCCGTCGATATGGGTCTCGAACTCGTATGCGCCGTCGGGGATGGCGTTGATCTCTTCGCGCGCCAGGCGCTCGCTCACATCCAGGAGATGGTCGGTGTAGCGCCGCAGCGTCGCCGGAGTGTGGCGCGCTGCCAGCCGCATGAATTCCCGTTCCCCGGTCCGCACCGCGGCGATCTCCGCGCGCAGGTCGCCCAAGACCTTCCCGGGGACGCGCACGTTCTTCTCAAGGATGGCGAAGATCGCCTCGTTCGCGACGCCCTCATCGAACAGCTTGAGGGTCGGGATGCGAAGGCCTTCCTGAAAGATCTCGGTCGCCGCCGTGGAGTTGCTCCCCGGGACCAGGCCTCCAACGTCTGTGTGATGGGCGAGGGCGCACGCGAATGCCTCCAGTGCGCCGCCCACAAATACCGGCTTGATGATGTAGATATCCGGCAGGTGGATGCCACCGGAGCCGTACGGGTCGTTCAGGATGTAGACGTCGCCAGGCCGCACGCGTGGTCCGTAGGCCTCAAGAATGTGCCGCACTGCGGACGGGAAGGACCCGAGGTGGAGGACGATGGTGAGTCCCTGAGCGATCACCTCGCCGCGGCGATCGCAGAGTGCGGTGGAATAGTCCAGCGCATCCTTCACCACGCCGGAATAGGCGGTCCGCATGACGGTCAGCGCCATCTCGTCAACGATCGCAGCCAACCCATTTTGGATCACTTCAAGCGTGATCGGGTCGATCCCGGATTGCGGCATTCCGCCCTCGCTTCCTCGCGCAATACCGTGGCTTACCGGCGCTATGAGCTCATGTGCGCCGCAACACGGTGCCGCCGCGCCGGCCGGTCGCAGATCCCTGCGCAACGGTTACACACCCGTTGACGACGACATGGGACATACCCGCCGCCGGCCGGTTGGGGTCCTCCAGGGTGCCCCGTTCCTCGAACCGACCGGGATCGAAGGCGACCACGTCCGCCCACGCGCCCTCGCACAGGACGCCCCGCCCCTGCAACCGCAGCCTTTCCGCCGGCAGTGCCGTGAGCTTGTGCACCGCCTCTTCGAGCGTAAACCGCGCGTCCTCGCGGACGAATCGCCGGAAGAACCAGCCGACCCACGTAAACGCGCCGAGAAAGGTCGAGCCGGCAAGCGGTCCGTCCAGCGCGAGCGCCGTGGCATCGGAGCCGATCGCGCAGTGCGGATGCTCGTAGGTCGTCCGGAGGTCGCCCTCGTCGTACGCATGACACAGGCAGAGCGGGCGGTGTAGATCGTCGATCTCGGCCAACAACACGTCGTAAATGGCGTCCCACGGATCCCGCGCCCCTGTGGCCAGTTCCTGAAAACTGCGCCCGACAAGCTCCGGGCGCCGGTCGCTTCGAAACAGCGTGACGCGATCCCAACCGCCGAGCCCGAAGCTCGAGATGATGCTCCCGTACTGCTTCATGCGCGCCCGTGCCGCCGGATCGCGCAGTCGCGCGGCGATCTCCGCGGTGTCTCCCGCAAGCGCCCACGGCGGCAGGCACGCGCTGAGGTTCGTGATCCCGTGTAGACGCGTGTGCGCGTCGAACGCGGCATCGACGCCCCTCGCCCGCGCCTGATCGACCAACGCCACCGCCTGCGCCGCGAGATCGCTTCCGCGCACCCGCCGGGGAATAATGTGCGAAATCTGGAGTCGGACGCCAGCGTGTTCCGCCGTGCGAATCGCTTCCTCGATTGCGGCGAGCGCAGACACGTCCCGATTGCGCGTGTGCGTCGCATAGAGGCCACCGCCCTCGGCCGCCACCCGGCACAATGCCGTGATCTCGGCCTCGCCGCACGCGCGTTCCGTCGCATATTCCAGGCCGGTCGAGTATCCAAACGCGCCCGCCAGGAGCCCCGACTCGAGCAGCTTGGCCATCTCGGAGAGCTCCCGCGCCGTGGCCGGGCGATCGGCCAAGCCGACGACCGCGAGGCGCAGGTTCCCGTTGGGCACGAGCGCGGCAACGTTGACCGCGGGCTGGACTTCCTCGAGCCGCGCCAGGTATTCACGAAATGTACGCCAGGTGATCGGGACGTCCGGGGTGTAGCCGTAGATGTTGCCGCGGCACAATTCGATGGCGCTCATGGGTGCGCACCCATGCCCGCAGTTGCCGATCACCTCCGTCGTCACGCCTTGACTGATCGAGCTCTGCGCGCGGGGATCGACGAGCAGGGTGAAGTCGGAATGACTGTGGATATCGATGAATCCCGGGGCGACGACGAGGCCGTCGGCATCCAGGATCTGAGCGGCACCGGCCGTTGACAGATCGCCCACCTCGGCAATCATGCCGCCGGCGACGCCGACGTCGGCGCGAACGCGTGGCCGGCCGGTTCCATCAACGACCGTGCCGCCGCGAATGATGAGATCCATCACGCGCGAGATGGCTCCGCACCGTCCTCTGACAGTGCATCCCCGTTGTCGCGATCGTCGTCAACGTCGATCACGATGCTGTGGGAATCGTGGAGCCAAGCCGTGCATCGGGGCGGGACAACAACGGTCGCATCGTATTCCTCGACAATCAGCGGCCCGCACCGAGGCGTCGCTCCGAGATCGCCGCGGGCGAGGACCGGTGTCGCGACGGTTCCGAAGCGAGGCCCAAAGTGCGCGGCCCGCTCAGCACTCGCACCGGCGGCACGAGCGCGGGCCACGCGGAGCTGCGGAGCCGGCCGTCCCGCGACCCGCGCCACCAGCCGGAGGTTAACCAGGTCGACCGGCTCGTTGACGGCGCGATGGCCGTACACGCGCTCGTGTTCGGCGCCGAATCGCTCGGCGAGCGCGGCGACGTCCTTACCGGTGAGCCGGCCAGGCCCCACCGGAATAGTGAGCTCATAGGCCTGGCCGGCATACCGAATGTCCGCGAATCGCTGAAACGTCGCGTCCTCCTCCGCACCCCCCTCGGCCGCCAGCGTCTCCATTGCCTCCGCCAGCAGATGGCCGTAGACGCCGTTTATTGCGCCGGCCCCAAGAGACGCGAGCGGCTCAAACACGGTGCGGACAAAGTAGTACTCCGGCTGGGCCTGCAGCAGGCCGCGGGCCGAGAACAGACCGGGCATAGGGGGCACGATCACCCGCCGAATGTGAAGCGCCCGAGCGATCTCGGCGGCGTGAATCGGCCCGCCGCCGCCAAACGCAAGGAGTGCGAAATCCCGCGGATCCCGGCCGCGATACGTCGAGACCGCCTTAATGGCGCGGATCATGTTCACGTTGGCGATCGTATGGGCGCCGTAGGCGACCTGCAGCAACCCCATGCCGAGCGGCCGCGCAATTCGCTCCTGGAGTGCGGCCCTGGCCAGGGGAGCCTGCAACGTGACGGCCCCGCCCGCCAGTTGGCCCGGGTTGCAATAGCCCAGCACGACGTTTGCGTCGGTCACGGTCGCATCGGGCCCGCCCATGCCATAGCATGCAGGCCCCGGGGAGGCGCCGGCGCTGCGCGGTCCGACCTTGAGGGCACCGCCGCGGTCCACCCAGACAACGCTGCCTCCGCCGGCCCCGACCTCGGCGATGTCGATCACCGGCAGTTTCAGCGCGTAGCCGCCGCCGCGGACCAGCGGGCTGGCGAGCGAGATGCTCGATCCTACTTCATACTCGGTCGTGCGGCTGATCTCGCCCTCCTCGATCAACGAGGCCTTGGCCGTCGTCCCACCCATATCGAACGTAATGAGGTTGCGTAGTCCCAATTGTCGTCCCAATTCGAACCCGGCGATGACGCCGGCCGCCGGTCCGGACTCGACGACGGAGGCGGCCCGCTTGAGCGTGGCCCGGGCGGACATGATCCCTCCGTGCGACTGCATCACTCTCAGTGGGGCTCCGATGCCTCCGGCGCGGAGTCGCGCGACGAGCGTCCGGAGGTATGCTTCGATGATGGGCGCCACGTAGGCATTGACCACCGTGGTACTGGTGCGCTCGTATTCGCGGATCTCCGGGAGGATCTCCGCCGACAACGATACGTGGACACCCTCGAGCCCGTCCCGAACGATGCGGGCTACCCGCTGCTCGTGCGATGGGTTCGCGTAGGAGTGCAGCAGGCTTACGGCCACGGATTGGATCTCTTCGTTGCGGAGTCGTGCGACGATCTTCCCGACGTCGCCGTCGTCGAGCGGGATGATGATTTCTCCGCGGGCTCCCACCCGTTCGCGCAGCTCGAATCGACGCGCGCGGTCAACCATTGGCGGAGGCGGCTCAAAGAAAAGATCGTACAGCTGTGGCGTCCGCAGCCGCCGCAGCTCCAAGACGTCCCTGAACCCCTCGGTGGTCACCAGCGCGGTCCGCGCTCCCGTTCGTTCCAGGATGGCGTTGGTCGCCACCGTGGTACCGTGGATCACATCCGCAATCGCGTCGCCGCCTGCTCCGAACTGCGCCAACAGATGCTGAATCCCCTCGGCCACACCGCGCCCGTAGTCGACCACGGTCGATGGGACCTTGCGCACGCTGCAGATACCATCGCGGTCGATCGCGATGATGTCCGTGAACGTGCCGCCGATATCCGCGCCCACCCGGTAGCGGCGGTCGGTCCAAGCGGTCAACGGGGCTCCCTCCGGCAGCGTCTCGGGCGTTGTCCCCGCCCGGTCAAGGCGACGTTGACCACGGCCGCCGACGCGGGCTCGCGGCGTGCTGCCATCCCGGTTAGTCGGGCGCGGCCGGGATGACGGGCAGGATGAGATGCGACGGACGCCGCGTATCGTGGAACACGGTCTGGCGTGCACACTGCCACTCGATGCCCCTCCCGGCCAACTGGCCGGAATTGAGGTTGCGGTCGAACCGAGGAAAGTTGCTGCTGGACACCTCCAGGCGAATGCGGTGCCCTGCTCGGAACACGTTGCTCGTCTCCCAGAGCGAGATGCCGTACCGATACACGGCGCCGGGCTGAATTGGCGTCGGATGCACGAGCGAGTCCCGGAAACACGCCCGCGTAATCCCCTCGCAGATGTGAATGGCCTTCCCGTTGGGATGGACGTCGATAAGCGTCGCGGTGAAATCCGTATCCACCGCCATCGATGACGCGAAGAGAACGAGGGAGACCGGCCCGGTTATCTCAACATCCTGCTCCAGCACCGGCCCCGTGTACACGAGCACGTCGTGGCGCCGTTCGATCGGGCGCCGGTCCTTCGGCCCGCTGTGCTCGAAAAACATGGTCTGCCCGCCGAGCGTCGGCACGGGGTCTCCGGGATCGTACACGAACGTATCCGGCGACCCCTGACCGGGCGGCGTAGGACGCAGCGCGCCGTCGCCATGCAAGGAATTTGCTCGCCCCCCGCTGTGGAGGTAGTAGGACGTGAACTGCGTCCGCGCCAGCGGCCATTCGTGTTCGTCGCGCCAGGCGTTGCGACCCATGACGAAGAGCCGGATCGCTCCCTGGGAATCGATCCCGGTGTCGATTCCCCTCAGCCGGCAATCGTACCATCGCAGGTGCTCGGCCGGGATGTCCACGGCCGAACCCGCGCCGAAGTCCACGTCGCCGAACGCCACGGCGCTGCCGATGGCCTGGTGGGTCCACGGCCCGACGAGCATTTTTGTCAGCGCTTGTGCCGGCGGACGCGCGTCGCGCCTCCACCCGACGAAGACCTTGAACATCTCGTGGACGAGATTGTCGTACCAACCGGTGATCATGTAGGCCGGCACCTCGATGTCGGCGTACCTGCCCTTCATGGAATAGGAGCGCCAATACTCGTCAAAGGTTGGATGGCTCAGGAAGTGTCGAAAGGGCCCGCACTCGACCACGTCGTCCAGCGCGTCGCTGACGGGGAGTCGACGGTAGATCGCCTCAAGATCCATTGCTGGATAACTCGTAGGGCGCATCACCCGGTCGCCGATCCGGGCGAAGTGGATTGCATTTTGCAGCTGCAGTACGCCGTCGCAGTAGATGTGTCCGAAATTGTCCTCCTGGTTGGCAATCGGCACTAGGGCCTTGAGATGGGGACTGCGCAGCGGCGCCGGGAGGATCTGCGTAAACCCCACGTAGGAAATGCCGAATGTCCCGATCCTGCCGTTGCACCATGGCTGCGCGCCGACCCATTGGTGGGTATCGTATCCATCCGCAGCTTCGCATACGTAGGGGATCCACTCCCCACCCGACGCGTAGCGCCCGCGGCAATCGGCAAGAACAACCGCGTATCCGTGTTCGGCAAAATGCAGGGCCCACTCCACGTACCGTGGTTGCTGCTTGTCATAGATTGTCCGGCACAGCAACGCCGGAAGCGGCGTGTCGCCACGGGGACGATAGAGGTCCGCCGCGAGGCGCGCGCCATCCCGCATCGGTATCTGCAGGTCCAACTGGATTCTCATGCTGCCGCTCTCCGCCACCGCGGCTGCCTCCCCGACCGCGCTACTGGAACCGCCGGCCGATGCGGAAGAAGTCGCCGGTCCCGGTGTCGTTGTGTTCAAGGGTATCGGCGATGACGTCGCCGATGGCGCCCCCGAACTTGAAGCCGTGCCCACTCCCGCCGCCGGCGACGAGGATCGATCGCGACCCGGGGGCCCAGTCGATGATGAAGTGACGATCGGGGGTGTCCTCATACAGGCAGGCGCGGCTTCCGACCACCGCGCCACGGGCGAGCTCGGGGATCCTGGCAGCGACGAAATCCCTCACCGCCTCCACGAAGACCGGGCTCACGGGCCTGGCGTCGTCAGGATCCACGGTGTCCCCGCGCAGATCGTTGGCGATTTTCATCCAGCCTTCGCGCTGCAGGGGGTGACCGTACCACCCATCCACCTCCGGGTTGACGCTCCACACCGGGAGCGCGCAGGCGGCCAGCCAGTCGGGGTCTTTGGGCTCTATAAACACCATCTCCTGACGCGTGGGACGAATATGCCGCGCCAGCCCCGGGACCAGCCTGCCGATCCACACCCCGGCCGCAACGACAACACGATCAAACGCATGGGCGCGACCGTCAACCCGCACATACGCCGCCCCTGCACCATCGGATACGTCCGTGACGGGCGTCTCCTCGCGGACCGCGACCCCGCCGTCCCGGGCCAGCCGAAGCAACCCGACCACGGCCGCGCCGCTGGCTAGATAACCGCCCCAGGGATCGTACAGGCAGACGTCGCTTTCCTGGTAGGCAAACTGGGGGTGCCGCGCACGTGCGTCCTCGATCGAAAGAATCTCGATATCGGGATCCCGCGCGCGGAGAAACTGCCAGCTGTCATGGATACGAAATCCGGGACGGAAGCTCTGTTCGATCTGCAGCTGTCCCGTGCGAACGTAGATGCGTTCGGGCAGCCGGCGGTCCCACTCCCGCCACTTGACCGCCGCCCGCTCCACGAGGTCCACGTACACGGCGTTGTGCCCGTACAGGCGGCGGATCGTCTTCGAGGTGTCGGTTGAACTGGCCCGTTCATACGGCACGCGTCCCTGCTCGAATACCGTGACCGCATGGCCGCGCTCCCGGAGCGCGAGCGCGGCAGCGAGGCCAAAAATGCCGGCCCCGACGACGGCAATATTCACGGCGCCTCCGCCGTCCGCATCGGCGCGTCCCGCTACGACGGAATGATCGGCAGCACGACGTGGGACGGGTGCGCGCGATCGAGGTAGACGGCGTTGTGTGCGACCACGCTCCACGTGTGCCGCCCCACAGGCTCGCCCGTGTTCGGATTCACGTCGAATCGCGGAAAGTTACTGCTGGACACGTCGAGCCGGATCCGGTGTCGCGCCTGGAACAGGTTGCTGGTCGGCGGCAGTGCGATGGTTACGCGCGACACGTCTCCCGGGGTCAACAATTCCTCGCGCTCCCAGCCCTTCCGATACCGCGTCCGGATGATCGAGTCCACGAGGTTCAGGTGGTAGCCTTCGGGGTAATCCGCGGTCGGCGGGTACACATCGATCAGCTTGGCCGTGAAATCCGTGTCAACTGCCGACGAGGAGATCCAGAGGTGGACGACGGTTGGCCCGGTAACCTCAATCCCGGCGGCGAGCGGGGGCGTTTGAAATACCAGGACGTCGGGCCGCTCGGCGAGTGCCGGATACGGGTAGCGGGCGGCGACGAGTCCCGGCCGTTCCTGCTGGTGCGCGCCCCCAAGCGGCACGACGCTTCGCATCCGTGCGCGCGGCGTGATGTACGCGCGGTTCATCCCCTCGCCGGGGTGGACCATCTCAAAGAAGCCGGTGACGGCTCCGGCGATCGTGGGCACCGGGTGTCTCGGGTCGTGAAGAAAGCGCGCCGGCGGGTCGTCCGCGGTCGGCGCGTCGGGACTGAGACCTCCGCCACCCCGTAAGTAGTACGGCGTGTACCGCGTGCGGGCGAGCGGCCACCCGCGCTCGGTCCGCCACTGCCCCCCGTGGTAGAGGTGCCCCTCGGCCGTCTTCCGCCCATCCCCCCCGCCCATGACGAAAATGCGCACTGCGGGATCATCCTCGACGCCGTTTGGCGTGTCCTTGAGCCACCGGTCGAACCACCGGAGCCGCTCCCGGTTGTATGCGTCATCACCCCAGAGGGCGCTCGCGCCAAATTCCACGTCGCCGGAGACGCTCTCCCCGGCGCCACGCATGGAATAGTGGGTCCAGGGGCCGATGATGAGCCGTTGCGGAGACGTGTTCTTGCTCGCCATCGCGGCGAAATAGCCGGTCATGGCGCCTGCAAACGGGTCGTACCACCCGCCGCTATAGACGCCCGGAACGTCCGCGTGGCGGTCGAAGTAGCGCTCCTGGTCGCAACTTTCCTGTTGCCAGAACTCATCGTACGC
>JAJPIA010000138.1 GCA_021324975.1 Bacillota bacterium
CCACCGGAGCGGAAACGTCCGGGGCTCGTATTCCCATCGAATCCCGTAAAAATCGAGGATTCTGGCGAACTCGGCCTCGCTCTTGTGGGCGAACGTGACCGGGCGGGGCGGCGGGCTCCCAGACTCCTTCACTATGCGGGCGGTTCCTCCGCAGTGGTATTCTGGAAGTTAGTATAGGCGCGAGTGTATGAAGAATCAAGTAAATCAAGGCACGCAGCCCCGAGCATACACGCATGGGAAGGCGAAACTACAGGTAATCAAGGAGAGGTTCTCCCAAGCGGCGAACGTCTGGGTGGTGCAAGGAGGCGTGTATCTATGACCACCACACCGAGCCCGGCCCGGGCGGCACCATCCGGGTCCGATCATGAGCTGGAGCGGTTCGTGCAGCAACTACGCAGCACGGACGTGACGCTTCGTAGCGACGCCGCGCACGCGCTCGGCAAGCTGGGGGACGAGCGTGCGGTGCCTGCCCTGGCCGAGGCGCTGCACGACCCGGACGAGTATGTCCGCAAGAGCGCCGTCATGGCTCTCCGGCGCGTCGGCGGCCCGCCGGCGATGGAGGCGATGCGCACCGCGCTCGCGGACCGGTCCGAGCAGGTGTGCGTGCAGGCGGTCAAGGGCCTCGGCGAGTTGCGCGATGCCGGAGCCGTGGACGCGCTCGTCAAGGTGCTGGCGCGGCGGGAGCGGTCGCTCGTGGCCGCCGCGACCGAGGCGCTGTCGCGAATCGGCCCGGAGGCCGTGCCGGCGCTGATGGAGGCGTTCAAGGACCGGTACCTGCGGCGGCGGATCGGCCCGCAGGTGTGGCGGATCCTGACTGAAATGGGCCCGCGCATCGTCGAGCCGCTGCTTGCCGTGCTCGGCGACGAGAACTACTATGTCCGGCTGACCTCGCTGACGATCCTCGGCCGCGTCGGAGACCGCCGCGTCGTGACCCCGATGGTGCAGACGTTCCTGGCCGATCCGCGCCTGCAGGAAACGGTGGTCGGCACGATCGGGCGCCTCGAGGAGCGCGGCGTCATCGCCATGCCCGTCGGAGACCGCGACGCCCTCCTGCCGGCGGAAGTCGTGCAGGCGTTTGCGCAAGGCGACCGGGAGGCCGTGCTCGCCGCGTTGCACGGCGCGATGGAGAATCCGAGCGGTAAGGTGCGCCGGTTTGCGCTCAAGGCGTTGTACGGCCTGCTCGGCGATGCAGCCTTTGAGCCTCTGCTGCGCTACTTCGCCGACGACGACCCGGACGTCAAGCGCCTGTCGATTCGCCTGCTGAGCAAGCTGCGGGACAAGCGCGTCATCGAGCCGCTGGTCGATCTGCTACTGCGGGACGGCGGGCAGGTCGAGGAAGCCATCTGGGACGCGCTCAAGATGCTCACGAACCTGCACGAGTACGAAGAACTCCGGAAACGGGTCGCTCGTGAAAAGGCGGGGACCCGCCCCGTGGTGAAGACGTACAAGAAGAAGGACGTGTCGCCGGACTGGTGGCGGGATCAGGACTGAGCGCCGCGCGTTCCGGCCGGTGGTTCGCGGCGGGCCCCTGGGCGCCGGTGTGACGGCGGCGTCAGGGGCGCCCGAGCGGCGCATCGGCGCCGCTACGGTGCGCGTGGTGCAGGAGGACCTGACGCGTCTTGCGGTGGACGCGATCGTGAATGCGGCGAACGACCGGCTGTGGATGGGGGGCGGCGTCGCGGGCGCGATCAAACGGCGGGGCGGTGAGGAGATCGAGCGTGAGGCCACGGCCCTCGGGCCGGTCCTGCTCGGTGAGGCCGTGGCAACGGGAGCCGGCCAGCTTGGCGTCCGTCACGTCATCCATGCCGTCACGATGGGGCAGGACCTCCAGACAGGCGAGGAGATTATCCGACGGGCCACCCGGAGCGCGCTCCGGGTGGCCGATTCGCTGCGCGCGCGCTCCGTCGCCCTTCCCGCGCTCGGTACCGGGGTGGGAGGATTTCCGGCCGCGCGCGCCGCGGAGGTGATGCTGCGAGAGACCGCAACGTACCTGCGCGCCGGCAGCGGGCTCGACGAGGTGGTGTTTGCACTCTACGATGCAGGAACCTATGATGCATTCCTGGCTGCGCTCGACGCCTTCGCGTAGGCGGAGTCCCGGCCCGGCGGCTGCGGCCGCCGCCAGCGGGCTCAGGTATCGATGCGGGCGTTGTTGACCAATGACGATGGTGTGACCTCGCCCGGCTTGGCCGCGCTCGCGCGCGCCGTGGGCCGGGTCGCGGAGACATATGTGGTGGCGCCGGAGCACGAGCGGAGCGCCGCCAGCCACGCCATCACCCTCCACAAGCCGCTTCGGGCCACGCGTGTGCGTGTGTCGGGGACAGACGCCCCCGCGTGGGCGACGAACGGCACGCCGGCGGACTGCGTCGTGCTCGCGGTGCTCGATCTCATGGGAGCGTCGCCGGATGTCGTGGTCTCCGGCATCAACACCGGCGCGAACCTCGGGATGGACCTGATCTACTCGGGAACGGTCTCGGGTGCGGTGGAGGCCGCGTTGTTCGGGATCCCCGCGATCGCGGTCTCGGTCGCGGGCTTCCGCGAGATCCACTGGGAGCCGGCCGCGTCGTTCGCCGCGTCGCTCGCGCAGGAGCTCGTCCGGCGCGGGCTGCCCCGCGACACCTTTCTCAACGTCAACGTCCCCAACGTCGCCGCGGGCCGGCTGCGGGGCGTGGAGATCACGCGGCAGGGAACGCGGCGGTACGTGAATCGTTTGGAGAAGCGCTCGGATCCACGCGGGCGTGACTACTACTGGCTCACCGGCTCGGCGGATGATGAGCCCGGCGGGGAGGGGACGGACGTGTGCGCCGTCGCGGAGGGGTGGATCTCCGTGACGCCGCTGCGGTTGGACATGACGCATGACAGGCTCGATGCGGAGCTTCGGTCGTGGAACTTGACCGTTCCCGCGATGTGACCGCCCCGGCGACGGTTCCGTCGGGCGCGCCGGGCGTGGTCCCCGAGGATGGTGAGGCCGCGGCGCGCACACGTGTGGACGGCGCGGGTGCCCGGGGGGGCATGGCGGTGGAGCCGCTACCGGCGGACGTGCTGGAGCCCGTCCCCGCGCCGGGCCCCGCGGCGATCGAGTTCGATCGCGTCTCCAAGACGTACCCAAACGGCGTTGTCGCGGTCCGCGACGTGTCCCTCGCCATCGCGCCCGGGGAGTTCGTGTTCGTCGTGGGGCCCACGGGCACCGGCAAGTCCACGCTCATGAAGATGGTCTACCGCGAAGAGTTGCCGACGAGCGGGCGCGTGCTCGTCGACGGCCGTGACGTGACGCGTCTCGGGGCGCGTCACGTGCCGTTCCTGCGGCGCCGGGTGGGCGTCGTGTTTCAAGATTTCAAGCTCCTGCCGCGCAGGACGGCGCACGAGAACGTGGCGTTCGCGCTCGAGGTCACGGGCGTCCCGTCGCGCGAGGTGCCCCGGCGCGTCGCCGAGGTGCTGGAGGTCGTGGGCCTGGCCGGCCGCGCCAACGCCTTGCCCGGCGAGATGTCCGCCGGGGAGCAGCAGCGCGTGAGCATCGCCCGTGCGCTCGTGCACCGGCCGCCGCTCCTGCTTGCGGACGAGCCGACCGGCAATCTCGATCCGGACACGTCCTGGGAGATCATGCAGCTCCTGTCGCAGATCAACCTGCGCTCGACGACCGTGGTGGTCACCACCCACGACAAGATGGTCGTGGACGTGCTGCGCCGCCGCGTGATCGGGCTCGAGGCCGGCGCCGTCGTACGCGACCAGCGCCGCGGCCGGTACGGCGGCTGATGGGCTCAAAGCGGGCGTCGCCGCGCAGCGTCCGCTACTTCCTCTCGGAGGGGGTGCAGGCGTTTCGCCGTAACGGCCTCATGAGCCTGGCGGCCGTCACGACCACGGTCGTCACGCTCGTCGCCCTCGGCGGGGCCCTGCTCGTGGCGAGCACGCTCGAATACATTGCGCACCAACTGGAATCGCAGGTCCAGGCCGTCGTCTACGTCAAGGACGGGCTGTCCGCCGCCGCGGTCGTCGCTTTGCGCGCACGGCTCGTGTCCCTGCCCGGTGTGACGGGCGTGACCTACGTGTCGAAGGGCGAGGCCCTCGACCGCCTGCGCAAGACGCTCGGGCGCGACGCGCACATGCGCGACCTGCTGGCACGGAACCCGCTCCCGGCGTCGTTCGTCCTGGACGCGGAGCAGCCGGACCGGCTCGACGGGATCGCCGCCGCGGCGCGCCGCCTGCCGGGGGTCGAGATGGCGAGCTACGGCGGCACCACGGCGGTCCGGTTGTTCCAGCTGACGCGGATGGTGCGGCTCGGCGGGGCCGCGGTGGGCGCCGCGCTGGCGCTCGTGGCGCTTGTTATCATCGCGAGCACCATCCGCCTGACGGTGTTCGCGCGCCGCGCCGAGATCGAGGTGATGCGGCTCGTCGGCGCCACGGCGTGGTTCATCCGATGGCCGTTTGTCGTCGAGGGCGCCATCACGGGAGCCTGCGGGGCGGCCCTCGCGTTTGCCGCCGTGGCCGGATTGTACGCGCTCGTGGTGCACGGCGCGCGGGATTCGCTGCCGTTCCTGCCGCTCCCGGGGCCGGGGCAGGTCGCGCTCAGCCTGTCCTGGAAGCTGTTGACGTGGGGCATAGTGATTGGCGTGGTGGGCAGCCTGCTGGCGGTCCGGCGGTATCTCCGCGCGTGACCGGTGTATCGACTTCGGACGCCGTGCCTCGTCGGCGCGTCTGATCCGGGAGGGAGATGCACATGGGGGTCAAGGCGGTGAACACGGTCCGGAACGATCCGTGGCAGGCGGCGCTCACACAGTTCGCGCAGGCCGCGGACCTGCTGTCCCTGAAGCGGGGGGTGCGCGAGTTTCTCATGCACCCGAAGCGTGAGCTGACGGTGCACTTCCCTGTGCAGCGCGACGACGGCTCCGTGGAGGTCTTCACCGGATACCGCGTCCACCACAGCACCGTGCTTGGGCCCACCAAGGGGGGGATCCGCTACCATCCCACCGTGACGCTCGAGGAGATCCGCGCGTTTGCCATGCTCATGACCTGGAAGTGCGCGGTGGTGGGGCTGCCGTACGGCGGCGCCAAGGGCGGGGTGGTGTGCGACCCCAAGCTGATGTCGCCCACGGAACTCGAGCATCTCACGCGGCGCTATGCGACCGAGATCGGGATCCTCATTGGGCCGGAGAGCGACATCCCCGCGCCCGACATGGGCACCACGCCGCAGGTCATGGCGTGGATCATGGACACGTACAGCATGCACCACGGGTACTCCGTGCCGGCGGTCGTCACGGGGAAGCCCATCTCGATCGGCGGTTCCGCCGGGCGCATGGAGGCGACCGGCCGCGGCGTCGCGATCGTCGCGCGGGAGACCGCGCGGCACCTCGGGATACAGCTGGCCGGCGCGCGCGTGGCCGTGCAGGGGTTTGGGAACGTCGGCAGCACCGCCGCGCAAACGCTCCGGGCGGAAGGCTGCCGGATCGTCGCCGTGAGCGACAGCCGCGGCGGCATCCACGACGACCGGGGGCTCGACCCGGAGGAGGTGCTGCAGCACAAGCAGCAGACCGGGAGCGTCGCCGGCTATCCCGGGGCCGACGCCGTCACCAACGAGGAGCTCCTCGAGTTGCCGTGCGACATCCTGGTCCCCGCCGCCGTGGAGGCCCAGATCACGGGGGACAATGCACCGCGCATCAAGGCCCGGATCGTCGTCGAAGGCGCCAACGCGCCCACGCTGCCCGACGCCGATGCCGTCCTCCGAGAGCGCCGGGTCTTTGTGGTCCCGGACATCCTGGCGAACGCCGGCGGCGTCATCGTGTCGTACTTCGAGTGGGTGCAGGATCTGCAGTCGTTCTTCTGGTCGGAGGAAGAGATCAACGAGCGCCTGGAGCGCATCATGGTGCGCAGCTTCCGCGAGGTGCTCGCGGTGTCCCAGGACAAGCAAGTCGACCTGCGGACGGGCGCGCTGGCGCGCGCCGTGGGGCGCGTGGCGGAAGCCCTCGTGACGCGCGGCATCTACCCGTAGCGTCCGAAACGTCAACGCGGAGGGCGTGACCCTGCGGCGCATCGAGCGAGACGTGACATATCAGCTCGTCTGGATGAGTGCGGTCGGGGAGAGCGAGGGGCGTCGCTACGAGGAGATCCGCGTCATCATGCCCGCCGGCAGCACCACGGTAAACACGCTGCCGCGGCCGGGCCGGCTCTCGGCGCTGATGCGCCCGCCGTGTGCCTCGACGATATGCTTGGCGATCGCCAGCCCGAGGCCGGTGCCGCCTTCCTCGCGGCTGCGCGACCGCTCCACGCGGTAGAATCGGTCGAAGATACGCGGCAGTTGTTCCTCGCTGATGCCGCGGCCGGAGTCGGCGACCGTGATCGCGGCGCCGCCGTCCTCGCGGCGCACCGCCACCTCGACGGCGCCGCCGTCCGGCGTAAATTTGATGGCGTTGTCGAGCAGGTTCGTCATCACCTGCAGGATGCGGTCGCGGTCGGCCATCACCGTTTCCGCGTCCAGGCTCGTGGAGCGCAGCGCGATGCGGTGACGCTCTGCCTGGGGGCGCATGCGGCCGATCGCTTCGGCGACGAGATCATCGAGGCGCACCGGCGCGGGCTCCATGGCGACGGCGTGTGACTCCAAGCGGGAGAGGTCCATCAGATCGTCGACCAGCTTCATCAGCCTGGAGGCTTCGTTGTCGATGATCGTCAAGAACCGGCGGCACGTCTCCTCGTCCGCCATAGCGCCGGCGAGTAGCGTCTCGGCGAACCCCTTGATGGACGTGAGCGGGGTGCGCAGCTCATGCGAGACGTTGGCGGTGAGCTCCCGGCGAAGCCGCTCTGTCTGCCGCAGCACCGTCACGTCGCGCACCACGGCGACGACGCCCGCCGCCACGCCCTGGGCGCGCCGCAACGGCGCGGCGTGCACCTCGAGCAGCCGCTCGTCGCGCGGGCCGAGCCCGACTTCTTCCTCGATCTCCTCGCCGCGCGCCGCGGTCGCGTCGATGCAGCGGGCGAGGGGGTGATCGCCGAGGATCGTCCGCAGCGGGCGCCCCAGGGCCTGTCGATCCAGCCCCAGCAGATCGTGGGCGGTCTGGTTGACGAGAAGCACCGCGCCTTCGGCGTCCACGGCCACCACCGCATCGTTCATGCTGGAGATGATCGTTTCAACCTTGCTGCGCTCCTCGCTGACCGCGGCGAGCTTCTGCCGCAACTCGGCCGCCATGCTATTGAACGAGCCGGCCAGCCGGCCGATCTCGTCGCGCCCTTTGACGTTCACCCGCCGGCTCAGATCGCCGGCCGAGATTCCCTCCGCCGCGTGCGCGAGCTCGAGCACGGGCCACGACAGCGCTCGCGCCCGCCACGCGCCGAGGAGCCATGCGACGATCGTCCCGGCGACGAGCGCGATGCCGAGCGCCAGCCACGCGGGCCGGAGCGCGCGGTCGACCCAGACCCGAGGCACGCTGACCTGGACGATTCCGCGCACGCGGCCCTGGCTCAGGAACGGCGCGGCGGCAAAGACGCGGGTCTCGTGCCGGGGAGCATCGTAGCGCACCGACGTTGCCAGCCGGCCCCGCGCCGCAGCCGCCACCTCCGGCTCGACCGGCCCCCGGCTCGGCGAATCCCATTCGCTCGTGGGTAGCGGCCGGCCATCCGCCGCCCGCACCCCGATGTACACTCCCGGACGCCAGGCAAACCGAGCCGCGATGTGGTCGAGACGCGACAGGTCGGTGCGTTGCGCCTGGGGCGCTTCGAACATGCGCGCGACCATCCGGGCCTGGTTGAGCACGTCGCGCTGATACGACTTTAGGTAGAATTGCGTGATCGCGGGAATCAGCACCGCGGCCGTGACGACCAGCGAAAAGAGCACGACCAGCAGGTAGCTGCTGGTGAGCTTCCATCGAAGCCCTGACCTCATCCGGCGTCCTTTTTGAATTTGTACCCGACGCCGCACACCGTCATGATGTAGGTCGGCGCGACCGGGTCGTCCTCGATCTTTTCCCGGAGCCGGCTGATGTGCATGTCCACTGTGCGGGTGCTGCCGAAGTACTCGTAGCCCCAAATGTGTTCGAGCAGGAAATCCCGCGTGAACACCTGGTTCGGATGGCTCATGAGAAGGCGCAGGAGATCGAACTCCTTCGTCGTGAGATCGATCAGGCGGTCGCGCAGACGGACCTCGTGCGTTCGGGGATCGAGGAGGAGCCCGCCGATCGCGACCGGCGCTTTGGAAGGCGCGCCGTCGTGGGTGGTGCGTCGCAGGATGGCGCGCACCCGGGCCACCAGCTCACGCGGGCTGAACGGTTTGGTCACGTAGTCGTCCGCGCCGAGTTCCAGCCCGAGCACCCGGTCCTGCTCGGTGTCTTTTGCCGTCAGCATGAGAATCGGCACGCTGGACTCCCGCCGCAGCGCCCGGCAGACCTCCAAGCCGTCGACATACGGCAGCATGAGATCGAGCACCACGAGACTGGGCGAGGTGGTGCGGGCTTTTTCCAGCGCTTCATGCCCGTCGTAGGCAGTCACCACCTCGTAGCCCTCGTGGACGAGGTTGTAGCGCACGAGTTCGACGATGTGGGGTTCGTCGTCGACCACGAGGATGCGCCCGGCGGCCTGCCGCTCCGCCTTTCCGGCAAACGTCCCGGACCTCTCCCTGGCGTGCGTCTCCATCACGACCCAACCTCCAGCGCCGCTAGGCTTCTGCATGGTGCGTGGGAGCCCTCCACGGCCTCGCTTCACAATGGCGGGGCAGTGTGCGCCGATCGTCACAGCTGGGTCACGGACGCGTAACGCGCTGGACGGCCGCCGGCAGGGGGCGTGGTAGCGTGGTCCGAACATAGCCGGGGAGAGATCCTCGTGGTGGAGTCTTTTGGCTTTCCTGCCCCGCCGCGGCCAAGCGCGATGGAGTGGCCGGGCACGCCCATTGGGACGGGTAACGTCATCACCAGGGCCAGGGGCGGGGCAGCCGCGCGCGACTACGCCCTCGACCGCGTCGAGGGCCGCCGTGATGAGCTGGTGGGCGCGGCCGTGGAGCACATCGTGGAGCGCGCCCGGACGGGGCCGGTCTGGATCCGCGACGCCGTCATCCACGGCGTGCGCGTGCGCCTCGTCACAGACTCGCCGCACCTGCAGGAGTTTTGGACCGCCAACTGGCACGGACCGTATGGGTGGCGCCGCGCCACCGAGCTTGCACCACCGCCGGCGCCGGCGCTGACAACCTATGCGCTCGCGGGCGTGCCCGGCCAGCCGCAGGCGGCGGCCTACAGCCGGCGCACCAACACGATCGTGCTCTTCAACACTTCATACTACGGCGACCTCCGGGCGTTGGTCCTGGGCGCGGTCGGGCGCATGCTGGCCGACGAGCGCGGCGTGCATACCGTCCGGGGGACCTGCGTCGCGCAGGCCGGCCGCGGCGTGCTCATTATCGGACCCCGCGGAATCGGTAAGTCTGCGCTTGGCTACGGCATGCTGGCCGAGCGCCAAGACGCGGCGCTGTGCGCCGACGATTGGGTGCATCTACGCTACACCGTCGCGACGCGGGACGGACGGCGTCTCACGCCGTTCGAGGTGCGGCCCGCGCACGGTCGGGCCGTGAGAGGACATCGGGTCTACCGGTGGCTGGAGGAGCACCGCGGGGCGTCCGGGGAGGTTCGCGGCATCGATCTACGCGGTGGCGAGGTCCGCGTCCCGCTCAGCACGCTCGATCTCGGCAAACCCGTGGAGGCGTACGCGTATCCCGCGGAGCGCGCGCCCTATGCCCGGACGGCTCTCGTGGCCGCCGCTCCCGACCTGGCCTCGGGCCTGCTGCGGGCGCGGTTCGAAAACGTCCCCGATGTGACCCCGGAAAACGTCCGGGTCCGCGTGCCCGAGCTCCACAGCCTGGCGACGGCGGTGCTGGGGGCGGCCGCCGGCGGGGATAACCTCCCGGGCGGGGAACGCCAAGGCGGCGAGGCATCCCACGACGCCCTGGTGCGGTGGCTCGCGCGCTTGACGGCCTTTGACGGCGCACGCGCGGTGCTCGACCTGAGCGGCCCCTCGCTGGGACGGCGCATCGTCGCACCGCCGATGGAAGGAGTCTTGGTGTCCACGGTGCTCGTCGTGCGCCGCGAGCCCAGAGACCGCGTCGTGCTCGGGCCGCTGGCGGTGGAGCCGTTCCTGGCGCGTCTCCTGCTCGGCGAACCGGAGGGGGCGCGTGAGGTCGCCTACAATCCCGATCGCGCCGTGGACGCGGCCGTCGAGGCGGCCGCGGTCGAACGCCTGCAACCGCTTGCGCGCTCCGCCGACGGGCCGCCCGCGTTCTACCGGGAATTCCGGCACCAGGTCGGCGTGCCCGAGACGCTGGCGCAGGAGTTCGAGTTCTTCCGCCTCCTGCACGGGGCCACACAGTGCTACGATCTCAACGCGATCCTCACGCTGGATCCCGAGGTCCGCGACCTGCGTGATGCCGTCGCGCGCACGGCGGCGCTGGCTGCGCGTGCGATGACGCCCGACGCGCGCGCCAGCCTGGACGACTACGGCCGGGTGCTGGCTGGGGCATCCTCGTCGTCCTAGGCCGCGACGGAAAAGGAGCGATGGACGTGGCGAACGCGCTCGCGTTTCTCGACGACGAACTACGCACGCTCAAGACCGCCGGCGCGTACCGCTGGCCGCGCGAGCTCCACGGCGAGCAGGCCCCGGTGTGTGAGTACGACGGGCGCGAGGTCATCAACCTCTGCTCCAACAACTACCTCGGGCTGGCCAATCACCCCGCGCTCAAAGCCGCGGCGCGCCGGGCGATCGACGAGCACGGGGTGGGTTCTGGCGCCGTCCGCACCATCGCCGGCAACATGGCCATCCACGGCGAGCTCGAGCGGCGGCTCGCCGCGTTCAAGCGTACCGACGCCGCGCTGCTGTACCAATCGGGGTTCACCGCGAACGCGGGGACCGTGGCGGCGCTCCTCGGCAAGGGCGACGTCGTCGTGAGCGACGAGCTCAACCATGCCAGCATCATCGACGGCTGCCGGCTGAGCGGCGCCGAGCGTAAGATCTTTCCGCACCGCAACCTCGACGCCGCCCGGCGGTGCCTGGAGGAGGCCCGCGGGGCGCGCCGCGTGCTCGTGATCACGGACGGCGTGTTCAGCATGGACGGCGACGTGGCGCCGCTGCCGCAGCTCTGCGCGCTCGCGCGCGAGTACGGGGCGATCATGATGGTCGACGACGCGCATGCGAGCGGCGTCATGGGCGCGGGCGGACGCGGCACCGTCGAGCATTTCGGTCTGCACGACCGGGTCGACGTGCAGGTCGGCACGCTGAGCAAGGCGTGGGCCGGGCTCGGCGGGTACGTGGCCGGCTCGCGGTCGCTCATCGCGTACCTGATGCAGCGCGCCCGCCCGCTGTTGTTCAGCACGTCGCACCCGCCGTCCGTCGCGGCGACGGCGCTCGCGGCGCTGGACCTCATCGAGCGCGACGATACCCTCATCGCGCGGTTGTGGGACAACACCGCCTTTTTCAAGTCGGGGCTCGCCGCGCTGGGGTTCGACACGGGCGCGAGCGAGACGCCCATCACCCCGATCATGATCGGCGGGGAGGCGGAGGCGATGCGCTTCTCCGACCAGCTGTTCGAGCACGGCGTCTTCGCGCTCGGCATTGCGTACCCCACGGTGCCCCGGGGCAAGGCGCGGGTACGCACGATCGTGACCGCCGGGCACACACGGGACGACCTGTCGCGGGCGCTCGACGCGTGTGGCGCGGTGGGGCGCGCCATGGGGCTGCTGCGCGGCTAATGCACGCGGGCGCGCCGATGTCGCCGCGGGTGATCGTGGTCGGGGGCGGGGTGATTGGCAGCTCGGCCGCATACTTTCTCGCGAGCCACCCGCGGTTCACCGGCGAGGTCGTCGTCGTGGAGCGCGATCCAACCTACGCGCAGGCGTCCTCCGCACGGTCGGCCAGCGCGATTCGCCAGCAGTTTTCGACGGCCGTCAACATCGAGATCTCGCGCTTCGGCGTCGAGTTCCTGCGTGCCGTGGGCGCGCGCCTGGGGACCCGGGACGATACGCCTGATATCGGCCTGCGCGAACCGGGGTACCTGTTTCTGGCGACGCCGGCCGGCGTCCCCGTGCTGGAGCGAAATCACCGGCTGCAGCGCGCGCACGGGGTCGACGTCGCGCTGCTCGACGTGCCGGCGCTTGCGGCTCGGTTCCCGTGGCTCCAGACCGGCGGGCTGGCCGCGGGGTCGCTCGGGCTGTCCGGAGAGGGATGGTTCGACGGCTACGCGCTGCTCCAGGGTTTTCGCCGCAAGGCGCAATCCCTCGGAGTTCGCTACGTCGCCGCGGAGGTCACGGGCTTCGCGCGGGACGGGGCGCGGGTGCGCGCCGTGGTCGCGGCCGACGGGTCGTCCCTGCCCGCCGATGTGGTCGTGAACGCCGCCGGCCCCTGGGCGGCCGCGGTCGCGGCGATGCTGGACATCGCGCTCCCCGTCCGCGCACGGTGCCGCTCGGTCTTCATGTTCGCCTGCCGTGAGCCCGCGCCGGGGTGCCCGCTCGTCATCGATCCGTCCGGGGTGTGGTTCCGAGCCGACGGGCCGAATTTCCTGTGCGGGTGGTCGCCGTCCGAGGGCGCGGACGATCCGGACGATTTGCCGCTCGAGGTGGACGACCGCCTATTCTACAATGTGATCTGGCCCGTGCTGGCCGCGCGCGTGCGGCCGTTCGAAGCCGTGAAATTGCTGAAGAGCTGGGCCGGGTACTACGAGATGAACACGTTCGACCACAACGGCATCGTCGGGCCGCATCCATCCCTGGCGAACGTCTTTTTCGCCAACGGCTTCAGCGGCCACGGCCTCCAGCAGTCGCCGGCGGTGGGGCGCGGCCTCGCGGAGCTGATCGTCGAGGGACGGTACCGGAGCCTCGATCTGAGCCCGCTCGCGTTTACACGCATCGTGGAGGGCCGCCGCCTCATCGAGCTCAACGTGATCTAGCGGCGGCGTCTTCCGTGTACCACGAGGGCGCATGGGTCGGACGGGCCTACCCGGAGCGGGCGTTGGTCTCGGCCCTCATGAATCCAATCCAACGAGGGCCTCGACCCCTCCGGCGGCTTGGGCCGCCTCCGGTCGACGCCCGCGACCGCAATATGTGCGTGGGACGTCGTCGCTTGCGCTGAAAACGCACCGAATGCCGCAATTGCAAGAGGCGTTGCGGCTCTCTACACGCGCTCGGGAGCCAGACGCCAGTGCTCCGGCGACCGCCAGAGGCTGCTCAGGATCAACTCGCGGATGAAGATGAACTCCTTGGGCAGCCGGTCGTACAGCCGCGCGAACAGCTCCTCGTGCGACAGCAGCTCACGCGCCCACGCCTCGCGGTCGATCGACATCAACTGCTCGAACCGTTCGCGCGTGACCTCCTGGAGGCCGTTCCAGTCGAGGTCCTCGTGGCGCGGCATCCAGCCGATCGGGCTTTCTACCGAGTACGCCCGGCCGTGGCACCGCTCCACGATCCACCGCACGACGCGCATGTTCTCGCCGAACCCCGGCCACAGGTAACGGCCGTCCCGGTCCTTGCGGAACCAGTTGACCGCGAAGATGCGCGGCGGGTCGGGAAGCTCACGGCCGAACTGCAGCCAGTGGTTGAAGTACTCCCCCATGTGGTAGCCGCAGAACGGCAGCATCGCGAACGGGTCGCGGCGGACGCGTCCGACGGAGCCCTCGGCCGCCGCGGTGGTCTCGGAGCCCATCGTGGCGGCGAGGTAGGTGCCGAAGCTCCAGTTTACGGCCTGGTATACGAGCGGCACGGCCGTGCTGCGGCGGCCCCCGAAGAGAAAGGCGCTCACCGGGACGCCGTTCGGATTTTCCCACTCGGGATCCATAGACGGACACTGGCTGGCGGGCGCGGTAAAGCGGGCGTTGGGATGCGCGGCCGGCTGGCCGCTCGCCGGATCGTACGGCCGGCCCTGCCAGTCGATCAGGCCAGGGGGCGCCTCCTTCGTCAGGCCCTCCCACCACACGTCCCCGTCGGCGGTCAGCGCGGTGTTGGTGAAGATCGTGTTGGCGCTGATCGTGGCCATGATGTTGGGATTGGTGCGCGCGTTCGTGCCCGGCGCCACGCCGAAGAATCCGGCCTCCGGATTGATCGCGTACAGCCGGCCGTCCGCCCCCGGCTTGATCCACGCGATGTCGTCGCCGAGCGTCGTCACCTGCCACCCCTGGCGGCGCAGAGGCTCGGGCGGCACCAGCATCGCGAAGTTGGTCTTGCCGCAGGCGCTCGGAAACGCCGCGGCCAGGTACGTCCGCTCGCCGTCGGGGGCCCGGACGCCCATCAACACCATGTGCTCGGCGAGCCAGCCGTGGTCTCGCGCCATCCAGGACGCGATGCGGAGCGCCAGGCATTTTTTGCCGAGGAGCGCGTTGCCGCCGTAGCCGCTGCCGTAGGACACGATGGCACGCTCCTCCGGGAAGTGCACGATGTATTTGGTCTCGTTGCAGGGCCAGGGCACGTCGGCCTGGCCGGGGCGGAGCGGGGCGCCCACCGTGTGCAGGCATTTCACGAAGTCGCCGTCGCCCAGCACGTCGAGCGCCGGCTGGCCCATGCGCGTCATGATGCGCATGTTGACGGCGGCGTAGCCGGAGTCGGTGAGCTGGACCCCGATCTGGGAGAGCGGCGACCCGAGCGGCCCCATGCTGAACGGCACGACATACATCGTGCGCCCGCGCATGCAGCCCGCGAGCAGCGGCTGGAGCGTGCGGTGCATCTCGCCCGGCTCGACCCAGTTGTTCGTCGGGCCCGCGTCCTGCTTCCGGGTCGTGCAGATGAACGTCCGGTTCTCGACGCGCGCCGTGTCGCTGGGATCCGAAAACGCGGCGAAGGAGTTCGGGCGCTTCGCGGGATTGAGCCGGCGCAGTGTCCCCTGCGCGACGAGCTCCGCGGCGAGGCGATCGTATTCCGCCTGGGTTCCGTCACACCAGACGATCCTGTCCGGCCGGCACACCGAGGCGACCTCGTTCACCCACCGGAGCAACGCTTGGTTTTTCACGAGCTCCTTGACCATGGGGGTACTCCTCCTCGCACCACGCGGCCGCTCCGCCCGCGCGGTGCGCCGCCGCGACACGCGGTGCGGGCACGAGAAGCCGCGGGTGTCCCTGTTCGGGAACGCCTGACGTCACTCCTCGTGATTCCCGTCGCGCGCCTGAGGCCTCCTGGGCCTGTGCTATACTGAACGTTGTTATGCCGGGTTTGTCCGTGCTGCTCACGCCCGAGGAGGCGAAGGCTCGGTTCGCCCGCCACTACACACCCCGGCCCCGCGCAACCGAGCGTGTCCGGATCGACGCCGCGTTTGGCCGCGTGCTCGCACGCGACGCGGTCGCCGCGGACGACGTGCCCGACTTCGACCGGTCCACCGTGGACGGATACGCCGTACGCGCCCAGGATGTGTCCACGGCGGGCGACGCGAATCCGGTCCGGCTCCGGCTCACGGGCGAGGTGCGAATGGGTGAGGCGGCGGCCGGCGCGGTCGCGCCAGGCGCCGCCGTGCGCATTCCCACCGGCGGCATGGTACCCCGTGACGCGGACGCGATCGTCATGCTCGAGGATGTCGATCTGCCGGACGCCGGTGCCATCGCGGTCCGCCGCGCGGTACGGCCCGGCGTCAACGTGCTGCGGCGTGCCGAGGACGTGCGCGCAGGCGACATCGCGCTGCGCCGCGGCATGCGCCTCCGGCCACAGGACGTCGGCCTGCTCGCGGCCATCGGGGTGGTAGAGGTCGAGGTCTTTATCCGGCCCCGCGTCGGCATCGTCGCCACGGGCGACGAGGTAGTCCCGCCGGACGGCCGTCCGGGTCCGGGCCAGGTGCGCGACGCGAACACGTACGCGATCGGCGCCGCGGTGCGGCAAGAGGGCGGCGAGCCGCGCTCCTACGGGATTGTGGAGGACACCTACGAGGTGCTGCTTCGCACGCTCGGCGACGCGGCACGGTCCTGCGATCTGGTCCTCGTCAGCGGCGGCACGTCGGTGGGCGAAAAAGACGCGGTCGCCCGCGCCATCGGTGAGCTCGGCCGGCCCGGCGTCATCGTGCACGGCGTCAACATCAAGCCGGGTAAGCCCACGATCCTGGCCGTGGTCGACGACACACCGATCGTGGGGCTGCCCGGGAATCCCGTGAGCGGGATGGTCATCTTCGACGTGTTCGTGCGGGATCTGGTTCGCGGCCTGGCCGGCGCGGAGCCGCCGCGCCCGTTCGGCCGCGTGGTGTGCGCCAAGCTGGATCGCCGCATCCCGTCGGACGGCGCGCGGGAAGACCACATCCGGGTCGCCCTCGAGACGCGCGACGGGGTGGTGTGGGCCGTCCCGGTGCTCGGCAAGTCCGGCATCATCACCACGATGACGCGCGCCGACGGCATCATCGTCGTCCCCCCGGGCCGGCGAGAGGTGGATCAGGGCGCGGACGTCGCCGTCCACCTGTTTCCGTCGTGACCACGGTGGCCGCGCGTCCCCAGCCGGCGAGGCCGCGCGCTCCCCGGCTGACGCACATCGATGCGCGCGGCCGGGCCCGCATGGTGGACGTGGGCGCGAAACCGGAGACGGTGCGCGAGGCCGTCGCGCGCGGCGAGGTCCACATGAGCCCGGCGACGCTCAGGATCGCGACCGGCGGGACGTCGCGGAAGGGTGACGTGTTCGCCGTTGCGCAGGTCGCCGGTATCGCCGCCGCCAAGCGGACGTGGGAGCTCGTGCCGCTCTGTCATGCCATCCCGTTGACCGGGGTGGCCGTGGACCTCATCCCGGACGTCCGCGAGTCGCGTGTGCGGATCGAGGCCCGGGTCCGCACCCGCGGGCGCACCGGCGCCGAGATGGAGGCGCTGGTCGCGGTGGCGGCGGCGGGGCTGACCGTGTACGACATGCTCAAGGCCGTGGAACGCGGCATGGTGATCGGCCGCATCCGGCTCGTGCGCAAGTCGGGCGGCAAGTCCGGCGATTACCGGCGCGCGGGCGAGGACAGCGCGCCGGTGCGCGAGCGCGCCACCGCGCCCCACGCGGCGCCGCCCGGGCCGGCTGCGCGCGCCCGGTCCCGGGCGCGGAGCACCGAAGCGGGGGAGAGGCGCGGATGAGCGAGGACAAGCGATTGCGCGGCGTGCGGTGCGGCGTGCTCACCGCGAGCGAGCGCGTGAGCCGCGGCGCCGGGAAGAACGACAGCGGAGAGTATTTGGCGCAGACCTTGGCCGCGTTCGGCGCGGAGGTGGTGGCTCACGTCACCGTGCCCGACGATCTCGAGATCATTGCCCGCTCCCTCTCGGACATGGCGGATACGCTCGGGGTGGACGTGGTGCTCACCACCGGCGGCAGCGGCGTCGCCCCGCGCGACGTCACGCCGGAAGCGACACTGCGCGTGATCGAACGGCAGGTGCCGGGGATTCCCGAAGCCGCGCGGACCGCCACCGCCGCGCAGGCGCCGCTCGCGATGCTCTCGCGCGCCGTGGCCGGGATCCGCGGGCGTACCCTGATCATCAACCTGCCGGGGAGCCCGCGCGGTGTGCGGGAATGGCTGAACGTGATCTTGCCGGTGCTGCCGCACGCCGTCGAGCTGCTGCAGGAACGCCCGCTGGAGTGGGGCCGCGAGCACAAGCCGTGAAGCCTCGCCGCGCGCCCCGCGCGGGCGGCTGAGGCGGAGCGCATCGTATGCCACTCGTGTCCGTGAGCAATCTGACGAAGACGTACGCCGGGGACCCGGTGCTGGCCGGCGTGTCGTTCGCGATCGAGCCCGGCGACAAACTCGGCCTCGTCGGACGCAACGGCGCGGGCAAGACCACGGTCCTGCGGCTCGCGGCCGGGCTCGATACGCCTGACGCCGGCGCCATCTCCGTCCGGCCGGGCGCCGTCGTCGGCTATCTCGCTCAACTCCCGGAAGCGGCGCAGGACCGGACGCTGTGGGACGAGGCCGTCGCCGCGTTCGCGGGGTTGCGCGACGTCGAGCGGCGGCTGCACGAGGCCGAGGCCAGGCTCGCCGCGCCCGCCGTGCACGGCGACGAAGGCCGGTTGGCGGAAACGCTCGAGGAATACGGCCGGTTGCGCGACCGCTTCGAGCGGGCCGGCGGCTTTACGTACGAGGTGGAGGTTCGCCGGACCCTGTCCGGCCTCGGTTTCGGCCAGGAGCAATTTCACCAGCCGCTCGCCTCGATGAGCGGCGGGCAGCGGGCGCGGGCGGCGCTGGCGAGGCTGCTGCTTGCCGCACCCGACGCCCTGCTCCTCGACGAGCCGACCAACCACCTGGATCTCGACGCGCTGGAGTGGCTGCAGGAATTCCTCCAGCAGTACCGGGGCGCGGTGCTGCTCGTGAGCCACGATCGCTACCTCCTCGATGCCGTCACCACGCGCACGCTCGAGCTGGAAGACGGCCGGATCGAGGAATACCCGGGCAACTACTCCTCGTACACGGTCGAGCGCGCGGCGCGGCACGCGCGCCGACAAGACGCGTTCGAGCGGCAGCAAGAAGAGATCGAGGCCCTCAAGGAGTACATCCGGCGAAACCGCGCGGGACAAAAGGCGCGACAGGCGAAGTCCCGCGAGAAACGGCTCGCCAGGATCGAGCCGATACAGGCGCCGCGCACCGCTAGGACCCTGTCCTTGCGGCTGGAGGCGCCCCGGCGCGGACCGCAGGTCGTATTGCGGGCCCGGGGCGTGACGAGGCGCTTCGGTGACACTGACGTGCTCCGCGACGTTTCCTTCGAAATCCGCCGGGGCGAGAAGGTCGGCCTCGTCGGCCCGAACGGCGCGGGGAAGACCACCTTGTTGCGCCTTGTGGCGGGGTCGGACACGCCGACCGACGGTGTCGTCGAGCTCGGGCCGGGCGTGCGGCTTGGCTACTACGCCCAGGATGTCGAGGAGACGCTCGACGGCGCGCACACCGTGATCGACGAGGTGCTGGGCGCCCGGCCGCTATCGCCGGAGCAGGTGCGCGCGCTCCTGGGACGGTTTCTCTTCTCGGGCGACGCCGCGTACAAGCGCATCGGCCAACTCAGCGGCGGCGAGCGCCGCCGGGTGGCCCTGGCCAAGTTGGTGCTCGACCGCCCCGACCTGTTGCTGCTCGACGAGCCGACAACCCACCTCGATCTGCCGTCGCTCGAGGTGCTGGAAGCCGCGCTCAGGACGTTTTCCGGGGCGATCCTGCTTGTGTCGCACGACCGCTATCTATTGGAGCATCTCACAGGCCGGCTCTTGATCCTCACCGACGGTGCGCTCCGCGCTTTCCCCGGCCCGTATCACGCGTATCGCGAGAGCCTCGCCGTGCACGCCGATCCGGGCGCGCCATCGGGCAGTCTTCACGCCCCCGAGACCGATGAGCCGTCGCGGTCGCCCGAGCCCGCCCCCTCTCCTGATCGGGCCCGCGCCCGCGGCCCCGAGGGCTCGCGGCGCTCGCCGACGCCGGATGTGGACGAGCTCGTGGCCCGGATCGGTACGCTGGAGCGCGAGCAGGCCGATCTCAGCCGGCTGATGGGGGATCCCGAACTCTATCGCGACGCCGACCGTGCGCGCCAGACGGTGCGGCGGTACGAGGAAGTGAGCGCCGCGCTGGAGACCCTCTATGGCGAGCTGGAAGCCGCGGAGGATCGGGCGCGTGCGTGACCGTGCGTGACGCGGAAGGCTGTTTCGCGTGCGGGCCTCGCAATCCCATCGGGCTGCGTCTGCGCTTCGCGGCCGAGGGCAACGGCGTGCGGGCCGAGTTCACGCCCGGGCCGCAGTACCAAGGATACGAAGGCGTGGTGCACGGCGGGATCATCGCGGCGGCGCTCGACGACGCGATGGCCAACCTATTTCACATGCGCGGCCGTGAGACCATGACCGCGCGCCTCGAGGTGCGCTACCGGCGGGAGGCGCCGATCGGGCGGCGTCTCGTCGTGACCGCATTTCTCGTGCGCGAACGCGGCGGGGTGTTTGCCGCGGAGGCGCACCTCACGCTGGCGGACGGCACCCCGCTCGCGTACGCGCGGGGCATGTTCGTCAGAGCAAGTTAGCGCGATGCCGCGGGACCGGGCCGGCGATGGGGGGCGCGCGGTCGTCACGAATCGCCGCGCCCGTCACGATTACTGGATCGAGGAGACGCACGAAGCGGGCCTCGTGCTCACCGGCACCGAGGTCAAGTCACTCCGAGCCGGCCGTGCTAATCTCCAGGACGCCTTCGCGCGCGTGCAGGACGGCGAAGCGTGGCTGTATCACATGCACATCAGCCCGTACGCCCAGGGCAACATCCACAATCACGACCCGCTCCGGACCCGAAAGTTGCTCCTGCACCGGCGCGAGATCCTGCGGCTCGGCCAGCGCGCCCAACAGAAGGGATACACGCTGGTCCCGCTGCGCCTCTACTTTCGCAACGGGGTGGCAAAGGTGGAGTTAGGGGTGGCGCGCGGGCGGCATCAATACGACAAGCGCGAACGAATCGCCGAACGGGAGGCGGAACGCCGGATGGCGCGTGCTCTTGGAGCTCGTACGCCGCGCAGGCGACGCTGATCGGCCGGGCGCGGGTGAACCCCGGTCAGGCTACCTGAGGATCAGGTGCCCCGTCGCCCACAAAAGCAATCCCGCGAGAATGACCAGCGGGATCAGCATGCCCCTTCCTCCGTTCCCGCGAACTGGCTCCCCAAGCCGAAAGACGAAATGATACGTTCGGTATTTTACCCTTGTAACGCCTGCTACCAAACGCCGGATATGGGAACGCCAGGTATCCGACAGGCATGGCCGGGCCGCGCGGAATCCGATCGTACGTTCGCGAGAATAGTCGTCGCCGAATCGTTGCCACACAATACCGGCGCCGGACCGGGTCGCTGCCACGGACCTCCCGGTCAATCAGCCATCGGCGGACGGTGGTGCGCCCACGGCTCGATGCTCTCGAACGCGGCCGAAGCGCGCAACACAAGCGCATCCGCGTGCCACCGGCCCACGATCTGGAGGCCGACGGGCAGGCGCTCGGCGGTAAATCCGCACGGCACGGACGCGGCCGGCTGGCCGGTGAGGTTGAACGGATAGGTGAACGGGAGCCGGTCGAATATCGTGGGAGTGGGGCGGCCGTCGATTTCCCGCGGGCCCTGGACGGCGCCGGGCTCCGCCGACCACGCGCCGACCGGCATCTGCGGTGTGAGCAGTAGATCGTACTCGTCGAAGAAGCGGCGCACCGCGTTCTGGAACTCTGTTCGGGCCAGCAGGGCCCTTTGATACTCGATTGCGCTCACCCGGCCCGCGTTGAGCAGCATCTGCGCAAGACTCGGCTCGATCCAATCCGGGCGCTCGAGCGCCCGATCGATGTTGCGCGCGGCGACGCCCACCTCCCAGATGATCTGGTGAAAATCACGCGGATTCGGCCACTGAACCGTCGGAGCGTCCACATGCGCGCCAAGATCGGTGAACCGGCGCGCCGCCGCCTCCGCGACGCGCCGTACGTCCGGATCGACGGCGGCAAATCCGAGATCGGGGCTCCACGCGACGCGCCGCCCCTTGAGATCGCCGTCGCACGCCGCCAGGTAGTCCTCGGGCGGCGCGTCGATCGTCAGCGGGTCGCGCGGGTCGGGACCCGCCATCGCCGCAAGCATCAGCGCCGCGTCGCGGACGGTGCGCGTCATGGGACCGTTGTGCGATCGCGCGGACCAGTAGTCGGCGTTGGGATGGTAGGGGACGCGGCCGAACGACGGCTTCAGGCCGTAGACGCCGCACAGGGCCGCCGGGATGCGGATGGAGCCGGCGCCGTCGGAGCCGTGAGCGAGGGGAACGAGCCCCGCGGCCACCGCGGCGGCCGCCCCACCCGAGGATCCGCCGGGAGTCCGCTCGAGGTTCCACGGATTTCGGCACGGCTGACCCAGGAGGTTGTCGGTCATGTCCTTGTGGCCGAAGTGGGGCGTGTTGGTCTTGCCGAGCAGGATGCCGTTGGCCCGCTTGAGCCGCTCTGCAACGACCCCGTCTTCTTCCGGCACGTGGTGCTCGAACCATTTGGAACCGAACGTCGTCCGCACCCCGGCGGTCGGCTCGAGGTCTTTGACGGCATACGGGATGCCGTCGAGAAGGCCGCGGAGCGCTCCGGCGCGCGCCCGCGCCTCTGCCTCGCGCGCCTGCGCGCGGGCAAGGTCCGACGTCACCGTCAAATACGCGTTGAGCCTCGGATTGAGCCGCTCGATGCGGCTGAGCAGCGTGTCGACGAGCTCGACCGGGGAGATCTCCCGGTCGGCGATGAGGCGCTTGAGTTCAAGGGCCGGTGTAAAGCAGAGATCTGACTCGGTCATGCGCGTTCCTCCCCAGTCCCGAGGCACCGTCGATCGGGCGCCGTGTTACTTCAGGGTCGCCGCGCTCGGCCCCTCGCTCCCGGCGAATCGGCCGGAGGGCCCGGGGAATCTGCAGGAGGCGGTGGGAGCCCGGTCGTAGGTGGCAGCGCATGCGGGCGATGATGTTCGAGCAAGTGGGCGTGCCGCTGCGGCTCGTCGACGCGCCTCGTCCCTCACCCGGCCCGGGGGAGGTGCTGATCCGAGTCCACGCGTGCGGGGTGTGTCGGACGGACCTGCACATCGTCGACGGCGAGCTTCCGTCGCCCCGGCCCGCGCTGGTTCCCGGCCATCAGATCGTGGGGACGGTGGAGGAGCGGGGGAGCGCCGTCACGGACCTGGCGCCCGGGGCGCGCGTCGGCGTGCCCTGGGTCGGCTGGACGTGTGGCCGTTGCGGCTACTGCCGGTCCGGACGCGAGAACCTGTGCGATCAGGCACGATTCACAGGATATCAGATCGACGGCGGGTACGCTGAGTATGCGACGGCTGACGCCCGCTACTGCTTCGCGATCCCCGAGGGGTATCCGGACCTGCAGGCGGCGCCGCTTCTGTGCGCGGGGCTGATCGGCTACCGGTGCCTGCGATTCACCGGGGACGCGGAGCGGCTGGGGCTGTACGGCTTTGGCGCCGCGGCGCACATTATCGCCCAAGTAGCCCGCCATCAAGGCCGGCGCGTGTTCGCCTTTACCAGTCCCGGGGATGCGGCCGTCCAAGAATTCGCGCGTTCCTTGGGCGCGGTGTGGGCCGGCAGCTCGTCAGAAGCGCCTCCCGAGCCGCTCGATGCGGCGATCATCTTCGCCCCGGTGGGCCGCCTCGTCCCGGCGGCGCTGCGGGCCGTGGCCAAGGGCGGGGTGGTCGTCTGCGGCGGGATCCACATGTCGGAGATTCCCGCGATTCCGTACGAGGTGTTGTGGGGCGAACGCGTCGTACGATCCGTCGCCAACCTCACCCGGCGAGACGGCGAGGAGTTTCTGGCGCTCGCGCCGGCGATCCCGGTGCACACGCGCGTCCAGTGTTTCCCGCTCGAGGCCGCAAATGACGCGCTGGCCGCGTTGCGCACCGGAGCGGTGCGGGGGGCGGCGGTCCTCCGCGTCGCCGGCTCATCGTGACCGGGCGGACCCGCAATGCGGGCCCCGACCGTCTGGCCGCTGGCGATGCCGGGGTGGGCTTCGACCAGCCGGTCCCGACCACGCAGCTACGCCGCCGCCACCCGGACGACGACGACGGGCACGGGCGCGTGCCGCACCACGTGCTCCGCAACGCTCCCGATGAACAATTGCGACATGCCGCGCCGCCCATGGCTGCCCACGACAATGAGATCCGCCCCGATCTCGCGCGCCGTGGCCGGGATGATCTCGCGCGCATGTCCCGTGCGTACGATCCGCCGGGTGACCTCCGCCGCGCCGTGCGCCGTTGCCTCCAGCGTCGCCCGGGCAAGCTGCTCCACCTGCGCCACCGCCTCGGGCGGGACCGGTGCGGGGAATACCGCCGGTCCGCTGAGCGGAATCCACGTCGACGCGAGATCCACGACGTGGAGCAGCGTCACCTCGGCGCCGAACGCCCTAGCCGCTGCCTGGGCCCATTCCAGCGCCCGGGCCGCCGTGTCCGAGAAGTCCGTCGCGACGAGGATGCGCCGCACCGAGGCCGGACTCATCACCGCCTCCCTAACGCAAAAATCCCCCGGGTCGACGGACACGCCGACAGGGAGCCGTGCGGCCGTTCGCCCAAATTTCCGGCTATTCCTTTCGCATCGTGTAGAAATCGAATCCCACGTTCGCGATCGGCGGCAGGACCGCGTTGTAGTACCAACCTCGGACCCACGTTCGCATCACCACGAACGCCGTGGGTTGGGCTTCGAAGATCGCGGGAGCGTCCTGGTACGCCATCCGCGTGAGCTGCCGGTACACGGTGGCGCGCCGGAGCGGGTCGGCGGTGACACTCCCTTCCTGGACGAGCTGATCGACGTGCGGATCTTTATACCCGTTGCGCCGTGGATAGGCCCCGTTGCTCGCGAGGAACGGCTCCGCGAAGTCGTCGGGGTCGGGGTAGTCGGCCGACCATGCCGTGGCGTACATCGGGCTCTTGTGCTGCGCGGCAAGTTGCAAGAACGTGGACCATTGGACGCCTCGCGCCGCGAGATGGAACTTCGGGTTCAAGGAGTTGACCGAATCCTGCAGGATCTCCGCGGCGATCTGTCGCGCCGTGTTGCCGGCGTTGTACAGTACCGTCAGCGTAACGCCTGTGTCCCACACCTTGCCGCCCCACGCCGCCTTGAACTCCGCGGCAGCCTTTTGCTTGTCGAACGTGTACTTGGGCAGCGTCGGATCGTACCCGAGGAGGCCCTGAATGATCGGACCGTTCGGCTGCAGCGCCTTACCCCGGTACGCGTCGCGGAGAAAGGTGCCGTAGTCGAACGCGTAGGCGAAGGCGCGCCGCACGTGGATGTCCGAGAAGAAGTCGGGCGGGATCCCGCTGCCGTCGAGCTTTCCGCTGCCCACGTCCGGGTTGCCCGCGGCGTCGATCTTTTGGTTGAAGTGGAACGCCTGCAGCAGCAACGTTGGGAAGCCGTCCTGCACCGTGACGCCGGCCATGCCGGTGACCTTGGGTTGGTCCGGCCGGTCCACCGCGATCACGTCCGCGTCGCCGCGCTGGAGCTCCAGCCGCCGTGCCGAAAAGTCTGTGACCGACCGGATCACGACCCGCGCCAGTTTGGCCGGCGTCCGCCAGTAGTGGTCGTTGCGGACCAGGATCACTTCCTTGTCTTGCCTGTCCCAGGTCTGCAGCATGAACGGGCCGGTCCCGTTCGTGTGGTCGAACTCGTACCGGTCCGCGAGCTTCGGGTTGTTGTACTTGGTCCACGTCGCCGCGGTCCCGTCCCAGTCCCCGTGGGCCACCGCCCACTTCTCCGGCAGCACGAACGACCACGCTGCGACAATGCTCAGGAACGCGGCATACGGGTGCTTGAGGTGGAAAACGACGTTCTGCCCCGCGACCGTGACCGCCTTGGCCGCGTCCTCGTACGTCACGGCCATAGTGTCCTTGGCGCGCGTGCTGTCGGCGCCGAGCAGCGGGGTGAGCAGCAGCCACGACGGGCCGCCGTCCCGATCCTGCAGCATGAACCGCAGCATGGAGTACCGGACGTCCTCCGGCGTCATGACCGTGCCGTCGTGGAAGTGCACGCCCCGGCGAATCGGAAACGTGTAGGTCAACCCGTCCTTGCTGATGAGGCCGTTCTCGAGGGTCGGTACCGTCGTCGCCAGGCGCGGCACATACCGGGACAGCACGCTGCCGTCATAGGTGATCAGGGTCTCGTAGATCCCCGGCCAGATGATCCCATCGCTCGCCGTGTCGTACGCGTAGGCCGGATCCAAGCTCACCGGATCCACATACGTCAGCATGACCAGCGTATCGGGGTTCGTGATCGGCCCGCTCGCGCCGAACCCGCGCGTGACCCCGACGAGCGCCATGCCGACCGCGGCGGCGACCACGATCGCTACGATCCGTCTCCTCATCGTATCCTCTCCGGTCCACGGGATCCTGTGACTGTCCTCTAGGCTCGTGCCCCAATCGCGATCCGCGTAGCCTCCCTGCGATGGGGGCCGCACCGTGGGACGGCGTCCCGGGTTTGGGCGTTGTGGGCATTATCGGGATGAAGCGAATTGTGCGCCTCGAAAAAGAAGGCGACACCGCAGGGCCAGGGAAGTCATCCGCATGCGCATCGTGTCCCAGGCAGCCATCCGGCGGCCCCTGTGCCTGCCCGAAGGCTACCGCGTTCGAGAGATCGACGGTCGCCTGTACCTGTTCGACCCGGACGGTGTCCCGCTGGCGGGTCCGGCGGATGCCGAGACGATCGACCAGCACGCGTGGCGCGATGCCTGGCGGCGGGTCGACGACGAGTTGCGAGAGGAGATGGCCGCGCTCCGCGCGGGCGCTCGGCCGATCCACAGCCTCAGACGCGTACGTCAATATCTCCGCATGGTGGACGCGATCGGTCGTCAGCAGGCGCCGGAGACGCCCCCGGCCGCCAGGGCCATGCCGCGTCGCGCGCTCCGGTGGGGCGTCCTCCTCGCGTCGGCCGCGGCGGCTGCCGCCGTGGTGATCGGGCCGCGGAGCCTCGATCGCGAACCGCGGATCGCCGCGCCCAAAGAGCAGGCACCGCCCGTGCGCGCGGGGCGGCCCAAGGTCCCCGCAGCGAGCCCGCAACGCTCCGCGGAGTCGGCTCAGGCGTCGTCCCGCCGCGTTCCCGCTCACGCAGCCGTACATCCGACGGCTGCGGCCGCCGGTGCCACACGACCGCCCCACCCGACGCCGTCCCCGGGTTACGGCGTCGTGGTGGCTGTTCTTCCGAGCGCCGACGCTGCGGACCGTGTCATGCACACCGTTCGCGGCAAGGGGTACGTGGTCGAGGTGGTCGCCCGCGGCGGGGTCGCCCAGGTGTCAACACCAGCATACCGGACGCGGGAGCAGGCGGAACGCGTGGCGCGTGGCCTCCGCGCCATTGGGATGCCGGCGCAGGTCATCGCGATGCGGGGTCGCTAGGGCCGCGTCTTTGATGGTTGACGAGGGTAGTAGCCCTCCGCCCCAGGTGCATGCCATCGCCGCCGCGAACCTAAGACACTCCGAGAGGAACGAGTCGTCGACAGCGTGACGGGGATAGGCAATGGAGGCGGCCGACAAGGTCCGGGAAGCGGTCGAAGAGGTCCGGGTCGAGAACGAGCACTTTCGGCGGCGCGCGGCGGTCGCGGTCGGCGTGTTGGCCATGCTCCTGGCAATTGCGGGATTGGCGGGTGACAAGACCTCGCGCGACATAGTCAACAACAACATTTTGGCGTCAGACACGTGGGCGTTTTTTCAGGCGAAGAACATCCGCCAAGCCAGCTACCAGCTGGCCGCGGACCAACTCGAAGTGACGCTCGCGAGCCAGCCGGGCCTGCCCGCCGGTACGCGGGCGGCCATCCAAAACCGCGTCGCGTCCTACCGGGCGACCGCAGCGCGCTACGAAAGCGAACCGGATCCCGCCGATCCAACGAACCCGCTCAAGGGCGCGGGGAAGAAGGAGTTGACCGCCCAGGCGCGCGCGCTCGAAGAGAAACGCGACCACGCGGAGCGCCAGCTCCCGAGCTTCGAGTACGCTCAGGGTCTCTTTCAGCTCGGGATCGTCGTGGGGTCGGTCAGCATCGTCGCGGGCTCCCGGCCGCTGCTCGGCTTCGGCTTGGTGCTGGGTGCCGCCGCCACGGCCCTGTTGGTCAACGGGTTGTGGTTCGGGATCCCGCTGCCCCTCGTCTGACCTTTATCCAATCTTTACGCTAGCTTCGCACGATGCAACGGGGCGGGGGAAGCGGGTCGCCGCCGGGGACGCGCCGTGGCCGGAGACAACACCAAAACCGTGCTCGTGGTCGACGACGACCACAAGCTCATCGCGCTCGTGCGCATGTATCTCGAACGCGAGGGGTTCCAGGTCGTCGCCGCGTACGACGGGCCGCAGGCCCTCGAGGTGTTCAAGCGGCATCGCCCCGGCTTTGTGATCCTCGACGTTATGCTGCCGAAGATCGACGGCATCGCGGTGTGCCGGGCGCTGCGCCGACAGTCCGCCGTACCGATCTTGATGCTCACGGCACGGGTGGAGGAGAGCGATAAGCTCGCGGGGTTGTCCGTCGGCGCCGACGACTACGTCACCAAGCCGTTCAGCCCGCGGGAGCTGGTCGCGCGCGTGCGGGCCATCCTCCGGCGCACGGGGGACCAGGATCAGCTGGCCGCCCCCATCGTTCGCGGCGACCTCTCCATGGACATCGAGCGGCACGAGGTGGCGGTGGCGGGGCGGCACGTGCGGCTCACCGCCATCGAGTACAAGCTGCTGCAGGCGCTCATGGAGTTTCCGGGCCGCGTGTTTACGCGCGATCAGCTGCTCACGCACGTCTATGCGTTCGACGAAGTCGTCGTCGTGGACCGCACCATCGACGTCCACATCGGCAAGCTCCGGGAGAAGCTTGGCGATGATCCGGCTCGTCCTCGGTACATTGAGACGGTGCGGGGTGTCGGCTACCGGCTGATGGAGCCGGAGCGTGCGCGATAGCCTGCTCTGGCGGCTTCTAGGATCGCACCTCCTCGTCATCGCCATCGCGGTGGCGATCTCCGGCGCCCTCATCACCAATCTCGCGTCGGACGCCTTTATGCTCATCATGATGCGGTACCACATCGAGCCCACGATGGTGGAACAGGACTTCGTGCACACGGTCCACCGCGTGCTGCTGTTGAGCAGCATCATCGCCGCCGCCGTGGCGATGGTGCTCGGCTGGGTGCTGGCGCGCCGCATCGTGCGCCCGATCGCCGATATGATGCTGCTGGCCGAGCGGATCGCGGCCGGGGACTACGGGCAGCGGGTGACCGCCGGCGGCCCGGATGAGCTGGTCCGGCTCGCGGACTCCTTGAATCGCATGGCGGTGTCGCTCCAGCGGATCGAGGCGCTCCGGCGCGAGCTGGTGGCGAACGTGGCCCATGAGCTCCGTACGCCGCTCAGCACGCTGCGGGGATATCTTGAGGGCCTGCGCGACGGGATCGTGCCGGTCACCGCGGACGCGCTCGGCTCGCTGCACGAGGAGGTCTTGCGGCTGGTCCGCTTGGTAGACACGCTCCAGCAGCTCAGCCAGTTCGACGCGCGGATGTCAAAGGTGCGCCCCTGCCGGCTCGATGTGGGCGCCCTCGCGCGCCGGCTCGCGGACGCGTATCAGCGCGACCTCGGTCCGCGTCGCCTCGTCATCCACGAGACCTCCGACCCGAGTTGCCCGCTCGTGGAGGCGGACCCGGACCTCGTCGATCACGCGTTGCGGAACTTGCTCGACAACGCCGTGCGGTACGCGTCCGGCGAAACTACGATCGTCATTCGCAGCGCGTGCCTCGACGGATTCGTCCAGGTCGCGGTGGAGAACACCGGCGATGCGATCGCGCCGGAGGACCTGCCGCACATCTTTGAGCGATTCTACCGAGGGGAAAAGTCCCGCTCTCGCGACACCGGGGGCGCGGGAATCGGCCTCGCGCTCGTGCAGGAAATCGCCCGCGCCCACGGCGGCACCGTCGGCGCAACCAGCGCCGACGGCACGACAGCCGTGTGGTTCACGTTGCCGGTCGCGCCGGCGGCCGACTGAGCATCCCTCGTCGCTCGGCGAGCGGGCGCCGCGGCCGGGGACGCCGGAGAACTTGAGCGGCGCGCAACTATCCCAAACGTTGCAAGACCGCCACCTGCACGTACTCGCCGACCGTGATCGGACGCCCGTCTGCTCCGACCTGCCGAATCCGCACCCGTTGGAGTCGCGTAACGAACTCGGCCGTTCCAGACGACGACAGTGCATGCGTTTCCCAGCGCGCGGCCGGCGAGCCCTCCGTGACTGCAGGGCTCATCGAAGGGGTGCCCACCGTGACCTCCTGTATACTTTGGTAAACGGCGGTGGTTAAATGCAATATACCCTGGCGCGGCCCCGTGGAAACGTCGCTCCAGCCACGCAGACGGCAAGGCGATCCTCCGGGCGCAAGTCCGGCCGGCGCCGGGCAGCCAGCGTCTCAGCCGGTACCGTCCTCACACCCATGGGCACCGGCGGAGTCTGCTATTCCTTCGTAAGCCGGGTGCGTAACGTCTGCCGGGCTCTTACGTCGGGGTTTCCCCCCGAGGCTCCTCGATAAACTGCTCAGCGGCGGCCTTCGCCCGTTTTGCCTCGCCCCCGACGGGCAACATGATTCTTAGATGGCCCTCGACCCAGGCACCAGTCCTGCGACCGTCCGGCCGCGCACGCGCAGCCTGCCCGGGCGTTTGCGTACCGAGATCCGGGACCTGCGCGGCGACCCGGACCTCGCCCGGCGTATCGAGCAGCATCTCGCGCGGCTCGCCGGCGTGACCAGCGTCGAAGCGAATCCGCTGACCGGACGCGTCCTCGTCGTCTACGACCTCACCCGTCTCGGCGTGGATCGCCTGCTGGACGCGGTGGCGACGCTTGAGCAGGCAATCGGCGCGTCCGCGCCACCACGCCTGGCGGGCCGCCGGCGTCGCCCCCGCCCGCGCGGGCTCGCCTTCTTTGCCATGGAGGCGCTGCAGCCTGTGGTCGGCGCCGGCCTGCTCGTGGGGCTCGGCCTCAAGGTGGTGCTGCGGGGACCCGACCCACGCGCCACCTCGGAGCGCCTCAACGCCGCCTCGTTGCTGCTCAGCGCCGTAGCCGGATATCCGCAACTCCTTCGGTGGGCGAGGCGGATCTGCGGGCCGAGGATCCCGGCGTCCACGATCCTCGGATACTCGACGATCGCCCTCAAGGCGTGGCGGGAGGCGCTGCTCGGGCTCGCGACCGACACGGGCTGGCACCTGCTGGAGCATCTCGAGCGCTCGGCCCTCCGCGACGCCCGGCGCGACCTCCGCGCGCTCCTGCATCCCAGCGGCCACGCGCGCCTGCTCGGGAAGGACGCCCGTGAATTCACGATCCCGGTGTCCGAGATCCAGCCGGGCGAGCTCATCCGGCTCGAGGCCGGCGAGCGCGCCCCGGCGGACGGGCACGTTACCGACGGTGCTGGACTCGTCGACGAGAGCGTGTTCAGTCACCGCGTATTTCTCGCGCGCAAGAGGCCGGGCGATCCCGTGTACCTCGGCACCTGGCTTCGCCAAGGCACGCTGACCGTGAGGGTGGCGCGGACAGGACCCGGGAGCCGGCTCGGTCAGGAGTTGCTCGCGGTGCCCCCTCGCGCGCGGGGAGGCGTGCCCGGAACCGCGCGGGTGTCCCGCCGCGTGGGCGCGGCCGGTCTGACCCTGAGCGTGCTCGCGGGACTCGCGAGCCGGAATTGGCGTCGCGCGCTCGGCGTGCTCACCGCCTTGAACCCGATGCCGATCGGTCAGTCCATGATCGCCGCGGCGGGCGCGGCCGTCGAAACGGCGGCGCGCGAGCACATCAGGGTACAGCGGCGTGCGGCCCTGCACCGGCTCGGCGGCGTCGACGTGGTCCTGTTCGGTAAGACCGGCACCTTGACCGCGGAGTTTCCGATGGTCGACACTATCCTGCCGACCGCGGATCTCGCCGGTGACGCAGTCCTCGCGCTCGCCGCTTCGGCCCTGCGCCTGTCGTCACATCCCGTGGCCGTGCCGCTCATGGAAAAAGCGCTCGAGCTGCAGGTCGACCTCGCGACGGCTGCCCACGTGCAGATCACGCCGGAGCAGGGCGTCGAGGCCCGCGTGGGTGACGACGCGGTGCTCCTCGGCGGGACGCGCCTCATGCGGGACCGAGGGCTGCTCGATGACGCTGCGGGCCGGGAAGCCGAGCGCCTTGCGTCGCAGGGTGAGGAAGCGTTGTTCGTCGCCCGCGACCATCGGATCGTCGGCATCATCGGATTGCGGGAACGGCTGCTGCCGGGCGCGCGAGAAGCCGTCGCCGGTCTGCGCGCCGAGGGCATCGTGGAGGTCGGGATCGTGAGCGGCGATCCGACGCCCTCCGTGGCACGGCTGGCGAGCGATCTCGGGGTGGAGCGGATCTGGTCCGGCGTGTCCGACCAAGAGAAGACGGGGATCGTCGAGTCCCTGCAGCGCGCCGGGCATGTCGTCGCGTTCGTCGGCGCCAGCGCCGGCGACATGCACGCGCTGGCCCGGGCCGACGTCGGGATTGGCTTCGCGGGCGCCGTGTGGACGCCTACGCCGAGCGCGGCGGATGTGATGTTGCTCCATGGCCGCCTCGACGTCCTCCCGCGGCTCATCGACCTGTGCCGGCGTTTCCGCACGATCGCCCGTCAAAACGGCCGCATCGCGATCGCCATCTCGACGCTCGCCGCGGGCGCCGCGATCACAGGGTTGCTGCCGTGGGACGTAGCGGACGAGATCGGTCCCTACACGACGCTGGCATTGTTCGCAAATGCCCGCCGCCTCACACTGGTGCCCGTGGCCGAGCCGCCGGTCGAGCGACCGGGCGACCCAACCCCGCCACGGTGGCACGCCCTCTCGGCACAGGACGCCGCCGCGATCGTGGCGGCCGACATGGAGACGGGGCTCAGCGATGCGGAGGCCGCCAGACGCCTGCGGCGCTTCGGCCCGAACGAGCTGAAGGCCGCGCCGTCGCTCGGCTTCATGGGACTGTACTGGCGGCAGCTCAGCACGGGCATGACGGTCCTCCTCGCGGCGGCCGCGGCCGCGTCGCTCATCGTGGGCGAGCCGCTGAACGCCGCGATGATCGTCTCGGTCGTCTTCATCAACGCCGGGCTGGGCGCATTCCAGGAGCGCCGGGGTCAGATCGCCGTGGTGGCGCTGCACGGTCGGGCCGTTCCGATGGCGCTGTGTCGGCGCGGCGCCGAGCTGCAGCGGCTGCCGGCCACGTGCCTGGTCCCGGGGGACCTTGTCATGCTGAGAGCCGGCGACACGGTGCCGGCCGACGGCCGCATCGTGGAGAGCTACGGTCTCGAGGTGGAGGAGTCCGCGCTGACCGGCGAGTCGCAGCCGGTCCACAAGAGCGGGGCCGCGGTCTCCGCCGACGCGCCGCTCGCCGACCGTTCGTCGCTCGTGTTCATGGGCAGTTCCGTGCTGGGCGGGCGCGCCCGCGTCCTGGTGGTCGGGACCGGGATGCGGACCGCGGTTGGGCAGATCGCCGGGCTGCTCGAGCAAGACACCGGCACCCCGGCGTTCCTGCAAACTCGCCTCGCGCGACTGGGCCGGGGGTCCGCCGCGGTGGCGCTCGCGTGCGGTGTCGCCTTCATCGGTGCGGGCGCGCTCAGGCGCGCCGCGTGGTCCACGCTGGTCCTCGGCAGCATCAGCCTCGTGACGGCCGCCATCCCGGAGGGACTGCCGGGGATCGTGACGATCACGCTCAGCGCGTCGGTCCAGCGCATGAGCCGGCGCGGCCTCGTCGTCCGGCGGCTGAGCGCGGTGGAAAGCCTCGGCCGCGTCGATGTGATCTGCTGCGACAAGACCGGCACGCTCACGCAAAACCGGATGGAGCTGCGGGCCGTGTCGCCGGGCGCCGACGGGCGGCTCGAGATGCCGCTTCCGTCGGTGACCCCCGACCTACGCCGCCTGCTGACGATCGGCGCCGTATGCAACGACGTCCTGCTGGCAGAGGATAGTGGGGGCGCAGCATCCCGCTCCACGGAGGGCGCGCTCGTTGCGGGGGCGGCGTCGGCGGGACTCGATCCGCGTCGCCTCCGGCGGCTCTACCGGCGCATCGCGGAGCTCCCGTTCTCGACGGATCGTGGCTTCATGGCGGTGGCCGTCGGCAAGCCCCGGGGCGGATTGTCCCTCATGGTCAAGGGCGCGCCGGAGCGGATCCTTGACTTCTGCACGCACCGTCTCGACGGCGGGACCGCCGTGCCGCTCGACGCCGCGGCACGGGCGCGGATCATCCAGACCGTCGAGGGCATGGCGCACGATGCCATGCGCGTGCTGGCGATGGCGTACCGGCCTCTCGCCGCGCCGCCCGTTGAGGCCGAACTCGCGCACCCCGAGGGCTGCGTCTTCGCGGGGTGCGTGGGCCTGCACGACCCGGTACGTCCCGAGGTGCGCAACGCCCTGGTGCGCTGCGAGCGCATGGGGGCGCGGGTCGTGATGGCGACCGGCGACCACCGATCGACCGCGGTCGCGGTCGCGCGGCAACTGGGACTCGACGCGGGGCGTGACGCCGTGCTGGACGGGATGCACCTCGACGCGCTCACCGACGCGGAGCTGGCCGCGCGCGCCGTGCATACGCGGGTGTTCGCCCGCGTCTCGCCGCGGCACAAGCTTCGAATCGTTGCCGCGCTGCAACAGGCCGGCGCCGTCGTCGCGATGACGGGCGACGGCGTCAACGATGCGCCCGCGGTGGGCCAGGCGGACGCCGGCATCGCCATGGGACTGCGGAGCACCGAGGTGACCCGCCAGGCCGCATCGATCGTGCTCGGCCACGATTCGTTCGCGACCATCGTCGACGCCATCGAGGAGGGACGGACGGTGCAGCGCAACCTGCGCCGCTCGCTGGGCTTCCTGCTCGGCGGCAATCTCGGCGAGGCTCTCTTTATGGTGGGCGCGACGATCTTCACGGGCGACATCCCGCTCCTACCGCTCCACATCTTGCTGGTCAACCTGTTCACCGACGCCCTGCCGGTCGTGGCGCTCGCCGGCCTGCCGTCCCGCGGCCCCGCGCGGGCGGTGCGGGATGTCTTCGACCGCGGCTTCTACCGGGACATCCTGCGACGCGGACTCGTGACCGGCGTGGCGGCGAGCGGGATCCAGGCGTTGGCGATCCCCCAGGACCCGGTTGGCCAGCGGACGACCGCCCTCGGCGGGCTGGTGGCAAGCCAGCTCGTGCAGGCTCACCGCTGGGGAAGCGGGGAGCCGGGGGACCGCTTTTTCTACGGGTCCCTCGCCGTATCGTGGGCCGCGCTTTTCGCCGTGTTCAGCATGCCCCCGCTGCAGCGCTTGTTCGGGACGCGCCCGCTCGCCCCGGCCGCGTGGGCTCGGATCCTTCTCGTCTCGATCGCCGCGGACCGGGCGCTACCACGGCCGGACGGCCCGTCGCGCGCTACGCCGTCCAGGTCACGATCGGACCCGACGTCGCCGCCATGACTGCGGTGGTCGTCCAGCCGGCGCGTTTGGCTTGCCCCCCGGGGCGCCTCGGCGGAGACGCAGGTCGAGGTCGCCGTCGCCGAAGTGCTGATGAACGCCCATCGGCACGCCCATCGCGGCCGGCCGGGACGCGTGCGGATCGAAATCACGCTGGATGCCGCGCGGCTGCAGCTCGTGATCCGTGACCATGGGGATTTCACGGGGCCGCCGCCCGTGATCCCGCTCTGCCGTCCGTCCCGGGCCGACGAGGGTCTCCGGCTGTACGTCGTGGCCAAAATGATGGACGAGGTCGCCATCTCGCGCGACCCCTACGAGCCCGGTCTCGTCGTCCGGATGGTGAAGCTGCTGGGCGCGGTGCCTGCGGAGGATCCGTCCCCGATCGCCTCGTCCTCGGCTCCGAGTTGATCCGCGAGGGGATTGTAGGAGTACCGCCGTTCGCCGCGGGTCGATTAAACGAGCCTCAAACGGGTATATTTACACAAGGCTCTTGTGGCAGTGCTCAACCCCGCGCTCGTCGGAGATGAGACATGACTCGGATGTGGGGCCTCGTCAGTGAGACGTTGGGCGAGACGCTGGGCGGCGCCGTCCTGGCCCCGTTGGTGGTCGGCGGCGTTGTGGTGTCGGCCGCCGTCTCGCCGGCGTTCCGGAAGCGTCTGCGACGGCTCGGGGTGCGCGGTGTTGCGGCGGCGTTGGCGACGCGTGAGATGGCGATGCGCAATTTCCGGGGCGCAGGTGACGGCGCGGCGGGCGTCGTCACCCAACTGGGTCAACGGGTCGTTCAGGCCGCCGCGGAAGCCCGCGAGGAATGGGACGACTTCGTGGCGGAAGCACGAACCCGCAGAACGACGACGCCCGAGTCGAGGTCGGCTGAGGATCGCGCGGAGCGCGGGGGGAGCCGGACGCCTCGCCGCGACGGCACGCGCCGGCCACGGCGCGCGTCTCGGGCCCGCCGGGCCGCGGAGTAGCCGGGACATGGAGTAGCGGAGGCGTGCCCGCGCCGTCGCATTCGCGTCGCACCGCCCCGGCATTTCCGAACCGGCCCCGCGAACGTCAAGGCGCGGAGGCATCGCGAATGGCAGGCGAATTTCGCAAGGGCGTGTCGTGGACGCTGCTGGGCGAGGTCGTGGCCCTGGCGGCCGTGTTCGCATTTTCGCCGGAGGCGCGGGAGATGGCCCGGCCCTATGTCGTGCGCGGCATCCGCAAGGCGCTCGAGATTCGAGATGAGCTCCGAGGGATGGCCGAGGAAGCTCGGGACGAGGCTGCAAGGCTCGTGCAAGAGATCCACGCTGAGACGTCCGCCCGCAGGGTAGAGTGAAGCCCCCACCGTAAACGCCGGCGGCAAACCGCCGCGCCCGACGCCTGGTGGGTGCTCCGCAGGGACACCTCAACCTTACGGTGTTCTTGTTGAGCTTCCCCGCAACACTGTAGGCGCTTCGCGCGGTCGCCCGCGGCGCGGGGTGACAGCGTGCATGCTGGAGCGTTTGGGAGACCGATGGCGGAGCAGCGTACGGATCCTGCGGTACACGGCGGCCAGCCCCGAACGCGTGGCGGGATTGTCGCGTCCGCCCCGCGTGAGGTAGTCGTGGAGGACGACGAGGATCAAGCCGGCCGGCATCTTGGCGAGCGTCGGCCGGCGCGCTCGCGCGATCGCCTCCATCTCAACGACCGACTCCTCGAAGACGTCGTCGGGCCCATCCTCACCGGCCAGTTGGCGGCGCGCGTGCACCAGCTCGTGGATGATTGTAAACTCCTTTTCCGGTCTGGACAGCGTCGCCTCGATCCAGATCTCGTTGTTGTCGGCCCCCATGTGGAGCAGACCGTCGAACTGAAGGTCGCGGCGGAGCCGCGCGCTCCCGAGCTGTCTCGCCAGCGTGCGGAAGCGGCGCAGATGCTTTTCGCGGATGACGTATCCGCGGCGAGGCAGGTTTGTTCGCATCGAAGGGCCGCCACCCCCCGTTGTGTCGTCTACGCGATGCCCACCACGAAAACGCGAAGTCGCCGGCAAGAGGTTCATATCCGGCAGAGCGCCCGGAGCAGGGGCGTCAAGAGGCCGCGGAGTGCGAACTTGCGAGCGCCCGCCCCGGCTCGGCGCCGCACCGCGAGCGTCATGTGGGCGGTTACGCCGTCATTTGCGGCTTCAGATACTCTCGGGCCGACATGGCGTCGGGGAATACCCGGATCAGGCGGTCGAGCGTCAACGCGGCGAACAGGAGCCCGTCGGCGCGGTTCGCGATCACGGCAATGAGAACGCGGCGACGCTGCGCCTGTTCCAGCGCGCGGAGCAGGGCCATCAACCCGGTGCTGTCGATGAATTCGGTCTTGGTCAGGTCGACGATGATCGGGACCGCCTTGCCGGCCGTTTGCGCCAACGCCCTGTCGAAGACGTCAACGCTGGCAACGTCGACTTCCCCCGTTACCTGCACCAGCATCGCGCCATCGCTCTGCATCACTTGGCACTGAAGGTGCTGGGAAGAAAGCACCGGCGTGACCTCCTGGCCGTTCCCGAGCGAGGCGGCGCCGACCTGAACGGCGGCGTCGCGACGCAATCTCCGCGACGTGATCTTGAGATTACTCTACCCGCAAGCGGCGCCCCGGCTAACTCATCGTCACACAACATTAGCGCCCTCGTCCGGGTGCGGCTCCGCGGCCTCGAGCACGCCGAGATTGCGCTCCGTTAGCAGCATGACGCGGTGCAACACGGCCCGTTCCTCGAACGACACGTTGAGGGTTCGTAGATCGTTCCGGATCGTCGCAAGCGCGGCGCTTTCCCGGGCCAATACGTCGGCGGTCCGGACGGCCCGCAGTGACCTTCTATCCCGGGCGGCACTAGCGAAACCTGAGTAGATCCGGCCGAGCTCGATCGGGCCCGCCGTCGGCCCGCAAGCGGAGGCGACCGGGTTGTGCGGGGTATGGCTCGCCTCCCAACCGGCGCGGGGCCGCGCCGCCACCGAGGCGCGGGCCTAGCACGCGCTGCGTTTGGCCCTCGACCGTTTGGCTGCGCCGTCCCTTACTGGTCGTCGCGGGTGCGGCCCGCGGCGAAGTCGCCCGGCTTAAGCTCCTCCACGAATTTCTTGAACGCTCGCGCGTCTTCATCGTTGAACGCGCGCTCGAGGCGGACCGCCGTCGCCGCGACGGGCTCGGCCACGTAGATCGGCGCCTTTGCGCGGATCGCGAGGGCGATGGCGTCGCTCGGTCGCGCGTCCACGATGACGTCCTTGTCCTCGCGGCGCACGTGAATGGCGGCCAGGTACGTGTCACCGCGAAGCTCGGTGATCACGACGCGGCTGATCCGGGCGGCGAGATGCGCGAGCATGTTGCGCAGCAAGTCGTGGCTCATAGGCCGTGGGAGCCGTATCCGGTGGAGCGCGAGCGCGATGGCACGCGCCTCAGGAGCCCCGATTTCGATCGCGAGCACGAGCGATTCCGCCTGATCGATCAGCAACACCAGATGCGTGTGGTCCTGGGTGACCCGCACGGAGCGTACGTGGACCTGGATCACGGTGTCTCCTCCGCGATGCGGACTACGTCGACGGTCCTATTGTATCGAAGAGGAAGTTGCGACGACCATACCGGCCTCGTGTCGATAGGATGACCGTTGATTGTTCTGTTCCCGGCCAGGGGTGTGAGAAACGGCCACGGCCGTTCCTCGCCGGCCGCATCGTTCCACCGCCGTCTGCGCCGCTCCGCTCCGCGGGAGCGTCGGCGCCCCGTCAGGGGTAAAGATCTTATGAGGAGAAGGAGGTGATCAATGTGGCCAAATTCTTAATGCGGATCGCGATCGTCGTGACCGTGTGTTCCGTGATCGCCGCGGCGCCGATCGTTGTGCCCACCGCGGCACACGCCCAGGGCTTCGACGTGCATTTCTACCTTGGCCCGCCACCGGCGCTATACTACTATGGCCCGCCGCCGGCGTACGAGTACGCGCCACCGCCGCCCGACTACAACTCGAGCGACTGGTACTACTACTGCCGCGACGCGTACGCGCACTCCAACGATTACGCCATCCAGCACTGCCGGAGTTATTACTACTGGCATCGCTACGGATATTGAACCTGGAGCCTCGGTCGAAGGGGGTCGCATCGAGCGAGCCCCCTTCGACCGCTCGGGCGTAGCCCTTCACCCCTCGACGTAGCCGCCCGTCGCTTGGCGCCCGCACCACGGCCGATTCGCCGGGCCGTGGAGCAGCCGGCCCACACAGGATTTTCCCAGACCGCCAGCGTACGGCGTCGTAGCCGTTCGGTACCGTTCCGCCCAGCCCACTGGGTGTCTTCGGCGACGAACCGGCTGGAGGACACCGCGATGATACGGTCTCCAGATGCCACCACGAGTGCCGTCTCCGCGCTCCGCGGCGGAGAGGCCTTGATGACACGATTCCGGTTGGAGGCTTCGTCGCTCTCGAATGTCGGCGTCATGGAGGATGCGATCGAAAATGTCATTGCGCGGGACCTTCCGTGGGAGTATTTTGTGTCGTCCGACCGTGCGGGATGGACGAGTGAGTCCGAAACGGCGAACGACGAGCGAGACGGTAATGCGGGTGTGTGACCGAACCCGCCGGTTCTTGGCGCGTGGCGGGGAGACGCCGGTCCGATGAAAACCACCGTGCGCACGATGTGCCCCATGAATTGTCACCCCACGCTGTGCGGCATGCTGGTCGACGTCCAGGACGGCCGCCTCGTGGGCGTGCGGGGGGACCCCGATAATCCGGACAGCCGTGGGTTTCTCTGCGTGCGCGGCGTGGCATCGCGTGAGATCATCGATAACCCGAAGCGGCTCACGCGGCCGATGATTCGTGACTCGGCCGCGACGAGTGCGCCCGCTCTCGTGGGTCAACGCGGGCGGCGGGCCCGCTCCGGCTGGCGTCACGCCACATGGGACGAGGCCCTGGGGTTGATCGTCGCGCGGATGCGCGCGCACCGGCCGGATGCCACCGCGTTCTGGCAAGGGCACGGCAGTATCGCCAACAACTACGGCGCCCGCATTGGGGGCGAGCTTGCGCGCCGGTTCGCCAATTTCTACGGCTGCCAGTGGTGGAACCCGACGATGATCTGCTGGGGTCTCGGCGCGTTCGGCATCGGTCTGACGGGGCCGCTCGAGACCCACACCAAGGAGGACATGGGCGCCCACGCCAACCTGGTGGTGCTGTGGGGCGCGAACCTCGCAAGCCAGCCCACGACCGCGCCGCATCTCATCGCGGCCAAACGACGCGGCGCGCGCGTTGTGACGATCGACGTCCGGCGCACCGAGGCCGCGGCGCACTCGGACGAATTCGTCGCCATCAAGCCGGGGAGCGATGCCGCGCTGGCCCTCGCGTTTATGCATGTCATCATCCGCGAACGGCGCTACGATCACGAGTTCGTGGCTCAGCATACGGTCGGCTTCGAAGCGCTCGCGGCGCACGTCGGGTCGTACTCGCCGACGTGGGCGGCCGGGGAGACCGGCGTCCCGGCCGAACGGATCGCGGCGCTGGCCCGTCTCTACGCCGGCACACGGCCTGCCATGATCGTGGTCGGCGGCAGTTCCATGCACAAAGGCGCCAACGGATGGCAGGGAGCGCGAGCCGTTGCGTGCCTGCCCGCCCTCACCGGAAATCTCGGCATACCCGGCGGCGGGCTCGGGCCGCGCCACGGCAGTGCGAGTCACGGGCAGGCGCTCGCCAGCATCGCCGCGCCGGAACGCCGCCCGCCGGGCCGCTACGTCCCCAATCAGATGCCGAGCATCACGCAAGCGCTCCTCGATGAACGCGTACGCGTGGTTCTGCTGCTCGGCACCGACATGCTGTCCTCGTTCGCCGACGCGGGCCGCGTGGCCGAGGGCCTGGACCGGGCCGACCTCGTCGTGTGCCACGATCTCTTTCTGAACGACACGGCCCGGCGGTGCGCCGATGTGGTGTTGCCGGCCACGGCCTGGTTGGAAGAGCTCGGATGCAAGCGCACCAACACACACCTGTACCTGATGCCGGAGGTCCTGGCAGCGCCGGGCGAGGCGCGCTCGCTCATGTGGCTGCTGCGCGAGTTGGCGCACCGGCTCGACCTCACAGAGTTCTTCCCATGGGAGACCCCGGAGGGCCCCATCGATGCGATCCTCGATCACCCCGCCACCGGGCATGCGACGGTCGCGGCCCTGCGGGCCGAGGACGGGATGCGGGCGCTCAACGTCTCGCACGTGGCGCATCCCGGTCTCGCGTTTCCGACGCCCTCGGGCAAGGTCGAGTTCTACTCTGAGCGGGCGCGCGGGCTCGGCCTGCCGCCGTTGCCGGTATACGCGCCGCTTCCGCCGTCGCGCTACCCGCTCGTGTTTCGCCAGGGCCGCACGCTGACGCAGTTCCACGGCTTTTACGATCACGGGCGGGCCCTGCCGACGCTCGCGCGCGTCGACCCGGAGCCGAGGCTCTGGATCTCCCCGACCGACGCGGCGGCGCGCGCGCTCGTCGACGGCGCGCTCATCCGGATCTTCAACGAGCGCGGCGAGTTTTACGCGCGCGCCCACATCACGGACGCGGTTCCGGCGGGGACCGTGTGGATGCGCGACGGCTGGACGGGGCTGAACGACCTCACATCCGGGGCGCCGTCCATTCCGGACGAGGCCGTGGACGTCTTCGGCTTTTCGGCGGGGCAGGCCGCGTTCGACGCGGCGGTGGAGGTTGCGCGCAGCGACGGGCCCGCCGCTCGCTGAACGCCTCCGCGGCGACTCTCAGCCGGCCCCCACGGCGGGCGGCGCCGACGCGGTGGCGGCGGCGGTCGGCGCGGCGACCCCAAACAAACGCGCCAGCGCACGACGGCCACCATCGGTGAGCCGCACCGATCGGTCTGTGGCATGTCGCACGATCCACCGATTGACGAGAAGGCAATTACACAGCGCCATGCCGAGACTGCCCGCGAGGTGGCTCCGCCGCTCGGTCCAATCGATGCACGGGCGAGCCATCGTGCGGCGTCGTTGACGCAACGCGTCGACGTCGATGCCCAAGCGTCCGAAGAACCGTTCGCCGATCGGGGTGACGCCAAACTCCGGGCCACTCGCGCGGAGCGCGCCACGGGATACGAGCGTGTCCGTGAGGGCGACGCCGAGCCGCCCGGCGAGATGGTCGTAGCACACCCGTGCGTCCCGGAGCCGCTGCAGCCGCACACTCTGTCCAAGCGCGACCACGCGCGGCGGGGCGGCGATGGCCAACAGCGTCTCGATCGCGCGGGCGACGTCGCGGGTCGCCAGCCGGTACAGTCGCTGACGGCCCGACGCGGTTACGGCCAGTAGCCCGCCTTCCACGAGCCGTCGTAAATGCGCGCTCGCGGCCTGGGGTGATGCTCCGCCGCGGTATGCAAGCTCGGAGGCAGGCAGCGCCGTGTTGTCGAAGAGGGCGAGCAGCATCGCGGCACGTGCAGGCTCGCCGACGAGCGCGCCAATCGTCGCGAGGTCGGGGTTGACCGAGGGCGCGAAGCCGTTGCGCTTCATGGTCATCATTGTACACGATCGACGCTTCACGCCCGAATGAAACGTGCTCGCGATCGCCATGCGCACGTACGCATGGAGCTCTGGGCGGCTCGATCCCTCGCCTTCACTACCGTCGTCGCAGCCGTCGCTTGAGACGCTCGGTCGCCGCCACCAGTTCCCGCGCGATCGAAGGCTCGAAGGCGGCGTGGCCGGCGTCCGGCAGCAGGACGTACTCGGCGCCCGGCCACGCCTCGTGCAGCCGCGCGGCGGTGCAGGGCGGGCAGTCGAGGTCATACCGTCCCTGGACGATCGCGCCGGGAATCGACCGGATGCGCTCGACGTCCCGGAGGAGTTGTCCCGGTTCGAGGAAACAGTCGTGGACGAAGTAGTGATTCTCGATGCGCGAGACCGGCAGCGCTTTCCCGTCGACTTCGGAGGCCGCTTCCGCGACCGGGTCCGGCAGCAAGGTGGTGCAGCGCGCTTCGTAGTGCGACCATACCCGCGCGGCGCGCAAGTGGACGTCCGGGTTCGGGTCGTTCAGCAGGGCATGGTACCGCCGGAGCAACCCGTCCGCGTCGCGCGGCCCCGGTCCTGACGCGTCGGCGAGCTCCTTCCACGCAGCCGGCGAGAAAAGCCGCATACCCGTCATGAACCACTCGATCTCCGGTCGCTCACCGAGGAAGATTCCGCGCACGATGAGTCCGGTGCAGCGTTGGGGATGCGCCTCGGCGTACGCCAGCGCGAGCGTCGAGCCCCACGACCCGCCGAACACCGCCCACCGGTCGATCCCGCGAGCCTCCCGCAGCCGTTCCAGGTCGCCGACGAGATGCTGCGTGGTGTTCTCTCTGACCTCCGCCAGCGGGGTCGACCGGCCGGCACCGCGCTGGTCGTAGACGACGATGCGCCAAACGTTGGGGTCGAAGAACCGCCGGTGCCTCGGTTCCGCCCCACCGCCCGGGCCGCCGTGGATGAACACCGTCGGGAGCCCGTTGGGATTGCCGCTTTCCTCCCAATACATCTCGTGCAGCCCATCCAGGGCGAGCCGGCCACTGGCGTGCGGCTCGATCGGCGGGAAGAGATGGCGTTCCGTGTCCGGGTTCATACGGAAGCATTCGGTCCCGGCGCCGGGCAGACCTCGCTGCCGGAGCGCGTATGCTACCTTAAAGTGGATGCTGCGTTTGGGGAGCACGAGGAGTCGGGGCGCTATCATGGTGGGGCTCAGTGGGCCCGTACAACCGGTTCGAGTTGGATTGGTCAATCGGTATGGACAAAAGAGGTTCAATGGGAGGGAAGAACGTATGCCAGAAGTCGGAGATATCCGGGTTCTGTTCATCGCCGGGTTTGGCCCGATCGTCCGCGAGGCGCCCGCAAGTCGTAAACTCTACAACCAGATCCTCGGCATTCGCTTTAAAGAGGAGCAAGGCGGCTATCTTCACACCGAGGCTCTGGAGGGCGCCAAAAGTTTCGCCTTGTGGCCTCTTTCACAAGCAGCGCAGTCCTGCTTCGGTAAGGATTCCTGGCCGGCGGACATTCCGGCGCCCCAGGCTTGGCTTGAGTTCGACGTAGACAGCGTCGAGGAGGCAACCGCTAAGCTCGAAGCTCTCGGGTATCAAATGCTCGTCAAGAACAAGAAGGAACCGTGGGGCCAAACCGTCAGCCGTTTCATCGCGCCGGAAGGATTGCTGGTCGGGATCACCTTTACTCCAGGGATGAGGGGGAAAAAATAACAGGTCGTTTGCTCGCGTCGATCGAGATGAGCGCCGCCCCCAAGAATCGGGAGGGAGAGGCCGCGAAGGCGAAGGCCCGCGCCGCCGAGAGGTTTGGTGCCGTCTCGCTCGCGCGTCGCTAAGAAGCCGCCGGTGTCGCCGGAGGCCGCGGCGTCGGGCGGCGGGGTCACCGTCCATCTTCTCGACGGCACCTACGAGCTGTTCCGTCACTTCTACGGCCTGCGACGGTTCACGAAGGGAGACGATCCACCGCTCGGCGCCGTCGCCGGCGTGCTCTCCACCGTGCTCGAGATGATCGAGACGGGGGCGACGCACCTCGGCGTGGCGACCGACCATATCGTCGAGTCGTTCCGCAACGCCCTGTGGCCCGGATATAAAACCAGCGACGGCATGGAGCCGGCGCTGCTGGCGCAGTTCCATCCGCTCGAGGACGCGCTCGGGGCGATGGGCGTCGCGGTGTGGCCCATGACGGAGCTCGAGGCCGATGACGGGCTCGCGTCCGCGGCGCGCATTTCGTCCGCCGACGCGCGCGTCGCCAAGGTTTGCATCTGGACGCCCGACAAGGATCTGGCGCAGTGCGTGAGCGATGGGCACGTCGTGCAGGTGGATCGGCAGCGTCAGCGGATCATCGACGAGGACGGTGTGCGGACGAAGTTCGGGGTCGCGCCGGCCCGGATACCGGATTTCCTCGCGCTGACCGGCGATTCGGCGGACGGCTATCCGGGTATCGCCGGAATCGGGCCCGTCAAGGCCGCCCGCCTCGTGAATCGGTACGGGACGATCGAACGCTTTCCGCCCGACACGCTGCCGGGCGATGCACGCCGTCTCGCGCTGCTCTTCAAGGGCCTGGCGACGCTGCGGGCCGACGCCCCGCTCTTCACGAATGTGGACGAACTGCGGTGGCGCGGGCCCACCAGGGCGTTCGCGGGTTGGGCCGAACGCCTCGGTGGCACCCGCCTGCTGGCGCGCTCCCAGGCCGCGCCGACCGGCTAAATTCGACTCCGAGCCGGCGCCGGACGCCTATGTCGCTCGCGACCGACGAAGGCGCGGCTGTAGGTTTCCAGGCTCACGCCGTGGCACAGGCGCGAAGGAGCGAGCAGGCCGATCTGACCATAGGTAGGGAGAATCCCCACAAGGAACGTCGTGTTTGGGCAACCTCGTCAATTCATTTGCCATCCAGGGCGCGACGAAGCCTGCCGCGCGCGATGTTCATTCGCATCGCGCTGTCCGGCAACTTCGTGTCCAATTTCTGCAGAGAGGCGTCGATGCGCTCCCACGTCAGACGATCTCGCGCGGCAGCGGCGGAACGCTGCGCTACGTCAAGCGCCTCCGAATCACTCCAGTGTAGAAACGCCGCTACACGATCAGCGATGGCGTCCTCGAGCTTCAGCACGCGAAAGCGGCCGAATGACGTCTGAATCTCAGCGAACTCGTATACGAGCTCTCGGTCGATAGAGGGTGGCTCTGCGACAAAATCCACGGTGTACTCTGTGTCGGGGTGGACAAAGATTCTGCCTTTCGGCTCAAATCCCAGCTCTTTCAACGCAGTAGTGATTTGGCGGCGATTTGCGTCCGACGTAATCGCGAAGTCGACGTCCATCGAAGTGTACACGGTAGGAACGTGTGAGGTTATGGCGCTCCCACCGACAACGACAACGTCGATGCCATGGACCTTCAAATGCTCGGCAACTGTGGCGGCCACATCCGCTAAAGACATCCCTGTGAATCTCATAACGGCTTGCTAATTGCACGCGGTCGGCGGCGTATCTTTGCCCAACGGTTGGCATACAAAGGCATTTCACTCATGCGCAGGAGCAGTGCATACAGTTCGGTCTTCGCGGTGAAAAGAGGATTCAGCTCGATCAGCCGCGTGGTACCGACACGGGTGCCAACGATCACACCGGCACGCTCAAGCGAGGCAACGGCCCGCTGGATTTCAATTATGCGACGTTGTAGGATCTGAGCTATCTCGGTGACATAGGTGCGCTGGAGCCTCCCAACAACGATCAGAGTGTCAGTCCGCGTTGCTGAGCCAAAGAGTTTGTCATCCATGCCTGAATTATAACAAAATTGTAGTGAATAAACTACAAAAATGTAGTAACCGCACTACAGTTCCATGAGCAAAGCCATCGCCAAGGCCGGGCAACGTTGGTGGAGGCGGCGGGAATCGAACCCGTTCCTCACTCGCTCGAAAGAACCCTATCTCGGGCGGTCCCGTTAGACTGGTAGATCGTCAGCTCAACCCACGAGGAGGCCGCCTGCTTGCCAGTCGATAAAGACCGGAATCGGGTCCTTGTCGCCCTTCGAGATCAACCTCAAGGTGTCGAAATCCAGCAGCTCGTGCAGGCGTTGAACCTGCCCTTTGACGTGGTTGAGCGCCACCTCCGGTACTGTGCAGACTATGACCTCGCGACATTGAAGAAGAAGAAGAACGGGGGAACGGCGGTGATCACGGGTCGGGGTCGGGACTATTTGACCCGGCAGGGGTTGTAGCAGCCTGCCCGGCACGCATCCCGCGGGGCAGGAAGGGGACGAATGGAATCCGGATAGATGGTCTGTTGGCGTCGACCGCGAATGCAGGGTCTTCACCTGTCAGCGGCGTATTCCTCGCCGCCACTGTCATTCGCACGCAACACGAAGTAAGCACAATTGCACGGCTGCCCGTCGCCACGGTTGGCCGCACATCTCGGTGTGACGGTACCCGCACGCCCGATGTGCTCTGTGTGGCACTTGTCGCACGTGTACGTGCCGCTTACCGGCCACGGCAGCCCAGCCTTCGCGCGGACGCGATCGCCCACGATGCACCTCGCAACATGCAGCATCCCAACCGTAACAGTTCGTTCGGCGGCTCGCAATCTTACGACGGTGCACTCCCGTTCGGCCGCTTTGGAGAACACTCAACTGTCGCGTATCACCACGGCGAGCGAGCATCGCTCACCTCGAATGGTACAATGAGAGCGAGCCCTCGGGTTGTGCCGGCGACACTACGCTGCCGGCGCTTTCCCTCCCTCGGCTGACACCGAGCCACAGGAACGGGTACCGGGCCACAGGAACGGGATGCCGGTTTGTTGACGGTGCCCAGGGAGAACAAGCGTATGCGGCAGGAATCCATTGAGGCCCTTCTGGCCAAAGTGGGCTCGCGGTTTGCTGTGGTGAATGTGCTCGCCGTCCGGGCTGAACAGTTGATTCGAGGTGGAATACCGGCGATTGAAACGAGTACTCGGAATCCTGTCCTCGTCGCGATCGAAGAACTGGCATTGGGAAAGCTGCACTTGATCGACAAACGGCCATCAGCGCTTCTGCCGCACGAAATTGAATCGGACGCCCCAGCGTCTGGCGAACACACGACCGAGGTGACACAGACCCGTGCGGAACCTGTGCCGCGTGCTTGACCTGAACGGAGGAGAGTATGCCGAGCGACGCGGACGATTATCTACTAAGCCGTTGGCCTTCTTTGGCGTGAAGTTCAAGCCGGCTGCTGCGGAGGTATGGCCGCCCACACCAGCGGATAAAGGTGTGCAGCGACAGGGCGGTCGTTCCTCCGAAGGGCCCCCTGGGCACGCCGACGAGCGTCCATCGGACATCGGACATGCCGGATTCCGTTGATATCCAGGGCATTCTTGACCGGCTTCCGCATCGGTATCCGTTTCTGATGGTCGACCGCATCCTGGAAGTCGACCCCGGGAAACGCATCGTTGGGCTGAAGAACGTGACGATCAATGAGCCATTCTTCTCCGGCCATTTTCTCGACACTCCGGTCATGCCGGGCGCAATGATCATGGAAGCCATGGCCCAGGTCGCGGCCCTTCTGGTGTTGGCTGAGCCGGGAGCGGCAGGGAAAACTATTTATTTGGTCGGCATCAATGAGCTGCACTTTAGCCGACCGGTACGACCGGGCGACCAGCTCATCACAACCGTCGTTTCATTGGGAGCCCGGACGCGATTCGGCAAAGCTCAGGCCACGGCCACCGTGAGTGGGGAGACGGTGGCCGCAGGTGAACTGATGTATGGGCTGGCGCGAGCCGGGGAGTGACATCGGCCGCAGGCTCGCTAGCCGATCGCCCGGACGTTGGCGGCCTGCGGCCCCTTCTGCCCCTGGGTAGTCTCGTACTCAACTTTTTGCCCTTCGTTCAAGGACTTGTACCCCTCGCCGACAATCCCGCTAAAATGCACAAAGAGATCCTTGCTGCCGTCCTCGGGGGTGATGAAGCCGTATCCCTTCTCCGCATTGAACTCGTGCCTTGCTCTGTTGCCGCCGAGATCCTCCATCCATGCCGTCATGTGCAGCTCGACTGCCCGCGAGTAGTCATGCGCGTTCCGGCGGAACTTCTTGCGGGTTGGCGAGCGCCTCAACAGGAGGAGGCACGGCGGCTGCCCGCGATTGCTTGCGTGCCAGTTTCGCGTTCCGCTTGGCCTTTTGTCTCTCCTCGCGTGCCCGTTTCGCGGCGTTGTAGTTTGGTCGCTTCACCCATCACGCTCCGTTAGATCAGGATAGTCACAGTATAATACCTGGGTCGCGGGCCCATCCCGCCAGCCAATTCAGACCGCGGGCGCATACGAACATGAAGACCGCTGGCTCAAGCGCGCCGCATCCGCGACGCACTGCGGTGTTGGGTGCAAGATCGGCTACGGCGCTCTTGAGGGCAAATCTATCATGACCCGGTCCCAGATGGTGACACTGTGAAGACAAGGACGCGTCGGACGGCCCGCAACGCCGTGCTGGGTATGCAAAAAGCATGGTGGAGGCGGCGGGAATCGAACCCGCGTCCTGAAGCCGCGAGGGCAGAGCATCTACGCGCGTATCCTATGATTTGTTGTCGCGATACCGGACTCCCACAGGCCGGATTCCGGTGCCGCCAGCTCCGCGTGTCTTAGCCGGCCTTCCCGGAGCAAGAAGGTCGGAGCAGCCGGCTTGTTGGCGCTCACTCCCCGCCCGCCGGCCCTGCGGGGGGAGCGACGCTACTTAATTAAGCAGCGTAGGCTAGCTGTGTGTTGGCGTGTATCCGCCGTCCAGTTGTTTTACGAGGACCTGGACCACCTCGGCGCGCCGCCCTGCTTCTGCATGCTCAGTCGAGACCGTTCGCCCCCATTCGTCCCCGGATTCCTATCCGCCAAACATGCTCCGCTACACTAAATAAATAGTATACCTCCGCCTGGAACACCCGTTCAACCTGAGCTACGCGATGCCGCGCACGCGCGCGGTCGCGGCGCAGAGTTGGGGAAGAGTTAAAGTAGCGCCCGCAAGATGCCGCGCGGCGAACCAGCCGGCTCTCCGGGAGCCGGCGTTCAAGACCGGCTCAAGATTGATGGAAGTCCAGCGCCAATGCCGCGCGGGCGTTCGCTCTCTGGGCTCTTCTGGGTCGAACGAGCGCGCGCATCTCAAACGACCACGTCCCGACGTTGGACCGCCAGCTGCCGTCACGAAAGTGCCGGTTCCCGCACTTAATGACGGGCTACAAGATGAGGCCGGAGATGGACGCGGAGACGTTTGCCCGCATCTACGACAGTCACTACCCGCGGGTGTTTCGCTACCTGCTCGGGCGGATCCGCGGTCGGCACGAGGCTGAGGAGCTCACCGCCGAGGTGTTCGCCGCCGCCTTGGAAGGGCTGCAGCGCGGGCGGCAGCCCCGGCACATCGGGAACTGGCTCGTCGGCATCGCCGACCACCTGGCGTCTCGTTTCTGGCGCAAGCGCGCAGTGGAGCGGGATTTCGATGGAGACACCGCGGTGATCGACGTGCGCGATCCGGAAGACGTCACCATGAGGCAACTGGACACCGAGGTCCTGTGGCGCTGCCTCGGTGCCCTGGAGCCGGAGCACCGTCAGGTGCTGCTGTTGCGCATCGTCGCCGAGCTGCCCGCCCGTCAGGTCGGGATCATCATGGGCCGATCGGAAGAAGCCGTGCGGAGCCTACAGCTCCGAGCGCTGCGAGCACTGCGACGGCATTGGACGGAGGCGAACGGGTCATGAACGACTCCGACATGATGCCCAATACGGAAATGCAGCTTGAGCTGCTTCTCCGCGAGTTGCTGGACGAACAGCCCGGCGGCTCGGGTGAGAGTCCAGCGGTTCGGGATCTGTCGCCCGAACTGATTGCGCTTCGAGATCTTGCGAGCCGCCTGCGTGAGGCGGGCCGGCAGGTGCCGCCGAGCGCGGCGTCGTTCGGGGCGCAGGGCTTCGGGCACACCGGCCGCGCGGGACTGGCCGTGGGGCGGGCGTCTACGAATACCGGCCGCCGGTACGGCGCCTGGGTTGGCATCGCGGCGGCCATGCTGCTGGGTGTGTTCGGCGCCGCTCTCGGCGCGGGCTCGGCGAGCGCGTCCCCGGCGAGTCCATGGTATTCCGTGCGTATTGCCCTCGAGAACCTACAAGTGGCCATCACTCCGGACGTGCGCGCGCGCGCTGAATTGTTGGTCCAGCATGCACACGCCCGCATCGCGGAAATTCGCGTCATGGCGGCGACCGGCGATGAAGGAGGGCTCAGGCGCGCCGCCGATGCTCTCGATGCCGACGCGGAGTGGCTGCATGCAATTCTGCGAACCTTGCCGCCGCGCGAGCAGCGTCAGTGGGTTCGCGTGCTGGGCCGCGTTTGAGCGCACGCGCAGGTGACAGGCGCTCGATGAGTCACGAAAGGGGGAGGCGCATGCGTTGGCTTGCAGCCGGTCTTGCACTGGGCTTGATCGGATTCGCCGCTGCCGCACCGGGATGGGCAGCCACGGGGACCCAGCCGCTCGCGGTCGAGTTCGACCACGTGAACATACCCTCCGGGGGTGCGACGACCGCGACGACGGGAACGGTAGGGGGCCTATCGACAACGCTTTCGATGACCGGGACGGCAACCTCCGGTACATTCACCGAGACCGTCTCGGGCTTGAGCGGGACCGCGAAGGCGCAGTTTGGACAGTTGAGCGGCAGCTACTCGTGCAACGCGGGTGATTGCTCCTTTTCCATCACGTCGGCTACCGGGGTATTCGGAAAGGTAACGGGGACGACGCTCACGCTGAACATCGCCGGCCCAACGATGACGGTGCTGGGCACCTCGCTGCCGAATCACGGGACCTGGGTTTCGACCGTGGCGCGCGCCGCATCCCTGCTCAAGGCCCAGGGGACCCTGCCGGCGGGCATGACCGTGGGCAACTTGGTGAGCCAGGCGGCGAAGAACGAAAAGGAATTGCAATCTGAGATTTCCGGCAATGGCAACGGGGCCGGGAACGGGCACGGCAACGGGGCCAATGGAAATGCCGGCAAAGGAAATAGCAACGGCAATGGCGGCGGTAACGGCAATGGCGGTGGCAACGGCAATGGTGGCGGTAACGGCAATAGTGGCGGCAACGGCAATGGCGGTGGCAACGGGAACGGCAATGGCAACGGTGGAAACGGCAATAGTGGAAATGGCAATGGGGGGAACGGCAATGGTGGTGGGAACGGAAACGGCAATGGCAACGGTGGGAACGGAAACGGCAATGGCAACGGGAATGGTGGTAATGGCAATGGCAACGGTGGGAACGGCAACGGGAACGGTGGGAATGGCAACGGCAGCAACGAGGGGCATCACTAGTCCAAATCAGTACTGAGCGCTCCATCCCCCGGGAGCAATGAGGGAGTCCTAGCGACGGCCGGCGCGCACCGGCCGTCCGGGGCTCCCTCTCCCGTTGGGGCGACGGTCTCGCCTGCCTGGAGGGGCAGTTTTGCGGGGCTTGGGCACACTCGGCCGAATCGGTGGCCGACCGCCGCGCACCGCCGCGCCGAGAGGGCCGCTTCGGCATGCCGGAGAAGCATCACACCATGCGAAGCGACGTTCGGCCTCCGGCCGCCGCCTCACGAACAGCCACCGGCGGAGAAGCGCTGGTGCAATGTCTCAAGGCACACGGTGTTGACACGATCTTCGGCCTGCCCGGGGTCCAACTCGACTGGGCGTTCGACGCCTTGTACGCCGAACGAGACGCGATCCGCGTCTATCACACGCGGCACGAGCAGGCCGTGTCCTACATGGCCGACGGTTACGCGCGCGTCACAGGACGCGTTGGCGTGTGTCTGACCGTACCGGGGCCCGGCGTGTTGAATGCGATGGCGGGTCTCGCAACAGCGTACGCGTGTTCATCCTCCGTACTCTGCTTGACGGGGCAAATTCCATCGCAGGAGATTGGAGCCGGTCGAGGGCTGCTGCACGAGATCAATAACCAGCTTGGCGCGCTTCGTTCCGTCACGAAGTGGACCGCACCGGCACATACCCCCGAGGCGATTCCCGGCACGATCGCGGAAGCATTCCGGCAACTGCGCACCGGCCGTCCGCGGCCGGTGGCCGTGGAGATCCCGCCGGATGTGCTCCGCGCGACCGCTCCATCGACGCCACCTGCGACCGCGGTGGTCGAGGCGGCCATGCCCGACCCCGAGGTGGTCGAGCGCGCGGCACGAGCGCTTGGGCGAGCCGAACGACCGGTCATCTTTGCCGGCGGCGGCGTCCTTCGCGCGGCAGCGTGGCAGCCGCTCCGTGAACTTGCCGGGATGCTCGAAGCTCCGGTGGTCATGACGGAGAACGGCAAAGGCGCCGTCTCCGATCGGGAGTACCTCGCGCAAAACATGACCGCCGCCGCGGAGCTCGTGCCGGCCGCGGACGTCATCTTGGTGATCGGCAGCCGGTTCTACGTCCCGTCGCGGTCCGATTGGGGACCGCGGGCCGGCCAGACCGTAATCCAGCTCGACATCGACCCGGAGGAGCTTGGTCGCAACTCCCCGGTGGCGCTGGGTATCGTGGCGGATGCGCGGCGGGGCCTCGAGGCCCTCGTGGCCGCGGTGCAGCGTCACAACCGGCGGCGGGCGCGGCGCCGCGATGAGCTGGAGGCGATCCGGGCTCGAACCCGGGCCAAGCTAGAGACCGTGCAGCCCCAGGCGGCGTTCGCCGCGGCGATTCGCGATGTGCTGCCCGACGACGGCATTCTCGTCACCGAAATGACGCAGGTTGGGTACTGGAGCAACGTCGGATTTCCGGTCTATACGCCGCGCACGTACATTACGTCGGGGTATCAGGGGACGCTCGGCCACGGGTTCGCAAACGCGCTCGGCGCACAGGTCGGCGCGCAGGGGCGGCCGGTCGTCTCGATCAACGGCGACGGCGGCTTCATGTACAACGTGCAGGAACTATCGACCGCCGTCCGGCACCGGCTCAATGTGGTGGCGATCGTCTTCAGCGACAACTCGTACGGAAACGTGCGGCGCATCCAGCGCGAATCGTTCGGCGGCCGCCTCATCGCGTCCGACCTGCTGAACCCGGATTTCGTGCTGCTCGCGGAAGCGTTTGGGATGGAAGGCATGCGCGTCGAGACCCCTGACGCGCTCCGGCGGGCACTGGCCAAGGCGCTGTCCGATCAGCACCCGGCACTGATCGAAGTGCCGGTCGGGGAGATGCCAAACCCGCGGACCGTTATGCGGCCCGGTTACCGCGGCTAGTCCTCGGCGCCAAGGTCCAAGCGATCCGCCGCAGCGCCCTGAAGGCGAAGGCCAAGGGCAGGGCCCACGCCGATCGCATGCGCCACCTGCGCCGGTAGTAGTCCGGTAACCCCAAAACCATTCTGAACAACCCGATACCTCGCGGCAGGCTCCAGGAGTAGTCGAGATACCCGATGCAGGTCGCGGTCCACGTCCCCCAACGCTCAGGGGGTACGGTGCGCGCGGTGTGCACAACGCGATCCGAAAAGCGGACCGGTCGAGTCGCGAGGTCGCGTAGCACGCTCTCCGGGACGTCGGCCTGAAGCGTGCGCCGCAGGTAACCGAGTCCGTCCCGGACGACCAACGTGAACCCGTAGCGGTTGGCATGGGCGCACAAGCGCTGCCAATCCGGCGTGCCGTCCCGCGCGCGCAGAACCGCGAGCGCGTCGCTGACCCAACGAACCCGTGAGAGTTCCGCGGTGACGGCGCCGCGCACGATCCCATGCGTGAGAATATGCAGCAGCAGATCGGCCGGGTTCAGCACCCGGATAGATGTGCCGAGAGCGCGTACCTCGGCCGTGTCGTGCCAGATGGACCCCTCGCCGTCGTTTCGAGGGCTCTCCGGAAACAGCCGCCAATGCAGGTCGAACTCGTGTCCCGGGCCACTCGTGAATTCCAATTCCGCATGCTGACGCGGATGGGCGATCGTGTCGGCGAGTTCCTGTTCCGGCGCCCCGCGGGGGACACACCCGTGGCGGAGCAACAAGTCGATCGCGACGGATGCGCGCTCCCGCGGGATGTAGATGTCGAAGTCCGCCATGGGGCGCATCCCGTGGTCGTGGTAGTAGTGGTGAATCACGGCCGCGCCTTTGAGCAGGGCGACCGGAATCTCAGCCTCGCGCAGCAGCCGTAGGGGGCGCGCGATCGCATGAAAGCGGAGCTGGTTTTGGTACCACGTCCGCCGGTAGATGCCCTTGAGCCTGCCCATCAAGGGGTCGGAAATACCCTGCTCCCTCAGGTTGCAGTATAGTTGCGGCACCAGCCGATACGACTCGCTGTCGATGTCGTCGAAGTCGACCGCAGACTTCCACCGGTCCCAGGCCGCAAGGCTGGCGCGCCCGCGCAGCAGCGCAGCGCACAGCAACAGTTCCTCCTGTGGGGTGGGCCAAGGCTCGCGTCTCGCGTACTCAATGGTGGCGGCCATGCGCTCCTCCGCTTCTCTCGAGATCTTCCGGTGTGCGGCGGGGGATCCTGCCGGGAGGCGGGGTATCAAAAGCATAAGGCGAATGCTCGACTTGCCTCAGTAAAATCCGGCATTCGGATGGCGAACACAGGATCGTTCCCTGCAGGCTCGCGAATGGGATATTTCGAAATATGTGATTTCAACGGAGGGAGATGGTGCGGATCCCGGCAGGTCGCCGGTGACCCGGCACGGTGCGTTTTGTCAATCGTGGACCACAGGAGATTGTGGGTGAGCCGACCGGCATCGTTTAGGATCGAGAGTCCCAAGGTCGTCTATGAAGTCTTTGACGACGAAGTGGTGATCATTAACCTCGAGACCGGCGTCTACTACAGCCTCAACGGTCTTGGCGCCGAGATCTGGACCCGCATCGAGGAGACAGACGATGTCGTCCTTGAACTCGCCGCCCGGTATCAGCGTCCGGCTGGGGACGTCGAGGCGGCGGTGCGCCCGTTTTTGGACGGTCTGGTGGCCGAGGGCCTCGTGGCGCCGGATCCCCGGGCGAACGGTGAACGCCGACATCGGACGAGCGGCGCTACGGCGGTCACGCGGGTTTCGACGTTCGAGGCGCCGGTGCTCCACAAATACAGCGACATGCAGGAGTTGTTGTTGCTGGATCCGATCCACGAGGTGGACGAGGTGGGCTGGCCGGTTCGGCCGAACGAGCCTGACGGCGACGGCCGCAAGGATCCGCCGTAATCCCAGTTCCATCCTCTCCGCCGACAGTGTCAACCGGGTAACGCCCACGTCCAGGCCGTTCGATCGCCCCGTCGTCGATCACAGCGCGGTCGCGTTCGCGGCGGCAGTGCGCGAGACGTTCGATCGCGCGGCGCGCCTCCTGGGTTCGGCTGATTGCTGGTACCGTATCGCCGGCCATCCTGTCCGCATCCGCTTCGCGGGTACGGCTCTGCAGTCGCTGCTCGCGCCCGCGTTGGAGCACCTGGCGACGGAGCCCGTGCCCGGCCGCGCGCTGACGCTCTGTGTGTGGGACATTGAATCCGTGCGCGGCCAGGTTCCCGCGCCGCCGTGGCGGCTCGATGGGGAAGCGCATGGTCCGGAGCTGCGCGTGTATCACGACGGGCGGGTTCAGGCTGCGTTCGACGTTGCCACCGGCACGCTGTCCGTCCTCGACCGCGCCGATCGCCTGGCCTGGTATTGCGTACGCGATCCTCGCGAGTTGCCCGGATGGGAATTCGGGACGCCCTTCAAGCTGATCTTGCATTGGGCGTTACGCGACCATGGCAGGCAACTCGTGCACGCGGCCGCGGTGGGCCGGGCGGACGGCGGGGTCTTGCTCGTCGGCAAAGGCGGGGCGGGAAAATCCACGACAGCGCTGAGCTGCCTCGGCTCCGAGTTGCGCTACGCCGCCGATGACTACTGCATGCTGTCTGCCGATCCCATGCCGTACGCACACAGCCTGTACAATTCTGCGAAGGTCTACGCTCAGGAACTGCCACGATTCCCTGCACTCGCCGGGGCGCGATGCCGATTGGACGCCCCTGGGATGGACAAAGCACTGCTGTTTCTCCATCCGCACGTCGGCAACTGCGTTACGGCAGGCTTCCCGATCCGCGCCGTGCTTGTGCCGTCGGTCGCAGGCGGCGCGGGCACAACGGCGTGCGCCGTGCCTGCCTCCGTCGCCTTGCGCGCGCTCGCGCCGAGCACGATGTTTCAAGTGATCGGCCCGGACCCGTCGACCCTCGCCGTGCTGGCCGCGTACGTCAAGCGGCTGCCGTGTTACGCGCTCCGTCTCGGGCCGAGGCTTGCGGAGATCCCGCACGTCATCACCGACGTACTCGCACGCGTGCCGCAGCCGGCATGACCGGATTAGGACCCTCCCTGAGCGTGGTCATCCCCGTCTTCAACGGCGAGACGTACCTGGCTGACGCGGTCGAGAGCGTGCGGAGACAGGCCTACACCGATTTGGAAGTGATCCTCGTCGACGATGGGTCGACCGACGGCACTGCCGACGTGATACGGAGGCTTCCACCGGACGGGCTCCACTACGTGCGCCAAGACAACGGCGGCCCCGCACGGGCCCGCAACCGCGGCCTGGCGCGCGCTCGTGGCAGTATCATCGGGTTCCTCGACGCCGACGACCTCTGGCCGGCGGGTCGACTCCATCGGCAGCTCGCCGTGCTTCAACGCGATCCATCGATCGACATCGTGCTCGGCCGGGTCCAACTGGTGCGCGCGACCGGCGCCGCGCCGGGCTTGCCGCTCGAGGAGTCATCACTGCCGTTCGTGCTGCTGACCCCGACCGCCGCGTTGTTTCGGCGAAGGGTCTTCGAACGCGTCGGCGGCTTCGACGAGGCGCTCCGGTACGGCGAAGACAGCGACTGGTTCATGCGGGCTCGGGAGCGCGAGGTGCGCGTCGTGCTGGAGCAAGACGTGGCGTTGCTGTACCGGCGTCACGCGGGCAATATGACGCGCGGCCGGAATATGAAGGAGTTGCAGGTCTTCGAGGTACTGAAGCGATCCTTGGACCGCCGCCGCAAGGGCGGCGGCGGCGCCGCGGCGTCACTCCCCGGGCTCTCTTCATGCGGCGGTCAGGCCGAAGAGCGGTGCGGCCGCTCTCAATGTTCGGACGATGAGTGACGTCACGGGGCCAGACGGGTCGGTCGCCGAGACGGCGCCGCTAGTGAGCGTCGTGATACCGGTTTATAATTGCGAGGCGTATCTGGCCGAGGCGCTCGACAGCGTCCTGGCGCAGACGTACCGACCGGTCGAGATCATTGTTGTCGACGATGGGTCGTCGGATCGAAGCGCATCCGTTGCGGCGCGATATTCGGGCGTCCGCTGCCTCACGCAGCCGCACGCGGGTGCCGGGGCCGCCCGCAACCTCGGGGCGGCCAGTGCGTCCGGAAGCTTCCTGGCGTTCCTGGACGCGGACGATCTGTGGGTGTCGGACAAGCTGGAGAGCCAGATGGCTGCGTTCCGCGCCAGCCCTGCACTCGACATGGTCTCCGGCTATGTCCGACAGTTCCACAGCCCCGAGCTCGGCGCGGACGTCAAGGCGAGGCTCGCAGGAGCCGGCACTGTGCTCCCGGGGCATGTCCACACGATGCTCGTGAAGCGTTCGTCGTTCGGCCGCGTCGGCCCGTTGCCGACGCACTGGCGCCTTGGGGAGTTCATCGACTGGTATGCGACGGCCAAGGAGCTCGGCCTCAACTGCGTACTCGTCCCCAAGGTCGTCACGCTGAGGCGATTGCACGGCAGTAACATGGGGATTCGCGAGCGCGACGCTCGAGCCGATTATCTGAAGATCCTCAAGGGAGTGCTGGATCGGCGCCGGCGGGGCGCTGCGCAGCAGGACGCCACATGATGAACCCTCAGCGCCTCGTCAGCGTGATCATTCCGGTTTTCAATGGCGAGACGCACCTCGTCGACGCGGTCGACAGCATTCGGCGGCAAGAGTATGCATCAGTCGAATTGATCGTGGTCGACGACGGATCGAGCGATGACACCGCGGGAGCGGTGCGGCGGCTGCCCCAGGACGGCCTTCGGTACGTGTACCAGGAGAACGGCGGGCCTTCGCGGGCGCGAAACCGCGGGCTCGCGCTGGCGCAGGGCGACGTGATCGGGTTCCTGGACGCCGATGACGCCTGGCCGCCGTGTCGGCTCCGGAGGCAGCTGGCCGTGCTCGACCGGGAGTCGTCGATCGATGTCGTTTTAGGCCAGACGCAGCTCCTGCGGCCATCGGCCGGCGACGCGACGCGCTCGCGGTTCGAGAAAGACGGGCCCCCGATCGTATTCCTGTCACCGAACGCCGCGTTGTTCCGAAGGCGGGTCTTTGAGCGTGTCGGTGGCTTCGACGAGGCGCTGCGCTACGCCGAGGACATCGATTGGTTCATGCGGGCCCGGGAACTCGACGTGCCCCTTGCCGTCGAACATGACGTGGCATGGCTGTACCGGCGCCATGAACGTAACATGACGCGCGGTCGGAGTATGAGGGAGTTGCGCGTGCTCGATGTCCTTAAGCGCTCGTTGGACCGCCGCCGCCAGGGTGGGCGGGGTGCGGCTCCGCTTCCGACCCTGTCGCGGGGCGGCCGATGTGGGCCGGACGGGCGCGGAGCCGGGGATGGGTGACACCGGGGGGCCGGGTGCGCTCGTGCGAGGCGCGGCGTCATCAAGGGGAATCCCGAGCAGACAATCGGAGCCGCGTCCCTTCGTGACGGCTTCACTGCGCCGCGAGCTGGAGACGGAACTGCGCCGCCTCATGGGGGCTTGGTTCCCGCGCTGCATCGATCGAGTGCACGGCGGGTTCCTCTGCAACTTCGACCATCGATGGAAACCCTCCGGGCCGCAGGTCAAGATGCTCGAGTATCAGGCGCGGCAGACCCTGGCGGCGGCGAGGGGCGCGGCCTACGTTCCCGATCTCGTCCCTCTGCGCGAGGCGGCCGTGCACGGATTTCAATACCTCGCGGGCCCGATGTGGGATCGCCGCATGGGCGGTTGGTACAGGCAGCTCGATCGGGCCGGGACGCCCCTGGAGGGATCGAACAAGCACGGCCATGGGATGAGCTACGCGATCTCGGCATGTGTGGCATGCTATCGGCTGACCCGGGATCCAGACTGTCTGGAGGTGGCGAAAGCGGCCTTCAACTGGTTGGAGCAACATGCGCACGACGGCCGGTATAGCGGTTACTTCGGATTTTACCGGCAGGACGGGACTCCGATCCTGTCGTGGGACCAAGCGGCGGCCGCGGGCCCGCACACGGACGCGATTGGGACACCGATCGGCTTCAAGGACGCCAACACGACCTGTGACCTGCTCAGGGGATTCGCCGATCTGTACCGGGTCTGGCCCGATGCGCTGCTGAGGGTGCGCCTAGAGGAACTGCTGCGCATCGTGCGCGACCGCCTGGTCGTCGCCCCCGGAGTGATGCACATGTACGCGCACCCCGACTGGACGCCGATCCCGGAGATTGTCCGCTATGCGCAGATTCTCCGTGCCGCAAATCACATGTTGCCGGCGGCGGAAGCGCTGGCTGGGACTGTCGACCCGGAGACCACACGGGTTGCCAAGTCGATGCTCGACACGATGCTGCGTGTCGCCTGGGACTCAGACAAGGGCGGGTTCTTCCTTGCGGGGTCCAGCTTTGGTCCGGCGTACTTCGACGATACCGTCATCTTCGTACGGACCAAGTGCTGGTGGGCTCAAGCCGAGGGCATGAGGCTGCTCACGGCGGTGGCGCGGCTGTACCCCGACGATGCGGCCGGGTACGGCGAACGCGTCGCGGCCCTCTGGAAATACGTGAAGACATACGTCATCGACGCGAAGCACGGCGGCTGGCTCGCCGCCGGCCTCGACACCAACCCCGCGGCGCGCAAGCAGCCGAAGGCCACACGATGGAAGGACTGCTCGCACGAAGCCGAAGGACTGCTGGATTCTCTCCTACTGTCGGGATCGTCCTGAGACCCGGATGCCGTAATCGAGACCGCCTCACCGGTCCGCACCCGTTCGCGCTCCGACGCAGTGGGTCGTTCCGCACGCCTCGGCGCCGGTCGCTCGTTCGCCGGGCGGCCGTGCCGTTGGACGCCGTTCACGGCGTCGCGCCTGCACCTGCGTGGCGCCGCAACCGCAGCGACAGGATGAGCATGAGCACGCCGAAGACGATCGCATAGACGCCGATCAACCACAGCACGGCGAGCGCGCCCACGAGCGGATGCACGATGAGGAGGACGCCGAAGATGATGGAGGCCGCCCCACCGAGGAGCAGCGCCCACTCGTTGGCCACGTGGCCTTTCAGGCGATAGCCGGCGATGAGCTCCAGCACCCCCGTGACGATCGCCCAGTACGCGATGAGGTACAGGAGGACGAGGGCGGTGATGCCCGGCCACGCAAACGTGATCAGGCCTGCCAGGATGCCGGCGATCCCGGAAACAAGTAGCCAGATCCACCGTTGATGGTGCTCCGCGGCGCGCACCGCCGCCACAACATTGAACACGCCGTCGACCAGCGCGTACGCACCGAACACGATCACGAGCGCGTAGAGCGCGATGCGCGCGTCGAACAATGCAACGAGCCCGAAGAGAATCGCCACCACGCCGCGCAGCGCGATGGCCCACCAGTTCCTCGCCAGTGCGTCCATCATGGCGTCATCCCCCCACGTGACCCCGGTACCTGCGCGCGCGACGCGGTCCGGCGCGCCGGTCGTCTCCGAGTTCGTCGGACCGCGCGCCATCCCCTGGTGCGTGGCCCGGCGGGGCGGCACCGCGCAGCGTTTCCTCCGAGGCGACCCGATCCTGAGTGCCGCCGCATCCGTATACAAGAAGCAAGATGGCGGCGCGGTGCGCCGGCGCACGGGGCAGCGGGGGAGGACCACCGCGGGGAACACGGAATCACAGGCCAGGAGCATCACACCGAGTGCTGCGGTTCATTCCGCGGCCGGACGCCTCAGGGGGAGGGGAAACGGATGGCGAGCCATAGTCATGCGCGGGTAACGCGGCGCAGGTTTCTTGGGACGATCACCGCGGCGGGGTTCGCCGCCGCGGCCTCCGGCTGGGTCCCCGGCGCCACCGGCGAAGCGTCGGCGGCACCGGCGCTCCGCCGCGGCGGTACCCTCCGCATCGCCGAGATCGGCGAACCGCTCACGCTGGATACGACCGCCACAACCGCCGATCTCACATCGACCATCACGCTTCCCGTATTCGAGGAGCTGTTGGCGTTCGACCGCAACTGGCGGATTCAGCCGGCGCTCGCGTCCGGGTTCACGGTGAGCAAGGACGGGTTGACCTACACCTTCACACTGCGCGCGGGCGTGCCGTTTCACAACGGCAAGACGCTGACGGCGGACGACGTCGTGGCGTCGCTGAACCGGTGGGGCAAGGTGAGCCCTCGCGGCCCGTCCGTCTACCAGCACGTGTCGGCGGTGACCGGCGCCGGCAACACCGTGACCGTGAAGCTCAAGGAACCGTTTGCGCCGCTCCCGGCGTTCCTCGCCCTGCCCAACGGCGCGGCCGCGATCATGCCGAAGGAGATCGTGGATGCGGCCGGCACACAGCCCCTCAAACAGTTCGTCGGGACCGGCCCCTACAAGTTCGTGGAGTGGGCGCCCGATCGCTACGTGCACCTCAGCCGCTTCGATCAGTACGCGGCCCGGACCGAACCGTCCGACGGCTACGCCGGGCGGCGGGACGCGCTGGCCGACGACGTCTTTTACTATCCGGTCTCGCAGGTGGCCACGCGGATCGCCGGCGTGCAGAGCGGCGACTACGACATCGCGGACGGGATCAACCAGGACGCCTACACCCAACTCGCCAGGGACCCGCGGGTGGACGTGGGCATCATCCGCGGCTCGTTCCTGACGTTCTTCTTCAACAAGAAGCAGGGCATGATGACGAGCGAGAAGCTGCGGCAGGCCATCGCGGTCGCCTTGGATATGCAGCCCATCCTGCAGGCGACGTTCGGCAACCCCGCCCTGTATACGGTCGACGCGAGCATCTACCCCAAGGGGACGCCGTGGTACACGGAGGCCGGCGCCGCCGCCTACGACCCGCACAATGTCGACCAGGCCAAGCGGCTCGCGCGCGAGGCCGGATACGCGGGACAACCGATCCGGTGGCTCACGACGCAACAATACGACTACATGTTCAAGAGCACGGTGGTAGCGTCGGCGCAGCTGCAACAGGCCGGGTTCAAGGTGGACATGCAGGTGATGGACTGGGCGAGCGTGCTCGATCATCGGAACAAACCGGCCGACTGGGACATGTTCGTGACGTCGCACGGGTTCGTGCCGGACCCGGCGCTGATCACGGTGTTCAGTTCGGCGTATCCCGGATGGTGGGATTCGTCGGACAAGAACGCGCTGTTCGGGCAGTTCACCGCGGAGTCCGACCAGGCGAAGCGCACGCAACTGTGGGCCAAGCTGCAGGCGCTCATGTACCAGGAGGCGCCGATCGTCCGGCCCGGCGGCTTCAACCTCCTGGAGCTCAGCCGCAAGGGCCTGCCCGGCTTCCGCGCATCGTACTGGATCGTCCCGTGGAACGTGCAGGCCGCCCGATAGCGGCCCGACGACATCCGGCGTCGACGTGCTGGGGTATCTGATCGGGCGGTTGTTCGCGCTGCTGCCCGTTCTCCTGGTCGTGGCGGTGGTCGTGTTCATGCTGGTACACGTCACCCCCGGCGACCCGGCGCGGGTCCTCCTCGGTCAGGACGCCACCGAGCCCCAGGTGGCCGCGCTGCGCCACGACCTCGGCCTGGACCGGCCGTTACCGGTGCAGTTCACGCTGTGGCTCGGCCGGGCGCTCCACGGCGATCTAGGGACATCGCTGTTTCTCCGCATGCCCGTGAGCCGCGACATCGTGCAGCACCTGGGGCCCACCGTGACGCTGTCCGTGTTCGGGCTGGGCGTCGCGCTGTTGATCGGCATTCCGGTCGGCGTGGTCTCCGCGGTGTTTCGAAACTCCTGGCTCGATCAGCTCAGCCTCGCGCTGGCGATGCTCGGCGCGGCGGTGCCGAGTTTCTGGCTGGGACTGTCGCTCATCATCCTCTTTGCCGTCGATCTCGGCTGGCTGCCGTCGTCCGGCTACCAGTCCCCCGCAAGCGGGCTCTGGTTGAGCGCGCAGTACCTGGTGCTGCCGGCGATCGCGCTCGGCGTGCCCAATTCGTCGCTGATCATCCGGTTCACCCGCAGCAGCCTCCTCGACGTGCTCGGGAACGACTATATCCGAACCGCCCGGGCCAAGGGTCTCCGCGGCCGCGCCGTCGTCTTCCGGCACGCGCTCCGCAACGCGCTCGTGCCCATTCTCACCGTTGTGGGCCTCACGTTCGCCGCGCTGATGGGCGGCGCCGTGGTTACGGAAAACGTCTTCAGCCTGCCCGGCATCGGCCAGCTGGTCGTCTCGTCGGTGCTCCGTCGCGACTATCCGGTCATCCAGGGCGTGGTGCTCATGGTCGCCACGGCCTACGTCGTCATCAACCTCGCCGTGGACCTGCTGTACTTTGCCGTGGATCCGCGGGTGCGGTACTGAGAGGACGGCGGGGATGGCGGCTCAAGCGGTAGCCCGCGTGCTCCCGCACGACGGCCGTCCGGGTGTCGGCGCGCTGTTGTGGCGCATGGTCCATCGCCGGCGCGTCATCGGGGTCGGCCTGGTCGTGCTCGCGGCCGTGGCGCTCGCGGCCCTCTTCGCCCCGTTGCTTTCCCCGTACGATCCCGCGTCGCTCGACGTGCCCGCGCGGTTGCACGGCCCTGCGTGGAGCCACCCGTTCGGCACAGACGAGTTCGGTCGCGACATCCTCAGCCGGACACTGTTTGGGGCGCGCCTGTCGCTCACGGTGGGGCTCGCCGTGACGGCGTCGGCAACGGCGGCGGGGATCGTCGTGGGGCTCGTCTGCGGCACCAATCCGCGGGCAGACCGCGTGTTGATGCGGGTCATGGATGGGATCATGGCGTTCCCCGACATCCTCCTCGCGATCGCGCTCATGGCGTCGCTCGGGCCGAGCGCGAGAAACGTGATCCTGGCGCTGAGCTTCGTCTACACGCCGCGCGTCGCCCGGGTGGTTCGCGGTGCCGTGCTCGTGATCGCGGCGCAGGAATACGTCGATGCCGCCCGCGCCGTGGGCGCCAGCGCGGCGCGCATCCTGGCGCGTCACGTCCTCGTTAACAGCGCGTCGCCCGTGATCGTGCAGGCGACGTTCATCACCGCGTATGCCATGCTCGGGGAAGCGGCGTTGAGCTTCCTCGGGGTCGGGATCCCGCCGCAGATCCCGACATGGGGCGGCATCATCAGCCAGGGCCAGGTCTACCTGCGCCAGGCCCCGTGGATCAGCATCTTTCCGGGTGCGGCGATCGTGTTGAGCGTGCTGAGCCTCAACTTGCTTGGCGACGGGCTTCGCGACTTTCTCGATCCCCGGCTGCGATACACGTAGTCGGCGGGCGGCGGTGCCGGCCACAGGGGGATCGGCGGCGCGCGCGGAATCAACGGAAATTGCGCACGAGGGGGTGGATGTATGGCACGGTCCGATAGCGACGCACGGGGGCGCCTCAGTCGGAGGATGTTCCTGGGGGGCGGGCTCGCGCTCGGTGGATTGGCGGCCCTGGAGACGCTGGGCCGCGGGTGGCACCCGGCGCCGGCCTGGGCGGCGGGAGCGCCCAAGCGTGGGGGGACGCTCGTCGCGGCGCAGGAGGTCGATCCGGTCAGCCTGGATCCGCACACCAACTCGAACTTTTCAGCGCTGCAGGGGTACGAGCACGTCTACGAGAGCCTGACGATGTACGATCAGAAGATGAACGTCGTGCCCTGCCTGGCGCAAAAGTGGGACATCACGAACGGCGGCAAGACGTATACGTTCCACCTCCGGCCCAACGTGAAGTTCCACAATGGCCAGCCGGTCACCGCCGACGACGTGAAGTACAGCATCGACCGGGTCCTCGATCCCAAGACCGCCTCGCCGTGGATCTCCTGGCTGTCCGCGATCAAGGAGACCAAGGTCGTGGATCCGCTCACCGTGCAGATGAACCTGGACGCCCCGTATCC
>JAJPIA010000109.1 GCA_021324975.1 Bacillota bacterium
GGCCGCATGGGCGTGCGGACGGGCGATCTCGTCCGGGTGGAGACCGAGATCGGCTACTTCGTGGTGAAGGCGTGGGTGACGCAGGGCATCCGGCCGGGCGTCGTGGCATGCAGCCACCACATGGGGCGCTGGAAGATCCAGGACCAGGGGCAGCGCCAGATGATGGCGTCCGTCACGCTGGACCACGAAGGCGGCCGGTGGGCGATCCGGCGGGCGCAGGGCGCGAGACCGTACGCGTCCGGCGATCCCGACACGCTCCGGATCTGGTGGACCGATGTCGGGGTCCACCAGAACCTGACCTTTCCCGTGCACCCGGACCCCATCTCCGGCCAGCACTGCTGGCATCAGGCCGTGCGCGTGCGGCCCGCCACGCCCGCTGACCGCTACGGCGATATCGCGGCAGATACGGAGCGTGCGCACCGCGCCTACGCGACGTGGCTGGCCATGACGAGGCCGGCGACGCGATATTCGCCCGACGGAACACGCCGGCCCTATTGGCTGCTCCGCCCGCTGCGGCCGTCGCGCGACGCGTACCGTCTCCCCGACGCCGACCGCCGGGCCCCCGAGCCCGCTCACGCAGGCGAATGACCGGATCGCCGGCGTCCGCGTCGATGGAGTTGTGGCGGGCGCTGGCGGTCCTGGCCGAGCCGCCCGGGCCGGAGCAGGTGAGGGTCGCAGAACTGCTGGGCCTGCCGGGGCGGCCGGACCCGGCCGAGTACACCGAACTCTTCGTCCTGCAGCTCTGTCCGTACGCGTCCCTCTACCTGGGCGGCGAGGGCATGCTCGGGGGCGAGGCGCGTGATCGGGTCGCGGGGTTTTGGCGCGCCCTGGGGCGTGTTCCGCCCGCCGAGCCCGACCATCTCACGGTCATGCTGGCGCTCTACGCGGCGCTGGCCGAGGGGGAGCGCAGCGAGCCGGACCCGGCGCGCCGCGCGCTCGCGGGCACCGGCCGACGGGCGTGGTTGTGGGAGCACCTCGCGTGCTGGCTGCCGCCGTATCTGGCGAAGCTCCAGGAGCTCGCGTCTCCCTGTTACCGCGCCTGGGCGGCGACGCTCGAGGAACTCCTGCTCCGGGAGCTGACCTCGTCCGACCCGTCGAGCGTCCTGCCGTTGCACCTGCGCGCCGCGCCGTCCTTACCCGACCCGCGGACCGAGGGCGCCGCGGCGTTGCTCCACGGGCTCCTGGCACCGGTCCGCAGCGGGGCGCTCCTCGTTCGCGCGGACTTCGCGCGGGCGGCCCGCGAGACCGGCCTCGGCCACAGGATCGGCGAGCGGCGCAGGGTGCTCGAGGCGCTGCTGGCACAGGACGCGGCGCGCACGCTCACGTGGCTCGAGCGGGAGGCGCGTGCGTGGGTCCGCCGGCATCGTCGCTACCGGGAAGCGGCGGGACCGGTCGCCGAGTTCTGGGCCTCGCGGGCCGAGGCGGCCGCCGCGCTGCTGAGACGGCTCGCGGAGGAGCAGGCCGCGGCGGCCCGCTACCCGGTCACGCCGAGGTGAGCGCGGAGCGCCGCTTCCATCTTACGGAGTGCGTCGCGCCAGGTGGCGCGGTGCGTGAACAGGTGCGTCTCACCAGGGTAGTAGTGCGCCTCGAACGTCTTGCCGTGCCGCAGACAATCCTCGACGATCAGGTCGAGCTGCTCGGACGGCACGGCGGCATCCGCCGTGCCGTGGAAATTGATGAGCGGCGCCTGCATGCGCTCCACGAGATGGCGCGGCGACGCGTTGTGCCAGATCTCCGGCGAGTCCGCGCGGCTACCGCCGGCCCGTGGGAGAAAGTAGTCGTACGTGGGACGATATGACCGCTTGGCCCACGGCATGTAGCGGTCGAAGTCCCACAGTCCCGCGAAGTTGATCCCGAGCGCAAACATCTCGGGTGCGCGGCACAGGGATGCGAGCGTGAGCCACCCGCCGTAGCTCAGCCCCCAGATGCCGACACGGGCCGGGTCCACGAACGGCAGGCCCTTGAGATACGCGCCGGCCCGCACGCAGTCGTCGCATTCGGCCACGCCGAGGCCGCGGGAGTTTCCCTGTTCGAACGCCTTGCCGTACCCGATGCCGCCCCGGTAGTTCACGAGGTAGGACACCACGCCGAGCCCGGCCAGCCAGAGCAACACCCCGTAGTGAAAGGCATAGGCTTCGAGCGGCGGAAACCCGTCGCGCATCTGGCGCATGCCGCCACCGTGCACGTATACGAGCGCGGGATAGCGCCGGCCCGGGACCAGCGGCTCGGGCGTGATGAGATACCCGGGGATCTCCAGATCGTCTGCGCCGCGCACAGCGGCCGGCCGCGGCAAGGGAAAGCGGGAGGGATCGACGCCGGGCGGCATCGCGCCGACGAGGCGCCGCATGTTGTCGCCGCTGCGGTCGACGACCCAGATCTCGGGGGCATGCCGCGTCGTGCTGTGCTTGAACACGATCCGGTCCCCGCTCGGCGACCACTCCGGCTCGACGCTCGTGCCGGCGTCGTGCGTCAACTGCCGCAGCCCGCCGGTCTCGACGTCCACGGCGAACACGTGGCGCTGCCCGCGCTCCAACCGGTTCGTGGCAAACGCGACCTCGCGGCCATCCGGGCTGACCCGCGGCCGGTCCAGGGTGTGGCCGACGTCTTCCGCATCCCCGGTCGTGAGCGCCCGAACACCGCCGGTCTCGGCGTCGAGCAGATAGAGATGCCACCACCCCGTGTGGCGAAGTACCAACACCGCGCGGCGGCCGTCGGGCAACGGCTGCGGCGCAAACTCGGCGCCGAGGCCGAGCGGTTCGCCGACGCGGTGCACGGCCCGGTCCTCGGGATCCGCGGAGTCTGCGGGGAGGTCGAGCACACGCCATTCGCGCGCCGTGTACGAGACAGACGCCTGCGCGTAGAGCAGGCGGTTCGGCCGGAGCCAAGCCAGCGGCCCTTCCAGATTGTCGGTCTCGGAACGCCACACGAGGCGCCCCCCGGCGGTGACCACGGCCAGATCCCACCGTCCGTCGTCCACGATCGTTGCGGCGAGCATGCCGCCGTCCGCGGACCACGCGAGCGGTGAGCCGTGCCCGAGCGGGCGCACGACGCCGGGCAGCGGCAGCGCGCGGAGCGACGGGCCGCCGAGATCGAACGTCCACACCTGACCCGCCGCGACAAACGCCAGGCGGGTCCCGATCGGTGCCCAGGCCATCGACGTCACGGGGTGCGGTCCCGCGTAGACCTCGGCGCTGGACCAGGCCTTCGGCCCGTCCAGGTCCGGCGCGCGGCCCTCGGGCCGCGCGACCACGACGCGGCCACCCTGAACGTATGCGAGGCCGCCGTCCGGCGCCCAACCGAACTCCGTAACCGGGTCGTCGCCTTCGGACACCTGGACCGTGCGCGCGGTCTCGGGCGAAACCACGCGCAGCGTAAGCCGGCCGCCGTCGTCGTGGATGAACCCGATCCATGAACCGTCCGGCCGCCACGCGTGGCCGCTCGTGAAGGTAATGCCGAGGACCTGGTCCAACGTCAGCGGCTCGGGCACGGATGCCGACCTCCTGTTGTGTGTGCGGCGTTGTCCGCTACTTCGGCGACGCAGCCAGAGCGTGCCTGGCGGCACCGGTGTCATCGCGTTCCTCATCCTGGCGGCGTACACCTACCAGAGCGGGCTGCGCGCGCCCGCGCTCATCGCGCTGGTCAAGGACACGATGATCTACATCACGGTGTTAGTGGCGGTGATCGCCATCCCGACCCAGCTCGGCGGGTTCGGCCACATCTTCCAGGCCGCGTCCCCGGCGGCAGGCGGCGCGTCCGCGCGCGGCCGCGGCCCGGGTTAGCTGAGCGGGCGCGCGGCCGGCCGGCCCTGATCGGTCCCGCTCGACGAGTCCGTCCCGAGGGGCCCCCCGAGGTGCGCGCGGCTGTTCGCGAAGTCTACGACGGCGCTGCTGTCCCGCCGGCGGAGGCGCGAGAGCGACGCGGTGCCGATCTCGATCGCGCGCAGCCGGGCCGGCGGCATGCCGATGATGCGCGCGATCAGCGCGCGGATCGGGTCCGCGTGCGACACGATGACGAGCGCGCCACCCGGATGGCCGCCCACGAGCCGCTCCATGCCGTCCCACATCCGCTCGGCCATCGCGCCCACGGGCTCGATCCCGGGCACATCATCGCCGCGCGCCACCGCGTCCACCGCATCCGGATCCCGCGCGCGGATCTCCGCGGAGAACAGTCCCTGCCATCGCACGTACTCGCGTTCCGTTAACGACGCGTCCTCCGCGACGGCGAGCCCGTGGGCCCGGGCGATCGCCGCGGCGGTCTCGTGGGCGCGCTCGAGCGGGCTCGCCGCCACCGCGCGGATCGGCAGCGCGGCGAGCCGGGACGCGACGGCCGCGGCCTCGCGGCGGCCGTCGGCGCTGAGCGCGATGCCCGGCAGCCTCCCCGCGATCCGGCGCGCGACGTTCCACTCCGTGACGCCGTGGCGCACGAGGTAGACGGTGGTGATCACACGGGGGAATTCGCGCGCGCTGGATGGAAGTCTTGCCGCGGAATGCCCGCCGGGAGGTTCGCATGCTCCAGAACCCGTTGAAGGAACGGCTGCGCCGGGGTGACGCCGTGTTCGGCACGATCGTGGGGGTGCCGAGCCCCGAGCTCGTCGAGATCGCGGGCGTGGCGGGCTACGATTGGATCCTGCTCGACACCGAGCACGGGCCGATGACGGGGGAGACGGTGCAGGCCATGGTCCGAGCGTGCCGCGCCGCCGGCGCCACCCCCATCGCGCGCGTGCCGGACCACCGGCCGAAGCAGATCTTGCAGATGCTGGACGTGGGCTGCCTCGGCGTCATGGTGCCGCAGGTTGAGACGCCGGAGCAGGCGGCGCTGATGGTCGCCGCCGCCAGGTATGCGCCCGACGGCAATCGGAGCCTCGCGGGGGGCACCGCCGCGTCCCGGTGGGGCGCCGTCTCGCTGGCGGAGCACGTGGCCGCGAGCAATGCCGCGGTGATGACCCTGCTGCAGATCGAGACCGCGGCGGGCCTTCGGGCCGTCGACGAGATCGCCGGCGTCGCCGGGGTCGACGTGCTCTTCATCGGGCCGTCGGATCTGTCGCAGAGCCTCGGCCATCCCGGGCGGGCCGATCATCCCGAGGTGCAGGAGGCAATCGCGCGTATCGTTGCGGCGGGCCGTCGGGCCGGCGTCGCGGTGGGCATCCTGGCGTTGACGCCCGAGGACGTCCGGACGTATCATGCCCTCGGGGCCACTATGTTTGTGGACAGCGCGACACGGTTGTTGCTGCGCGCGGCGCAGGCGCACCTGGCGGGGTTGCGGGAGGCGGCGGCGCCGGCGGCCGGGCCGCGTGGACGCCGGTGACGCGATGACCACCCGCAGGCTGGACTACCACGATCCGTTCCATGAATTCGCCGGCCGGCTCACCGACGCGCTCGAGGACAATCACCTGGTCGTGTCGGGGTACGCGTTCTTCGTGGACGTGGACCACATGAGCCGCGAGTACCGGTACGTCGTGCACCTCGAAAGCGAGCCGCCGCCCGAGACGCCGCAGCAATTCGCGTGGCCGTGGGCGGAGCTTCGATTTCTCGTGGATGCCCTTTCCTTCGGCCGGCACATCGCCGAGTACGACGAGGGCGTGGAATTTTCCCGGACCGTGCACGAAGAAGTGCAGGTATTCGGCGAGCTGCTGACCGAGATCACGATGGACCGCCTGCTCGTGCCCCCGGACGTCGTGTCTCTCCGCCGTACCATCCACCCGGTGTCTCCGGATCCCGGTGTGCCCAGCATCAGCCTCCAGCAGCACTTCTCCACGGAGGACGCGGCGCCGCAGTACAGCGCGCGCGTCCAGTCGAGCGTCGTGCTCAAGGAAGACGAGCTCGTGGA
>JAJPIA010000090.1 GCA_021324975.1 Bacillota bacterium
GGCTGACGCACCGCCATCTTCACGCGCTCGCCCATCTCGGCCAAACCGTGGTGGGCGGCGCAAACCACGGCCGCCTTGAGCCGGAGTCCAGGAGACATGACCGACCTTGCACGCCTGAAGTCTTCGCCGATGCCGTTCGCGGCGCTGATGGGGGTCGAGTTCGTCGAGGCCAGCAAGGAGCGGGTCGTGGCGACCCTAACCGTGCGTGAAAGCCTCTGCACCGCCGGAGACATCGTCCACGGCGGCGCGATCATGGCCTTCGCCGACACGCTCGGCGCGGCCGCCACCAGCTTGAACCTGCAGCCCGGCGCCGGCACCACGACGCTCGAGAGCAAGACCAACTTCTTAAGCGCGGGACGGGTCGGGACCACGCTCGTCGGCGCCGCCACGCCGGTGCACCGGGGCCGCCGGACGCAGGTCTGGCAGACCCGCGTCGAGACCAGCGAAGGCCGGCTCGTCGCCCTGGTTACGCAGACGCAGATGGTGCTGGCGCCGAGCTGACGTCCTGGACTCATCGTCGCCGCCCGGGGCACGGTGCGTCGGAGATCACGGCCGCGGAGGGGGGCATGACAATCGATTTGCGGGCAGTGACGGCGCTCTGCGCCGTCGCGGCAGTCGTTGGTTCCGGCGGTAGGGTAAGCGCGGCGTCGCCCGACGATCTGGCCGGCTATCAGACCACGTTTTCGGCGCAGACCGAGGATCCGGCGCCGGGGCGCGGGCCGATGACGCTCACCGCGACAGTGACGATCGTCTCGGCTTCCGCGTCAGAGCTGCGCATGCGCTACGGCACGTTGGGGCGCCACGCCGATGGCGCGACGGCGCGCCGCGTGGCCAGCGATGTCGTCGTGCCATTGCCGTCGGTGACGATCGATCGCTCCGATAGCTCGATCCGATTCTCGTGCAAGGGCGGCGCGAACTGCATCAGCTGGACTCACACCGATTTCTACAGCGACGACGGTGCGAGCTTCGGCGCCGCGGGAACGTCGCAGACCTACGGGATCCTGCTGGCGCCCGAGGCCATTGCGAAGCTGTCGGCGAGCCTCTGCCAGCTGGCGGCGTGCAACTAGTAGGCCCGCGCGACCAGGATCTCTTCGACGCCCGGTTTGCCCGTGAACAGGCAGGGTCCGAGCGCGGTGGGTTGCACTAAAGGGGCGTTGCGGATGGTGAGTTTCAGCGACTTCAGACGCTGCTCGACCACGTCCAGCTCAGCGCCGCTGGGTTTCGACCAGGTGCAACGAACCCAACCCTTGAACGGCTCGTTGGCGTCGTCGTCCTCCGCCGCGGGGCCGAAGTAGGCGGCCAGTTCGTCAAAAGACCTGATGTCTGCCCGTATGTTCCCATCCAGCCGCGCCTTCGCCTCGGCGTAGAGGCCGGACTGGATCTCGGCGAGGAGCGCAGCCGCGCCGGCGATGAACTCGCTGCGCGGGGCGCCGGTCGAGGCAATGCGCTCGTTCTCACCCCAGAGCCGGTCACGGCGGATTGACGTCACCTGCCCGGCTGCGACGTCGCGTGGGCCGACCTCGACGATAATCGGCGGCCCGCGGCGAACCCAGTCCCATCGCTTGTCGGCAGAGCGCCCCGGACGTTTGTCGACCAGCGCGCGCACGGGTTGGCGGAAGGCGTCGACGCCGGAAAGCTCGGCCGCCAGACCTTCGGCGTAGGCAAGGACCTCCGCATCCTCCGGGCGATCGCGCAGGATCGGCACGATGACGATTTGCTGGGGGGCGATCATGGGCGGAAGGCGCAGGCCGTCGTCGTCGCCATGCGTCATGATCACGCCGCCGATCAGGCGGGTCGTGATCCCCCAGCTGGTTGTGTGGCAGAGGCGAAGCTCGCCGGTCTCGCTCTGATAGCGGATGTTCTGCGCCTCGGCGAAGCTTGTGCCAAGATAGTGCGAGGTCGCCGCCTGCAGCGCCTTGCCGTCCTGCATCATCGCTTCGATCGAATAGGTGGCGTCGGCGCCGGGAAAGCGCTCGTTCTCCGGCTTTTCGCCGGTGACCACCGGCATCGCCAGGCAACGCTCCGCTACGTCACGATAGACCTCCAGCATGCGAAGGGTCTCGGCGAGCGCGTCCTCGCGATCCGCGTGGGCGGTGTGGCCCTCCTGCCAGAGGAACTCGCTGGTGCGCAGGAAGAGCCGCGTGCGCATCTCCCAGCGCACGATATTGGCCCACTGGTTGATGAGCAGCGGCAGGTCGCGATAGCTGCGCACCCAACGGTGGAAGGCGTCGCCGATGATGGTCTCGGAGGTAGGGCGAACCACGAGCGGCTCTTCGAGCTTCGCCTCCGGATCGACGGTCAGCTGCCCGTCGATCACCGCCAGGCGATGATGGGTGACGACGGCCATCTCCTTGGCGAAGCCCTCGACGTGGGTGGCCTCCTTGGCGAAGAAACTCAACGGGATGAGCAGCGGAAAATAGACGTTCTGGTGACCCGTCGCCTTGATGCGGCGGTCGAGCTCGCCCTGGATCAACTCCCAGATGCCGTAGCCCCACGGCTTGATGATCATGGCTCCGCGCACCGGGCTGGTCTCGGCGAGGTCCGCCTCGCGCACGACGGCCTGGTACCAGTTGGCGAAGTCAGCCTCGCGGGTCGCGTTCAGTCCACGTTCCATGGCCCGGTCGTGAAGCAGGATTTCTTGCCGCTGGCCAGTGCATAGGAAGCGATCTGAAGACTTTCCGGGCGCGCTTCCTCCTGCCAAACTGCTGCCAGGGTAGGCAATGGATTCGGAGGCTTGCGGTGCGACGGACCGAGCGGCTGTTCCAGATTATCCAGATCCTGAGGCGCGCCTCCCGGCCGGTGACCGCGTCTGACGTGGCCGACGAGCTCGAGACCTCGCTTCGAACCGTCTACCGCGACATGGCCGAGCTGATGGCCCAACGCGTGCCGATCCGCGGCGAGGCGGGCATGGGCTATGTGCTCGAGCGTGGCTTCGACATGCCGCCGCTGATGCTGACGCCCGACGAGATCGAGGCGGCGGTGCTGGGCGCCCA
>JAJPIA010000118.1 GCA_021324975.1 Bacillota bacterium
ACCGGCCGCAGTTTTACTTTCGGACGACGGACGTGACGGGGGACGTGAAGCTGCCGGACGGGGTGGAGATGGTGATGCCGGGGGACAACGTGACGATGGAGGCGGCGCTGATCACGCCGATCGCGTTGGAGGAAGGGCAGCGGTTTGCGGTGCGGGAGGGGGGCCGGACGGTGGGGGCGGGGGTCGTCGCCAAGATCCTGGAGTAGGCCCGCACCGGAGCCGCTTACGAGATCGGGAAGGAGTGAGCGATGCCGCGCGATATCATCACGCTGGCTTGCAACGAGTGCAAGCGGCGGAACTACACGACCCGAAAGAACAAGAAAAACACCCCGGACCGGGTGGAACATACGAAGTACTGCCGCTGGTGCCGCAGGCACACTGTACACCGCGAGACGCGCTAGCGTATACTTGCGCTGGCGGTAACGCAGGGGCGTAGCTCAGTTTGGTAGAGCGCTGGTCTCCAAAACCAGTGGTCGGGGGTTCGAGTCCCTCCGCCCCTGCCAGCTCCAGGCCGGACGTATCATTGCGTGCACCCTTCCCGAGAACGCGCACACGGCCCCCGACATTTTCGAAAGTTTGTCGGCGAACCGTGGAATCGCCACGCGGCGATCCACGCGGGCACCATCACGTCGCTTCAAGGTTTGGTGAAACGTTCCATTCAGCGCGCGACAACTTGACCAGGTCATTGTGCTCCCCAATCCGCACTTCGCGGGCGTCGATCTCCACCGCCGGGCAGTTCGTGCACATAGGGCAGAGCGAGTAGACCTTGTTCATAGCCAACGCCGCCGCGGCGCGCCTGGCGCATGTTGCCACGCGGCACGTGCGTGAGTGAGCGGCGGATGCGCGCGGCCGCCCTTGGCATCGTCGTCATCGTCGCGTACCTCGTGGTGGTCCTCTCGGGCCCGTCCGTAGCGCCCGGACGTCTGCTCTACGACGGCTACACGCCTCCGCCGCCGTATCGCTGGGTGCGTCCACCGGCGGGCGTGTCCGGCAATCAGCCTCCCGAGCCCGGGTCGGGCACGGTCGCCTTGGGGCCTTCGGGCTCGGTCCCGGCGACCGCATCCACGGGGGACGAGCAGGCGGTGGTCGTCTTTCCCCGGGGCGCCATCGCTCCCCGCCGGGGTGAGGCATCCGTAGAGATCCGCATCACACCGCTGGACGCGGCCGTCGTCGGCTCCCCGCCGAGCGGCCTGCGCTACGACAGCAACGCGTACCGGATTGAGGCGACCTACAGGGCCTCGCGCGCACCTGCACCGCTGATCGGCCCGGTCAACATCGTCCTCCGGTACGCGACCGGCGCCAACGAGATCGCGCGGTACGACGGCAGATCGTGGCTGGCGCTGGCGCCGTCACGGCTGCCCATCACCTTTCAGATCTACGGCCCGACCAATGATTTGGGCACGTTTGTCGCGGCGGGCCCGCCCACGCAGGGCGCGTCGGTTGGAACGTGGGCGTACCGCATCGCGACCGCGCTCCTCTGGCTGGTCGCGGCCGCCATTGCGGGGATGCTCGTGCGAGACTACGCGCGGCGGCGACGCCCGCGCGGGAGAACTTGAGACACGGACCGCGCCGGACTACCTTCGGCGCTGCGGCCGGGCGGCGCCTCCGGTCACGGCACGACGATGGCGTGCGTGGCGAGGGCCGGGGGCCACACGAGCGCCCGCGTGTGCGGTGCAACCCACTCCCAGACCACGCTGGCCGCCCTCGCGTTCTCCCCGGCCTGCGGCGAACCCGGCGGGCCAAACGCGAGCCCGCTGCCATTGGGCAGCGCCCCGAGTGGAAGTCGCGCCTCGCGGGCCGCGGCCGCGACGGCGGAGGGGGATAAATCGCGCGCGCGGGGCAGGACGTCCTGGAACAGCGCGATGCCGCCCGCAAAACCCGAGAGCCCAGGCTCCCACAGGGGATGGCCGTATTGTGCCGCGAACACGCGCCGCGCCCACTCGAGCTGCTGCGCGGCTTGCCCGGTAAGAGCACGCGTTGGGAGCAGATCCCCTGTTTTGTCCGAGGAAAACACGCCCACCGCCGCCGCGCCGAGACGTTGTCCAAACTGCGGCATGATGTACGCGGAGCAGCCGCCGATATTTACCGCGAGCGGCACGTGCGCGCGAAGCACCGCCTGCCGCAGCGCCACGGCGTTTTCCATGTACGCGGCCACAACCAAGACGTCCGTGTGCGCCCGCGCGATGCGGGCGGCAAGCGCGGCATAGTCGGCGTGCCAAGGGTCGTAGGGCAACGTGGCCGCAAGCGGCAGGTGGAGGTGGTGCACTTCCGCGATCTCTCCCAGGGCTTCGGCACGGCCAAATCCGTCGTCGACGTAGGCGATCGTGTAGCGAAGAGGCCCGGGGCGACGGAGGCGCGGGGCCAGCTCGGTCTCGACAAAATCCACGGCCTGACGTCCCAGCGTTTCGCCGCTCGGAGCGACCCGGAAGAAATGCGTTCCCGGACCGGCCGCTGCGCTGATCTCGCCCACCGCGCCGGTTTCCCAGTACAGGAGTCCGAGGCGGGCCGCGGTCGCGGCGGCGGGCTCAGCGATGACGCTCCCGTAGGTTCCCACGATCACTGTGACACCGCTCTCGGCGAGTTGCTGAACCGCGCCGGCCGCCGCGTCCACCGAGTTGGCCGGGGCGAGCCGGAGTTGGACCGGGCGCCCGTGGACGCCACCGTGTTCGTTCACGTAGCGGGCCGCGAGCAGCAGCCCGTGGTATTCATCGATCCCGGCGCCGACCACACCCTGCGGACCTCCGGTGGGGTAGACGGCTCCGATGACGACGGGGCGTGGCTGGGCGCCGGCCGGCCACACCGGCAGGCCGGCCGTCCACGCGAGGACGATCACAACGAAACCCACGATCAACATGCGGCGCATGCGCATCACCTCGGTTGCACCGGCAGTTTGACGGCGCGTTCGCCTCTCCCTGTCGGGAGCGCATGTCACGGCACGAGGAGGATTCCCGCCGCAGCCGGAGCGTAACTGAGTACCGTCGGCCCGCGGCGGCGGGAGCGCGAGATCGGCGGCGAAGGCACGCAGCGAACCGGCGGGCCGCCGCGGACGGTAGTATGATCGAGACTCTCCGCCGCGCCCGCGGCCCCCGCAGTCGCAGGGTGCGATCCTGCGGTGCGGCACATGCGGTGCGGCACATGAGGATGCAACGGACCCTGAACGCCCTCGGCGTCTTCTTCGTCGCGGCCCTCGCCTGCGCGGCGTGCAGCTCGCACGCCCAAACCGCGGCGCCGCCCTCGGAGCCCGCGGCGCGGCCGCGCTCAACGGCCTCGCTGTCGATCCTGTCCCCTGAACCGGGAGCCGTCGTCTCGGGACCTAAGGTGATGGTGCGCCTCGCCCTACGGGGAGCGCGCGTCGTGCCCCAAACGACGACGCATCTCAGCCCGGACAGGGGACACATTCACCTGTCGGTGGACGGGAGGGTCATTTCCATGCTCTACGGGGTCGACCAGGTCATCGACGTCACGCCCGGGGTGCACATCCTCACGGCGGAGTTCGTGGCGCAGGATCACTTCCCGTTCCAGCCGCGCGTCGTGAAAACGTTGACGTTCACCGTCAAATAAGCTCGATGCGCGTCTGGCACGTTCCCATCGTCGGGACGCTCGGTTGTCTTGCCTTGGCCGCCCGCGCGGCGGACGTGCGGGCCGCGCCACTCGCCGACCTGGCGGTGGGGATCGTGGGGATCGCCGGCACCGTGCCCCGGGACCGAGGGCCATCCCTGCCGCACGGCCGGTGGGCCGCCGTGACCGCGATCGGGATTGCGGCATTTGCGGCGGCTAGGTTGCTCGTGCCGGCGCATCCCGCCGGCGTTTCCCCGTCGACCGTGGGCATCCTCGTGCTGCTGATTGCGTCGGTCGCGGAAGAAGCCTTCTTCCGGCGGTGGATGTACGGATGGCTAGCGGTCGCCGGTGTGGGTCCGGCGCTCATCGGGTCGTCGGCCGCCTTTGCCGCGGTACACCTGCCTATCTACGGCCTGCGGGCCCTGCCGGTGGACTTCGCGGCCGGCCTCCTCTTCGGTTGGCAGCGACTCGCGACCGGAGCCTGGACGGCGTCCGCCGCCACGCACGTGGCGGCGAACCTGCTGCAACTCGCGTGAGGAGTGTGCTCCGCCTGTGCCGCATGAGCCCGCGCGGCCTCACCGCCGGCGTTGCGCTGGCCGTACTCTATCTCGTTGCAACCCTCGGGCTCGGAGCGCACCCGGCGCGGCTCCTCTACGACGGGACCGTCCCCATGCCGCCGTACCAGTGGGTGCATCCGCCGAACGGCGCCGCCGGCACGGCCCCGCCGTCGAGCGCCGCCGGGACGCTCACGCTCGGTGCGGGCGGGTCCGCCGCCAATGAGGTATCGACGGATGATTTGCAGGCGTCGGTCACGTTTCCCGAAAGCGCGGTCGCGCCGCACGCCGGCGACTCGTCGGTCAAGGTAACGATCACGCCGGTCGACGCGGCCACGGTGGCGCGCGCGCCCGCGGGGCATCGCTTCGACAGCAATGGGTATCGGATCGAGGCCGTCTACGCGACGTCCGGAGCGCCGGCCACCCTCGTGAAGCCCGTCGACATCGCCCTGACGTACGCCGTCCACGCGAACATCGTGCTCCGGGCGCAAGGACAGGACAAGAGTTGGACGATCCTAACCGGCACCGTGTTCCCAGCGAGCCAGCAGATCGTGGCCCACAGCGACCGCCTGGGGACGTTTGCGGCCTCGCCGTGAGCGGCGCCGCGCGGTCCTCGGAACACGCGGCCGGCGGGCGTCTCGAGAATCCGCGGCGCTAAAACCCAAACACCCGCACGAGCCCCGCTTTGAGGAGCGCGTTGTACAGCGCCGGGAGGAGCGGATAGGCGAGGGCGACGAAGGCCGCGGTCAGCACCGCGATCAGCGCCATCCTGCGCTGGAATCGGCGGTTGTCCACCTGAAGCTGCAGCTCGAACTGCCGCCGGCTCCGTTCAAGCTGCTCCTCGAAGGTGCGCAGGTTGCGCTCCATTTGCCGCGCGAATTGCTGCTGCTGCGACAGCTGGAAGTGCTCCTTGGGGCTGAACTGGGGAAGGTAGGCTTCCCACTTCGGGCATTTCCGATTCTTCTCGAGGATCGACCGGAGTAAGGCACGGGCCGACTGTCCGGCGAACGGGTGAAGGTACTCCTGCTCGAGATCCACGGCCTTGACGTAGCACGAAAGGGTGAATCCCTCGGGGATGTCGAGGCGACCGGCGCGCTGGTGTTCGTTGACTTCCCGAAGGTCCGTGCCAAAGACGGGGTTTGCGGCCCGCTGCCCCAAGTATCCGCAGGCTCCACATTTGCCCTGCTCGTGAAACAAGGTATCCATGAGCCTGCTCCCGTCGGTCCGGCGGCTCCTTCAAAATACACTGACAGCCCGCGCCGCACAAGCCTCGCCAGGAGTAGGCGCGCACGCCCGCGAGGCGAAAATTTACGAAGCCCGGGTTTGAAGGAGGTGATCCTGGGATAGTATGTATCAGGGAGAACGCCGGGGGAGCTTGTGCGTCTGTTTCTCCTAGGCGGCGCGGACGCGGTTCATCAGGGGCCAGTTCTTCTCCCCCCGCCCTGGTGGGACGCGTTTCGCGCCGCCGAACGGTCGGCGTGGTGTCATCATCGATGGACGGCGCGGACGTGTCGTGCTAGGGATTAGTTCTTCTCCCCCCGCCCTGGCGCGCATGCTCCGCGCCGTCTTATCTCCCAGGCCCTCCCGCGCCGCATGGCGCGGTGGGCGACGGCCTCCGCACCTTCCTTAAACAGGACAGCAAACAGGACAGCGGTCCGGGTCCCGCGAACGTCGCTGCCAGGCGGGCGGACGCCGAGCGCCCGCCGGCGAGGATGCGCCGATGGCCGGCGCGAGCGCTGCGGCGCCTAATAACCTGCCGGTTGCCCTCACGACGTTTGTCGGGCGTGAGCGCGAGATGGAGGAAGCCGGACGCCTCCTGGCCGAGGCGCGCCTCCTCACGCTTGCGGGCGCCGGTGGCTGTGGCAAGTCCCGGCTAGCGCTGAAAGTTGCCGAGCTGGCAGCCGGTGCCTTTCCGGACGGCGTGTGGGTCGTCGAGTTGGCCGGGCTCTCGAACCCCGCCCTCGTGCCGCAGGCCGTGGCGACGACCTTGGAAGTGCTTGAGCAGCCGGGGCGGCCACTCGGCGAGACGCTCGCCGGCCGCCTGCGCTCGAAACGGCTGCTCCTCGTGCTCGACAACTGTGAGCATCTGCTCGGCGCGTGCGCCGACCTGACGGAAGCCTTGCTCCGATCGGCGGCCGGAGTGCGCGTGCTCGCGACGAGCCGGGAAGCACTCCGCCTGCCGGGCGAGACGGTCTGGCGGGTGCCGTCGCTCGCAATGCCCGACCTGTCAGGATCCCTCGCCGCGAAGGATCTCGCGGGCTATGAGGCCGTCCGGTTGTTTGTCGAGCGTGCCGCCTCGGCGCGGCCGGACTTTGCCCTGACCGCTGCCAACGCCGCCGCCGTCGCGCAGATCTGTACCCGGCTCGATGGGATGCCGCTCGCGATCGAGCTCGCGGCGGCCCGCGTGCGCGCCCTGACGCCGCAGCAGATCGCCGGGCGCCTGGGCGACCGGTTCCGGCTGCTGGTCGGCGGAAGCCGCAAGCCCGCCCGGCACCGTACGCTGCGCGCCGCCATGGACTGGAGCTACGAGCTGCTAACGGACCGGGAGCGCACGCTGCTGGCGCGCCTGTCGGTGTTCCGAGGTGGATGGGCGCTGGAGGCGGCGGAAGCGGTGTGCGCGGGAGAGGGCATTGCGGGCGCGGATGTGCTCGAGATCCTCACGTCTCTCGTGGACAAGTCGCTCGTGGTCGTCGATGCTCGCGGAGCCGACGCCCGATACCGCCTGCTGGAGACGACGTGGGAGTACGCGCGCGAGTGTCTCAGTAGAGCACCGGAGTGCGCCGCCGCGCAGGCGCGGCACCGGGATTGGTGCCTTCGCTTAGCGCTCGCGGCCGACGCACACCTGCGCGGTCCGGGCCAGACCTCGTGGCTCAGCCGTCTCGCGGTCGAACGCGACAACCTCCGCGCTGCCTTGACGTGGAGCCGTACCGAACCGGGCGGCGCCGCGGTCGAGCTACGCCTGGCCACCGCCCTCCGCTGGTTTTGGATCGTGCGCGGACACTGGAGCGAGGGCCGCATGTGGTTGGAAGGTGCGGTGTCGCGGGCGGGGGGGATGCGGGTCCCCGAGCTTCCGCGCGCGCTGGAATGCCTGGCCTACCTCGCGGAGCGTCAAGGGGACGATGAACACTCCGTCGCGTTCGCGGAACGCTGCCTCGCGGTGAGCACCGCGTTGCACGACCGTTACGGCGTTGCGGACGCGTTGCTCCGCCTCGCGTTCACAGCGTTGAATCGGCAAGACTACGACCGCGCGACCCGCCTGGTTGAGCAAAGCCTCGCCCTCTACCGGGAGGTCGGCGCGACCAAAGACGTGGCGCTCGCCCTCTCCACGCTCGGGACCGTCGCTCGCCACCGCGGTGACGTGTCGGGCGCGCTCGCGGCCTACGACGAAGCGCTCGGGATTGCCACGCGCGCCGGCGATCAGACCAGGGTGGCGTATGTGACGTGGGCGCTGGCCGCCGTCGCGTCGCAACAGGGCGACCACGACCGGGCAGCAACCCTCCACACCCGCGCGCTCATCTTGAGCCGGGAAATCGAATACCGCATGATCGCCGCGGCATGTCTCGAAGGGCTGGCGGACGTGGCCGTCTCGCGGGGCCGCCTCGCCCGCGCCGCCCGGCTGCTCGGCGCGGCCGCGGCGCATCGAGAGGCGCTCGGCCTGCGCATGCTTCCGGCGGATTGTGCCGCGCATGAAGCGCGGATCGCGTCGTTACGCGCCGCCTGGGGCTCTGGGAGGTGCGATCGGGCGGTGGCCGCCGGTAGAGCGATGACGCTCGAGCAGGCGGCGGCGAACGCGCTCGAGCCCGCGCTGCCCGATCCTCGGGTGCGCGGACGGGGTCTCCGCGGCGCGGCCGGCGCGCGGGCGACCTTGACCGCGCGCGAGCGCGAGGTCGCGGAATTGGTCGCCCAAGGATTGACCAACCGCGATATCGCCGGCCGCCTCATGGTAGCCGAACGTACGGCCGAGGGTCACGTCCAGAGCATTCTGAACAAGCTCGGATTCACGTCCCGCGCCCAGATCGCGGCCTGGGCGGTTGCGCGCGGCATGCATACCGTCCCGGCGGAGTGACGGGCGCTCGCCAGGCGGGGCCGCCCCGCGTTCCAAGACACGTATTTCCCTCGGTGACACGCGACGCGTTCCTCGAGTAGCATGGTCGTGGCCTTGAGAGCCAATGTGCGCTTCAGCGGTCCGGTGGCGCCGACGTGCGGGTTCGGGACCCAGCTCACACGGCGTGGGCTCGACGGGTACTGTTTGCCAGGGGGAGGGATCTGCGATGGCGGTTCAGCTGGGCGATGTTGCTCCGGATTTCGAGGCCGACACGACCGAAGGTCGGATCCGGTTCCATGAGTGGATCGGCGATTCCTGGGCCGTCTTATTCTCTCATCCGAAAGACTTCACACCGGTCTGCACGACCGAACTCGGGTACATGGCGAAGATCAAGCCCGAGTTCGACCGCCGGAATACGAAGATCATCGGCCTGAGCGTCGACCCGGTGGCCAACCACGCGAAGTGGGCGGAGGACATCAGAGAGACGCAGGGGTTCGCGCCGAACTACCCGATGATCGGGGATACGGATCTCAAGGTTGCGAAGCTGTACGGGATGCTGCCGGCTGATACGCCCGGTGGCTGTGACGGACGCACGCCCGCCGACAACCAAACCGTGCGCACCGTGTTCGTGATCGGGCCGGACAAGAAAGTCAAGCTCACCATCGCCTATCCGATGACGACGGGGCGCAACTTCGACGAAGTCCTCCGTGTCATCGACTCGCTGCAATTGACCGCGAAGCACAAGGTGGCGACACCGGTGAACTGGCAGCGGGGCGACGACGTGATCATCGCCGGCTCTGTTTCCGACGAGGAGGCGCGGCGGACCTATCCGCGCGGGTGGAAGGCTCCTCGGCCCTACATGCGCGTCGTGTCGCAGCCCGAATAGTTCGGGTCCTGCACGGCCGGCTCGCAGGGCATATCCCGTTCGGTAGAAGAGTGGGGCGCCGGACGGGGTACGCCCCTCTTTATTGGACCTTGCTCTATCGACCGTGGCTCTATCGGCCGTGCCTCCATGGGGTACACATGGCGGCGTACATTGGCTGCGGCGCGCGTTTGACATGATGCAACGGGCTGTTATAATGAGGTTGCGGACCAAGTCTTTTTTTGTTTGGGGGACCTTTCATGGCACGGGCGCCCGAGGGAACAGGACCGGCGATCGGCAAGCCCGCGAAGGCTGTCGGCGGCGACCGGTCGGGTCGCCTGAGGGCGCCGCAGGCCCGCCGGCTCCCGCCGTTCGTGGCCACGGCCACCCAGTTCCTGCGCGATGTCCGTGCGGAATTGACCCGCGTGGCATGGCCGGACCGCCAGGTCGTGATCGCGTCATCTGTGGTCGTCGTTTTCGTGCTCGTCGTGACGTCGCTCTATCTCGCCGCGTGCGACTTTGTATTCGCGAAGGTCTTTGAGCAGGTCCTCAGCCATTAGGGGTCTGTCCCGAGGAGTTCTTCGCTATGCCGGAAGATCGTAATCGTCCAAAGCCGCAGCAGCCCGATCGCGCGGCCCTGATTCGCAGTGTGTTCGGCGATGAGCCGCAGGAGCCGCCGGCGGAGCCGACCCCGGTCGGCGTTGTCGTCCCTCAGGGCGAGCAGCCTCAAGAGGGGGAGGCGCCTCCGGCGCCGGTTCCATCGCCCGCGGACACGGCCACGCCCGAAGGTGTCGTTGAGGCCCCCCCGGGCGCGGAAGACACGCTGGAAGCGGCCCGGGCGGCGGCCGGCACCCGCTGGTACGTGATCCATACGTATTCGGGCTACGAGAACAAGGTGCGGACGAATCTGGAACGCCGCGTCGACTCGATGGGAATGCAGGAGAAGATCTTCCGCATCCTCGTCCCCACAGAAGACGAGATCGAGATCAAGGATGGTAAGCGTCGCATCGCCAAGAAAAAAGTGTTCCCGGGTTACGTGCTGGTCGAGATGATCATGGACGACGATTCGTGGTACGTCGTGCGCAATACCCCCGGGGTCACCGGCTTCGTGGGGTCGGGGACGAAGCCGCTGCCGCTGCAGGAGAAAGAGGTCAAGGCGATCCTCCGGCAGTTGGGGGACGAGACGCCGAAGTTCCGCATCACGTACCAAAAGGGGTCCGCCGTCAGGATCAACTCCGGCCCGTTCATGGACTTTAGCGGCGTCGTCGACGAAATACTGCCGGAGAAGGAGAAGGTCCGCGTCCTCGTGTCGATCTTCGGGCGGGAGACGCCGGTGGAGCTCGATTTCGCGCAGGTCGAGAAGATCTAGGGGGGACCATGAAGAAGGTCGTGGCGATCGTGAAGCTGCAGATCCCGGCGGGGAAGGCGACCCCTGCGCCTCCGGTCGGGCCCGCGCTCGGCCAGCACGGGGTCAACATCATGGAGTTTTGCAAGTCCTACAACGAAAAGACGGCCCGGCAGGCCGGAACGATCGTGCCGGTGGAGATCACGATCTTCGCCGACCGGACGTTTTCGTTCGTCACGAAGACGCCCCCGGCATCCGTCCTATTAAAGAAGGCCGCGGGCCTGGAGAAAGGCTCAGGCGAGCCGAACAAGAAGAAGGCGGGGCGTGTGACCCGCCAGCAGGTCCGCGAGATCGCCGAGTCCAAGATGCCCGACCTGAACACGAAAGACCTCGAGGCCGCGATGCGCATGATCGAGGGAACCGCCCGCAGCATGGGAATCGAGGTCGCCTAACCCGCGGAGGGAAATTATGGCGCAGAAGCACAGCAAGCGGTTTCGCGAGGCCAGCAAGCTGGTGAACCGGGCGCAGCTGCATGAGCCCTCGGCCGCGCTGGCCCTATTGAAGCAGGTGCCCGCGGCGAAGTTCGATGAGACGGTCGAGGCGCACATCCGGCTGGGGGTGGATCCGAAGCAGGCCGACCAGCAGGTCCGCGGTACCGTCGTGTTGCCCCACGGGACCGGCAAGTCCGTCCGCGTGCTCGTGTTTGCCAAGGGCGAGAAAGTGAAGGAAGCGCAGGAAGCCGGCGCCAACCATGCCGGCCTCGAGGAGTTCGTCGAGAAGATCCAGGGCGGCTGGCTGGAGTTCGACGTGGCGATCGCGACGCCCGATGTCATGAACGTGGTGGGCCGGTTGGGGCGCGTGCTCGGTCCCCGCGGCCTCATGCCGAACCCCAAGGCCGGGACCGTGACGTTCGACGTGGGCCGGGCGGTCAAGGAGGTCAAGGCCGGCAAGATCGAGTACCGCGTGGACCGTTTCGGCATTCTCCACGTTCCGCTTGGCAAGGCGTCCTTTTCCGCGGACGCGTTGCTCGAAAACTTCTCAACGCTCGTGCATGCCATCGTCCGCAGCAAGCCCGCCGCGAGCAAGGGTCAGTATCTGCGCAGCATCAGCCTGACGTCGACGATGGGCCCCGGCGTCCGCGTGGACCCGACGAAGGCGGAGGGGCGGAGCGCCGTCGCAGTCTAACGGCGCCGCCCGGCGCCATGCGGTCGCCTCGGGTGGCGGGGTGGCAGCACGGCGGTTGACCCGCCCCTAGGCGGGTGATATGATGCGTCGTGCGCGGCCGAGGGCCCGCCGCGACATATGCCGTAGACAGCGGGTGCGCCGTGCGCGCCTAAAGGCTTTCGGGCCGCCCGCCAAGGCTCCGCCGGTGAGGGGACTCCATGTCTACGGGGTCCTGTTTTCTTTCCGTACACGGGAGGATAGAACGGTATGAACGAGCCCAGGCCCGAAAAAGTTGCCGAGGTACAGGATCTGGAGCAGCGGCTTCGGACCTCGCCGGTGGTGATCTTGACGGATTACCGCGGGCTGAGCGTGAGCGAGATCGGGGCGCTGCGCAGCCGGCTGCGCGACGCGTCGCTGGAGTACCGCGTGGCCAAGAATACACTCCTGGCCCGTGCGGCAGAGCAGGCCGGGCTCACGGGCCTCTCGTCCTATCTCGTCGGACCGACGGCCGTCGTCTTCGGGCGGGACGATCCGGGCGCGCCGGCGCGGATTCTTCAGGAGTTCATCAGGCAGTATCGCAAACTCGAGATCAAGGGCGGGATGGTCGAGGGGCAGGCGCTCGGACCCGAGGGTGTGCAGGCGCTCGCAACGCTCCCGAGCAGGCGGGAACTCATCGCGAAGCTGCTCGGCGCCATGCAGGCGCCGCTTCGAAGCTTGGTGACGGTGCTGACCGGCCCGGCCCGAGGCCTCGTGACCGCGCTCGACGCCGTCCGCAAGCAGCGGGAAGCCGCGGCACCGGCGAGCGCGGGACCGGTGAGCGCGGCCCCGGCCCCGGATGCCGAGCCGGCACCGGCGCCCGCAGTCACAGAGGAGGGCGGCGCACCAGGCATCGCGGACCAAGGGGCCGAGGCTGCCGCATCGCCCGAGCCGGCGCACTGAGGTCGGCCTGGGCTGCGACTGGGAGTCGGGCACGAGAAATAGGCACGATCGCGGAGATCCGCGGTTCTGGTGCGATCTTTTGGTTAGGAGGGGATAGCGATGGCAGCGATTGAGCAAATCGTCGAGCAGATCGAGGCGCTCTCGGCGCTGGACTTGTCGAAGCTCGTCAAGACGCTCGAGGAGAAGTTCGGGGTGTCCGCGGCGGCGCCGATGGTCGCGATGGCGGCGCCCGGCGCCGCGGAGGCGGGCGGCGGCGCGGCGGTGGCCGAAGAGCAGACGGAGTTCGACGCGGTTCTCACCGCCGTGGGCGACAAAAAGATCCAGGTGATCAAGGTCGTCCGTGAGCTGACCGGGCTCGGCCTCAAGGAGGCCAAGGATCTGGTCGACGGCGCCCCGAAGCCGGTTAAGGAGAAGGTGAGCAAGCAGGAAGCCGATACCATCAAGACCAAATTGACCGAGGTCGGCGCGACGGTCGAGATCAAGTAACGGGTTTGCAGGCTAGGGCCGGGGGCCAGAGCGGTCGGTGCTCTGCCGCCCCCTTGACGGGCTTGTCCTCAGGGAGTAGTATTGCATTTACTCCTATAATGCCACGTTTTGCGTCACCTCAATGCTGGGCCACCCAGCGAGCGAACGGTCTCCGGGGTGGGGTGCGTCTGCACTCGGCCCCGGATGGTGTGTGATCCTCACCTGGAGGCGAAGAGCGTGAAGGCAAAGGCCGCACCGGCAAAGGCCAAGGCTAGAACTGCTGCGGGTCGCAAAGCCACGCGTGCCAAGACCGGGGCCATGCGCCTCATGGTCAGGGATGCCGCGCGCGCCAGGCTGCAACAGCCGCAGCAGCGTGGAGCGGCAAAGGCGCGCCCCAGGCTGGCGCGCACGATCCTGCTCGACACCAAGGCGGAACGGGCGCCCGTCGCCCTGTTCCAGGCGCCTCCGCCCCCGCCGGCGTCGCATGTGTCCACGCGACAGGTCAAGGGGTTGGGGGAGGTGCGCGTCACGCGGCGCGGGCGGCGCCACCGCGTGAGCTTCGCCAAGATTCCCGACGTCCTCGAGGTCCCCAACCTCGTCGAGATCCAGCGCGACTCGTTCAAGTGGTTTCTCAAGGAGGGCATTCGGGAGGTCTTCGAGGAGATCTCGCCGATCCGGGACTTCACCGGCAACCTAGAGCTCCACTTCGCGGTCGGCCGGCGGCGCTCGAAGGGCGCCCAGGAGGACGAGCACGGCGATCTCGCGCTCGAGTTCGACGGGTACCGGCTGGAGCAGCTCAAGTACTCCGTCGACGAATGCCGCGAGCGCGACTACAACTATAGCGCGGCGCTGAAGGTGCAGGTCCGCCTGGTGATCCGGGAGACCGGCGAGGTCAAGGAGCAGGAAGTGTTCATGGGCGACTTCCCGCTCATGACCGAGCAGGGCACGTTCGTCATCAACGGCGCGGAGCGGGTGGTCGTGAGCCAGCTCGTGCGCTCCCCGGGCGTGTACTACAATAAGTCGCCCGACACGAACGGCCACCTGCTCCCCACCGCCACCGTGATTCCGCACCGGGGCGCGTGGCTGGAGTTCGAGGTGGACGTCAACGGCGTCGTCCACGTGCGGATCGACCGCACGCGGAAGCTGCCGGTGACGATCCTGCTGCGGGCGATCTCCCAGCACAAGGACGGCCGGCGGGGGGAGCAGCTGTCCCTCGCCACCGACGAGGAGATCTCGAAGTACTACGATTACGACAAGGCGATCGCCGCGACGCTGCAAAAGGACGAAGCCAAGACGCCCGACGACGCGCTGCTGGCGATTTACCGGCGGCTGCGCCCCGGCGACCCGCCCACGATCGAGAGCGCCCGCACCCTGCTGAACACGTTGTTCTTCGACCCGCGGCGGTACGACCTGGGGCGGGTCGGGCGGTACAAGCTGGACAAGAAGCTCGGCTTCAAGCCGGCCGCGGAGGACGCGGCGCAGCCGCGGGTGCTGCACCCCCGCGACATCGCCGAGATCGTCCGCTACCT
>JAJPIA010000005.1 GCA_021324975.1 Bacillota bacterium
GAGGGCTGTCTCGCCGGGCAGCCCCTCCGGATGGCGGCGGCCACCGCCATGACCGATGGCTCGAGCCTTCGCATCGAAAAGACAACCATGAACCAACTGCTGCACCAGCGCGGCAAGTTCTCCGAGGAGTTCATGGCCTACTTGCTCGGCCGCAACATCCGGATTGAAGAGGACCTTGTCGACCAGCTGTTCAACTCCAGCGAGAAGCGGCTGGCGAGGACACTCTTGCTGCTGGCGCAGTTTGGCAAGGAGGGCAAACCTGAGACCATCGTGCCAAAGATCAGCCAGGAGACGCTCGCGGAGATCGTGGGTACGACGCGGTCGAGAGTGAGCTATTTTATGAACAAGTTTAGGCGGTTGGGCTTCATCGAATACAATGGCGGGCTAAATATTCACAGTACTCTCCTGAACGTCATCCTCTACGACAAGACCCCCGGGTCCCCGCGCGTCGATTAGCGGCGGCCACACCGGGCGTCGTCCTGCCGGTTATTCCGCACTTGGGCAATGTGAGCAGTTTTGCTCAGCCCCCGACGTATCGTGATGCTACGCTCAATATGGTGACGGCTCGCCGGTTGCGGCGTTGAAGCCAAGCGTGCGATCGTTTCGTGTCCTCCTCAACACCGGGCTGTCTCGTATGAGGTACGGCGCGATCTAGCCGGGGCGCCGGCAAAGGGGGGTTCAGAATGATCACCACGGGACTCGGCGTCGCAGTGGCGGTCGCCGTGATCGTCCTACTCATGCTGCGGGCCTCGATCAAAATCGCCCGAGAGTACCAGCGGTATGTCGTGTTCCGTCTGGGACGCAGCCTCGGTCAAAAGGGGCCCGGGGTGGTGTTTCTTTTCCCGATCACCGACCGGGCTGTCCTCGTCGATTTGCGGGAGGCCTTCCTCGAGATCCCCGCGCAAACCTGCATCACGCGCGATAACGCCCCCATCTCCATCGACTTCCTGATCTACTGGAAGGTCTTCGACGCGGCGCTGACGGTCATCCAGGTCGGCAACTTTGCGGGAGCGGCCCAAGGGATCGCCACGACGGGCCTCTGCGCCGTCATCGGCAACCTCAGCCTCGACGACGTGCTCGCCAAGCGCGACCAGATCAATCAGGAAATGCGGGCGAAGCTGGACGAGGTGACCGAGCGGTGGGGCGTCAAGGTCACGACGGTGGAGATCCGCGAGGTTACTCCGCCCAAGGACGTTCAGGATGCCATGACCCGGCAGATGTCCGCTGAGCGGACTCGCCGAGCGCTCGTGACCGAAGCCGACGGGACCAAGCAGGCCGCGATCACGATTGCCGAGGGAGAGAAGCAGGCGGCGATTTTGCGGGCGGAGGGCGAACGACAGTCGGCGATCCTCCGCGCTGAGGGATTCTCGCTGGCCCTCGACAAGATCTTCGCCGTCGCGCATACGGTGGATGCCAATACGATGAGCCTGCAATACCTGGAGACCCTCCGGTCGCTCGGAGCCAGTCCGGCGGCCAAGTTCATCTTCCCGATGGAATTCACCCGGCTGTTGGAACCGATGTTCAACCATAAGTCAGGAGCGTGAGGCGGACGGCCATGGCGATCGACAACGAACGAAACCGCGTATTGGCGTCGTTGCGGGATCAGTCGGCCGGCGCGAACAGCGCCGTGCTCGGTGAGCGGCTTGGTCTCGTGCGAGAGGTCGTGGAACGCCATCTTCTCTACTGCGCCGATTACGGGTTGGCGACGTGGAGGCGGGTTCGGAACGGATCGGGGGACGCGGTAATCACGGAGCGCGGCCGCGACTATTTGTTGCGCCAAGGTCGCTAGAACGTAAAGGGCCGCTGTTCCAGACATGGCCGCAAGCAAAACGGCGCATTGTGCGCACCGGAGCATGCTCCAACAGTCCGGGGAGCGCAAGCGGGTCATCGAGTACCGCAAGGGAGACATTGTCTTCGCGCAAGGCGACCCGGCGGACGCCGTTTTTTTCGTGCGGGACGGCAAGATCAAGCTGACGACGACGTCCGACCGGGGCAAGGAGGCCGTAGTGGCCACGGTAAGCGCCGGCGGTTTTGTCGGGGAGGGCTGTCTCGCCGGACAGCCCTTCCGTATGACGACGGCTGCGGCGGCGGCCGATTCCTTGTGCATCCGTATCGAGAAGGAAGCCATGACGCAACTGCTTCATCGACGCGGCGAGTTCTCCGAGCGGTTCATGTGGTACTTGCTTGGGCGCAATATTCGGATCGAGGCGGATCTCGTCGACCAGCTCTTCAATTCCAGCGAGAAGCGGCTGGCCCGGACCCTCTTGCTGCTGGCGCGGTTTGGCAAGGAGGGGGCGCCGCAGACTGTGGTGCCCTGGGTCAGTCAAGAAGCGCTCGCGGAGATCGTGGGAACGACGAAGTCAAGGGTGAGCCACTTCATCAACAAGTTCCGAAGGTTGGGATTCATCGAGTACACTGACGAGCACAACGGTGGACTCAGCGTCCACAGTTCCCTGTTGAATGTCATCCTGTACGACAAGACCCCCAAGGCCACGCCGTTAACCAGCCCGCTGGCTCCTCGAAGGCATTAGCGATTCATCGGCAATTGTTCGCGCGGCCGCGGCGCCAGCCGTCCGGGGAGGGGAATCATAGGGAACCACACCGTCGACTAACCCCCCGAGCCGCGGCGGCGGCCCCGAGGTCCGAGGCCGCCGCCGTGCCTGAAGCCCGCAAGCGCGGTGCGTTACGTCGCGACAGTACTCCTAATCGACCGTGGCAACGGCCGCGGGAGGCTTATGTCACGGCCGGTGCTAGACTCCTCAAAAGGGCGGAGTAAAATTCCCCACCCCGACTGAATCTGGACCACCAAATCCCTGACAAGGAGGAGGTGGCCCGACTGCTGC
>JAJPIA010000113.1 GCA_021324975.1 Bacillota bacterium
ATCGGGAAGGAAAGCCGCGTGAAGGAAAAGCGGTAACACCGTTCCGTGAGCACGCTCAGCGTTCCCACCGTCATCCTCGGGATCTCCGCGCTGCTCGTCGCGTCGCGCATCATCATCAAGCGGGCGGCGCAGATCCCCCAAGCGGCGCGCGCCTCCATCGTCGAGACGCTGGACGCCTGCATCTTCGCCGCGGTTTTGAGCCTCGTCATCATCACGTTCATCGTGCAGGCCTTTTACATCCCGTCGGGCTCGATGGAGCCGACGCTGATGGTGGACGATCGGATCCTCGTGGCCAAGTTTCTCTACCGGTTTGAGCCCGTGCGGCGCGGGGACGTGATCGTGTTCCGCTACCCCCTCAACCCCTCCCGCGACTTCGTCAAGCGCGTCATGGGCCTCCCCGGGCAGACCGTGCAGCTCAAGGAAGGCGTGGTCTACGTCGACGGCAGCCGCGTCTCGGAGAAGGGCTACACGATCCGGCCTGATTTCGGCAACTATGGCCCCGTCAAGGTGCCGCCGAACGAGTACTTCGTACTCGGCGACAATCGCAACAACAGCGAGGACAGCCGGTTCTTTGGCTATGTGCCGCGCGCGAACATCATCGGGCGGGCAGTCTTCATCTACTGGCCGCCCCAACGGATCGGCTTCGTGCACTGACCCCGAGCACGCCCGTCGCGCATGGACGTCGCGCGCTTGACCGTCGCGGAGATCGCCGCGTATCTTGCGGCGGCGCGACGGGTGCCGGCGGCGACGCTCCGGCAGCTGGCCCGAGATCCCCGCGCGTCCATCGCCCCGCTCCTGGCCCGATACCGCGCGGTCCGGGAGGCGGAACGCCGTGAGCGAGCCCGCCTGCGGGCCCTCTACCGCGAGGACCGCCGCCGGGCTCCCCGGGGACTGCTCGTCGCGGGCGTGGACGAGGTGGGGCGAGGTCCCCTTGCCGGCCCGGTGTTCGCCGCGGCGGTGATCCTGGGATCCGGCGCCGTGATCCCGGGTCTGGACGACAGCAAGCGGCTCCTTCCCGAGGCGCGCGAAACCCTCGCGGCGGAGATCCGCGCCCGCGCGGCGGCCGTCGCCGTCGGTCACGCCTCCGTGGCGGAGATCGACCGCCTCAACATCCTGGGGGCGACGCGGTTGGCGATGCGGCGCGCCGTCGCCGCTCTGGCGCCCCGCCCGGAGTTCCTCTTGATCGACGGCCGTGAGCGGCTGCCGCTCACGCTGGCGCAGGCCGCGGTGATCGACGGCGACGCAACGTGCGCGTGCGTCGCCGCGGCCTCCATCGTCGCCAAGGTCGCGCGCGACCGCGTCATGCTGACCCTCCACGAGACGTATCCGGCGTATGGGTTCGCCCGGCACAAGGGCTACGCGACCCAAGAGCACCTGGACGCCCTGCGCCGGCACGGGCCCTGTCCGGCGCACCGCTACGCGTTCCTGCCGCAGGAACAGATCGGGTTGTTCGACCTGGGGTGACGGCGCAGACGCGTGGAGGGGTGGCCGGGCCGCCCGCCGGTAGCCCGCCGGGGCGGGCGGCCGATCCCAGGCGCCGGCGCGCCAGGCAGGGCGAGGACGCGGCCGCGGCAGCGCTCCGCGAGCGCGGCTATCGGATTGTGGCCCGCAACGTACGCCTGCGCCGCGGGGAGCTCGACATTGTCGCGGATGATCGCGGGACCCTCGTTTTCGTCGAGGTCAAGACACGCCGATCCCGCGCCTACGGCACGCCCGCGGAGGCCGTGACACCGGCGAAGCAGCGCGCGCTGGCCACGCTCGCCCTCGCGTACCTGGCCCGCCGGGGACTCCACGGCCGTGTCTGCCGGTTCGACGTGGTCGAGGTCTGGCTCGACACCGCCGATCGCGTGGCTCGTCTCGAGGTGCTGCGCGACGCGTTCGCCGCGTCGTAGGCGGGTCGCGGCCTGCCCGCGTTCGCTCGGTCAGCGGGGTGTGCGCCCGCGCGCGCGCCGGCCTGACGCCGTGCGGCCCCGCGGCGCCGGACGCCGGGGCAAAGGAAACGATTTCGCGCGACACGAATTGGTTACGCAACGCCACGCACCGGGGCGCCACGGGGACTATACTGCTGTTCGAGTTGGGCCGTGCGGGATGGGCGGCGCTCAGGGGGGACTGGTGCACTGACGATGGATCGATCGGGTGAACGGAGCAAGCCCAACACCGTGCCGCGGCGGATGAGCCGGCGGGCATTCTTGCGGCAGGCGGGGGCCGGTCTCGCGGCCGGAGCGCTCGGGAGCGCGACGGTCCCGTGGGTGTGGAAGCGGGCCGACGCGGCGGCGACCCCCGACCGCGGCACCTTCATCGTCGGCGGCAACGCCCAGTTCCGGACGCTGGATCCCGGACGCACCATCGAAGTGACAGGAATGATGGTCGAGAAGGCCACGTACGACACGCTCGTGACCTTCTACGGCGAAGACCTCCGCACACCGCGGCCGCACCTCGCCACGGCCTGGAAGGCGAGCGCCGATGCCCGCACCTTCACGTTCACCCTGCGGCAGGGCGTGCGGTTCGCGAGCGGTAACCCGCTCACGTCGGCGGACGTCAAATGGTCCTTCGATCGGGTGCTCAACCTCAAAGCCAACACGTTGTTTCTCTTTGACGGCGTTACGGGCGTGGACGCGCCCGATCCGCACACGGTGGTCATTCGGACCAAGGCGCCGCAACTGTCCCTCATCCCGATCCTCTCGCATCCGGGCTTGGGCATCCTCGACAGCAAATTGATGATGCAAAACGGTGGGGACGCGGGGCCGGACGCGAAGAACGCGGATCACGCCGAGCCGTACCTGTTCCAGCACTCCGCCGGCAGCGGGCCGTTCATGATCCAAAGCTACACGGCGGGACAGGAACTGGTATTGGTGCGCAACCCGAACTTCTGGGGCAGCCGGGCGAAGCTCGACCGGATCGTGTTGCGCCACGTGCCGGATCCCGTGACGCAGGCCCTCCAGGTGGTGCGCGGCGATCTGGACATGGCGTCCAACATCGGGCCCGACCAACTGCCCGCGCTCCGCCGGGCGCCGAACGTCGTCGTGCAAACCAGCCCGTCGGCGACCACGTTCTACGTGCTGATGAACAACGCGTCGGACGTCGGCGGTCCGTTCACCAATCCGAAGGTGCAGCAGGCCGTGCGGTACGCGCTGGACTACGACGGGATCATGCGCATCGCGGGGCCCGGCGCGGTCCGGCTCGCCGGCGTGATCCCGACCCTCCTACCGGGCTCGCTGCCGTCGTCGGCCGCCACAAAGACGGATCGCGACCGGGCGAAGAGCCTCCTCAAAGAGTCGGGACTCGCGAGCGTCAGCGGCACGTTTTCGTACTCCAGCGATGCCATCCAGTTCGGGATCCCGACCGCGCTGCTGGCCCAGAAGATCCAGTCCGATCTCGCCACGGTCGGCATCCAGCTGAAGCTGGACGGCCTGCCGACGGTGACATCGCTCACACTGTACCGCGGCGGCAAGGACCAGTTCGGCGTGTGGGGATGGGCCGCCGACTATCCCGACGCCACGGACTTCCTCGTATATGCGCCGGGGCGGGTGGTCGGCAAGCGCGCGGGGTGGCTCGCCTCCGCGTCGCCGGACGCCGGGAAGCTCGCGGCGCTCGCGGACGCCGCGGAGGCGGAGGTCGACGACAAGAAGCGCGTGGCCCTGCTGCAGCAGTTCGAGCGAACGCTCGCGCAGATCGGGCCGTACGCGCCGCTGTTCCAACCCGCGATCCCGTACGCGTTCCGTTCCAACGTGCAGGGGGTGACCTACAACAGCGTCTGGGCGACGGATCTCTATCCGATTCGCAAGACCTCGTAGGCTACGCACTTCACCAGCCCCGGGGAGCACGGTGCCGACGCCGGTGTTCCCCGGGGCGTACGCTCGCAAAGGGGGACGTGCATGGCAAGCGTAGGACCAGGTCGGGAGGCCGAGACGGCGGGACGCCTGCGCCTGCGCCGGCGGACATTGTTGCGCGCGGCGGGCGCGGCGGCCGGGATCGCGGTGGTGGGCCGCGCCGGCGCGGGAGATACCGCGCATGCGGCGGCACCGTCCGGCGGGGCCACGCTCATCATGGCGCCGAGTTTCGTCATCCGCAGCCTCGATCCCGGGCACACGCTCGAGCCCGACGGCGAGATGGTGACGCACGCGTGCTACGACGCCCTGGTGACGTTCGATGGGTCGGACCTCTCGACCCCTAAACCGCACCTCGCGACGTCGTGGAAGGTCTCGGGCGGCGGCCGCCTGTACACGTTCACTCTCCGGCCGAACGTGCGATTCGCGAGCGGCAATCCCCTGACCTCGGCGGACGTCAAGTGGTCGTTCGACCGCGTGATGAACCTCCAGTCCAACCCGGCATTCTTCCTGGCCAACGTCGAGGAGGTCCAGGCGCCCGATCCGCAGACGGTGGTGTTGCGCCTGCGCACGCCGCAACCCTCGATCATTCCGATCCTGTCGAACGGCGCGCTCGGGATCGTGGACAGCAAGGTGGTCATGGCGCAGGGCGGCGACGCCGGCCCGGACGCGAAGACGAAAGACCACGCAGAAGCGTGGCTGCAATCGCACTCCGCCGGCAGCGGGCCGTTCATGATCCAAAGCTACACGCCGACGCAGGAGCTCGTGCTGGTCCGCAACCCGACCCACTGGCGGGCCCCGGCCCGGATGGAGCGGATCCTCCTCCGTCACGTGCCCGAGGCGTCGACGCAGGCGTTGCAGCTGGAGCGGGGCGACCTCGACGTGGCGATGAGCCTGGGCCAGGAGAACCTCGGGACGCTGCGTCGCGTGCCGGGCGTGACGATCCAGACCAGCCTGGTCGCGACGTCGTTCGTCATGATGGTCAACATGGATTCGTCGCTCAGCGGCCAGCTGAGCAATCCCAAGGTGCTGCAGGCGATCCGCTACGCGCTGGACTACGATGGCATCCTGGCAATCGCCGGGCCCGGCGCGCAGCGGATGGCCGGGGTGATCCCGAACGACCTGCCCGGCGCGCTCGACCCGCGCGAAGCCGTGAAGACCGACCTCGCCAAGGCCAAGGCGATCCTCAAGGAGGCCGGCCTCGCGGAGGTCAAGGGACGGCTCATGTTCGCGAGCGATTCCACGTCCTACGGGATCCAGTACTCGCTCCTGGCCCAGAAGATCCAGTCCGACCTCGCGGCCGCGGGGATCACGGTGGCGTTGGACGGCCTGCCGGGGACGATCGAGCTCGGCCAGTACCGGGCGGCCAAGGCGCCCGCGCTGTTCGGCGGGTACGCGGCGGATTACGCGGATGCCACCGACTTCCTCGTGTACCTGCCGGGCCAGCTTGTCGGTAAGCGGATGAACTGGCCGGCCAACGCGAGCCCGGCCGCGCAGGAACTGGCGCAGTGGGGTGACCAGGCTACGCAGGAGGCCGATCCCAAGGCTCGGGTCACGCTCCTCCGCAAGATCCAGCGGCGCCTGCTCGAGATCGGACCCTATGCGCCCCTGTTCACGCCCGCCCTGCCGTTCGGCTACCGATCGGATCTACGCGGCGTGACCTACAACAGCGTCTGGGAGGTCGACTTCTACACGATCCGCCGCGCCTAGCGGCGGCTCCGGCCAGGCGGCTTCGGCCATGAATCTGCAGACGTACGTGGGGCGGCGCGTGCTCGTCTTGCCCGCGATGATCCTGGGCATCACGCTGCTTACGTTTGTGCTGTCGCACGCCGTGCCGTCCGATCCCGTCGCGGCCAACCTGGGGGATCAGGCGGCCGCGGATCCCGCCATCGTGGCGGCGTTCAAGCACCGCTGGGGTTTGGACCGGCCGCTGCCCGAACAGTATCTCGTGTATCTCCGCAACCTGCTCCACGGCGACATGGGCGTCTCGATCACCACGCACCAGCCGGTGCTGACCGACCTCTCCCAGCACCTGCCGGCCACGATCGAGCTGGCCACGGCCGCGATGCTGCTGAGCCTGCTCCTCGGCATTCCCCTGGGCATCTTTTCTGCGGTGCGGCGGGACAGCGTGGTCGACCAGATCGGCCGGGGCGTGTCCCTCCTCGGGGTCTCGATGCCCGTGTTCTGGCTGGGGCTCGTGGCCCTGTTCGTGTTCTACGCGCGGTTGGGGTGGGCGCCGTCGGCGGGGCAGCTGAGCCCCCGTGTGGCGCTGCCGCCGTTCGTGACGGGGTTCGTCGTCGTCGACGCGCTGCTTGCCGGCCAGACCGGCACCGCGACGGACGCGATCGCGCACCTGGCGCTGCCCGCGCTCGTCCTGGCCTCGTCCGCGGTCGGCATCATCACGCGCATGATGCGGGGCAGCATGCTCGAGGTTCTGGGCGAAGATTATGTGCGGACCGCGCGAGCCAAAGGCCTCGCCCCGCGCCGGATCACGTTTCGCCATGCCGCCCGCAACGCGCTGCTCCCGGTGATCACCGTGATCGGCCTCAGCTTCGGGAGCCTTCTGTCCGGCGCGGTCGTGACCGAGACGGTGTTTGCGTGGCCCGGCCTGGGATCGTATGCGTTTCTGAGCGCGACCTCCCTCGACTTCCCGGCGATCATGGGCGTGGGCATCGTCGTGGCCACCGTCTACATCGTGGTCAACTTGTTCGTCGACGTCGCCTACGCGATGGTCGACCCGCGGATCCGGATGGGCTGAGCGGTGGCCGAGGACGCGTTGCGGCCGGTCGTCCGGCGCCGCGGGGGCCGATCGCTCGTGGTGCCGCGATCGTTCGCCCGGTCGCCGCTGACGGTCGGCTCCGTGGTGGTGGTTGCCGTGTGGCTCGCGCTCGCCGCGGCGGCGCCCGCGATCGCTCCGCACGGCCCGCTGGCTCAGGACATCGCAAACCGGCTCGCACCGCCCGGTCCGGCGCACTGGTGCGGGACCGATCCGCTCGGCCGGGACATCCTGAGCCGTGTGCTGTACGGAGCCCGGCTGTCGATCCCCGTCGGCATCGCTGCGGTGGCGCTGGCGGTCATGCTCGGCACGCTGATCGGCAGCGTGGCCGGCGCGGCCGGGGGCATCGTGGACGAGGCGATCATGCGCCTGACCGACCTGATGCTCGCGTTCCCCACGGTGATCCTGGCCATGATCATCTCCGCGGCGCTCGGCGCCGGCATCCGCAACGCGGTGATCGCCATCATGGTGGCCTGGTGGCCGACGTACGCGCGCTTCGCGCGCGGCCTCGTGATCGGGGCACGCGACCGAGAGTATGTGGAGGCCGCGCGCGCCGTCGGCGCGTCGCCGCTCAGGGTGTTCCTGCGGCACGTGCTGCTCAACATCTTGTCGCCGATCGTCATTCTCGGCACGCTCGATGTCGGGCGAGCGATCCTCACGTTCGCGTCGCTGAGCTTCCTGGGGCTCGGGCCGCCGCCGCAGATTCCCGAGTGGGGCTCGGAGATCGCGGCGGGGCGCGACTACCTCGACCAGTGGTGGATCGCCACGTTTCCGGGCCTCGCGATCTTGACGCTGGTGGTCGCGCTCAACGTCGTGGGAGACGGGCTGCGCGACGCGCTGGATCCGCGACTGCGGAAAGCGTAATCAAGTCGGGCGCCGCGGATCGCAGGCATGGGGCCGGCCGGCGCCCCGGCGGATGCGCGTCGCCGCGCCAAGGAGGAGTTTCGACGACCGGGCAGAACCACCACCCGGCACGCCGTTGCAGCATCGTCGCACGTCGATTCGTATCTTTCGTCACAGCACTCGACGCAGCACCGGAGGGCGTATGAACCGTGAGCAGATTGTGACCACGCTCTTGTCCCGCGGCGCACTCGCACTGATTCGGACGATCGAAGACGTCGAAGCCGGGCGCGTGCGCCGTGTCCACATCGACCGCATCCCCGGGGATCCCGCGTTCACCCGCGCCGTCGTCGAGGTCCTGTACAGCCTTGGCGCGGACGTGCACCTGGCGCTGCCCGCGCGGCGATCGCGTGCGCGCAGCGCCGGGTAGCGGGGAGCGGCATCATGCGGGACGAGCTGATCAGGCGCGAGACCCCGCAGGGCACCGTGCGGGTCGTGGTGGCGTACGCGCGCGTGCGCGGCGGCGGCTGGCTGTGGATCGCCCGGCGCTCGCCGTCGGGCCCCGTGATCGGTCAGGGACGCGGGTCGACCTACGAGATCGTGCGCGCGGCCGTCGAGGAGTGGCTGGAGCAGGAAGCCCAACAGCTCACCCGATGACTACCCCGCCGGGGAATGGGCCGGCGGATCGCATCGCGGCGGGGTCCCGAGGCCGGGATCCCGCCGCGATGCGTTGGACGATGGTCGGGGCGCCTCAGTCGAGGCGCTCGAACATCAGCATATTGTAGTCCAAATTCTCCGCGGTGACCCCGAGCTGACGCAACATCGCCATCACCTGCGCGCGATGGTGCACCTCGTGAAACAGGAGTTGGGCGGCCAGGCCACCTGCGGTGGCCCGAAACCGCCGCGGCGGGTCGAACAACCGGCTGGTGTACTCCACCCGGCGGCTGCCGTCCCCGAGATCGCTCAACGCCCGGCGCGTCCGCGGGTCCAACGCGGACCATGCGGCGACGAACGGCTCGAGTTCCGGCAATTTGCCCACCGAGAACGGGTTGTCGGCCGCGTTATACTCGCGACCCTCGAGCCGCTGCGTGTACCCCCACTGGGCCGCTGCGGTGTGGAGGAGTGTGGCGCGGATCGAGCCCATCCCGAACGGGAAGGACCGCGTGTACGCCTCAGCGGGCTGGCTTCCGACCCAGCCTAACAGGGTCGTGCGCGCTTTGCACAGATAGTCGAAGTACTGCGCCAGATCGACGGTGGATGTACTCATAGTAGTGCCGTCATTCGGCTTCGCCCCTCGCTTCCCTCCGTGGGCGCACGCCCGGTCCCGGCGGGCGTCGGTCCACCCCGGCGGTGCGCCACGGATACGGAGGACACGCTCACCGGCGCGCGGAAATCCCACGCGGGTCCGTGCCGGCTCTCGAGCGCATCCTCGTGTTTTGGAGTTCTCCGGAGGTGAATCGATGGGGTATTTGAGCCGCCGCGTGTTTCACGAGCGTCTCGCCCGCATTCGGCGTGCGCTCGCAGACGCGGATCTCGCCGGCCTCTGCGTCTTGACGCCCGAAAACTTCCTGTACGTCTCCGGGTACTTCCTCGACGTGCAACCGTGGGAGCGGCCCGTGGCCGCGGTCATCCCGCGCGATGAGGACCCGTTTCTCGTCATGCACGAGCTGTCCACCAACCACGTGCGCTACGCGACGGAACACCACTCGATGTGGATCACAGACGTCCACTTCTACGCGGAGCACTACCGGCTCCAGCACCGCACCTATATGACGCCGCAGTGGCCGCAGATGGTCGCGGACCTCTTGCGCCGCAGGGGCCTGCGACGCGGGCGGCTCGGCGTGGACCACGCCGCCGGTCCAATCGCCGACGTGCCGTCGTGGCTGCCGGGCCTCGAACTCGTGCCGGCCGGGCGGCTCCTGCGGGAGATGCGCGAGGTCAAGGACGAGGAGGAGTTGACCCTCGTCCGCCAGGGCGCGGAATTGAGCGACTGGGGCCAGGCCCGGTACCGGGAGCACCTGGAGCCGGGCCGGCCGCTCGCCGAGGTCGACACCCTCGTCGCGCACGAGATCTGCAAGGAGGCGATCCGCCGCTGGCCGGATTACAAGGTGGAGATCCGCGTGGCCGGGCTGACCGGCCCGAACTCGGCGTGCCCGCACGGCATCAGCGGCAACTACGGGCAGGTCATCGAGCGCGGGCACGGGATCGTCAACGTCATCATCCCGCGGCTGAACGGGTACGTCTGCGAGAACGAGCGGACGTTCTTCGTCGGCAGCCCGAGCAGAGAGCAGGCCGCGGCATTCCAGGCCGCCGTGGAGGCCCAGGAAGCTGCGGCGGCCGCGTTCGTCGCCGGGGCCACCATGGCGGACGCGGACGCGGCGGCGCAGCAGGTCTTCGAGCGGCACGGCTACGGCGAGTGTGTGATCCACCGGACCGGTCACGGCATCGGACTCGCCGGCCACGAAACGCCGGACGACATCGCCTTCAACTTCCGGCCGCTCGTCGAGAACGAAGTGTTCAGTTGCGAGCCGGGGATCTACCTCTACGGCGTCGGCGGGTTCCGGCACGACGACACCGTGATCGTCAAGAACGACCGTCCGGAGATCACGACCAAGTACCCGCGGGACCTCGAGTCGCAGACGATCCCGGTCAAGGACGACTGAGAAGGAGCGGAACAGCACCGGAGAGGGAGGGGGGCGGCATGTCGACTGAGCACGACGGATCCGATCCACGATCGCCGCGGGGCCGGCGGGTTACCAGACGGGCATTCCTCAAGGCCGCGTCGGCGGCGGGTATGGCCGCCGGTGGCCTTGCGCCGGGTTTCGCGCCGGCGCCCGCGCGCGCCCAAGGGCATAACCAGGTAACGATCGGGATCGGCAGCGAGCCGCTCACGCTGCTCGGCGCGACGATCGTGGACTGGACGACGAACGCGCAACTCGAGAACGTGTACGATCTGTTGTTCCAGCGCGATCCGAAGTCGGAAAAGATCATCCCGTGGCTCGCGACCGGCTACAAGATCATCGACGACAAGACGTGGGAGCTCTCGCTGCGCAAGGACGTCCGGTTCCACGACGGCGAGCCCTTTGGCGCCAAGGCCGTGAAGTTCACCTTCGATTACCTGCTCGATCCGAAGAATAAGACGCACTACCTACCCCGGTTCAAGACGATCACGGGGTTGGAGATCGTCAACGACCACACGGTGCGGGTCCACACCTCGCAGCCGTTTCCCGCATTTCTCGACCAGATATCGCTGCCCGGACCGTTCATGCTCGCGCCGGAGTACGTGCAGAAAGTGGGGATCGAGTACGCTGCCGCGCATCCAATCGGCACCGGTCCGTACCGGTTCAAGGAGTGGGTCCGCGGGCAATCGTTGACGCTCACGAAAAATCCATCGTACTGGGCGGAGGTGCCGGCGATCGACACCGTCGTCTTCTCGGTGATCCCCGAGTTTAGTGCGCGGCTCGCCGCGCTGCTCTCGAGCCAGATCGACATCATGAAGGACGTGCCGCCCCAGGCCGTTGACACGGTCAATCGCAGCGGACGCGCCGCGGTCCGGACGACGGTCAGCTCCCGGATCGACTACCTGGCCCTGGAGACACTGCATCCGGGACCGATGCAGAATGTCAAGGTTCGGCAGGCGATCAACTACGCGATCGACGTGGACCAGCTGCTGCACTCGGTCCTGAGCGGCCAGGCGACGCGGATCTGTGGCTACGTCGGCCGGTATGATGCCGCGTTCGATCCGGCGGTCGCGTGCTACGGGTACGATGCCAAGAAAGCCGAACAGTTGCTCCGTGAGGCGGGCTACGACCCGAGCCGGCTCACGTTGACCTTGGACACGCCGAACGGACGATACCCGCTCGACAAGGAAGTCTCCGAGGCCATCGCCGCGCAGCTCAACAAGCTCGGGATCACGGTGCACGTCCAGGTCAACGAGTGGCGTGACCATCTCGACAAGATCATCAATCGCAAGGCCGGCGACATGTTCTTCCTGGGCTGGGGCCCCGATCTTGCCCCAATCGGCACCGTGGACCAGTTGTTCATGGGGGCGGAGACGTACAGCAGCTTCGATGACGCCCACACGGACGAGATGATCGCCAAGGCCGTGCAGATCGTCGACCCGGCGACGCGGAACGCCGCGTTCCGGAAGATCCAGGAGGCCCTCCACCCGATGGCGCCGTGGGTGCCGCTGTGGAATCAGCACGACCTGTACGGCGTCGCCGCCTGGGTCAACTGGACACCACGCCCCGACGAGAAGCTCTGGATGTGGGAAGCGAAGCCCAAGTAGCGCCGGCCGCGTAGTGCCTCATCTCGCATGTGCGATGAGGGTAGACGGGCCGGGCGGGCCTGGCCGAAGCGGTGTTGGTCTCGGCCCCCATGAATCCAATCCAATGAGGGCCTCGACCCCTCCGGCGGCTTGGGCCGCCTCCGGTCGACGCCCGCGATGCTCACTGCTGCGCGGCATCACTTTACTTGCGCTGCGGACGAAGCGAAGGGACGGCATTGGTCAGGCGCCGGGCGCTTTGGCCCACGCCGTAGGCCTCGTGGAGCGGAAGACAGGTCCGCCCGGCGCCAGCCCTTGCCGAAGCAATGCGATGACGCACTAGAGCCCGGCCGGATGACCAGATACGTTGCCGGTCGCGCGGGGCAGGCGATGGCCGCGGTGTTTCTCGCGCTGACCATCGTCTTCGTCCTCGTCCGCATCACCGGGGACCCGGTCATCCTGTTCCTGCCGCAGGACGTGCAGCCCAAGGACATCGCGTACTTTCGCCACCTACTGGGCTTCGACCGGCCGCTGTGGCAACAGTACCTGTCGTTCCTGGGAGGCGCCGTGCGCGGTGATTTCGGGCAGTCGCTCCGGTACCGGGCGCCGGCGCTGCCGCTCGTGCTCCATCGAGTCCCGGCAACGTTTCAGCTCGCCGTGACGTCGCTCGGGATCGTCGCGTGTCTCGCGGTACCGATCGGCATCGCGTCAGCGGCGCGGCGGGGTACGCTCGTCGATCACTTGGGTATCATGCTCACCTCGCTCGGCCAGGCGATCCCCGGGTTCTGGTTGGGTCTCATGCTGATCTGGGTGTTCGGCGTGTGGCTGCGGTGGCTGCCCGTCTCCGGCTACGGGGACTGGACGCACTTTGTGCTCCCGAGCCTGACGCTGGCCGCGTTCTATGCCGCGCAGGTCGCCCGCATTACGCGATCGTCGGTCTTGGACGCGCTCGGTCAGGACTATGTGCGCACCGCCCGGGCAAAGGGGCTGCACGAGCCCGGCGTGCTGGGCCGCCACGTACTCAAGAACGCCGCGATTCCGATCGTCACGGTGTTCGGCCTCAACGCCGGCCAGCTGTTGGGCGGCGCGGTGGTGACCGAGACGATCTTCGCCTGGCCGGGCTTGGGGCAGTATATCCTCAACGCGCTTCTGGGGCGAGACTTCCCGGTCGTGATGGTTGGCGTCTTTCTGACCTCGGTGATCTACGTCGGCCTCAACTTCCTGGTGGATGTCTCGTACGCCTGGCTCAATCCTCAGGTGCGGTTTGGCTGAGTTCGTGGGGGCGGCGGCGCCGGGCTGGCGGGCTGCCCGGCGGGGTGGAGGACTGGCCGCTCTTTCCCGCAGCCGGACCGGCATGCTCGGCGCCGCGATCGTCGCTGCGGCGGTGCTCTGCGCCACGTTCGCGCCGGTGCTCGCCCCGTACAATCCCACCCTGGCCGAGTTTGCGGCGACGCTCCGCCCGCCAACGTCGGCGCATCCGTTCGGCACGGATCAGTTGGGCCGCGACGTGCTGTCGCGCGTGATCTTCGGGGCCCGAATCTCGCTGCTCGTCGGTGCGGTGACGGTGTTCGTGGCAGGGGTGATCGGCTGTGGGTTCGGCCTGCTGGCGGGTTACCTCGGCGGGTGGCTGGGCGCGGCTGTCATGCGGCTTGCCGACGTTCAGCTGAGCTTTCCCTTCATCCTGCTGGCGCTGACGATCAACGCCGTCCTCGGCGCCGGGTTCCGCAACATCATGCTGAGCCTGGCCGTGGCCGGGTGGCCCCTCTACGTGCGGGTCGTGCGCGGGGAGATCCTCGCGCTCCGCCATCGGGACTACGTCCAGGCTGCCGTGGCGACCGGGGCCGGCAGCGGCCGCGTAATGCGGCGACACGTCCTCCCCAACGTGGCCACGCCGATCATCGTCGTGAGCACGCTTCAAGTCTCGCAGTTCATCATCGCCGAAGCCACGATCAGCTTCCTCGGATTCGGGATTCAACCGCCGACCGCCGCGTGGGGCACGATGGTCAGCGACGGGCGGAACTATATCTTTTTCGCCTGGTGGCTGTCCGCGTTCCCCGGCGCCGCACTCGCCCTGACCGCGCTCGGGGTCAACCTCCTCGGCGACTGGCTACGCGACACGCTCGATCCCCGCCTGCGCACGTAGCCGGGACCGGCGGGGTGGGCGGCGGTGTCGTGTGTCGGAGTCCCCGCTCGCCGGCGTCGCCGCCGAGGGGAGCGTCGCGTACCGGTCGAACCATGACGCAGACGTCCCCGGACGGTACGATCCACGTGCCGACGATCCCGTGCGGATGGGAGGAGAAGGTCGATGCGATTGGTCACGTTCAAGACCGGTTACGGCGCACGCCTCGGAGCGGTCGACGGAGAACGCGTAGTGGACCTCAACGCCGCCTACGCCGCGTTGCTGGCATCACAGGGCGTGCGACGAGCGGCCGCGCATGCGCGCGCCGCCCTGCCGGCCGATGCGACCCGCTTCCTCGCGGAGGGGATCGACGCCGTGCGGCGCGCCGAGGCGGCGGTCGCGTTCGCGCACGACGCTGCCGTCCCGGGGCTGCGGGTGCCGCGGCGCGGTCTTGCGCTGCTGCCCATCGTGCCGCATCCGCCCAAGGTCATCTGCGTCGGGCTCAACTATCGGGATCACGCCGAGGAGACCGGCATGAAAATCCCGGAGCATCCGGTGTTCTTCTCGAAGTTCACCTCGTGCCTGATCGGCGCGGGCGAGCCCATCGTGCTGCCGCGCGTCAGCGAGCAGCTGGACTACGAGGCGGAGCTGGCGGTGGTCGTCGGGCGGCCGGGCCGCTACATCCCGGAGCGCGAGGCGTTCGGGTACGTCGCCGGCTACACGATCCTCAACGACGTGAGCGTGCGGGACTACCAGATGCGGACGAGCCAGTGGCTGATCGGGAAGGTGTTCGATCGTTCGACGCCGGTTGGTCCCGAGCTCGTGACCGTGGACGAGGTGCCGCAGCCCGAGGCGCTGCGGCTCTCCACGCGCGTGAACGGCCGCGTGCTGCAGGATTCCAGCACGAGCAACTTTATCTTCTCCATCCCGCGGGTCATCGCGGCGATCTCCGAGATCCTGACGCTCGAGCCGGGCGATCTCATCGCCACCGGCACGCCGGCGGGCGTGGGCTTCGTCCGCAAGCCGCCGGTGTTCCTGCGCGACGGCGACACCGTAACGGTCGAGGTGGAGCGCCTCGGGGCGCTCAGCAATCCGGTGAGCGCCGAACACGCGCCGGCGGGCGCGCGGGGCGCTCGCGCCGCCGCCGAGCGCGCCTAGCGCCAGGGAGGATCGGGCGGAGGCGGACAGGCAGGAACCCTCGCGGCAGCCGCGAAGGAGCGGCAACGGGTCGACAAGGCGGATACGCGTCGTGCGGGAGGTGATCGGCTGATGGAGGCCGTGCTCCGCCTGTTTTCGCACCGCCGCTATCAAGTGCTCGGCACCGCCTGGCTCGCCTGGTTCGTCAACTACATCGATCGCACCAAAACGGCCGCGCTGCTGCCGTTGATCATCGCCTCGCTCGGCATGACGACGCGGGAGACCGGCCAGGTCCTGTTCTGGTTCTTCCTCGGCTACGCGTGCGTGCAGCCGTTCGCCGGCTTCTTCACGGATCTCATCGGTCCCAAGAAGATGCTCGCCGTCACGATCGGCGCGTTCTCCGTGTTCACGTGGACGATGGCGTTTGTCGGCAACTGGCACGAGCTCGCGCTGCGGAACCTCCTGTTCGGCATCGCGCAGGGCTTCGAGGTGACGGCCGGGTCCCGCCTGACCGCGACATGGTTCCCGCCGGCCACGCGGGGACGGGCGTTTGCCTTTCACCAGACGGCCTACACAATCGCGCCCATCCTGGTGCCGTTCATCGTGGTGCCGATCGCGCAGATCACCGGATCGTGGCGATGGTCGTTTCTCGTGGTCGCGTTCTTTGGCCTGCCGATCCTCGCGGCCATCAACAAGTTCATCGTGGACCGTCCGGAGCGGGATTCGAAGATCACGCGCGCCGAGCTGGACGTGATCTTCGGCGAGGCGGAGCTGCAGCGGAAGCACGGCCAGGTCACCGACCCCGCGCGCGCCCACCGCATCGAGGAGTTGCCGCCGGGCGAGCGGATCACGCCGTACGGCGAGATCTTTGCCAACCGAAACGTCGCGCTCATGTTCGGCGCCGGGTTCTTCTTCCTGCTGGCCGGCTGGGGCCTCACGACCTGGCTCCCGACCTACGGGGTGCAGCAGCTCAAGCTGCCGCTACTCATCGCCGCCTCATTGTCGTCGATCTCCTACCTGGGGGCGTTATGCGGCGTGCTGCTGAGCGGCGTCCTCTCGGACGTCCTGCTCAAGACGAAGCGGACGCCGATCTGGCTCCTCGGCGGGTTGTTGATGGCGGCCACGATCGGCTGGGCGTCTACGTTCCGGGCCGGCGTCCCGATCGGCACGGCGTACCTCGCGTTTTTCATCGCCGGGTTTGGCGCATCGTGGACGCCGACGGGGACCCTGTTTGCGCCGTACCTCGCGGAGATTCTCACGCCGGGCGCCGTCGGACGGTCGCTCGGCGTCGTCGTGCTCGGGGGCATGCTGGGCAGCACCGTCGCCCAACCGTTGACCGCCGCGATGGTCGTGCAGACGCCGGCGGGTCCCGACTTTCACCGCGCGTTCCTGATGTTTGCCGCCTGCGGCGTGCTCGGATTCTTATGCTGTGCCGGGCTCATTGAGCCGCGCGTCCGCCGTACGTACCTCGGGTACCTGCTGTCCGGAGGGAGGGAAGGCACATGGCAGCCCACATCGCCCATTCCGGCGGCCTGATCTTGGCGCTGGCCGGCCCCGCGACGAAGATGCGTGGGGTCGGCCCGGCGAGCCCGGTGCAGGACTTCGGGCCGCTGTGGACCCTTGCGATTGCCCTCAACGTCATCAACACGATCATCGTACTCTACTACCTCGTACGCATCTGGCGGCAAGAGGAGCGCCCCGTCACAGACGGCGCGGTACGACCCCGGTGAGCGCCAAACGACGGCGGTAAGGGTCGCGTGGTAGCACGTAGTGGCAGGGCGAGCCCTACGCGATTCGGCGCGGTAGCATCCGGCCGCCCGCGGTCCGTTCTATCCGCGGCCGAGCCCGGTATTGCGTGAGCGCACCTTCGTTCCCCACCGCGCGCGGTACGGACACGATGAGGCGCCTGCCGGTGTCCCGCGCCGCGACGATCGACCGAACGGCTACGAAAGGATGAAGGCTTCGTTGGTCGTCGCCGGCCGGCCACCGCCGTTCACCAGGCCGCCCGCCGGGATAGATGGCCCCGTCTATCGTTGCAGCCCCGGTGGCGTGGGCTCCGCATCGGCGTCATCGTGATCCATCGATCGGCTTCGGGCTGGTACGCCTCGTTCTCCGAAACCACACCGCCGGCCGCTCGCCGCCGAAGATGAAGATCAGCCATCCAGGACGGCCGCCGCGACACGGCTCCGCGCCGTCGGAGCGGTGGGTCTACCACCGGTCCCGACGCGCCGGGGTCGTCTTAGCGCGGTGCGCACGCAGGTGGGGAGAGGAGCCGGCACGATGACCATGTATGAGCGTCTACTCGAGCGCGAAGCAGCCGGACGGCGGCTCGGGATCGGGCTCGTAGGCGCGGGGAAATTTGGATCCATGTTTCTCGCGCAGGCGCGGCGCACCCCGGGCCTCCACGTCGTCGGGGTCGCGGATCTCGCGCCGGCACGCGCGCGGGAGAACCTTCGCCGAACCGGCTGGCCCGAGGAGCGCATCGCGGCGCATTCGCTGGGCGATGCCGCGGACCACGGTACAACCTGGGTGGGCGACGACCCGCTCGCGGTGATCACGCATCCCGCCGTCGATGTGGTGATCGACGCGACCGGTCACCCACCCGCAGGCATCGCACACGCGCTGGGCGCGATCGCCAACGGCAAGCACATTATCATGGTGACCGTGGAAGCCGACGTCCTCGCCGGCCCGTTGCTCGCCCGCAAGGCCAGCCGCGCGGGCGTCGTGTACAGCCTGGCGTACGGTGACCAGCCGGCGCTGATCATCGAGCAGGTGGAATGGGCACGTACGTCCGGTTTCGAGGTGGTGGCGGCCGGGAAAGGCACGAAATATCTTCCCGAGTACCATCGGTCGACGCCCGACACCGTGTGGTCGCACTACGGGATCAACGCGGATCAGGCCCGTGCCGGGGGCCTGAACCCGCAGATGTTCAACTCGTTCATCGACGGCACGAAATCCGCCATCGAGCTGGCCGCCGTCGCCAACGCGACGGGGCTGCTCCCCGCGCCCGACGGGTTGCGCTTTCCCCCCTGCGCGGTTGAGGATCTCGCCGAAGTGCTGCGCCCCGCGGCGCAGGGAGGCATGCTCCATCATAAGGGTCAAGTCGAGGTAGTCTCGAGCGTGGCGCGCGACGGCGCGCCCGTGCCGCGCAGCCTCCGCTGGGGCGTGTACGTAACGTTCGAGGCGCCGTCCGACTACGTCGCGCGCTGCTTCGCCGAGTACGGCCTGGTCGCGGATTCGAGCGGGCGGTATGCCGCGCTGTACCGGCCGTCGCACCTCGTTGGGCTGGAACTGGGCGTCTCCGTCGCGAGCGTCGGCATCCGCGGCGAGCCCACCGGCGCGCCTACCGCGTTTCGAGGCGACGTGGTCGCGGTGGCGAAGCGCAATCTCGCGGCCGGAACGGTGCTCGACGGAGAGGGCGGGTTTACCGTGTGGGGCCGGCTCCTTCCCGCGACCGAGAGCCTGCGGCTGGGCGCACTGCCGATTGGGCTCGCGCACGGCGTCGCGATCCGCGAGGGCGTGGCGGCCGGCGCCGTCGTCCGGTGGAGCGACGTCGCCGTCGACGAGCGCGCCGATCACGTGCGGGTGCGTCGCGAGATGGAAACCGTGGTCGGCGCCGGGGACAAGAGCGGCGGGCGGGTCTAACTCACCACGAGCGCGATGAGACCGGCGGCCATCGCCCCGGCCGCGGCCACCCGGCGGCCGGTGTCGCCTTCCTTTAGGAGATGCGCACCCATGAGCACGCCGATCAGGATGCTGATCTCGCGAGCCGGCGCCACGTAACTGACCGCGGTGAACGTCATCGCGCTCAAGACGAGGATGTACGAGAGCGGGCTCAACGCAGCGACCAGCAGGATCTCGCGACGGTGCTGTCGCCACACGTCGGCCATCGTGGCACGCCGCGCCAGGGCCGCGGGCGCAAGCAGCGCTACGCGGCCGACGTTGCCGCCCCAGTCGAGCAGCACCGGCGGGATCGCGGCCGCGGTCACCGCGCGCTTGTCCCACAGCGTGTAGGCGGCGATAAACACGCCCGTCAGCAGCGCGTAGAGTGCGGCCCGCCCCGCGTTCGGCCGGCGCCATCCCGCGCGGCCCGTCGCGAGCAGCATGATGCCGCCGCCGATCAGTCCCGCGCCGGCCAGCCCCACCGGGCCGGGACGCTCGCCCAGGAACGCCACCGCAGCGGCCGTCGCCAGAATCGGGCCGGTGCCGCGGGCGAGCGGATACACAAGCGAGAGATCGCCGAGGCGATACCCGCGCTGCAGCAGGAGAAAATAGGCCAGGTGGAGCGCCGCCGTGCCGGCGACAAACATCAGCTGCGCGGCGCCGATGTGGGGGCGTTGCCATGCCGCGACCGCGGCGGCGAGCGGCGCATAGAGGAGCGACCCGGCCGTCGCGAACAGCCACACAAAGACGACGCCGCCCCCGGCGCGTTTGGCCACGAGATTCCACGCCGCGTGGATGACCGCGGCGGCCACCACGAGCGCGAACGCCGCCGCGGTCACTGGAGGCGACGCACGAGCCCGGGCCTGTGCGCCGACCTATGCAGCGCCCTCGTCCTCGGTGGGTCCGCCCGCTTCCAAACCGCGCCTGACCGCTCGTCGTAGCGTCGGCACGCTGCCGTCAATATTCCGCTCCTCCCGAGTGTTCGGGTTCGTCCTGGAGGGATGCGCTCCCTGGCGCAGCGCGTGTTGGAGGACTTGTCTGTCGCGCCGTTGAACGCTGCGCCAGTCGATCCGCTCTTGCGGTTCGCGTCGCGTGACGCCGTCCCGGCGGGGCAGGCATGCTGCGGTCACGCGGCGCCGCTGCGCCCCGAGGACGACCATGAAGCCGGCACCGTTCGAGTATTTTGCGCCCGAGAGCCTCGAGCATGCGGTCGACCTGTTGCATGCGCACGGAGACGGGGCGAAGCTCCTTGCCGGTGGGCAGAGCCTCGTGCCGCTCATGAACATGCGATTGGCCCGCCCCGCCGTGGTGGTCGACATCAACCGGATCCCGGCGCTCGCGTACATCGCCGCTGACACGGAGACGATCCGGATCGGCGCGCTGACCCGACAGCGCGCCGCGGAAACCTCCGAGCTCGTCGCGGCGCGGTGCCCGCTGCTTCGCGACGCGCTGCGCCTCGTCGGCCACGTCCAGATTCGCAACCGCGGGACCGTCGGCGGCAGCGTGGCGCACGCGGATCCCGCGGCGGAGCTGACGGCCGTCCTTGCGCTGCTGGACGGCCGCGTCGTCGCCCAGGGCCGGCGTGGCACGCGTGTGATCCCCGCGGCCGACCTCTTCGTGACGTACTTGACGACATCGCTCGAGGCGGACGAGGTGCTGACCGAGGTGCAGCTTCCGGCGGTGCCGACCGGCGCGGGCTGGTCGTGGATGGAGGTGGCCCGGCGCTACGGCGATTTCGCCCTGGCGGGCGCTGGGGTCGTCCTGACGATGGCCGCGGGCGCCATCGCGGAGGCGCGGATCGGCCTGACCGGGCTCGGCCCGGTGCCGGTGCGCGCGCGGGCGGCGGAGCGTGTGCTGGCCGGCCGCACGCCCTCTGAGGCGCTGTGGGCGGAGGCGGCCGCGGCGGTGCGTGACACGGTCGAGCCGGACGGCGACATCCACGCGACGGCCGAGTATCGCAGGCATGTGGCGGGCGTCGTGGTGCAGCGCGCGTTGCGCGAAGCGCGCGGACGCGCCGCGGACGCGGCCGGGTCGCACGGATGACCCATTGTGAGATCACGGTGCGGATCAACGGCCGGTCCTATGCCGGTCGCGTGGAACCCCGCAAGACGCTCGCCGACTTCATTCGCGAAGACTGCGGGCTCACGGGCACGCACCTCGGATGCGAGCACGGCGTGTGCGGCGCGTGCACGATCCTCATGGACGGCGAGGCCGTCCGGTCGTGCCTGTTGTTCGCCGTGCAGGCGGTGGGCGCGGAGCTCATGACGGTGGAGGCGCTCGCGGACGGCGACCGGCTGCACCCGATCCAGCAGGCGTTTCGCGACCACCACGCGCTGCAGTGCGGGTTCTGCACACCGGGGTTCCTGCTGACGACGCTTGCGTTCCTGCGCGAGACCCCGCGGCCGACGGATCAGGAGATCCGCGAGGCGCTCGCGGGCAACCTGTGCCGGTGCACCGGCTACCACAACATCGTCAAGGCGGTGGCGGCAGCCGCAGCGGCCCTCGCCTCGGACCCGCGTCCGGGCGTGTAGCCGCCGGTCGCGCGTCCGCCCCGCGATCGCGGGACGGGACCCCGACCGCCGAGGGAGGCGACTGATGCCCAAGCGATCGAAGACCTCGTCCGCGTGACCGAGCGCGGCGGGGACCCTGATCGACACGGGAGAGATGCTGGTGGTCGGCCGATAGCCTCCGCGCGTCCGCGCCGCGGCGCACCGGCGCGGGCCGGGCGCTGTTCTGGGCCCCCGGTTACATGCGGTACGCACGCGGTTACGAGCCTCCGAACACGAAGGCGATCGCGTCGCCGCTCGTTGCGGTGCGGTTGCCCGTCAGCGGATAGGTGATGATCCAGCCGTCGATGGGGCTCGTCACGGTCTCCACGGCTTCGCCGAAGACATCGTAGAGGACGGCGATCGTGTCGCCGGTCCTGACGCTCGACCCCAACGGCCTCAGCGGCCGGACCAGCCCGCCCTTGTCGCACGTCAGGTAGTGGCGGTTCGTGAGCCGCGCGGCAATCACCGGAACCTCGGTCTGCGGCTCGAGGGCGCCGTCCAGCATGCCCAGGGCGCGCATCACATTCATCACGCCCACCACGCCGGCGCGCACGGACGGCTCCTCCCACACGTATCCTCCAGAGAGCTCCACCGTGAGCGCCGGCTTGCGGCGCTCGATCGCGGCGTCCTGGAGGGTGCCGGTCAACCCGAGCTGTCCCACGGGCCCGACCGCGACGCTCAGGCCGAACGCGTCCGCGAGAGTCCACTGACCGTCCCAGGCGGGTCCCGCGCCCCCCGTGCGCACGATGGTGAAGTTGACCGCGCCGATCGCGTTGGAGTGGATGTCGAGGACGGCGTCGGCGCGGACGACGCCCTGGTGAAACAGATCGTGCGCGATGCGTTGCGTCAGAGTGCCCTTGGCGTCGCCAGGAAAGACGCGGTTGATGTTGACGCCGTCGTGAAGCGTGAACCGCGTGGAGGTCAGGAACGCGACAGGGTGCTGCACGGGTGCGGCAACCACCGTTCCCCGGAGCGCCCGAGGGTCGAGCCGCTCGCGCACCACGCGCCGGATCACCTCGCAGCCCGGGATCTCGTCGCCGTGCACCGTGGAGCCGACCCACAGGACAGGGCCGGGTGCCGCGCCGTGTGCGATGATGACCGGGATGCGCACGCGCGTGCCGTCGCGCAGATACGCGCTCTCGAGGTACCCTGTGCCGATCGCGCCGGAGTCGGCGCGCGCGGTGCCCAGTTCGAACGCTGCGCTCATCGTGATCGATCCTCCTTTCGCGCCTCGCGCCCCTCTATTCCCGTTGTACGAGCCGCCGATACTCCTGCGTCTTCAAGATCGAAACCGCGACCAGCACCAACAGGACCGCGAAGGCGATCAACAGCGCCGAGATCGCGGCGAGCGTGGGGTCCTGATAGTTCTGCTCATAGTTGAACATCGCGATCGGCAGGGTGTTGTTGCGGGGCCGCGTGATGAACAGCGAGACCTCGACCTGGTCCCAGGACGTGACGAATGCAAACAGCGCGCTCACCGTGAGCCCCGTGCGGATCGACGGCACGGTCACCGCGAAGAACGTGACCAGCGGGTTGGCGCCGAGATCCATCGCGGCCTCCTCGTACTCCCGGCCGGTCGTCTGGAGGCTCGCGGTGGTGATGGAGATGACGAACGGCAGGCCTAGGAGCGCGTGGCCGAGCACGAGCCCGGTGAGCGTCCCGTACAGCCCCACCCGGATGTACAGCAGGAACAGGGCCGCGCCAAAGACGATCGCGGGCACGATGATCGGCAGGAGCAGGTAGGAGCGAAGCAGATCGCGGTGGCGGAACCGGTATCGCGCGAGCCCGTACGCGGCGAGCGTGCCCAACACGAGCGCAAGCGCGGTTGCGCCGATGCCGACGAGGAACGAGTTCTGGAGCCCGATCCGAAAGTCGGGTACCTGCAGGACGTTCTGATACCAACGCAGGGTCAGGCCGGACAGCGGGAACGTTCCGTACGTGGACGGATTGAAGGAGTCGATCGCCACGAAGGCGAGCGGGGCGAGCATGTACACGCCCACCGCGCCGAGGAACACCCACAGCGCCACGGCCACCGGGTCGCGGGGGGCGGCGCTCATCGGCGATCCTCCAGGGTCGCCAGGCGCCGGCGAAAGAGGAGGTTGGAGCCGAGCATCGTCGCCCACACCAGGACGATGAGCACGGTCGCTTCCACCGCCGCGAGGGGCCAGTCGAGGTCGGAGATGTTCTCGTAGATCAGGAGCGGCAGCACCTGAACGCGGCCGCCGCCCAGCAACTGTGGGGTGACGTAGGCGTTCATGGCCAGCACGAATGTGAGCTGCGCCGCCGCGTACAGTCCGGGGAACGACAGCGGCCACGTGATCCGGAAAAATCCTTGCAGGCGCGTCGCGCCGAGGTCGGCCGCGGCCTCGCGGAGCGCAGGGTCGGTCCGGAGGAGCACGCTCAGGATCGGAAAGACGGTGAACGGCAGCAGCACGTGCACTAGGGCCACGGTCACCCCCGTGACGTCGAAGAGGAGGCGGACCGGAGCGGCGACAAGGTGCAGGCGCAACAGCGCCCAGTTGACAAGCCCTCCGCGGGCGAGGACCACGAGCCAGCCGTACGCCCGGACGATGCTGCTCGTGAGGAGGGGCGAGAAGATCAAAATGTAGGCCGCGATCACCCAACCAGGCCGGCGGATCTTTGTGATCGCGTACGCGGTGGGATAGCCCACGACGAGGCAGATCGCGGTGGTTGTTACTGCAAGACGAATCTCCTGCCAGACGACGCCGGCGTAAAAGGGATCGGTAAAGAAGTGCCGGTAGGCTTCAAACGTCAGGGTGGGTTGCACCTGGGTCCCGGTGAAGTGATACGCGCTGTTGACGAGCAGGATGCAGAGCGCCACAAGCAATACCGCGGCGAGGAACACTGTGGCCGGGCCGAGGAGCCCGGTGAGGGCCAGGGAGCGCCCGCGCGCACCCCGGGGTGTTGCGGCGTAGGTTGGGCTCATTCCGTGAGAAGCACCCCGTCCTCCTTCCGCCACGTCACGGTCACGGCCGCGCCCGGCTCGACCGGACGTGCGGCGTCGGCGTGCGCCTGGAGGATCAGCCGCGCTCCTGATTCCGTGACGAGGCGGTACTCGATAACAGCCCCCTTGAAGATGGCGTCGCGGACGCGGGCGTCGAGCCGGTTGCCGTCGTCGCCGCCGCTCGCGGTGCCCGCGCCGGCGAAGCGCAGGCGTTCAGGGCGCACGCACAGCGTCACCGACGAGCCCGGTGTCGCCCCGGCATCCGCCGGACCGATCAGGCGCGCAGCGCCCGCTCTCAACACGGTCTGGTCGGCGTTCGACGACTCGACCTGGGCCTCGAGCAGGTTGCTGTCACCCAGGAACGTTGCCACAAAGCGTGTCCGCGGCCGCTCGTACACGTCGCGGCTGGTGCCGATCTGCTCGACGAAGCCGTGGTTCATCACCGCGATCCGATCCGACATGGTCATCGCCTCAGTCTGATCGTGCGTCACGTAGACAAACGTGGTGCCGACCCGATGCTGAATCTCCTTCAGCTCCACCTGCATCTGTATGCGGAGCCGCAGGTCCAGCGCCCCGAGTGGCTCGTCGAGCAGCAGCACGGCCGGCTCGTTGACGAGGGCCCTGGCGATCGCGATGCGCTGCTTTTGTCCGCCGCTCAACTGGTGGATGCGCCGCGTGTCGTACCCCACGAGATCCACGAGCTCCAGCGCCGCGCGGACCTTGCGGGCGATCTCGGGCCGCGGGAGGCGCCGGAGGCGCAGGCCGAACGCGATGTTATCGTACACGTCCAGGTGCGGGAATAACGCGAGGTGCTGGAAGATCAGGTTGGTATCCCGGCGGTAGGGGGGGATGGCATTGGCCACCTCCCCCTTGAGGTACACGGTGCCCTCCGTCGGCGTCTCAAAGCCGCTGATCATACGGAGGACCGTGGTCTTGCCGCAGCCGCTCGGGCCGAGGAGGGAGAAAAATTCGTTCTGAAGGATCCTAAGTGAGATCCCCCGCACCGCATGGATCGACCCGTACCACTTGTGAACGTGCTCCAGCTCGACGGCCGGGAGGGCCGAGGCTTCCCGGGGCCGGCCCGTGCTCACGTGGCTGAGGAAGGAGGCCGCTACATCTTGCCCTTGACGTCCCGGTCCCACCGCTGCCGCCACGCGGCGTTTTGCCGGTTCGCGGTGGTCCAGTCCGGCAGGATGGCCGCTTTCACGGCGCTCGGCTGAAACACGGGTTCCCGCTGCAGCTCCGGCTTGAGGGACACCCCGCTCACGGCCGGAATCGTCGCCGTCAGGTTGCAGTAGCGGCCGATCGTGGGCTTGGAGAGGTAGGTGTTGATGACCGCGGACGCCGCGTCGATCTGATCGGGCGTGGACCCTTTGATGATATTGAAGTAGTAGGTGTATGCGACCATGCCTTCCTTCGGGATCGCGTAGGCGAACGGACCATCACCGTTCGGGCTCTCTTGGTTCCAGGTGATCGCGAAGCTCGTGAAGTAGCCGGCGACGAGCGCCTCGCCCCGGGCGAGGGAATCCTTGACCTGTTCGTTGGTCGTAAACAGCGCGAGGAACTGTCCGTCCTGGGCCGCTTTGCTAAACTTCTCGAAGGCGGCGTCGATGCGTTTCGCATCCCCACCGTTCGCGTATGCCACCCCCAACACGTCGTTGAACCCGCCGCCCGAGCCGTAGTCGAAGAGCATGACCTTGCCCTTGAAGCGGGGTGCGAAGAGGTCGTTCCAGCTCACGGGGGGCTCCTTGACGAGCTTCTTATTGTAGAGCAGGCCGTAGCCGCTGAGCCCCCAGCCGATTCCGGTGTTGCCGGGGCGGTGATAGCTTGGGTAGACGCCCGCCATGTTTGGAATCTTCTGGGGGTCGAGGTTCAGCCACATGCCGTCCAACTCGCCCTTGGTTTGCGCATCCACGTTGAAGAACCCGAAGTTGATCAACGGCTTGTTGGGATCTACTTGACGCTGCGCCACCATTTTCGGGTACGTGATCGCGTTCGTGCCCTCGTACAACTCGATCTGCACGTTGGGGTTGGTTTTTTCAAACGACGCTTTGACCTCGCGCGGCACTATGCCCTGCCCGCCGCCGATCCAGATGAACTCGGTCAGCGCCACCTTGCGACCCCCCGCGGCCGGGGCCGCGGCGGCTGGCGCCAAATCTGCCACGGCCGCGCCGAGCGCGCCAAGGCCCAGCGTGGCGCCGGCGACGCCGCCTTGGTGCAGCAGCTCCCGTCGCGTGATTCGGTGATGCCGTCGCTTGGTCATCGTGCTCCCTCCCTTGGCGCGGTTCGGCCCACGCCGCGCCGAACCGTGTCTTCGCCGCCAGGGCGTGAAATCCCGGCCCGGCCGCCGGCGGCGGACCGGCTCCTGGGTCGAGCGCAATCCCGGCTCATCGCCGGCCGGTCAACGGACCGCCTTGTGGCGCGCGAATGCGCCGACGGCGTACCCGTGTCGCTCCCGCTTCTTATGCGAACCGCGCTGCTCCTGCGTCGTGCGGTGGGGGACCGCCCGGCCATCTGCAGGTACGCGCGGCCGAATGTTATAGATAGTCATATCAACGCACGCTACCCACAAGCCCCGCTACCTCCGCGGGGACCCGTGCGCGATGGGAGCAGCGATGGGCAGCGTTTTCCTCGTCACCGCCGCATTTCTCGCGTCCGCCGTGGAGATGGTGGAGGCACTGACCATCGTGCTCGCGGTGGGGGTCACGCGCGGCTGGCGGTCCGCGCTCGCCGGCACCGCTGTGGCGACCTTGGCGCTCGCCGCGACCGTGGCGGGCGTGGGCCCCGCGCTGGTGCGCATCCCGATCGACGATCTCCGACTGGTGGTCGGGGTCCTGCTCCTCGTGTTCGGGCTGCAGTGGCTGCGCAAGGCGATCTTGCGCGCCAGCGGCCACATCGCGCTGCACGATGAGGACGCGGTGTTCCGGCGTGAACTGGAGGGAGCGCGCGCGGCCGGCGCGGTTGGGCGCGGAGGGGTGGACTGGTATGCGTTCACGATTGCGTTCAAGGGCGTGTTCCTTGAGGGACTCGAGGTCGCGTTCATCGTGCTGACGTTCGGAACCGCCCAGGGTAATATTCCGCTTGCCGCCGCGGGCGCGGCCGCCGCCGTCGTCCTGGTGGGTGTTGCCGGCATGCTGGTGCACCAGCCCCTCAGCCGGGTGCCTGAAAACACTCTCAAGTTCACGGTGGGGGTGCTGCTCACGACCTTCGGTACATTCTGGAGCGTGGAGGGAACCGGAACCGCGTGGCCCGGGAACGATGCGGCGCTGCTGGGCGTGCTCGGCTACGCCCTCGCGGCGTCATTGGGCCTGACGATGTATATGCGCTATGAGCGGCGCCGGCTCACGGCGCCGGCCTACCTCGCGGGCGCCGGGGGGAGTGAACGATGACGCTCGTCACCCGCTTCTTCCGTTTCTGGTACGACTTCATCGTGGGAGACGATTGGACCGTCGCCGCCGCTGTGGTGGCCGCACTCGTGGTGACGGCGTTTCTGGGACGCCACCGCGTGGCTGCCTGGTGGGTCCTTCCCGTTGTCGTGGTGTTGACCCTGGGTCTGTCGCTCCGCCGGTCCCTCGGACGCCGCGGATCGTAGTCAAGCCACGCGCAGCTGATCACGCCGCCGCGTACAGGACCGCGCCGATTCGAGACGAAAACTCTCCGGGAGAGCCCTGGGAGGGAGCGACATGGCATGAAGGGACGCGTGCGTGCATGGGACGGTTGTGTCGCGCTGGCGATGGCCGTCGCGATCGTGACCGCGTTGGCCGGCCCCCGTTTGACGGCGGCCGCGGTTGCGCCGAGTGTCGGGGGGACGTTTGTCCTCCCGGTGCAACAAGATCCAAAGACGCTTGACGCCCCGAAGATGACACTCGCGGACGAGGACGAGATCTCGGGGTACATCGGCGCCGCGCTGACCGCGATCGCGCCCGACGGCCGGGTCGTGCCCTGGCTCGCCGACCGATGGGCCTGGTCCCCGAACGGGAAGACGCTGACGTTCCACATCAAGTCGGGCGTCACGTTTCACAGCGGCCGGCCGATGACCGCTCAGGACATCAAGGCGACCTTCGAGCGCGACATCGATCCGGCGACCGCGTCGCCGTATGACCGCGATTTCCTCGCGTCCGTGGCGTCGATCGACGCCCCGGACGCCTCGACCCTGGTGCTGCACCTTCGGGCGCCGGACGGAGGGTTGTTGGAGACGCTCGCGAGCCCGGGCTACCTGCAGCCCGCGGATCCCTCGGCGCTCAGCAAGTGGGGTGCGCAATACGCCCAGCACCCCTCGAGCGTCGGGCCGTTCATGCTCAAGGAGTGGCTGTCCGGCCAATCGGTGACGCTCGCGCGGAATCCCGCGTACCGGTGGGGCCCGCCGTTCGACCATCCGGGGCCCCCGTACCTGGATCAGCTGGTATTCCGCGTCATCCCGCAGCCGACGTCACAGATGGCCGCGTTTGAATCAGGGGCGCTGTCCGGGTTGTTGAACGTGCCGCCGGAGCATTGGGACGAATTTGCCAAGAATCCCAAGTACCACTTTTTCCAGACGGTCGGCCCCCGCATCTACTACGTGGAGATGAATCTCCACAACCCGATGTTTCAGGACCTCCGGGTACGGCAGGCCGTGAACTATGCCATGGACCGCGGGGCGATTGTCGCCAGCGCCTTCAACGGCCACGCGGTGGCGAACTGGGCGCCGTTCAGCCCCCTTCTCGCCGGCTACTGGAAGGGCACGGAGAACGCTTACCGGTACGATCCCCAGCGTGCGCGCCAGCTGCTCGCAGAGGCCGGGTTCAGCTACCAGGGGGGCACGCTGCAAAAGGCCGGGCGTCCCGTGACGCTGCGGCTCATAACGCGTTCGTATCAGCCGTTCACGGATCTCGCCCAGCTGGTCCAGGCCCAGCTGCAGCAGGTCGGGATCGCGACGACGATCACCGCGTACGAGGTGAGCACGACCCTCGCTCGGCTCAAGGCCGGGGACTACGACGTGTCGGTGTCGAGCTATGCGTGGGATTCGGATCCCGGTCTTGTGTTGCGGCTCGTCTTGCAGCCGAGCGGCTCGCTGGACTACTCCGGGTACAACAACCCGGGGTTCAACGATCTGCTGCGTCTCTACCAGACGACGGTTTCGCCGACGGTGCGCGGTCAGCTCATGCAGCGCATCCAGGCGCTGTTCGTCAAGGACGTCCCGTGGGCGATGCTCGCGGCCGAGAATAACGGCCGCGTCGTCCAGGGCGGGTTTGACGGGGTTGTGCTGAACCACGCCACGGGAGAGCTCCTGGTCGAGAACGCGTACGTCCACAAGTGACGACGCCGGGCGCGCGCATGGGCCACGACGAGCCCGGGGTGAGCCGCACGTGGCTCGACGTCCGGGTGCGGATGCGAGACGGCGTGGAGCTCTCCGTCGACGTCTTCCTGCCTCCGCTCGGAACGGGCGTGGCGGGCCGCTGGCCTGCCATCCTCCAACGCACCCCATATGACAACGCCCGCCAGTTGTACCCCGGGTTCTACTGGGTCGAGGTGGCGCGGTACTTCGCGGCGCGCGGCTACGCGTTCGTCAGTCAGGACGTGCGCGGGCGCGGGGACTCCGACGGGGCGTGGCACCCGTTCGTGGGCGAGGCGGCGGACGGCCACGACACGGTGGAGTGGATTGCGCGCCAGCCCTGGTCGAACGGCCGCATCGGGATGATGGGCGGCTCGTACGGCGGGCTCGTCCAGTGGCTCACCGCCCGCGAGCGCCCCCCGCATCTCGTGACGCTCGTCAGCACGGCCGCGGCCGGCCGCATTATGGAGGAGCTGCCCTACCGGAACGGCAAGCTGCGCCCGCCGTGGGCGATGTGGTGGCTCAACATGGTCGGTGGCCGCACGGTGCAGGCCCAGGAGCTGCTCGACTGGCCGCGTATCATCCGGGCCCGCCCGGTCAGGGACATCGACCTCGCTGCGGGGCGCCGCAACACGGTGTGGCGGGAATGGCTGGCGCATCCCACGCTCGACGACTACTGGCGGCAGATGAGCATGCTCGACCGGTTCGGCGAGATCGATCTCCCCGTGCTGCACATCACCGGCTGGTTCGACGGCGACCAACTGGGCCAGCTGTACTATTGGCGCGAGATGGCGCGGCACTCGCCGGCGCGGGACCGCCAGTACCTGCTCGCCGGACCGTGGGATCACCGAGGCACGCGCACGCCCGAACCGCGTTTCGGGGGGTTGGAGTTCGGGGCGGCCGCGGTCGTGGACATGAACGCGATCCATTTGCGCTGGTTCGACTACTGGCTCCGGGGCAAGGGCGACGCGCCGACCGATTTTGCGCCGGGCACGCGCAGCCGCATCTTCCTGATGGGCGAGAACCGCTGGCGGGACGATCCCTCGTGGCCCCCGCCGGCCGCGATCTCGCAGCGCTGGTACTTCCGCAGCGGCGGACGAGCCAATACCGCCGCGGGCGACGGCCGGCTCGACCCGGAGCCGCCGTCCGGCGACGAGGAGGCCGACCGGTACACGTACGATCCGGAGCACCCGACGCCGTCCCACCGCAACCCCGACGAGCCGCCCGGGACTCCGCCGGATCTCGACGAACAATGGCTCTTGGAGCGCGAGGACGTACTGGTCTACACGTCGGACGCGCTCGGCGCGCCCATTGAGCTCACGGGTGTTCCGGTCGTGAGCCTGGAGGCGGCGACGGATGCCCCCGATACGGACTTTGCCGCCACGCTCTATGACGTCTTTCCGGATGGGCGGAGCATCGCGTTGTGCGCCGGCATCCTCCGGGCGTCGTACCGTCACGATCCGGGCCACCCGGATCCCACGCCGCTCGAGCCCGGCCGCTCCTACACCTATCGCATCGAGCTCACCGCCACGAGCAACGTGTTTCTGCCGGGCCACCGGATCCGCGTCGCGGTGATGTCGGCGCGCTGGCCCGACTATGACCGCAACCCCAACACGGGCGCACCGCCCGGGGACGACGAGGCGACGCGGCCCGCCACACAGCGCGTGCTGCACGACCCGGCGCACCCAAGCCACGCCCTCATCCCGGTCGTGCCGCGCGGACCGGCATGATGCGGGCCCGCCGCGTTGCCGCGCCGGCGCGCTCGGTGGAGTGATCGCGCCGGGTGTACGCGCTTCGACGCATCGCGCTGTTCGTGCCGGTCTGGGTCGGGGTGGCGGTCCTCACGTTTGCCATCATGCGTCTCATCGGCGGCGACCCGGCCCAGGCCCTGTACGGCGGAAGCGCGCTCAGCGTCGCAGCGCTGCGTGAAGTGCACCACCGGTTGGGATTGGACCAACCCGTGCTGGCGCAACTCGCCGGGTTTCTGCTCGGCGCGGCGCGCGGCAATCTCGGTGACTCGTGGCAATCAGGGACGCCGGTCGCGGTGATCCTGGCCCAGCGGTTTCCCTACACGATAGAGCTTGCGCTCACCGGGCTCGGCCTCGGTACGCTCCTCGGCCTGGGGCTCGGCGTCATCGCCGCGACCCGGCAGGGGTCGTCCCTCGACCGCGCCCTGCTGGTCGGATCGCTCCTGTTCCTGTCGGTCCCTGGCTTCTGGCTGGGTATCCTCCTCATCTATCTGTTTTCGGTCGATCTGGGTTGGCTCCCCGTGGCCGGCGCGGCGGGGTGGCAGTCGCTCGTCATGCCGGCGGCCGTGCTCGCGGTCACCGGAGCGCCCGTGGTCGCGCGCGTCGCGCGGGCCGGCATGCTCGAGGTGCTGCGGGCCGAATACGTCCGGACGGCGCGGGCGAAGGGGCTCGGTGAACGCATCGTGCTCCTGCGCCACGCGCTCCGCAATGCCCTCAACCCGATTATGACAATCGTGGGGTTGCTCTTCGGAAACCTCCTGGGCGGCGCCCTCATTGTGGAACAGGTCTTCTCCCGGCCCGGAATCGGCACGCTGGCCGTGCAGGCGATCTTCGCGCGAGACTATCCCATGATCCAGGGCATCGTGCTGTACACGTCGACCGTGTTCCTCGTCCTCAACCTGCTCGTCGACCTCGCGTACTCGCTCGTGGATCCCCGGATTCGCTTCGCTTGACGGCCGCCGACGCGTGACGCGCTTTTGGCGTACGGGATGGACCACCAGGATTGCGAGCGGCGTGCTGGCCGCCGTGGTGCTGGCCGCCGTCGCTGCGCCCGTGCTCGCGCGTGTGAGCCCGCTGCTGATGGATATCCCGGTCCGGTTGCATCAGCCGTCGCCCGCCCACGTGCTCGGGACGGACGGCATGGGGCGGGACGTCTGGTCCCGCATGCTGTTTGGCGGGCGTCTGTCGCTCACCGTCGGCCTCGTCGCGGTGGCGATCGAGTTCCTCTGTGGAACACTCCTTGGCCTCGCGGCCGGCTATGCCGGCGGCTGGTTCGACCTCGCGGTGATGCGCGTGATCGACATCGCGCTCGGGATCCCGGGGTTGATCCTCGCGCTGCTGATGGTGGCGCTGATCGGGCCCGGCCTGCAAAACATCATGATCGCGCTCGGGATCGGCGGGACCCCGGGCGTGGCACGGCTCGTGCGCGGGCTTACGCTCGGCATCCGCGAACGCGACTACGTCGCGGCCGCGGTGGCCGTCGGCCTGCGACCGGTGGGGATCGGGCTGCGGTACGTGCTGCCCAACGCGCTGCCGCCGGTGCTGGCGGTGGCGAGCCTGGACACCGCAACGATCATGCTCGCCGCCGCGGCGTTGAGCTTCATTGGGCTCGGGGCGCAACCGCCGTCGCCTGAGTGGGGGGCCATGCTCGCCGACGCGCAAAAGTACTTTCCCAATGCCTGGTGGCTCAGCGTATTTCCAGGGCTCGCGATTACGCTCGTCGTGCTCTGCCTCAACATCGTGGGGGACGCGCTGCGCGACGTGCTCGATCCCCACGTGTCCCGGCCCGCCCGGTAGGCGTGGACATCACCCGTCGGTGAGGGACGGCCCCGGTAAGCTAGATATCTAGACATCTTTACATCTTTTCTCTAGAATACGCGTACCCTCGAGGAGTGGCTCGACATGCTCGCCCGGGTGCGCAGCGCCGCGGTGATCGGTCTGGATGCAGTGCCGGTGGACGTGGAAGTAGACGTCGCCGCCGGCCTCCCGGCATTTGCCATCGTCGGCCTGCCGGACGCGGCGGTGCGCGAGGCGCGCGAGCGCGTACGCGCGGCCATTCGCAACGCAGGGTATGACATGCCGGCGCGCCGCGTGACCGTGAACCTGGCGCCCGCGGATACGCGCAAGGTGGGACCGGCCTTCGACCTGCCGATCGCGCTGGGGATCCTGACCGCCACCGGGCAGTTGCCGGAGACCGCGGTGCGGGGGTACGTGGCCGTCGGCGAGTTGTCGCTCGACGGGACGATACGCCCCGTCGCGGGGATTCTGAGCATCGCCCAGGACCTGCGGTCGGCTGGCACCCGCGGCCTCCTCGTGCCGGAGGCAAACGCCCCGGAGGCTGCGATTGTGTCCGGGATGCGCGTTTGCCCCGCGGCCCGGCTCCGCGACGCCGTACGAGCGCTGCGCGGCGACATCCCGTTTCCGGCGGTCCCCCCGCACGGCGCGGGGCCCGTCGAGACGCCGCCCGCGGTGGACTTTGCCGATGTGCGGGGGCAGGCGCATGTCCGGCGCGGCCTCGAGATCGCGGCCGCCGGCGGGCACAACGTCCTCATGGTCGGCCCGCCGGGCTCCGGGAAGACCATGCTGGCGCGCCGGTTGCCGACGATCCTGCCGCCGCTGAGCCACGACGAAGCGATCCAGGTTACGCGCATCTACAGCGTGGCCGGGCACCTCGCGTCCCGCGCGGCGCTCATCACAACGCGGCCATTTCGCGCGCCTCACCACACCGCGAGCGCCGTGGCGCTCGTCGGCGGCGGCGCGATTCCCCGCCCGGGGGAGGCGAGCCTCGCGCACCTTGGGGTGCTCTTCCTCGACGAGTTGCCGGAGTTCCGCCGCGACGCGCTGGAGGCGCTGCGGCAGCCGTTGGAGGAGGGCCGGGCGGTGATCGCACGGGCCCAGAGTACCGTCACGTTTCCCACGCGCTGCGTCGTCGTCGCGGCGCTCAACCCGTGCCCGTGCGGGTATTTGGGCGATGCGGTGAAGCCGTGCGCCTGCACCTCTCGGCAGCGCGCGCAGTATCTGAGCCGCATCTCCGGCCCGCTGCTCGACCGCATGGACCTGTACCTCGAGGTGCCACGGCTCACGGGCGCGGAGCTCACCGCGCCTCATCCCGGCGAATCCTCGGATGCGGTCCGCGCGCGCGTCATGCGGGCGCGGCGCCGCCGCTGCGCGGCGAGGCGCGGCCCCGCACCCCAGCCGGAGCCGACCACGCCGGCCGGCTGGCTCGCCGGTCGCGAGAGCCGGCTGGATGCGGCGGTCGTCGCGTTGTTGCGGAGCGCGATCGACCGGCTCGGGCTGAGCGCGCGTGGGATGCAGCGCGTGGTGCGCGTTGCGCGCACGATCGCCGATCTGGCAGGCGCGGACCGGATCGGCGCCGATCATCTCGCCGAAGCGCTGTCATATCGCGCGCTCGATCGTCCGGGGTTTGCGCCGGCGGCGTGGGGGGCGACGTCCGGCGCATGAGCGTGGCGCCGGCGCCGCGCACGCCCGGGTCGCTCGGGGCGCTCCTGGGGGCGCACCGCACGTGCCGCCGGTGCGGCGGCGGATATCCGATCGCACCGGCGTGCATCGCGGCCGCGCTGGATCCGATTCCCGACAGTGCGTGCCGGCGATGCGCCCAGCGCCGCGCCGGAGGATGCTGCCCCAGCCTGGGGTGCCGGCGGGGGCGGCTGCGGATCAGCAGGACCCGGTGCGTCCTCGGGTATCACTGTGGAGCAGCGCGAGCGCTCGTGCTTGCCGCCAAGGATCGCGGCAGCGCGCCCGCGGCGACGCTCCTCGCGCGGCTCCTCGCCGGATGGGTGGCGGATACCCCGGCCGTGCGAGACTACGACATGATCATCCCCGTGCCGTTTCACCCCGCGACCGTGCGGGGGCGCCGTTGGCATCCGCTGACCGCGGTCTATCTCGAGGCCCTGCCGTACCTGCGCCGCCGCCTGCCCTGCGAAGATCTCGCGCCGCCGTTCTTGGTGCAGACGCGGCCCATCACCACCCAGCGCCGGCGGGCGGAGGCCGCGCGGTGGCACGCCGTGCGCGGCGCGTTTGCGCTCGGGTTTCGAACGCGGATGCTGCGCGGCGCCCGCGTCTTGCTCCTCGACGACGTGATGACCTCAGGCGCCACGGCCAGCGAATGCGCCCGCGTGTTGCTGGACGACGGCGGCGCCGCGACCGTCGACGCGTGCGTCTTCGTGCGACAACCGTGGCGTGGTCGCGCTCGCGGCGTTATTTGACAATGCGAGACGGCGGGGTATAGAATCCTTGGACGCAGGCGAGCGCCGGTGCTTGATCGCGTTGAGTCTCGCGCCGGCGCTCGGTCCGGTGCGCATCGGGCGCTTGATGCGCGCGTTTGGATCCGCCCGCGAGGCGTGGCGCGCATCGGCGGCGGCTCTTGCGGCGGTCGAGGGAATCGGCGCCCGCGTCGCGGCGTTGATCGCCGCGGGCCGGGGCTCAGTCGACGTGGATCGCGTGCTGCGCCGAGCCGACGCCGCGGGAGCGCGGGTACTCACGTGGCTCGACGATGCGTACCCGTCAGCGTGGCGGGATCTTCGCGACGCCCCGCCGGTGGTGTACGTTCGGGGGCGGTGGGCGGCCGACGCTCCCGCGGTCGCCGTCGTCGGGACGCGTCGCGCGACGCCGTACGGCCTCGGTATCGCGGGCACCCTCGGGGAATCCCTGGGCGCGTCTGGGGCGGTGGTGGTCAGCGGTCTTGCCCGCGGAGTCGACGGGGCCGCTCACGCCGGCACGTTGCGCGCCGGCGGCGTGACGGTCGGGGTGCTCGCCGGTGGAGTCGACGTGGTGTATCCGCCTGAGCATCGGTCCCTAATAGAAGCGATGCAGGCGCGAGGCGCGGTGGTCTCCGAGGCGCCCATCGGGGCGCACCCCGACCGCCGGCAATTTGCCCGCCGCAACCGGCTGATCAGCGGCCTGGCGCGGGCGGTCATCGTCGTGGAGGGAGACGTGGACAGCGGGGCGTTGATCACGGCGCGATACGCGCGGGCGCAGGGACGGCCGGTGTTCGCCGTCCCCGGCAACGTGTACGCCGGGCCGAGCCGGGGCCCAAACCGGCTGCTGGCGGAGGGCGCCGGCGCGATCTCCGCGCCGGCCGAGGCGGCTCGGGTGCTGGGGCTCCCGGTCCCGGCGCAGCCGGTGCGAAACGTGACACCGCGCCCGCCGGCGTCGGTCCCGGCCAGGGTGCTTGTCGCCCTGGGAGATGAATTTGTGCATATTGACGATGTGGTCGCGCGGTCCGGGCTCGGGACCGCGCAGGTAGCGGCGGCACTCGCGGTGCTGGAGATCGACGGCCTGGTGCAGCGCGGGGCCGGCCAGCGCTTTGCCCGAGCCGGGCCCGCCCGCTCGGGACACTTCGAGCCTGGAGGCGTGTAGTGGCGAAATCTCTCGTAGTCGTGGAGTCGCCGACCAAGGCGCGCACGCTGAAAAAGCTCTTGGATCGGCGATACGACGTGGTCGCATCCATGGGGCACGTCAAAGATCTGCCTCGCAGCCAGCTCGGTGTGGACATCGAGCACGAATTCACACCGAAGTACGTCGTGCCGAAGGGCAAGGGACCGGTCATCAAAGAACTCAAGTCGGCGGCGAAGAAGGCGTCGGCCATCTATCTCGCCACCGACCCCGACCGGGAAGGGGAAGCCATCTCCTGGCACCTCGCGACCATCCTTGAGCGCGTCAACCCGAAGATCAAACGCATCGAATTCCACGAGGTCACGAAGGACGCGGTCCGGCGGGCCCTGGCGGTGCCGCGGGACATCGACGTGAGCCGGGTGAACGCGCAGCAGGCGCGCCGCGTGCTCGATCGCCTCGTGGGCTACAAGCTCAGCCCGCTCCTCTGGCGCAAGGTCCGCGGCGGGCTCAGCGCCGGGCGCGTGCAGTCTGTCGCCGTGCGGCTCATCTGCGAGCGCGAGAGCGAGATCGAAGCGTTCGTTCCGCAGGAGTACTGGTCGATCGCCGCGCGGCTCGCCCGGCTCGGCGAGGACGTGCCGTTCGTGGCGCGGCTCGTCACGAAGGACGGCGACAAGATCGCCATCGGCAACCAGGCCGAGGCGGAGGTCCTGATCCGGGACCTGGAACGGCTGCCCTACACCGTGACGGAAGTTCGACGCCGGGACCAGCAGCGGCATCCCGCGGCGCCGTTCACGACGAGCACCCTGCAGCAGGAGGCGAACCGCAAGATCGGCTACTCGGCGGCGCGGACCATGGTCGTCGCCCAGCAACTCTACGAGGGCCTCGATGTCGGCCCCGAAGGCACGGTGGGCCTGATCACGTACATGCGCACGGACGCCGTGTACGTCGCCGCCGAGGCGCAGGCCCAGGCGCGGACCTTTATCGCGGACACCTACGGCGCATCCTATGTGCCGGCGGAGCCGCGCCGGTACACGTCCCGCCGTGATGCGCAGGGCGCGCACGAGGCGATCCGGCCGACGTCCGTGACGCGCACGCCGGACTCGGTCAAGCCGTACCTCAAAGCGGACCAGTACAAGGTGTACAAGCTCATCTGGGAGCGCTTCATCGCCAGCCAGATGGCGTCGGCCGTCATGGACACGCTCGTGGTGGACATCAGCGCCGGCCCGTTCGGGTTCCGGGCGACCGGCTCCCGCGTGAAATTCCCGGGGTTCCTTCGCGTCTACCTCGAGGGACGCGACAACGGCGAGGAGGAACCCGCCGAGGGATGGCTGCCGGAGTTGCAGCAGGGCGAGCGCCTGCGTCTCCTCGGGCTCGACCCGGCGCAGCACTTCACGCAGCCGCCGCCGCGCTACACCGAGGCGACGCTCGTCCGCGCGCTCGAAGAGCGCGGCATCGGCCGGCCGAGCACGTACGCGCCGATCATCGAGACGATCAAGCACCGCGGGTACGTGGAGCTGGAGGACCGCCGCCTCTATCCCACGGATCTGGGGATCCTGGTCAACACGCTCCTGGTCGAGCACTTCCCGGACGTCCTCGACGTAGAGTTCACCGCGCACATGGAGGCGGATCTCGATCGGGTCGAGGAGGGGGCGGAGGATTGGGTCGGCGTCGTCCGGGCGTTCTACGGGCCGTTTGCGGAAGTGCTGCACAAAGCCGAGCAGAACATCGAGGAAGTCGAGATGGCGCCGGAGGAGATCGGCGAGCCCTGCCCGCAGTGCGGGCGGCCGCTGGTGAAGCGGCGGGGCCGCTACGGCGAGTTCATCGCCTGCTCGGGGTACCCCGCCTGCTCCTACACGCGACCTGTGGGCATCGGCGTGAGGTGCCCGCTCGACAACGGCGAGGTCGTGGAGCGGCGCACGCGTAAGGGACGCGTTTTCTACGGCTGCGCCAACTACCCGGCGTGCACCTTCACGTCGTGGGATCGACCCGTGGGGCGGACGTGTCCGCAGTGCGGCCACATCCTCGTGACAAAGCGGGCGCGTCGCGGTGTGACCCCGCCCGTCGTATGCAGCAACAAGGAGTGCACGTACAAGGAGGTGGCGGCGGCCCGCGAGCCCGAGCAGGTAGGCACGCCGTCGTGATCGCTAGACGCCGGGCGGCACCCGCGCATCCGGGTGCGGCGCCGCCCGTCCGGTCCACCACGGTCGTGGCCGTTCGCCGGGACGGCCGGGTGGCCCTGGCCGGCGACGGCCAGGTGAGCCTCGGGAATACGGTGCTCAAGCACGGCGCGCGGAAGATTCGCCGCATCGGCGAGGGCGTGATCGCCGGGTTCGCCGGGTCCGCGGCGGACGGGCTCACGCTGTTCGAGCGCCTCGAGAAAAAGCTCGGCGAGACGCACGGGCATCTGGCCCGCGCGGTCGTGGCGCTCGCGAAAGACTGGCGCACCGACCGCATCCTGCGACGGCTCGAGGCCCTCCTCCTCGTGGCCGACCGCGACCATCTCTTCGTGCTCTCCGGGAGCGGCGACATCATCGAGCCTGACGACGGCCTGGCCGCGATCGGGTCCGGAGGGCCGTACGCGCTGGCCGCCGCCCGCGCGCTCGTGCGGCACGCGCCGCTTCCCGCGGAGGAGATTGCCCGGGAGGCGCTGCGTATTGCCAGCGAGATCTGCGTGTTTACGAACGATCAGATGACGGTGGAGGTGTTGCCGTAACCGATGGCGGCGCAGGGGCCGGAGGCGGGGCTGGCGATCGAAGGGCTGACGCCGCGGCGTATCGTGGAGGAACTCGACAAGTACATCGTCGGGCAGGCCGCCGCGAAGCGCGCGGTCGCGATCGCGCTGCGAAACCGCTACCGGCGGAGCCGGCTCGGGCCCGACATGCGCGACGAGGTCATCCCCAAGAATATCCTCATGATCGGCCCGACCGGAGTCGGCAAGACGGAGATCGCGCGGCGCCTGGCCCGCCTGGCCGCGGCGCCGTTTGTGAAGGTGGAGGCCACCAAGTTCACGGAGGTCGGTTACGTCGGGCGCGACGTCGACTCGATGATCCGCGACTTGGTCGAAACCGCCATCCAGATGGTCCGGAGCGAACAGGTGGGCAAGGTGCGCGAGCGGGCCGCCGAGCATGCCCGCGACCGGCTCGTCGAGATTCTCGTCCCGGCGCCGCGGCGGGAGCCCGGGTTTACGAACCCGTTCGAGACGCTGTTTGGCGGCGGGCGTCCCCCGGCCGCCCCGCCGGCGTCCCCCGGCCCGGCCGTCCCCGATCTTGCCGAGCGCCGCGCAGCCATGCGCGCGCGCCTCGATCGCGGGGAGCTCGACCGTGAGACCGTGGAGATCGAGACCGAGGAGAGCGCGCTGCCGACCGTCGAGGTGTTTTCGGGGCAGGGCGTGGAGGAGATGGGCATCAACCTCCAGGATCTGTTCGGCAACATCCTGCCGCGCCGGCGGAAACGGCGGCGCATGCCGGTGCCGGACGCGCTTCGCGTGCTCACCAA
>JAJPIA010000080.1 GCA_021324975.1 Bacillota bacterium
AGACGTGTTTCACGTGGCCGCGCAGAGCGGGTACGACTGCGTCGAGGTGATGTGCTGGCCGCGCGGCAAGGCGGAGCGGCGCTACGCCGGCGTGACGCACATCGACGTCGCCGCGCTGAACGAGCACACGGCCGCCGACCTGCGCGGGCTGATGCGCTGGAGCCGCATCGGGATCTCCGCGCTCGGCTACTATCCCAATCCGCTCGCACCCGACGAGGCCGAGCGCCGCGTGGCGCTCGATCACCTCCGGGCCGTGATCGACGCCGCGGAGCGCCTCGGCGTCACCTGCGTCACGACCTTTATCGGCCGCGATCCGCGCCGGCCCGTCGACGACCAGTGGCCGTTGTTTCGCGAGGTCTGGCCGCCGCTCGTGCGGTACGCCACGGAGCGCCGCGTGCGCATCGCCGTCGAAAACTGCCCGATGTTCTTCACCCAGGACGAGTGGCCGGGCGGCAAGAACCTCGCCGTCAGCCCGGCGGTGTGGCGGCGGATGTTCGAGGAGATCCCCGACGCGGGGTTCGGCCTCAACTACGACCCCTCGCACATGATCTGGCAGCACATGGACGAGATCCGGCCGATCCGCGCATTTCGCGAGCGGCTGCACCACCTGCACGCCAAGGACGTGCGCATCGACCGGGAGCGGCTGGACGATGTCGGGATCCTGGCGACGCCGCTCTCGTTTCACACGCCGAAGTTGCCGGGGCTCGGCGACGTGCGCTGGGGGGCGTTCTTCTCCGCGCTCACGGACGCGGGCTACACGGGTCCCATCTGCGTCGAGGTGGAGGACCGCGCCTTCGAGCGCAGCCTCGACGATCGCAAGCGCGCGCTGCGCCAGTCCGCAGCCTATCTGCGGCAGTTTATCCCGCGATGAGCCGCACGCGCGGCGCAGGGCGCACCGCCGGGGTGTCCTGATATCGCCCGCCGTCTCCCGATCCGTGTCGGCGTGATCGGCGCCGGGTTCATCGGCCCGGCGCACATCGAATCGCTCCGCCGGCTCGGCTTCGTCGAGGTTGTCGCGCTGGCGGGGAGCACCCAGGCCTCCGCGGAGCGCAAGGCGGCGTCGCTCTTCGTCCCCCGGGCGTACGGCGACTACCGGCGCCTGATCGAGGACCCCGAGCTGGACGTCGTGCACATCACGGCTGCGAACGCGCTCCACTATCCCGCGGCGCGGGCCGCGCTCGCCGCCGGGAAGCACGTCGTGTGCGAGAAGCCGCTGGCGATGACGGCGGCCGAGTCGGCGGACCTCGTCCGCGCGGCGGAGGCCAGCGGATTGGTCCACGCCGTGACGTTCAACGTCCGCTTCTATCCGGTGCTGCAGCACGCCCGCGCCCTGATCGGGCGCGGCGACCTCGGACCGGTGACGCTCGTGCACGGCGGTTACTGGCAGGACTGGCTGCTCCTGGACACCGACTACAACTGGCGCGTCGAGGCGGCGCAGGGCGGGGCCCTGCGCGCGGTCGGCGACATCGGCTCGCACTGGCTCGACCTCGCGCAGCACGCGTGTGCACGCCAGGGCCGGGGTGAGGGCGGACGGGGGCGCGGGCCCGGCGGGCGCGGTCCACGGTCTTGCCGTGCTCCGGTTCGCGAGCGCCGCCGTGGCCCACGTCGAGGGGTCGTGGGCGTACCCGGCGGGCAGCCCGTTTTGGACCCGGCTCGAGCTCGCGGGGCCGGACGGGCTCATCGTCCAGGACAGCCGCCGGGCGGCGCCGGTGGTCCGCCACCGTCCGCCGGCCGCGGCCGAGAGCCCGCATCCACAGACGGCGATCGATCGCGGCCCGTACGCGCGCATGCTGCATCACGTCGCCGAGCGTCTCGAACGCGGGGCGGCGTTTGACCTCGATATGGAGGACGCCGTGGCGGCCGTCCGCATCGCGTCGGCGGCGGCCTCGTCCGCGGCCGCCGCGGCGCCGGTGGAGGTGGACGGATGAAGGTCGCGGTCCTCGGCTACGCGCACGTGCACGCGCCGGTCTACGCGAGCCGTCTCGAAGGCCTACCCGGCGTGACGCTCACCGGCGTCTATGATCCCGATGCCGGCGTCGCCGCGACCGCGGCGCGGGCGCACCGCGTGCCGCCTCTCGGGACACTGGAGGAGGCGATCGAGTCTGCCGACGGCGTCGTGATCGCCGCGCCGAACGCCGATCATCGCGACCTCGCGATCGCGGCCCTGCGGGCCGGGCGGCACGTGCTGTGCGAGAAGCCCATCGCCACGCGGCTTGGGGACGCGGACGCGATGCTCGCCGAAGCGCGCGCTCAGGGGAAGGTGCTCGCGACGGCGTTCCCCATGCGGTTTGCGCCGCCGATCGTCGCGGCGTACCGGGCGGTCTGCGGCGGCGGGCTCGGGCGCGTGCTGGCGCTCTCCGGCGCCAACAACGGGCAGCGGCCGTCCGTGCCGTGGTTCAGCGACCCGCGGCGCGCCGGCGGCGGCGCGGTGATGGACCACACGGTGCACCTGGCCGACCTGATGCGCTGGTTCCTGGAGGACGAGGTTGCCGAGGTCTACGCCGAGGTGGGCGCGCTGCTGCACGACGGCCCTATCGACGACGTCGGCGTGCTCTCGCTGCGGTTTGCGGGCGGTGCCGTCGCGACCATCGACGCGAGCTGGAACCGGCCCGGCGGGTATCCCGCGTGGGGCGGGCTGGAGCTGCGCATCGTGGCGGAGCACGACGTGCTCGACCTCGACCCGTTTGCGCAACGGCTCGCGCTGCACGGTCGCGAGCGCACCGTGTGGGTCGACTGGGGGACTGACGCGGACCGCGCCATGCTGGAGGCGTTCGTGGCCGCGTGCCGCGGCGAGCCGACTGCGCTCGCACGCGGCGAGGACGGCCGCGCGGCGCTCGCCGTCGCGCTCATGGCCTACGAGTCGGCGCGTACGGGCCGGCCGGTGCACGCCGGGAGCGGCGATGCGCCGCGGGGATGATGCGGCCCGCCGTCCGGCCGGACCGGGCGTCCTCGATGCGACGCGGCCGAGACCGGTTCAGCGCGACCGCCGGATCACGCGCCAGAGCGTTTCTTCGTTGAGCGGCAGGTCGACGTGGCGGACGCCCAAGGGCGCGAGCGCGTCTATGACGGCGTTGGCCAAGGCCGCCGGGGCGCCCACGGTGCCGGCTTCGCCAACGCCCTTTGCCCCAAGGGTCGTGTAGGGGGACAGCGTTTCCGTAAACTCCGCGGTGATCGACGGGGCGCTCGGCGCCCGCAGCGTGGCGTAGTCCGCGAACGTGCCGGTCACGAGCTGGCCTGTCTCGTCGTACACAACTTCCTCGACGAGCGCCTGCCCCAGTCCCTGCATGATGCCGCCGATGACCTGGCCCTCTGCGAGGAGCGGGTTGATGATGCGGCCCGCATCGTCCACGGCGACAAACTTGAGGACACGCACGCGGCCCGTGTCCCGCTCCACCTCGACGACGGCGGCATATGCGCCGAACGGGTAGACCATGTCCGGCAGGGTAAAGATCCCGGCGGCCTCGAGCCCGGGCTCCATGCCCGGGGGCACGCGGTCGGCCCGGTGCGCCGCGGCGGCGACGTCATGGAACGTGACGGCGCGGCCGGGCGCCCCCCGCACGGACAGGCGCCCGGGCTCCCACTGCACGTCCGCTTCCGCCACCTCGAGCAGGTGCCCGGCGACCCTGCGCATCTTCGCCTTGACCTTCTCCAACTCGCCGACCAGCGCGGCGCCGCCCACCGTGATCGAGCGGCTCCCGAAGGTTCCGACGCCGCGGTCCAAGAGGTCGGTGTCGCCCTGCTGCACCTCGATCATCTCGAGCGGCAGCCCGAGCGTGTCCGCCGCAATCTGCCCGAACGTCGTGTCGTGGCCCTGGCCGTGCGCCGTCGATCCGGTGCGGACGACCACCCGCCCGTCGGGGCGCACCGAGACCGCGGCGCTCTCCCAGAGCTGCCCTCCCGCCGGCTCGACGTACGCACACACGCCGAGGCCGACGAGACGGCCGGCCGCGCGAGCGCGCCGCTGCTCCGCACGCCGCTCCTCGTAGCCCACGATCGCGCACGCCGTATCGAGCGCGCGTCCGTAGTCGCCGGAGTCGTACAGGGAGCCGAGCGCCGACCGGTATGGAAAGCGGTCCGGCGGGATAAGATTGCGCCGGCGCAGCGCCACGGGATCGACGGCCAGCTCTCGTGCCACCAAATCCACGAGCCGCTCAATCATGTACGCCGCGTCGGGCCGCCCGGCCCCCCGATACGGAGACGTGGGCACTTTGTTCGTGGCGACCCCGATGATCTCGACCCGTGCCGCGGGGATCGCGTAGACGCCCGTCAGCAGCTCACCGACGCGCGACGCGGGCATGGCCGTCGCCGGATAGAGATACGCGCCGGCGTCGGCGAGCACCGTGCCCCTGAGCGCGACGAGGCGGCCGTCGGCATCCACGGCCGCCTCCAACTCGGCATCGAACCCGCGCCCGTGGGTCGACGCCATGAAGTTGTCGCGCCGCTGCTCGATCCATTTGACCGGCCGCCCGGTCTCCACGGCGAGCCGCGCGGCGAGCACGACCTCGGGCGCGAGCGCGCCCTTCGTGCCGAACGCGCCGCCGACATCCGGCACGACGACGCGGATGCACCCTTCGGGCCGCCCGAGGATCCGGCTCAGCTGCGCGCGGGGACGGTACGGCTCCTGCGCCGAGATCCACACGGTGAGCCGGTCGGCGGCCCGGTCGTAGGCGGCGACCGCGCCGCGGGGCTCCATCGGCGCGGGGACGATCCGGGGGATGTGGAGCCGCGCCGGCACCACGTGCGCCGCGGCCCGAAACGCCGCGTCGACATCGCCGCTGCCGCGCACGAAGCGGAAGAGGACGTTGTCTTGAAGGTTGTCGTGGAGCAAGACGGCCGCGCGCAGGGCATCGCGGGGATCGGCGACGGCCGGCAGCGCCTCGTAGTCCACGTCCACGAGCGCTGCGGCATCGACCGCGGACGCCAGGCTCTCGCCGAGCACGGCCACGACGGGCTCGCCGGCGTATCGTACCCGTCCCGACGCGAGGATGGGGTGGGGGACCGGCGCGACGTACGCGTCCTTGAGCGGGTTGACCGATAGCGAGATGCCGCCGAGATCAGCCGCGGTAACGATGGCGAGGACGCCCGGGACGCGCCGCGCGGCGTCCGCACGGATGCCGCGGATGCGCGCGTGCGCGTGCGGGCTGTGCACCGCAACAAGGCGGGCCATCCCCGGCAGCGTGATGTCGTCGACGTACCGGGCCCGTCCCTGAATGAAGCGCAGATCCTCCCGCCGCTTCATGGGGCGCCCGATGAGCGTGCCCGCGGGGCGGGGGGCCCCCGGCGTCTCGTGCATGGCCTGCCTCCCCAATGCTCAGTCTGCTCCCGTGATTCCCGGCGCGCCGCCTCGGTCGGGCGCGCCGGCCGGCAGGGCGTGCTCCGTCAGCGCTCCGATGACGGATCGAGCGCGTCCCGGAGGCCGTCGCCGACGAAGTTGAGGCTCAACAGCGTCGCGGCCAGCACGATCGCCGGCGCGATGACGAGGCGGGGGTACGACTCGATCGCGTCCACGCCGTCGGCGATCATGATGCCCCAACTCGGCGTGGGCGGCTGGACGCCCAGCCCAAGAAAGCTCAGCCCGGCCTCCGCGATGATGAACGACGGCACGAGGAGCGTCGCCATGATGATGATCGGCGCCGCGATGTTCGGCAGGAGGTGCGCGGCGAGCACGTGCTTCTCCGACGCGCCGAGGCTCTTCGCCGCCTGGACGAACTCACGATGCCGCAGGGCCAGCGCCTGCCCGCGGGCCACGCGCGCCACGTCCAGCCACCCCACGAGCGACAGCGCGAGCACAATCGCCGCAACGCCGCCCGTGGCCTGGTTGAGCGCGCGGAGCCAGACGAGCGGACCTGCCCGGATCGCCGGCAGGAACGCCGTGAAGAACGTCTGCAGCAGCACGACGAGGAGCAGGTACGGGATCGCATATACGATGTCGACGACCCGCATGAGCATGAGGTCCAGCGTGCCGCCGAAGTACCCGGCGAGGAGACCGGTCGGGACGCCGACGAGGAGCACGATCGCGGTGGCCGCCAGCCCGACGCTCATCGAGACGCGCGCGCCGTACATCAGCCGGCTCAGCACGTCGCGGCCGAGGGCGTCGGTGCCCGCCAGGTGGCCGGCATCCGGGGCCTCGTACGTGCTGAGCAGGTCCTGCTTGTCGTACCGGTAGGGCGCGACCACGGGCGCCGCGGCCGCCACGGCGAGGACGACCGCCAGGAACGCCGCGCCGAGCGCGGCCATGCGATGCCGTGCAAACCGCGCCAGCGCGCGGCGGTAGCCGCGCCGCGCGTCCCCGCGCCGGACGGCGGCGCCGGCTTCGAGCAGGGAGGAGCTAGCCACGGACGCCGCTCACGTGTAACGGACCTGCGGATCGATCAGCGCGTAGGACAGATCCACGAGGAGGTTCATTGTGATGATGATCACCGCGAACAGCAGCGCGAGCGCCAGGAGGACGGGATAGTCGCGCCCCGTCGTGGCCGTGACGAAGTAGCGGCCGATGCCCGGCACGCGGGTGATCGTCTCCACGAAGAACGAGCCCGTGATCACGTCCGCCACGAGGAAGCCGGAGACGGTGGCGATCGGGGTGAGCGCGTTGCGCACGCCGTGGCGGACGACGACGCGGCTGCCGGCGAGCCCCTTGGCCCGCGCCGTCCGGATGTAGTCCTGGTGGAGCACCTCCAGGAGCGACGCGCGCAGGTACCGGGCCAGCGTGGTGGCGGGCCGAAAGCCGATGGCCACCATCGGAATGAGCACGCGGGCGTCCAGCAGGCCGCGCCACCCGCCGGTGGGCAGCCAGTGCAGCAGGACGGCAAACACGGTGACGAGGAGCGTTGCCATGACGTAGTTCGGAATCGAGATCCCGATCACGACGATGCCCGTCGCCGCGTAGTCCAGCGGCGTGTTACGGTAGACGGCCGCAAGCGTGCCGAGCGGGATGCCGGTGGCGATCGCGAACACCATCGCCGCGGCCCCGAGCTGCATCGAGACCGGGAAGAACTCCCTGATGATCTCGGCGACGTCCTGCGACGTGTTGACGTACGAGGGGCCGAGCGAGCCGTGCACGGCGTTGCCCAGGTACAGCACGTACTGCTTCCACAGCGGGTCGTCGAGGTGGTACTTGGCCTTCAGGTTGGCGAGCACTTGCGGCGCGAGCGGCTTCTCCGCGTTGTCCCAGGGGCCGCCCGGCGTCGCGTGCACGAGGAGAAACGCGAGCGTGTAGACGATCGCCATCGTGGGGATCGCGAGCAGGAGGCGGCGGGTGAGATACGCGCCCATGGCGAGGGGCCGGGACCGCCCCGCGCGGTCCCGGCCCGGCGGCCCTCAGTGCGCCAGGATCCGGACCCGCCCAAACGTGCCGGACCACGCGGTCGCGGCCGGCGGCAGCGCGAAGCCCTGCACCCACGGCTTGATCGCGATGATCACGCCGAGGTGGAAGATCGGGATCCCCGGCAGGTCGGTGTTGAGGATCCGTTCCGCGGACTCGTAGAGCTGCTTGCGCTTCGCCACGTTCCCCTCCGCGGCGCCCGCGCGGATCAGGGAGTCGTACCGGGCGTTGTGCCACTTCGTGTGGAAGAAGTCCTGATCGGAGTCGAACAGGATGTTCGCCCAGTTCGCGGGATCCTCGTAGTCCGAGCCCCACCGGTTGAGGAACGCGTCGTAGGGCTGCGTGGCGTACGATTGGAACGCGGCGTTGAATTCCTTGGCCTCCATCTGCTGCAGCGTCATCGTGATGCTCAATCCATCGTGCCACATCTGCTGCAGCGCCTGCGCCACGAGGTCGAACGTGACCAGCTTCGGCCACGTCATCTTGAAGCCCGGGAAGCCCTTGCCGCCGGGGTAGCCCGCCTCGGACAGCAACTGGCGCGCGCGGGCCAGGCCGCCGGTGAGCGGCGGCGTGGCGAGGGAGCCGATCGTGCCGGGCGGGGTGATCGTCGTCGCCGGGTCGTAGATGCCGCGCAGGACGTTGTTCGCGATGCGATTGTGGTCGATCGCGAGGTACAACGCCTGGCGGACCTTGGGATTGCTGAGCGGGGACTTGGTGTTGGTCGTATCGCAAAATACCATGGCGGTGCCGGACCAGCGGAACTTGTGGATCTCCTTGCCGAGCGTGGGATCGCTGCGGACCCGCGCAATATCCGCGGGCTGGATCTGGTCCGTGACGTCGAGCTCGTTGTTCTCGTACGCGGGGAGGCTGGTGCGGAACGGGTCGTCGGTGAGCGTGAACGTCACCTTTTGCAGCGTCGGCTTGGGGCCCCAGTACCGCGGGTTCGCGACGATCACGAGCTCCTTGTCGTGCTCCCACGACTGCAGCTTGAACATCCCGTTGCCGACGTGGTTGCCCGCCTCGACCCACTTCTTGTCGTACTTCTCCACCTGCCAGCGGGGCACCGGCATGTAGTTCCACGTGGAGACGAGCCGCGGGAAGTACGCCGCGGGGGCGGCCAGCACCGCCCGCAGCGTCAGGGTGTCGACCGCCTTGATCGCCACGTTGTCCGCGGTCTTGGTCTTGCCCTTGTTGTAGTCGAGCGCGCCTTTGATCGGGTAGAACGCGGACGCATAGTCGCTGGCGATCGCGGGGTCGAGGACGCGCTTCCACGCGTACTCGTAGTCCGCGGCCGTCACCGGATGTCCGTCGGACCACAGCATCCCCGGGCGGAGGCGAAACGTGTACGTGAGTCCGTCGGGCGATACGCTCCACGAGCGCGCCGCGAGGGGTACGATGTGCCCCTGGGCATCGAACGTGATCAGCGGGTCGAACAGGGCCATGCCGATGAGGATCTCGGGGCGGGCCTCCATGGTCGCCGGGTCGAAGTGCAGCGGCTCCTGGTCCGGATAGCGGAGCACCTGCTGCGCCGGCGCCGCGAGCGCGGCCTCGGCCGTCGCGGGGCGGTCGAGCGTGCCGGTGCCCGCCGCAATCGTCGCCGCGCCGCCGATGAGCGCGCTGAGCTTGAGGAACTGCCGCCGCGAGATCAACCCCGCGTCGCAGTACGACGCCCACGGAAACCGCACCACCCCATTCGCCACCGGAACACCACCTCCGCCCCAGACTGATGTCACCCGTCCACCGATTCGGCCGGGTGCTCGGTGCCACCTTTGTGCCGCGGCTACGCCGGCGTGATGGTGTCGCCGCGCGCGGCGGCCATGTTGATCGCGTCCATGGCGGCGATAACGCGGCGCCAGTGGTCGAACGGGTCGGGCCGCGCCGCCTCGCCGGTCGCGATGCGCACGGCCTGGTGCACCATGGTGATGACGGGCTCGTCGAGCCAGGGCAGGCGCGCGGTCTCCCGCTGCCCGTAGAAGCGCACCGCCGCGCGAAACGGCTCGATGCGGAGCGCGTCGCGTGAGCCGATGAGCTCGATCTCCACCTCGCCCTGCGGCGCCGTGGCGACCGACGGCGGGAGGCAGCTCGACAACTCGGCGGTCAGGATCGTGTCGCCGGCGAGGCGCGCGATGATCACCGCGGTGTCCGCCGTGCCGCCGAACAGGCCTGCGACGGTCGCGCTCACACGGACCGGTCCGGATGCCGCCGCGCAGACAAAGTCGAGCAGGTCCCAGCCGGCGCGCTCCAGGATCGGCGCCGCGCGGTCCGGCCGGTCGGGGATGGGGAGGCGGATCGCGGCGTAGATCGAGTGCAGCGTGCCCAGGCCGTCCTGGGTCGCGGCCTCGATCGCGCGCGCCCCGGCCTGCGCGGCGCGAAGCTCGCCCGCCGCGAGCAAGGTGCCGCCGCCGCGGGCCGCCGCAGCGGCCAGACGGTCCAGTTCAGCCCGGGTAATCGCCGCGGCGCCGGGATACACGACGATCTTACCGGCGCTCAACGCCGTCTCGACGGCGCGCCGTCCCACGTCCTCGGCCGCGACGAGCACGACCGGCAGCGCCGGGTCGGTAGCCATCGCGTCCCACGTGCGCCGGAAGGCAGCGCCCAGGCGGCGTGCCAGGGCCGCGGCCGCCGCGCGATCGCGCCCGTCCGGCGCGGGCGCCACGGCCGAGACCGAAGCGCCGGCGAGCGGCGCCGCGTACTCCGCGAGCGCGGCCGCGTGGCGGCCGGCGCCGACGACCCCGACGGCGACCGGCGTCATGCCCGCGCCCTCGTGTCGCCGACGGCGCCCTCGGGCGTCATGTGCACCGCCCGGCCCGAGCGCGCGGAGTCCACGGCGGCCAGCGCCAGCCGCAGCGCCGCGCGCGCCTCTTCGGGCGGCATCGGCACCGGCGCGTCGCCGCGGATCGCGTCGACAAAGGCGGCCTGCTCGCGCACGTACGCGGGCAGGTTGTGCAGCAGGATCTCGTAGCCGCCCGGAAATTCGGCGGCGTCGTCGCGGAAGCGCGTGATCGTGATCAGCTCGTGGTCGCGCGCGCGCAGCGCGCCCCGCTCTCCGTAGAGCTCGAACTGATGAAACGCCGGGTAGCCCGGGGGCAGGCAGTTGCTCAGCTCGCTCGAGCCCACGGCGCCCCCGTGGAACCGGACGGTGAAGGTCAGGAAGTCCGGCACGCCGCGATTGCCCTCGATCGTGATCTTGTGCTCGCAGCACACCGACGCGGGCTCCGCCCCCGCGAACCAGCGCAGCAGGTCGGCCTCGTGCACGCCGTTGAGGATCGCGGCGCCCACCGACACCGCCGGGTCGCCTGACCAGTGCTCGGCCGTGTAGTAGCCTCGCCCGCCCCGCTTGGCGCGGCTGCGGCGCTCGTTCTCGCGCACGAGCCGCACCGTGCCCACGTCGCCGCGGTCGACGGCCCGGCGCATCTGCATGTAACGCATCGTGAACCGCCGGCTGTGCGCGATCATGAGATGAACGCCGGCGCGCCGGCACGCGTCGATCATCGCGTCGGCATCGGCCACGGTGGTGGCCATCGGCTTCTCGCAGAGGACGTGCCGGCCGGTCGCGGCGGCGGCCTCGGTCCACTCCCTGTGCCATGCCTCCGGCGTCGCGATGAGCACCATGTCGACGTCGCGGCGCGCGAGCAGGTCGTGCCCGTTCGTGTACGCCTTCGCGCCCCACGGCGCGGCGGCGGCGCGGGCGGCGGCCTCGTCGACGTCGGCCGCCGCGACGAGCGTCACACGGTCCCGGAGATGGTGCATGGCCGGGAGGTGCGCGCTTCGGGCGATCCCGCCGCAGCCGATGAGGCCGATCCGGATCCGCGCCACGCATCACCTCCAAGCATAGGCCGCGGGGAGACGGCGCCGGCTCCCGGGTGCGGCCGCGAGTCAGGTCGGGGATACGTTGGGATTCCGAGTCTCTACGGCCGCTTCCTGCCGCGGCGCGCGGCGCGGGGCCCGTGGAGGATGTTGCGGCGAGCGCTCCCAAGCTTATGGCGTGAGCGGCGGCGGCCGGGATGCGCAACGCGCGGTCGGGACCTTGCCGGGCACGGCGGGGATGGGCGCCGCGCCCTGGTTTCTGCTCGGTCTCCTCTGGATCATGGGCGTCGACCTGCGCCTCACGGTGCTCGCGGTGCCGCCCGTGTTGACGTCGATCCACCACGACCTGCATCTATCCGAGACGGCCGTCGGCGCGCTGACCGCGCTGCCGGTTTTTCTCCTGGCCGCGGCGGCCGTGTTGGGGTCTTTGCTGATCGCGCAGATGAACGCGACCCGGGCCGCGACGTTGGGACTGCTCGTCGTGGGCATCGCGTCCGCCCTCCGCGGCCTGGGCCCCTCCGCGGCCATGCTCTTCTCCATGACCCTCCTGATGGGGATCGGTGTCGCCGTGACGCAACCGGCGATGCCGGCGCTCGCCGGCGCGTGGTTCGCGTCCCGCGTCGGGCTCGCGACCGCCGTGTACGGGAACGGCATCCTCGTCGGCGAGGTGCTGAGCGCGGCGCTGACGCTGCCGGTGGTGCTGCCGCTCGTCGGCGGCAGCTGGGCGTGGAGCTTCGTGGTCTGGGCCGGACCGGTCGTCGTGACGGCGCTGGCCCTGGCCACCGTCCGCACGCCGGCCCCGGCGCCCGCCGGCGGAGTCGAGCGCCGCTGGTGGCCGGATTGGCGCGGCACCCCGACGGTGCGCCTCGGGCTCACGCTGGGCGGCGCCTCGGCCGCGTACTTCGGGTCCAACGCGTTCATCCCGGAGTTTCTCAACGCCACCGGGCGCGCCGGCCTCATCGGATCGTGCCTGACCGCGCTGAACGCCGGCCAGTTGCCGGCGTCCGTCGTGGTCGCGTGCCTGGCACCGCGGGTCGTGGGAAGGAGCGCCCCGCTCGTGGCGAGCGGCGCGCTGATCCTCGGCGGCCTCGGCGCGTTCCTGGCGCTGCCCGGGTGGGGCATCGTGCTGGGCGCGGCGCTGATCGGGTTTTTCACGGCGCAGATCCTGGTGTTGATCCTGGCGATGCCCCCCGTGCTCGCCGAGCCGTACGACGTGCACCGGCTCTCGGCCGGCGTGCTGGCCATCGGCTACACGTGCTCGTTTGTGTTTCCGCTGATCGCCGGTGCCGCGTGGGATCTGACCCGCATGCCGGTGACCGCGTTTTTGACCGTGGCGGCCGGATCCGCCCTCGCCGTCACGGCGGCCGCCGGGTTGCCGCGCTCGGCCGGTGTATCCTGATGCGGCCGGAGGTGCCGGTGTGATCCGCGTCGCGGTGCTGGACGACTACCAGGACGTCGCGCTCCGGATGGCCGATTGGAGCGTGCTCGGCGCGCGTGCGCGCGTGGAGGCGTTTCGCGATCACCTCGGAGATGAAGGCGCGGCGGCGGCGCGACTCGCGCCGTTTGCCGCCGCGGTCGCGATGCGCGAGCGAACCCCGTTCGGGGCGGCGCTGCTCGGGCGCCTCTCGGAGCTGCGCCTCCTCGTCACGACCGGCATGGCCAACGCCGCGATCGATCTCGAGGCCGCCACGCGCCTCGGCATCGTGGTGAGCGGGACGCCGATGCTGCCGTATCCGACGGCGGAGCTGACCTGGGGCTTGATCCTCGCGCTCGCGCGCCGGATCCCTGAGGAGCACCAACGCCTCCGCGACGGGGGCTGGCAGGCGACGATCGGCGTCGGGCTCCGCGGCAAGACGCTCGGCGTGATCGGGCTCGGCCGGCTGGGGACGCAGGTCGCGGCGATCGGCCGGGCCTTCGGCATGACGGTCGCGGCGTGGAGCCAAAACCTGACCGAGGCCCGGGCGGCGGAAGCGGGGGCGTCATGGATGCCGAAGGACGAGCTGCTCGGGCGCGCGGACGTGGTGACGGTGCACCTGCGGCTGAGCCCCCGGACCGCCGGCCTGATCGGGGCCAACGAGCTCGCGCTGATGCGGCCCACCGCCTATCTGGTGAATACCTCGCGCGGTCCGATCGTCGATCAAGAGGCCCTGGTCGACGCGCTCGAGCGGGGCGTCATCGCGGGCGCCGCGCTCGACGTCTACGATGCGGAGCCGCTCCCGGCCCCGCATCCACTGCGCCGCGCTCCGAACGTGGTCACGACGCCGCACCTCGGCTATGTCACCGTGGAAGGCTACCGCGAGGCCTACGGCGGCGCGGTCGACGACATCCGGGCCTATCTGGACGGCGCCCCGGTGCGCGTGCTCAACGAGGCCGTGCTCAGGTCGCCCGCGCTGCGCGCCCGCCCGTCCGGGTGACCGCGTGCCGCTCGCCGAGGTAGGCGCCCTGGCGCAGCAGGCGTGATTGCAGCTCCGCGACCGGAATCCGCCGCGGCGGCGCGCCGGTGGTCGCGGCGATCGCCGCCGCCGTCCCGGCCGCCTGTCCCATCGCCATCGCCGGCGGCATGACGCGCACGGCGGCCAGCGCCTCATGGGTGGCGGACAGCGAGCGTCCGGCGACGAGGAGCTGCTCCACCTTGAGCGGCACCAGGCAGCGGTACGGAATCTCGTAGATGTTCGCCGTCTGGAGCTCACCCGTGGCCCCGCCGCCGTCGCCGGTGGGGCTGTGGATGTCCACGGGATAGCCGGCGAGCGCGACGACGTCGTCGAATTCGGTGCCGCGCGCGAGGTCCGCGAGCGTCAGCGTGTACTCCCCGGCGATCCGCCGCGTCTCGCGGACGCCGATCTGCGCGGCGGTGTCCAAGAGCTCGCAGCGCTCGAAGCCGGGCAGCCACTTGCGGAAAAACGCCAGCAGGGTCCTGACCTGCCGCCGTCCCTCGATCTCCGCCTGCGTCAGGTCGTGCGCGCTCGTCCCGGCGAGCCGCTGGATGCGGGTGGTGTTGATGCGCCAGACGCCGGGATCGAGCGTCCGGTACAGGCCAACCCCGCGCCGCGGGATCGGAAACTCGCCGCGCGCCCGGGCTTGCTGCACGATCGATGCGAACGGGCGGTAGTGCTCGGGATGGGCGGCCACGTAGGCTTTGACGCGTTCGTCGTCGACGTTGGCCACGCGGAAAAACAACGTCATCGGCTGGGTCAGGCCGTCCGAGGGACGGCCCATCTCGAACGGCACGCCGGCCCGCGCCGCCACGTCGCCGTCGGCGGAACAGTCCACGGTGACGGTTCCGCGGAGCACTTCGAGCCCGGACTTGCTCGCCGCCACGACGCCGGTCAGGACGTCGCCGGCCGTCACGGCGTCCACCACCAGCGTGTGGAGCCGGAGCTCCACCCCCGCCTCGAGGCACATTTCCATCGCCACCAGCTTGGCGGCCTCGGGATCGAACGGCGTCACCTTGTCGTGCCCGTACGTGATGAAGCCGCAGTACTCGGTGGCCGCGGCCACCTTGGAGGGGTGGATGGCGCCGCCCATGCGCTCCATCCGCAGCACCATCTCCTCGAAAATGCCGCGGATGAGCTGCGTGCGGCCGTCCAGGCTGTAGGATGTCATGCAGGGGCCGACGAGCCCGGCCGTGAGGTTGCCGCCGAGGAATCCGTAGCGCTCCACGAGCAGGGTGCGCGCGCCGTTGCGGGCGCTCGCAATCGCGGCGCCTAATCCGGCGGGGCCGCTTCCCACGACCATGACGTCGGCTTCGGCCACGACCGGAAGCTCCTTGCGGTATTCGATCCGTGCGCTCATCGTCTCGTCCCTCCTCGGGAGTGCGCGTCGGTCCTCGCCCCCCATTGACGTGGTCGCCGCTCCTCGGCGCGGCGTACCACCCACCGGGGGCGTCGATTAGGTCGGCAACGTGGTCGTGAGCCCCGCGCCGTCCTGCATGATCGTCTCGATCTCCGTGATCGCCGCGTCGGGGAGGCGCACGCCGGCCGCCCCCGCCGCGTCGCCGATCTCCGCCGGCGTGCGGGCGCCCACCAAGGCCGTGGTAACCGACGGCTGCGACAGCACCCACGCCAGGGCCAGTTGCGGCAGCGTGATGTCGCACCGGCGCGCCACCGCGGCCAGCCGGTCGACGACCTCAAGGTTGCGCTCGAAGTTCCCCGGCGCGAGCAGCGGCTGGCCGAACAGCGTGCCCGCCTTGCGCCAGTCCGCGTCGTCGAACCCGGCCGTGTGCCGCAGTGCGCCGGTCAGCAGCCCGTGCGCCAGCGGACCGTAGGCCATGATGCCGATCTCCAGGTCCGCGCACGACGCGGAGACGTCGCGCGCCCATCGTCGATCGAAGAGGCTCAGGCTGATCTGGTCCGCCACGAGCCGGCCGGGACGCGCGGCCGCACATTCCCGAAGCTGCGCCCCGGTGAAGTTGGAGACGCCGGCGTGCCGCGCCTTGCCCGCCTCCACGAGCCGCTCCAACGTCTCCATCACGTCCTCGAACGGCGTGGCCGCGTCCGGCCAGTGGATCAGGAACAAATCGACGTGGCCGGTCCGCAGCCGTCTGAGGCTGGCCTCGAGTTGCGCAGTGAGCGTCTCCCGGCGGCTGTTGCGTCCCAGGACCCGGCTGCGCTCGTTCCAGACCAAGCCGCCCTTGGTGACGACCACGGCGTCGTGGCGGCGCGCGCCGAGCGCGCGGCCCAGCAACTCCTCGGCATGGCCGTTGCCGTACGACGGCGCCGTGTCGAAGCAGGTGATGCCGCGGTCCAACGCCGCTGCGACCGCAGCGAGCGCATCCCGGTCGTCGCTCGGGCCGTAGCGCGCGCCGCCGATCGGCCACGTGCCGAGGCCGATGACCGAGGCGCAGAGCCCACTCCGTCCAAACGCGCGAGATTCCACCGCCGCCTCCTTGCCCCGCGCGGGCCTAGCCCGCGACCGCGCGCGGGTCGAGATAGTCGCGCAGGGCGTCGCCGAACTGTCCGACCGTGACCACCACGAGGCTCAGCACCAGGCCGGGGATCGTCGAGATCCACCACCCGGTGGTCAGGTAGTCGCGCCCGTCCGCGATGATGAGCCCCCACGACGGATGGGCGGGCGTGGTGCCGAGGCCGAGGAAGCTGAGCGACGCCTCCGCCAAAATGACCAGGCCCAGCTCGACGGTCGCGACCACGACGAGCGGGGGGACCGCAAACGGCGCGATGTGGCGCCGGACGATCCGCAGGGCGTCGGCCCCGATCGCGAGCGCCGCCCCGACGAACTCGCGCTCTTTCACGACGAGGCTCTGCGCGCGCGCGATCCGCGCAAACGTGACCCAGCGCGTCACCGAGAGGGTGATGATCACGTTGGCGACGCTGCGGCCGAGCACCGCGGCGATGAGAATGGCGAGCAGGATCGACGGAAACGCGAGCTGCAGGTCGGCCAGCCGCATCAGCACGGCGTCGAACGGGCCGCCGCGGTACCCTGCGGCGACCCCCGCGGCGAGCCCAAACGCACCGGACGCCAGCACGGTCGTGAGACCGACGACCAGGGAGATGCGGGCGCCCTGGAGGATCTGCGCGGTGAGATCCTTGCCGACTTGATCCGTCCCGAGCCACGCGCGCGGACCATCGGGGAGCAGCGTCCCCGGGGGCGCGAGACGATCCGCGAGGCGGACCGTGACCGGATCGTAGGGGACGAGCACGGGTCCGGCGACCGCGACGGCGGCGAACACCAGCAGCGGCACGCCCCACCGGAGCAGGCGGCGCCGAGCCCGGCCCGCGGCGGGCCGCGGGGCGCCGAACGCGGGGGACCGTGCGGCGGTCATCGATAGCGAATCCTGGGATCGAGATACGCGTAGCTCACGTCGACGAGGAGGTTGATCAGGATGAAGCCCGCGGTGATGCACAGCACCGCCACCTGCACCACGGGGTAGTCCCGGTTGCCGATCGCGTCGACGAGCAGGCGGCCCGCCCCCGGCCACGCGAACACAGTCTCCACGATGACCGCGCCGGCGAGCAGATTGCCGAGCTGCAGCCCCACCACCGTGACCACGGGAATCAACACGTTCGGGATGGCGTGGCGCGCGATCACCGCCCGCCGCGTCAGTCCCTTTGCGTACGCGGACCGCACGTAGTCCTCGCCGGCGACCTCCAGGAGGCCGCTGCGGACGAGCCGAGTGAGGACGCCGATGAGCAGCAGCGCCAGCGTGAGCGCCGGCAGCACGAGGTGCTGCACGCCGCCGATCCCGGCGCTCGGCAGCCAGCGGAGCCACCGCGCGAACACCAGGATGAACATGATGCCCAGCCAGAAGTTTGGGACGGACTGCCCGAGCAGCGACGCGACGGATACCAGGTAGTCGACCGCGGAGCGGAGTCGGATCGCGGCCGCGATGCCGAGCGGGAGCCCGGCCGCGACGGCGAGCACCATCGCGCTTCCCGAGAGCAGCGCCGTCGCCGGAAGCCGCTCGCCGACGGCCTGGACCGCCGGCTCCTCGAGCCGGAGCGATTGGCCGAAGTCCAGCCGCACCGCGCCCGCGAGGTAGCGCGCATACTGCGCGCCGAGCGGCCGGTCCAACCCGAGGCGGTGGCGCAGCGCCTCGACGTCCTGCTGGGTGCCCGACGCTCCGATCATCATCTGCGCGGGATCTCCCGGAACGATGCGCACCGCCACGAACACGATCGTCAACGAGCCCCACAGCACGAACAGGGCGTAGACGAGCCGGCCGCCGAGATACGAGCTCACCGGGCCGGAGCGGACCGCCGCGCCTCCGCCATGCCTACCGCCCTACGGTGACGGACATGAACGTCGGAAACGTCGGGGTGGGGACGAATCCCCGCACGGTCCGGCGGCTGGCGTACGTCTCCAGCAGTTCGAACGGGTACACGCCCACGGCGTCGTCCCACAGAATCTCGCACACCTGGCCGTAGTACACCTTTCGCTTGTTTTGGTCCACCGACTCCGCCGCGAGCTCGAGCACGCGGTCGACCGTCGGATTGGAGTACCCCATGCGATTGGCCTGGGTCGTGTAGAGCCGGCGCAGCACGAAATCCGCGTCGCCGGTGATCACGATATTCGTCTGCAGGTCGAGATCCCAGTCCAGCTTGAGCAGGCGGTCGAGCCACTGCGCCCG
>JAJPIA010000123.1 GCA_021324975.1 Bacillota bacterium
AGCTCCGCCATGGAGAGCACCGCGGGTTTGCGCGGCATCACGAGGGGCAGGATGATGGGATCGAGCCAGCTGACGTGATTCGCGACCACCACCGCCGCCCCGCCGGGAAGGCGATCCAGCCCGGTCGTGGACACGCGGAACAACGCCCATGCAAGCGCGCGCACGGCGGCGCGGACGGCGCGGAATCCTAGGCTGTCGCGGCGGGATCCTTCGATGGCGCACAAAGGATACGCGCCGCCGCGGCCGACCTCCTGCGCGTTGCGTGCGTCCGAACTCCCGGTACCCGCGACGCCTAGGTACAATGGAATCACGTGATCGCTACAACGGAGGTGACAGGGTGGCGTGGACGGCAGTGCTTCTCGGGCGGGCGCGGACGGTGCGGTGGCGCCGCACCGCGGGCATCCTCGCGGCGGCGGCGATGGTTCTCCCCGTGGCGCCCGTGCTGGGCGCGGGGACGCACACGGTGGATGTCGGCATCGTGGCCGGGAAAAGCGCGGCGGACGGAGGGTTTGACTTCAACGGGTACCAGCGCGGGGCGATGACGGTGACGGTGCCTAGCGGCTGGCAGGTCGTCGTTCACTTTCAGAACGTCAACGCGCTGGCGCATAGCCTGATCGTAGCGCCTGCGAGCGCGGCGCAGCAAGCGGCGCCGCCGTCGACCCCGGCGTTTCCCGGGGCGATGACGAAGGATCTCGCCTCAGGCCTTCCCAAAGGGGCGACGCAGACGCTCACGTTTGCGGCGAGCAAGGCCGGGACCTACGCGTTCGTGTGCGGCGTCCCCGGCCACGCGGTGGCGGGGATGTGGGACAAGCTCGTCGTCTCCGACGCGGCAAAGGCGCCCAGCGTGACGCCGGCCGGCGCGGCCGTGGTCGCGGCGAGGTAACCGCAGCCGGGACCTTCCGGCGACGCCCGGCCGTCGGTCAGATCGATGCCGGCGCCTCGTTTGATGGCGCAGCTCGCGTGCCTGGGATGAGACCGACGCGCCGGTCTGATCGGGCCGACGTCCGGCGCCCGGAGGTGGGGAGGATCGCGGAGATCCGCTCGGCGGCCGACACCCCGACCCGCGACCGCCTGCTGGAGGCGGCGATGGACGTGTTCGCGGCCAAGGGGTATCATGCCGCCGCGGTCGACGACATCGTGGCGGCGTCGCAGACGTCGAAGGGCGCCTTCTACCACTACTTCTCCAGCAAGCAGGCGATCTTCGTCACGCTCATGGACGCGCTCGGCGCCTTGCTCGAGGACGGGATCGAGGCGGCCATCGCCGAGGAGCGGGGGGCGCTCGCCAAGGTGGAGGCGGCGCTGGGTGTGGTGCTGGAGACGGCCGAGGCTCGGCGCGACTTGGCGAGGATCCTCCTGATCGAGGCGGTCGGGCTCGGTCCCGAGCTCGAAGCGAAGCGTCTCGGGATCCACCGGCGGTTCGCCGGCGTGATCCGCCGCCATTTGGAACGCGCCGTCGAGGAAGGATCGATCCCGCCGCAGGATACCCTGCTGGCCGCGCAGGCGTGGGTCGGAGCGTTGAACGAGCTCATCACGCGATGGCTGGCGGAAGGCAGGGGACGGCTCGGGGCGCGGCTCCCCGCGCTCCGCGGGTTTTTGCTGCGGAGCATCGGCGCGGCGGGGCGTGGGGCTACACGCGCACGGCGGTCCCGCGGCGCGGCCGCCCCCCGAGTCAGGCGAAACGCGGGGGTGCGGCGGTGACCCTGAGCGCCCCGCGCCTCTAGACGCGAATGAAGATCCGGCGCCGATACAGGGCGAAGAGCACGAGCCACCACAGCGCGATCACCGAACCGGTGTAGATCCAACCGGCGGCAACCGCGCCGACGGCGCCGCCGAGCGGATCGAGCAGCGTCGGGTGGAGCGCGAGTGCGCCGCCGCGCGACCACGGATTCGGCCATGTCTGCATGGCGGCGACCGCGAACAGGGCCGAAGCCACGTATCCTACGAGCGGGTTCGATCCCAGCACCGCGAGCGGCACCGCGAGCCGCCGCAGCCGTGCCACTTCGAAACAGAGATGACAGGCCGCGAGCAACAGGAGCCCCAGGCCGCCGGCCACGAGCGCGTACGGCGGGGTCCAAAGGTCCTTGCTGAGCGGCAGCCATCGTGCCCAGGCCGCGCCGCCGGCACAGAGTGCCGCGCCGGCGGCGGCGAAGACGGCAGTTTTCGCGACCAAGGCGATTCGTCCCGAGCTCAAGACATCGCCGGCGACGGTGCCGATCACTGCAAGTGCCCCGGCCGGCGCCACGGCGAGGATGCCGGCGATCGCGAAGCGCGCGAGATACACGTCGTTGATGTATTGGATGACGTTGCGATGTTCCTGGAAGACTCCTGGCGGCAGGCCGGGCACGGGCACGAGGGTCAGGAGGCCGCCGTAGGCGGCAAGCAGGCCCCCGGCCGTTGCGAGCCGGCTCCACGCCGGCGTCCGAGCCAGGGGGGCCGCCACGAGATACGACAGCCCGAGGAGCTGCAATACGTCCATGCCGACCGTGAGCGAGCGTGCCGCCGCTGAATCGATCAGGATCCCGAGCCCCACGAGCACGGCCGCGCGCCGCAGCACACGCACGGCGGCAGGACGTTTGCCGGCCCGGCGGCGCCCGGCAGCCGGGATGGCGATCCCGACGACGAGGACAAACCACGGAAGGATCATGTCTGTGAACGTCACGCCCGTGCCCCACGGCGCGTGCATCAGTTGGCGCGGGGTCGCCGCGGTCCAGATCATGTTGTTGACGAGGAGCATGCCGGCGACCACGGTCCCGCGAAGCGCGTCGAGCGACAGCACCCGTGATGGGGCGGGGGACGCGGCGATGCGCCCGCCGCGGCGCGCCGCCGCTGCGGCGACGACATCGGCCGGGTTAACTCGAGCGCGCTCGAGGGACGGACTCTCCGTTGCACCCTGTGGCGTCATCGTCCGAAGGCCACTTCGTCATCGCGTGGCGCGCATGTGATACCGCGGCGACGTCGCGCAGCACCGCGGCCGGCACATGTAGTCTAGCACAGGACGCTCGCACCGCGTTCACCGATCCTTCACCCAGTCTTTGGATGCCGCTCGCCGCGTCGAGGAGCCGGCGTATCCCCGCACCGAAGCGCGCGGAAACGCGGGCCGCCGCAAGCCCGTAGGCGTTCAGTCATACGATCACCATCACAACGAACGTCGCGGCCGCCGTCCAAGCAGATCCCCGCGCAGCGTAACGGTTTCATGATGTTGCCGTCCGGCGCAATCCACGCCGCCCGCCGCGGTCAATCATGGTGTGCAGCGGGACAAGAGGCGCGCGCCATCTTGATCCACGACAGCACAAGGAGGCGGTTGCGATGCGACACGTACGGACGGCGGGACGGCAGGCAGTGACGCGGCGGTGGGCGGTGATGGTGTTCGGCGCGGTGATGGCGCTGACTCCCCTCGCCGCGGCGGCCGATAACACCACGGGGATCGGTATGAGCTCAACCGGCGACGGCGTCACCGTGACACCGGCTTGGCAGGCCGGGAATGCGCAGGGAGACGGGAGCGGCCGGTAACCTCATCCGTCATCGCGTACGGCACAGCCGGCAGGGCGCACGTGAGCCCGCCGGCTGTGTTCATTGAGGAAGCCGCGCAGCGTCCTCGCATTGCGATGAGTTGCGGCCGCGTGCGGCGGTCGCGACGGCACAGGACGCGCCGTACGGATTCCGTCACTCGAGACAATCCGATCGCCGCCCGTTGGTGTATCAGCGTGTGAGCGGGCGACGGCACGCCGGCCCGGAACCGCGGCCGTGTAGCCCGTTCAATACGACAATCAGGAGGCACCATCCATGCAAGCTCACGCGATTCCACACCGCGACACCGCACTACGCGGGCGCGGCATCCGGGCACTGGCGCTCGCCGCCGTCCTGCTGAGCGGCGCGGTCGGGGGCGCGGTGTCCGCGCCGCCGCAAACGGCCGTCGCGGCCGCGACTCCCAAGGCGTACGTCGGACTGTACGGCGACGATGCGATCGGCGTGCTCGACGTCGCCACCGGCCGCATCGTGCGCACCATCAAGGTTGCGGCCGGACCGGAGGCGGTCATCGTTGCGCCCGGCGGAGGGCGCGTGTACGTGTCCAGCGAGGACGCCACGAGCCTGAGCGTGATCGACACGGCGAGCGATGCGGTCACCGACACGATCGACGTCGGGAAGTTCCCCGAGGGCATGGCACTCTCACGGGACGGCGAGACGCTGGTGGTGGGCGTCTTTGGTACGAACCAGGTGGACGTGATCGACACGTCTACGCTCCGCATCACGAAGCGGTATACTGTTGGGATGGCGCACGGGGTGACGCTCGCGCCCGACGGGAAGACCGCGTACGTGGGCTCGCAAGTGCCCGGCCACAACGCGATCGTCGTCCTGGATCTGGCCACGGGCCGGGCGGCGGCCCGCGTGCAGCTCGCGCAGGCGCCTCGCGGCTTGTTCGTCAGCCCGGACGCCAAGTCGCTGTACTTTACGCTGGCGAACAGCGCGGAGGTCAACGTGCTCGACCGGGCCACCAACACAGTCACGGCCCACATCACGGTTGGGCCGATCCCGCATCAAATGGCGTTCACGCCGGACCACAAGAACGCGCTTGTCGTTGTCCAGGGCGCCGGTCAGCTGGCCGTCGTGGACCTCGCGTCGCATGAGGTCACCGCCACCATCCGGGTCGGAAACTTTCCGCACTGGGTCGGGATCACGTCGGACGGCACGCTCGCGTATGTCACCAACGAGGGCGACGATACGGTGAGCGTCGTGGACCTCGCCGCTCGCAAGGTCGTCGCGACGCTGCCCGTCGGTAGCGGGCCGCGGAAGATTTCGCTGCAGCAAGGCACCGGAGCGATGACCCGGTACGAAGCGTCGTCGGCCGCCGCCGCGACCGGCTTCGCGGGGCAGCCGGTCCAACCGGCGGCGCCGGCGCGCGCGGGCGATGTGCAGATCCACATGCGGGCCTTTGCGTTCGGTCCCGCGAGTGCCACTGTCGCCGCGGGGCACCGCGTGACCTGGATCGACGACGACCCCGTGCCGCACACCGCGACCGCGCAGACGACGCACGGTAAGCTGTGGGACACGGGACAGGTGGTTCCCGGCGCAGCGATCACGGTCACCATGACGAAGCCGGGCACGTTCCAGTATCAGTGCGACGATCACCCGTTCATGCTGGCGAAGCTGGTCGTGACACCGTAGGTCGAGGGTTGCGAGCTGCGGGCGGGCCGGCGTCACCCGGATAGGGTGGCCCGGCCCCGATGGAATCCAAACCACGGCCGGCGGCGTACTAGGAGGCAGCCTGACGGCCGGCCGTCACGGTGGTGCGGCCGGCCGTCAGGGCCCCGCGGTCGTCGCTAACGCCTGCGGCGCCGGGGAGCGGAGGGAGACGCGATTTCGATGTTACGTGGCGGCAGTGGCATGAGGCGGTTTGGCGCGGGTTCGCCCCGGCAGGATCAGACCGACGAGGCGCTGGTCCGGGACCTGGCCGACGGACGCCAGGAAGCGCTCGGCGCGCTGTACAGCCGCTACTCGCGGCTGGTCTTCAACCTGGCCCATCACACGCTCGACCGCGCCGCCGCTGAAGAGGTCGTGCAGGACGTGTTTCTCACGGTCTGGCGCAAGGCGTCCCTATTCGATCCGTCGCGGGGCGCGTTCCGTCCATGGCTGCTGCAGATTGCTCACTACCGCGTCCTCAATGAGCTGAGGCATCGCGGGCGGCGGCCGCAGGCCGCCGAGGATCCCACCGGGCAGCAGCTTGAAAGCATGCCCGACCTCGGACCGGAACCGGAAGAGATCATCTGGCGCGAGAGCCTCCGCGCGGCGGTGCGGGGCGCCGTGGAAGAACTGCCGTCGGCGCAGCGCGAAGCGCTGGAGCTGGCCTTCTTCGAGGACCTCACGCACGAGCAGGTCGCGCGGGAGCTGCAGCTGCCGCTCGGCACGGCCAAGACCCGGATTCGCGGCGGCCTGCAGCGCCTGCGCGGAAAGCTCATGCCGCTCACGCTCGGGGCCCTGCTCGTGGCCGCGCTCGGCGCAGGCGGGCTCGCATACCGCGCGCAGCGCATTGCCTTCGAGCGCGATGAGCGCGCGCTGGCGCTCGTCACCACGAGCGAGACCCGCGAGATCCGGCTCCACGCCGCGGGGACGGCGCCCAAGGCCGCGCACGGACAGTACCGCGGGCGCGCCGGCGTGCCCATGGCGGTGTTGACCGCGTCGCATCTCGGGGCGCCGCCCGCCGGGCGCGTCTATCAAGGATGGGTGCGCCATGGCGAGACGTGGACCTCACTGGGGCTGCTGCGCGTGGATGCGCAGGGGCAGGGCCGGCTCATCGCCGAGGCGCCCGCGCTGGCCGCGCCGCCCGAGGCGATCGAGGTCACGCTCGAACCGGCCGGCGGGAGCGAGACGCCGAGCGGCCCTGTTGTGATCGTCTGGCCGTAGCGCGGAGGCGCGTCGGTGCTGTTGGGGCGGGGCGGGCGGCCGCCTCGCCCCACCCGGACGCTCCGCCTCATCGCGGCGGTTACGTGCGGCCGCGCACGGTCCTCCACCCCGCGTAACCGGCCAGCAGGACGCCCGAGGTGGCCGCCGCAGGGTAACGGAGCGGCTCGGCCGCGGACCCCAGCAGCGCGCCTGCGAGCGGATCCCGCAAGATCATCTCCGCCGCGATGTACCCGAGCACGCCGACGGCAAGCCACACGACCCACGGGTGCCGGCGCATGAGCGCCCCGAGGAGCCCGCTGCCCCACACGACCAGCGGGAGCGACAATACGATGCCGGCGATCACCAGGCTGTAGCGGCCACGTGCCGCGGCCGCGACCGCGAGGACGTTGTCGAGGCTCATGATCGTGTCCGCCACCGCGATGATGCCGATCGCGTGGATCAGGGTGGTGCCGGCGCGCACCCCTTGCTCGACGCCGGTCTCGCGCCGGGCCAGCCGGAGCGCAATCGCGACGAGCAGGGCTCCGCCCGCGAGCTGCAGCAGCGGAATGCGAAGCAGCCGCGTGACGATGACGATCAGCCCCACCCGCAGCGCGACGGCGAGCGCGGTGCCCCACACCCGGCCCGCGGCCTGCCGCTCCGGCGGCAGCGTGCGCACGGCGAGCGCGATGACCAGCGCGTTGTCCCCGGCCAGGGCGAGGTCGATCAGGGCGATGCCGGCGCCACGCGCCCAGAATTCCGGATCGACGACGGCTGCCACACGCCTCATCCCAGCACAGGAGGTCTCTTTGCGCAAGACCCGAAGTCTCCGAGGGACGCGTCTGCCGCAGGCGGCTGCGTCACGCAGGGGAGGGGAGGAGTGGACAGCATGCGCAAACGCAAGGTGCCGTACTCGCTTGTGCTCTGCGGTCTCCTCGGGGCGGTCGCGTTCGCCACGCCCGGGCCCGCGGCGACCGTCGGGCCCGTGAGCGATCCGATCGGGGTGGTCCAGATCGGCCCCGGACAGCCGATCGTCATCGCCACGTGGCTGGTGACGTCCGGCGCGAACGCCGCACTGGGGACCGACAGCCAGCGCGGCGTGGAGATCGCCATCGACGATCAGGCCGGCAAGTTGCTCGGCCACCCGATCAAGCTCCAGGCCAACGACGACGGGTGCAGCGCCGAGGGCGGGCAGACGGCGGCGCAAAAGATCGCCGCCGATCCGAGTGTGGTCGCCGCCATCGGCTCGAGCTGCTCGAGCGCGGCGGTGCCGGGCGTGCCGATTCTCTGGAAGGCCGGCATCGTGGACGTGTCGCCATCCGCCACCGCGCCGCCCCTGACCGCCCCGGACCGCAGCCATGACTACGACGGCTTCCTCCGCACGGCCCACAATGATAAGACGCAGGGACAGGTCGCCGCGACGTTCGCGCGTCAGGTGCTGAAGAAGAGCCGCGCGGCGACAATCCACGACGGGAGCCCGTACGCCCAGGGGCTCGCGGCGGCGTTTGCCGACAACTTCAAGCGCATGGGCGGGACGATCACATCACAGGAAGCGATCTCGGTCGGGGACACCGACATGAAGCCGGTACTCACGCGCATTGCGACCGGCAAGCCGGACATGATCTTCTACCCGATCTTCGTCGCCGAGGGCGGCCTGATCACGCGACAGGCCAAGGAGGTCCCGGGCCTGCAGAGCGTCACGCTGTTCGGCGCCGACGGGCTGTTTTCGCCCGACTTTCTGAAGGCGGCCGGTGACGCGGCCCGGGGCATGTACTGGAGCAGCCCGGACCTGACCCCGCAAACCCTGGGGCCGGCCTACAGCACCGTGTTCCTCCCGAAGTACGAGAAGAAGTACGGCGAGAAGCCGACGGCCGCGTTCCACCCGCACTCGTATGACGCGGCGAACATCGTCTTTGCGGCGATCAAGAAAGTGGCCAAGACGCAGGGCGGCACGCTCTACATCGGCCGCAAGGCGCTGCGCGACGCGTTGTTTGCCACGAAGGGCTTCAAAGGGCTCACGGGCACGCTGACGTGTAACCCGTACGGGGACTGCGCCGACCCGCACATCGCCGTCTACACGTCGGTCTCCGCGGATCCGTCGAAGTTCGTCCCGGGCGTGGATCCGAAGAAGGTCTACCCGACAAAGTAGCGCAGGACCGCCGCACGCATACATTTTGAGTCTCGAGGGGTGAGCACGGGCCGGATCGGCGCCGGGAGCTCACCCCTCGCGGCGTTTGCGGGGCGGAGAGGAGGCCTATGCGCCGCGGCCGCGGCTGGCATGTACTGCTGATCGAGGGCGCACTCTGGGCGTTCCGCGTGGCGATTCTCGTGACGGTCGTCTGGGGCACGATTGCGACGCTCCGCGCCGGCCGCTACTCCGGGTCGCAGTGGCTCGACTTCGTCGAATTCGGCCTGGCCCAGGGCGGCATCTACGCCCTCATCGCGCTCGGCTACACCATGGTGTACGGCGTCCTCAACATGATCAACTTCGCGCACGGCGACGTGTTCATGGC
>JAJPIA010000142.1 GCA_021324975.1 Bacillota bacterium
CGGACCGTTCGCCTGACGTTGAACTACCCCGACGCGATCCTCGCCGAGCGCTTCTACATCCCGCAGTCGTCGATCGTGCCCGTCGGGTTCGATCCGCGGAAGCCGGTCGGCACGGGTCCGTTCATGTTCCAGAGTTTTGCCCCGGGCCAGCGGAGCGTCTTCGTCCGCAACCCGCACTACTGGATCACCGGCCAGCCGCGCCTCGACCAGGTCGTGATCATCGACTTCCCCGACAACACGTCGCAGGTCAACGCGCTGCTGGCCGGCCAGATCGACGCGCTCGACGCGCTGCCGCAGGCGCAGGTGCCCGTCATCCGCGGCCGGTCCAACCTGCGCCTCCTCGTCGCCAAGGCCGGCTTCATTCAGCCCATCGTGATGCGCGTGGATACGGCGCCGTTCAGCGACGTGCGCGTGCGGCAGGCGTTCAAGCTCATCATCAACCGGACCCAGATGGTGCAGCAGGTCTACAGCGGCTACGCCACGGTCGGCAACGACATGCCGTGCCCGCACGACGCAGCGTACCCGCGCGCGCTCCCGCAGCGCCAGCAGGACATCGATCAGGCGAAATCGCTGCTCAAGGCGGCCGGCCAGTCAGACCTCTCAGTGCAGCTCGTGACCGCGGAGGAGAACTCCGGCCTGGTGGCCGGCGCCCAGGTGCTGGCCGAGAACGCGAAGAGCGCGGGCGTGACCATTACGGTCCAGAGCATCGATCCGGCCCAGTACGACGTGAAGTTCAAGGAATGGCCGTTCACCCAGAGCTACTACGGGGACAAGCCGTTCGGGATCATGTTTGCGCTTCGCAATCTCCCGGGCGGAATCTTCAACGACACGCATTGGAACGATCCAAAATCGATCGCCCTGTACCGCGACGCGCTCAAAGAGTCGGACCCCGCGAAGCGGAACGAGAAGTTCAGCGCAATCGAGAAGATCCTGTACGACAGCGGCGGCGACATCATCCCGGCGTTCCGGGACACCATCGACGCGTACAGCGCCAAGTTCAGCGGGTTCGTGCCGGACGCCGCGACGGGGTGGAGCCTCGGGCAGTATCGCTATCGTGAGGTCTCGCACGCCTAAGATCGGAAGGGGGACTGCCTGCGCCCTAGGAGCGTGTTGCCGGTGTCGCGGGTCCGCGCGGTCCCCCACGTGGACGGACGCGTGTAACGCCGGGCGGGTCTCCAGGGACGTCGGGTGACGCGCGTCATCGGGCGCCGACTCGGCGCCGGCATCCTGATCTTGTGGCTGGCGTCGGTGCTGGTGTTCCTGGCGACGCAGCTGCTCCCGGGCGACGCGGCGCAGCTCCTGCTCGGGCGCTACGCGACGCCGGAGTCGGTGGCGGCGCTCCGCACGCAGATGCACCTCGACGAGCCGCCGGTGCTCCAGTACTGGCACTGGCTGGCCGACCTGGTGACCGGCCGTTGGGGGACGTCGCTCGTCTCCCAGGAGCCCATCGCCAGCATCGTGTCGCGGAGCATCGAGAACACCGGCGTGCTCGCGGTGTTGACGACCCTCGTCGCGACGCCGCTCGCGCTCGCCGTGGGCATGCTGAGCGCGCTCAGGACCGAGAGTCGCCTGGATCACATCGTCTCGGTGCTCACGCTGGCCCTGGCGGCGGTCCCGGCATTCGTCATCGGCATCGCGCTGATTTACCTGCTGGCGACGAGCGTCGTGCACCTGCTACCGCCCGCGTCGATCGTCGATCCGTCGAGGCCGATCTGGGAGCAGCCGTCCGTGATCGTGCTCCCGGCCCTCACCCTGGTATTCGGCGTGGCACCGTACCCGATCCGCATGATCCGGGCCAGCATGATCGAGGTCCTGCAGAGTGACTACGTGCTGATGGCGCGCCTGAAGGGACTTCCGGAACGCCGCGTCGTCCTCCGCCACGCCCTGCTGAACGCGGTCGCGCCGACGATTCAGGCGACGGCGTTGAACCTCCTGTTTCTCGCCGGCGGCGTGGTCGTCGTGGAGACCGTCTTTGGGTATCCGGGGCTCGGCCGGGCGCTGGTCGAGGCCGTGAACGAGCGCGATATCCCGCTCGTGCAGACGCTGACGGTGATGCTGGCCGCGTTCTATGTCGTCGTCAACCTCGTCGCCGACCTCTTGGTCATGCTGGTCACGCCGCGCATGCGCGCCTCCGCCGTGGAGACGCGGGCGTGAGCGTCGGCGCGCCCGCGGCGCGGGTCCCGGACGCGGCGCCGCGAGAGACGGGTGACTGGGCACGTCTGCTGCTCGGTGCGCTGCGCTTCGGACGGACCCGAATCGGCCTGGCGATCGTCGGATTTGTGGTCGCGGCCGCGGTGCTCGGGCCCTATGTCGCGCCGCACGGCGCGACGGCGTTTCTCGCCATTCCGTTCGCTCCGCCGTCCCATGCCGCGCCGCTCGGGACGGACTACCTCGGCCGCGACGTCCTGAGTCGCTTCCTCGACGGCGGCCGCGCCGTCCTCCTGCTGGCCCTGCTGTCGACCACGATCGGCGTGGCGAGCGGGACCCTCGTTGGCCTCGTGTCCGGCTATGCGCTGCGCGCGGCCGATGAGGTGCTCATGCGCGTCATGGACCTCGTGCTGGCGTTTCCGTCGATCGTCTTCGTGCTGATGTGCGTCACCATGATCGGCCCCGCGAGCTGGTTGATTGTGGTCGTGGTGGGGATCTCGTACATGCCGCAGACCGCGCGGGTCATCCGGTCCGCGACGCTGCAGGTCCGTGATCTCGACTTCGTCCGGTACGCCGAGGCCATCGGCGTCCCGCGATCGCGGATCCTGCTCGGCGAGGTCCTGCCGAACGTCGTCGCGCCGCTCACGGTGGAGTTCGGCCTCCGCCTGACGTACTCGATCGGGCTGATCGCGAGCCTGGACTATCTCGGGTTCGGCGTACAGCCGCCGCGGCCGGACTGGGGGCTCATGATCCAGGAAAATCAGGCCGGCCTCAACGTCTCGCCCTGGCCCGTCCTGCTTCCCGTGCTCGCCATCGCGGCCATCACGGTCGGGAGCAATCTCGTGACCGACGGCCTGGGCCGCGCGGTGGCGGGCGTCGATCGGAGGGTCGAGGCGTGACCCGCGACGCGCTCCGGGCGTCCAAGCTCCGCGTCGTCGTCACCGGCACCCGCCCGTACGCGATCGTGGACGCGCTCGATCTCTCGCTCCGTCCGGGCGAGGTGTTTGGTCTCGTCGGGGAGTCGGGATCGGGCAAGACGACCCTGGCGCTGGCCTTGCTGGGCCACGCGCGCCCGGGCACGCAGCTCAGCGGTTCCGTGGAGGTCGACGGCGTCGAGGTCATCGGGGTCCCCGAATCGGTTCGCCGGCGCGTCCGGGGACGGCTGATCTCCTACGTGCCGCAAGACCCCACGGCATCCCTCAACCCGGCACTGCACATCGGGGAGCAGCTCCGCGAGACGCTATCCGCCCACGACCGGGCCGGTGAGGGGCGGCGTGGGCGGGAGGCCAGGATCCTCGACGTGCTCGAGAAGGTGCGATTGCCCGCATCGCCCGAGTTCCTGCGACGGTATCCCCATCAGCTGTCGGGCGGGCAGCTCCAGCGTGTCGCGATTGCGACGGCGGTCCTCTGCCGCCCGCGCGTCATCGTGCTGGACGAACCGACCACCGGCCTCGACGTCACGACGCAGGGCCACGTCCTGGAAACGATCCGCGAGCTCATCGCGACGGAACATGCGGCGGCCGTCTACGTGACCCACGACCTTGCCGTCGTCGCCGGCCTCGCGGACCGGTTGGGCGTCATGTACGCGGGCATGCTGGTGGAGGAGGCACCGACCGGCAGTGTGGTCGGCCGCCCGGCGCACCCCTATACGCGGCGGTTGATCCTGGCCACACCCAGCGTGCGCGAGCGCCGCGGTCTCGCCGGCATCGCGGGCACCCCGCTGAACCCGCGGGACCGGCAAGAGGCGTGCGCGTTTGCCGGACGCTGCGAGTTCGCGCAGGCCGCCTGCACGGCGGTGCTGCCCGTCTTGGAGCCGGTCGGTCCCGACCACCGCGTGCGCTGCCTCCGGGCGGCGTTTGTGCAGGGCGCCGGAGCGGGACTCTCCCAGAACGGGGCGCTCTGGACCGCCCCGCCGGCGTCCGACGCCGGGGGCGCCATCCTCGATGTGCGGTCGCTCTCGGCGTCGTACGGGCGCGGGCCGGTGCTCCACGCCGTCGACCTCGCGGTCGAGGAGGGTGAGTGCGTCGCACTGGTGGGCGAGTCGGGGAGCGGCAAGACGACGCTCGCCCGGTGCATCGCCGGGCTGCATGCCGGCCAGGCCAGCGGCGGGATGCGCTTCGAGGGTCGCGATGTCGACCTCTCGGCGCGGTCGCGCCCACCGGACCTCCGCCGGAGCATCCAGTATGTCTTCCAGAGTCCGGCCGCCTCGCTGAATCCCCGGCGCACCGTGGCCCAGTCGATCTCGCTCCCGCTCGACGTGTTCGGCCTCGGCGACGCATCGCGGCGCGCGCGCGTGCGGGAGCTGCTCGCCCGCGTTGCGGTCGATCCCACGTACGAGGCACGCTACCCGAACCAGCTGAGCGGCGGGGAACGGCAACGGGTCGCGATCGCGAGGGCGCTGGCGGCTGAGCCCCGTCTCCTCGTGTGCGACGAGATCACCTCGTCGCTCGACGTCTCGATCCAGGCGTCGATCCTCGAGCTCCTGGGCCGGCTGCGGCGGGACATGCGCCTCACGCTGCTCTTCATCACGCATCATCTCGCCCTGGTGCGAACCATCGCCGACCGCGTCGTCATCATCCGCCACGGGCGGATCGTCGAGCACGGCCCGGTCGCCGACGTCCTGGATCGGCCGCGGGATCCGTACACGCTGGAGCTGCTGGCGAATACGCCGGTGTTGGCGGCGGCGGGGGCGGCCGGCTAGACTCGCGGCATGGCGGCGCGCTGCGGGCGTTCTTGGCTGAGCGGCCTAACGGTCACTCGGCTACTCGTTCGTATCCGACGATCCGAGTCGGATGAACCCGGACCACCAATTCGCCGGGTACAGCATTGCGGGTACCGTAAGATTCCGCCCTGTCCTGGCCCATATAGCGGCCGCCGATGCGGGTCGCCCAATAGAGGAGCTGCCCGGGGTCTTCCACGACGGTCGCAGTACCTTCGATCATCACGAAGGAAAACGGCGGCCGTTCATCATCGACGCAGAGACAAACCCGGGGATCCCGCCGAATCGCGCGCCCTTTGGCTGTCCGTTCGCCGGTCGTGAACAACAAATCTTCTCCGTCCAGGTCGAACCATACCGGGGCGACATGTGGACGGCCGTCCTCGTTCATGGTCGCCACTTTGGCCGTGCGAAGACCCTCCAATATAAACTCCTTCCATCGACCAGGCGGCATGGGTGGCATGGCACGAACCACCTTGTTGAGTATCTGTTGCCCCGTAGCACGTACGCCTTGGGAACGTTCGATGCAGATCGACGCCGATCTTCCTCGGCGAAGCACGCGGCATCACCCGACAGCAAGTTGACCCTCAGGGGTCGAGCCCAGGCCCCGACGCGTGCCACAATGCGGGGGCCCTGGCGGATCTCGCTCTACTTCGCAAGGTAGGCATCGCCAAACGCGGGATACGTCGAGTAGTTGTACCGAACGCCCGAGACGTTGGCCCGACGGACCCAGACGGACAGCTCGTCCATCATCGGCATGGCGACGGCCTGATCCAGCAGCAGATGGTCCAACTGGACGTAGATCGCGCGCCGCTTCGCGGGATCGAGGGTGCTCCGCCCCGCCGCGAGCAGCTGGTCCACCTGGGCGTTGGAGTAGCAGGACCAGTTGAAGTTGGTGCCGATATTTGCGGTCGCAAACAGCGCGTAGAGCGTGTCTTCGTCGTTCGCGCGCAGAAAGATCGTTCCGAGATTGTCCGCGCAGTGGAAGTTATCCGAGGCGAAGGGCCCGAATGCCTGGCTCTTGATCTTGAGATCGATCCCGAGCTCCAGGAGTTGCGCCTGCACCGGCTGGACGTCGGGGAAGTCGCCGCCGCCGAGGTTCAGCGAGTTGAAGGTGAGCGTCAGCGGGTGGCCGTCCTTCACCCGCAGGTTGTTCGGCCCCATCTTCCACCCCGCCTCGTCGAGGAGCCGGCGGGCCCGCTGCGGGTCGTAGGGGTAGGACGCGCATGCCTCGGGGTCCGGCAGGAGGACGTGGCTAACCATGCCGCAGGCCGGCGCTCCGAGACCACGGTACACCGCGCTGATGATGGCCCGGCGGTTGATCCCGTAGATGATGGCGCGACGCACGCGGACATCGTCGGTCGGCGCGAGCCGCACGTTCGCCAGCCAGAGATAGGCAGACCCGGGGAACGGGCGCGTGTCCTGCACCAGCCGTGAGTCTCTCCGGAGCTGGGCGAGGATCTGGCCGCCGCCGGTGCCGTACCCGAGCACGTAGATCATCTGGGTCTCGCCGGACGACAGCGTGATCGCGCGGGTCTCGGCCTCGGGGATGAACTTCCATACAATCCGGTCGAGATAGGGCGGCCCTTGATGGTCGCTTCCCGGCTCGCGGCGATTGTAGGCGGCGTTGCGCAGGAGCGTCAGGTGATCGTTCGTGACATACTCGGAGACGGTAAATGGCCCGCTCGCGACCGGGGCGCGCTGGGTCTCCTGCGGCGTCTGCGCCGCGGTGGCTTTGGGCGACAGGATGGCCAGCGTGCCGCCGGCGACGTAGGCCAGAAACGGCGCGTACGGCTCCTTGAAATGGACCTGCACCGTCCGGTCGTTCACAACGGTGGTGCCGGTATACCCCACCAGGGCCGAGAGCGACCCGCCGGCGCGGAAGTTGGGGTTCACGATCCGGTCCAGATTCCACTTCACCGCATCGGCGGCGAGCGGCGTGCCGTCCGTGAAGCGGACGTCCTGGCGCAAGTTGAACGTGAAGGTCTTGCCGTCGGGCGAGATCTGGTAACCCGTCGCGAGCCACGGCGCGAACGTGCCATCCGGGGCCTGGTACAGGAGGCTCTCGAAGACGTTCAGGCTGCCGACCAGGTACGTGGCGGCGGCCGCCGACGCGTGCGGGTCCATCATGGTCGGATCGGCCGTGAGCCCGATGGTGAGGGTTCCCCCGCCGACGGGCGCCGCGACCGCGCCCGCGCCAGTGGCTGCCAGCGCCGCCATCACCACAACGACGCACCACGAGCGCCCGTACCCGCCACGACCGATCAGCCGATGCATGCGCGAAACCCTCCCCGTCCGGCAAACGCGCCGTCCCGGTCGGTCATTCGGGCCGAGCAGTCACGGCGCCTGCGTCGGGCTGAGCCGGACGAGGCGGCAGCAGGGAATCGCGCCCGCACGGTGCGAACACGGACGCATGAAACTCGGCGTCGTGTTCCCCCAAACGGAGATCGGCAGCGATCCGGCCGTCATCCGCGACTACGCGCAGGCGGCGGAATCGTTAGGGTACGATCACCTGCTCATCTACGACCACGTCGTGGGCGCCGGCGTCGCCAGCCGTTCCGCGTGGACCGGCCCCTATACGAGCGCGCACAGTTTTCACGAGCCGTTTGTGGTGCTCGGATACATCGCGGCGTGCACGACGCGGCTCGAGCTGGTGACGGGCGTGATCATCCTGCCGCAACGGCAGACGGTGCTCGTGGCGAAGCAGGCTGCCGAAGTGGATGTGCTGAGCGGGGGGCGCCTCCGGCTCGGGATCGGCGTGGGCTGGAACGACGTCGAGTACGAGGCGCTCGGCATGGACTTCCACACACGCGGCGCGCGCTCGGTTGAGCAAATTCGCGTGATGCGCGCGCTATGGACGCAGGAAACCCTGACGTTCCAGGGCCGGTGGCACCACGTCCCGGACGCCGGCATCAGGCCGCTGCCGGTGCAACGGCCGATCCCGGTGTGGATCGGCGGCGAATCCGAGGTGGCGCTGCGGCGCGCCGCGCGCCTCGCCGACGGCTGGATGTCGAGCCGCACGATCCAGCCCTCCGGGCAACGGCCGGCGTCCGGGCCGGCGCGCGAGCATCAGATCGAGCGCCTCCGGGCGCACCTCGCCGCGGCCGGGCGCACCGCCGCCACGTTCGGCATCGAGGGACGTGCCTGGATCCGCCAGGCCGGGCCCGACGAGTGGCGCCGTCAAGTCGACCAGTGGCGGCACCTCGGAGCCACGCACGTCAGCGTCAACACGATGCAGTCGAGCCTGGCCAACCCTCAGGCCCACATCGAGGCGATCCGCCGGTTCCGTGAGGCGGTGGCCGGATGAAGGGCGCCATCCGTCATGCCGCGCGAAGAGCTACGCTCCGCCCTCGACGCCGATGTGCTGTCGATGTAGGGAACGTTGGTGAGATCGAGGATCAGCGACCGGCTACTCTTGAGGGCCCGAGCGCATGCTTCGGCGAGCATGTGCACGTTCGAGAGATCGACTTCCCCGCGAACTGTCACGACGTTGGCCGTTTCATATTGCGCCAGGGTGCAGGCAAGCGGTTCTCCGGGGCCCATACCCCGTCCCTCCCCCCAACGGGCCATTGCGCATCGGCTGGCTCCGCCCCCGGCGCCACGGCTCGCGCGCGGCGCACGCCGGACGCCCGAGCCAAGGCCATTCGAGGACTGCCGGCGACCCGGCAGGACCGCAAAGACGCCGTGTCACGGCGCCCGCGGGAGCATCGGCGTGGTATTCTCGCGGCGCCGGCGCAAGCCCTTCGAAATGGCGCGGCGTCGCCCGCAGGCGCCGCGGGCCCATCCCGTGAGGCGGACGATTTCGCGTCTGGGGGCCGCGGCCCCGGGGCACAACCGATGCAGATACTCCTGGAAAAACGCGCCGCGGAACGACGGGGGGCAGGGCGATGTGGGGGGTGGCGTGGCTCAGTTGGATGGCGGGGGCTGCGCTTGTGTTGGGAGCGCACCACGTGGCGTGGTGGCTTTACCCCGCGACCTTCGCGTCGCTCGTGCTGAGCACCTACATTGGGTGGGCCGCGTTCGACGCACCGAGCGCCATGGCCGTCGCGTCGCTCTGCGGTATGATCGCCGCCGCCGCGCTGCTTTATCTGACCCACGTTGAGTGGTGGGTGTACGCGGTCGTGGGCAGCGCGTGCTGGATCGGCGCATCCGCCGGCCGCGTTGCGGCGAGACACCGGCCACCGGAGGCCGGGCTGCGGCACGCCGGCGACACCGATTAGAGCAAGCCCCGTGAAGTCAGAGCCAGTCGTCGACCGCGGCGCCATAGAGCTCCCGCACGCCCGCGGGCGTCGCCTCCCGGCCCTCGGCTCGAAGCGCGAGAAACCGGCGCAGCATGCGCGCGTAGCGGCGGTCGGAGGTTCGGAGACGGACGTGCCGCATCCGATAGAGGGCGCGCTCGACCTCCCAGATATTGCGCTCGCTCAACCGCCAGTCACCCCGGACGAGCTCATCGAGATACCCGATGCCGTACCCCGTAATCCTGCCTGAGCCATCGACGTACGGATCGACGTAGCTGTAGACGAGCTCGCGTATCGTGCGAAACACAGGGTGCCTGCCGTGCAGGCCGATATCGCGGGACTTTGCGATCGCACCCCACCGGCCGTCCACCTGAACGAGCATGACCACGTGGTCCAGCTGATCCTGCGACTCGAGGTCGAGGACCGTGGGCGAAAAACCATGCTGCTCCAGCACCGTAGCGGCGACGAGCACGGCCTCGAGGCAGTGCGCTTCGCCGTGCCGCACCACGCCGCGAAAGGTCCGCAGCGTGGCGCCTCGTTTCTCCCAGTTGTAAGGCAGCGCGCGCACAAACGCCTGCACCCGGGCCGGGGTGCGGTACGCGCGTACGATGCGCTGCTCAGCCGGCGCGAAGGCCGCGGGCGGTGGCGTGCGGGACGGGTACCCGGTGTACCAAGCTCGGCCGCGCATGGAGCGGCCCGCCATGCCCCGACTCGCGGAGTAGGGCGCCGAAGCCGCGAGAGGGAGAACGGCTTTAGCCGCCGGCCATTGCTCCTACGACCAGCAACGGCTCCTCCCCGGTCGCCACGGCCTCGGGCAGCGGCGTGTCGGGCGGCTCGTGTGACAGATCCTGCTCGCAGGCGAAGAACCGCACGAACGCGCGGCGCCGCTGGGTGAGGTGGTCCCGGATCGTCCCACGCAGCACGGGATATCGCGCCTCGAGCTCGTCCAGCACCGCGCGCTGCGTCACCCGCCCGGCGACCTGGAGGCGAACTTCGCCGTCGACCTGCGCGAGCGTCCGCAGATGCGCCGGGAGAACGACCCGGATCATGTCAGCGTCTGGACCTCGACGGAGAGCACGGCCGGCAGGTCCCGCACGATCGGCGCCCAGGTGTCCCCGTCGTCCGCCGATGCGTACACTTGTCCGCCGGTGGTGCCGAAGTAGATGCCGCAGGGGTCCAAGGCGTCGACGGCCATCGCGTCGCGCAGGACGTTGACATAGCAATGGCTCTGGGGCAGCCCCCGGGTCAATGCCTCCCACTCGTTTCCGCCGGTGCGGCTCCGGTAGACCCGCAGCCGGCCGTCGGGCGGGTAGTGCTCCGAGTCGCTCTTGATCGGCACCACATAGACCGTGTTCGGCTCGTGCGCGTGCACGTCGATCGGGAAGCCGAAATCCGTCGGCAGGTTACCGCTCACCTCGTGCCACGAGTCGCCGGCGTCATCGGTCCGCATCACGTCCCAGTGCTTCTGCATGAACAGCACGCCGGGACGCGACTTGTGCATTGCGATGCGGTGGACGCAGTGTCCAACCTCGGCGGTCTCGTTGGGGATCCCCTGGGACCGCAGGCCGCGGTTCACGGGCTGCCAGGTGTCCCCACCGTCGTCCGTCCGGAACGCGCCGGCCGCCGAGATCGCGATGAACATCCGGGCCGGGTTCGTCGGATCCAGCAGGATCGTGTGCAGGCACATTCCTCCGGCTCCGGGTTGCCACGAGGGGCCGGATCCGTGCCCGCGAAGCCCGGGAAGCTCACGCCAGGTGCGCCCGCCGTCGGTGGAGCGGAACATCGCCGCGTCCTCGACGCCCGCGTACACCGTGTCCGGGTCGGTCAAGGACGGCTCGAGATGCCACACCCGCTTGAACTCCCATGGATGCTGCGTGCCGTCGTACCACTGGTGCGTACCCGGCACACCGTCGTACACGAACTCATTCCCCACCGGTTCCCATGTCTTGCCGCCGTCGTTGGATCGCTGGATCAACTGCCCGAACCAGCCGCTCGTCTGCGACGCGTACAGCCGGTCCGGGTCGGCGGGAGATCCTTTGAGGTGGTAGATCTCCCACCCCGGAAAGTGCGGACCGCTCACGTCCCAACGCTCCCGCTTGCCGTCCGACGTCAACACAAACGCGCCCTTGCGCGTGCCGATCAGGGCTCGGATTCTGCTCATGGTCACTCCTTTCGGACAACCTCTCGTTCCTATAGTCGTCCGGCCCCGCGCAAAATCGACAAGAAACCGGCCCCTCGGAGGCAGCATGCCGCGCGCCGATCCGGCGCCCCAAACCTATGCTCGGCAAGTTCACACTTCTCCTCCCGGGCCACAAGGACATCGCGGGCGTCCTGATGCAGGCTCGCCGACTTGCCGTAACGGCGCAGTTACGACGAGAACTGACGAGCCACGAGGATGTTGCAGAGGACGGTGACGACTGCCGCTGCTTCGCGGTGGTTTGGGTGACTCGAAGGACGACCCGAAACAGGATTTCGATGCCGAGCGGAGCTCACTTTTGGCCCGTCGACTCATGCCCGACCGATGCGCCGGCGCCTGCGGAGACACCGCCGCCCGAGAGCCCGGCGCCCGCCGTCGCGCCGGCATTGACCGATGTTCCGCTGATGCTGGCACCGCCGGACACATTCGCCCCCGCGGACACTCCCCCGTGGCCGCCGCTTGCACCGGCGCCCGCGGCGGCTTGTCCGGATGCGCCTCCGGTACCGGTCCCCGCGCCCGCCGAGGCGCCGGCGCTACCCGACGTGCTCCCGCTTCCGGACGAACCGGCATTGGCCGCCGCGCCCGCCGACGCCGCGCCTTGCGCAGACGTACCCGCGGGCCCCGACGCGCTGCCGCCGGCGGAGGCACCGGCGCTGCCGGACACGTTGGCGTTTCCAGGTGAGCTGCCGCCGGCGGAGGCGCCCGCCTGACCGGAGATATCCGCGCCGGCCGCACCGCCACCTACCGTACCCGAGGCACCGGCCTGCCCGGAAAGACTTCCGGCGGACGACGGGTCGCCGCTTGACGCGCCTGCGGCGCCTGACGCGTTCGCGCTTCCCGCGGCCGCGCGATCGGCCGTGTTGTCACTCGGATCCGACGTGGTGACGTCACCGGTCGAGCTCCCGCTGCCGGCGGTCGGGGCGGTTACACTCGCTGCGGTCGCACCGGATTCCGGCGCGGCGAGAGTGCCGACGACGGGCCAAGTCACCACGGGTACGAAGATGCGGGAGGCCTCGCCGCCGTCCGCGGGACCGGTACCCTGCGAGATCGCGGTCGGAACTTCCGCCAGTGCCACAACGTCGACGCGACTCACGACGTACGCGGCGCCATTCGCCGTCCACCAGACGACCGCCCTTGTCCCCACAAGCCGCGCCAGCGCGCAGGCGTCCGGAAGCTTGCGCGCTTCCGCGTAGGCCACCGTCGTGCGCGTCATCACAAAGTCGTCGTCGCCGCCCGCCTCCTGGTGGAGCACCAGGGTGCTATTTCCACAGTTGACGGAGCGCAGGATCCCGATCGTGCGATGCGCCGATCCGTCCCACGCCGGACGGGCGGGGGCAGGCGGCGCCGCGGGGCTCGTGGGAGCCCGCTTGGGCGCGGATGAAACATCCGGCGGGATGGCCTGCGGGACGAGCAGCGGGGCCAGGCGAAGCGCGGACGGCTCGGCGACCGGCGAGACATCGGTACTACGCGATGCCGGAGCCGCGGACGCCGCCAGTGCCGGCCGGAGGGATTGGTCGATCGACCACCCCGGCGCGCCAAGGAGAAGCACGGCGGTGGCCGCCGCGATGACGAGCAAGGCCGACCGAACCGCCGCGGTGCCCGGCAATGGAGTCCTCCCTTCGGGACTTCAACGAGATGCCTACTCGAGGCTTTAGCGGATGCCTATATCAACCCGTTACCACCCTGGTACCCGCGCGTCGCCCGCGGCTACCTCCTCCAAATAGGGCCTTCGCCCATGTCGATCGGTCGAAATCTGAGATTGGGGTCCTGTAGGCTTGACAATGCCAAATCAATGATTCAAACTACTGTTTGAAATGAACAATACGTCGGATTATCCGCTGTCACGTCGTCCCGTGCCGGCAACCCGCCTGGCGGGCGAGGGGACGCGCGAAAAGCTCCTCGATGCCGCGGAGCAGGCCTTTGCGGACCATGGCTTCGAGGGGGCCACGGTGCGGGAGATCTGCCTGCGCGCGGGCGCCAACATCGCCGCCGTGAACTACTACTTCGGCGACAAGCTGAACCTGTACACGGAAGTGCTTCGCCGGTTTGCGCGCAAGCTGGACGTGGAAGCCGCGTTGTCGGACCGCACGGTGTCGCCCGAGGCGCTACTGCGCGCGATCATCCGGATGCGCCTCCGGGGCATGTTTACCTCACAGAATCCCGACCTGCCGTTTCGCGTGATGATGCACGAATGGGCGCACCCGACTCCGGCGATGGATCGGGTCCTCAACGACACCCTGCGTCCACTGTACGACCGGTTTCGGGAGATCGTGGGGGCGATCATCGGGCTGCCGCGGGATCACGAGACGACCCGGCTGTGCGTGCACAGCATCATGGGGCAGGCGATCCACTACGTGCAGGGACGGCCGATCTTGGCAAAGCTGTGGCCGGAGCTCACGATGACGCCCGACCAGGTAGACCGGATTGCGGACCACATCGCCGACTTTTCGTTGGCGTACCTGCACACAGTCAAGTCCGCGCGGCGGCGCGTCACGCCGGACGCGCGGGAAAGGAAACGGTCATGACGGCAGAGGACGCGGTTCACGCCCCGGCCCAGGCGCCCCCGGCGGCGCGGATGCGCGGGCGTCCAAGATTTGTCCCCATCGTGCTGCTCCTCGTGCTGGGCGCCGTCGGCGTATGGGTGTGGCGGACGTACTTCAGCGCGCCACCCGTACCGCCCACCATCGTCCCGCTGAGCGGGCGCATCGAGGGCGATGATTCGGCCATCGCGCCCAAGGTGGCCGGCAAGATCGTGGACATCCGGGTGAACCAGGGCGACTCGGTCAAGGCCGGCGACATCATCGCCACCCTGGACGACAGCCAGATCCGCGCGCAGGAAGATCAGGCGCGCGCGGTGTTGTTGAGCGCGCAGGCACAGGCCCAGGCGGCCCGGGACCAGACCGCGGTGTTGGAACAACAACGCCAGCAAAATCAGCTGATGGCGGCGCAGGCTGCGACGGACGCGCAGGGGCGCGTGCGGCAGGCCCAGGCCGATCTCGCGACCGCGCAGATGAATCTCGCCCAGCAGGAGGCCGCGTACGAGAACGCGGCGTTCAACAGCAAAGCGTACACGGCGCTGGCTCAGCAAGGCGCCGTGTCGGAGCAGCAGCGCATCCAGCAGGTCACGGCGGCGGAGCAGCAGGCCGCGGCAGTGGCGGCGGCGCGGCGGCAGGTCGAGGCAGACCGAGGCGCGCTCGTGACGGCGCAGGCCAACCTGGCGAACCCGGCGATCCGGAACGCCGCCACCGCGCAGGTGGAGAAGCAAATCACGCAGCAGCAGGCGACCATCCGCAGCGCGACCGCGCAGGTCGCGCAGGCGCAGGCGCAGCTGGCCCAAGCCGAAGCGAACCGGCAAGACCTCATCATCCGAGCACCCTTTGCCGGCACGATCATCACGCGCGCCGCGCAGCCGGGCGAGGTCGTGCAGGCCGGCACGGCGATCGTGACGCTCCTCAACCTGGACCAGGTGTACCTGCGCGGCTACATCCCCGAGGGGGAAATCGGCAAGATCAAACTGGGGCAGCGGGCCCACATCTACCTCGACTCGAACCCCGGGCACGCCATCGACGCGTACGTGCTGGAGATCGATCCCCAGGCCACGTTCACGCCGGAGAACACGTACTTCAGGGAAGACCGCGTGAAGCAGGTCGTCGGCGTGAAGCTCGCGCTGCGGGGCGCGTTTGGGTATGCCAAGCCCGGGATGCCCGCCGACGGCGAGGTGCTCGTCGGCGATGCCTGGCCGCCCGGCTGGAAGGGCTGGCACAGCCAGTGAGGCACCAAACGGCCCCGGCCACCGGCAACGACGAGGGACGCCACGCATGGGACGCATCCTCGCGCAGGTCCGCAAGGAGCTGATCCAGTTCCTGCGGGATCGGCTGTCGCTTGCGCTCGCGCTGGCGCTCCCCGTGGTCCTGCTGCTGCTGCTCGGCCACGCGTTCTCGCTGTCGGTCACGAACATTCCGATCGTCGTGCAGGATCTCGACGACTCGGCGCTGTCTCGCGATCTGATCCACGCGTTCCGGGCGTCCGTCACGTTCCGCGTCGTCGCGTGGCCGGTGGACCGCCAGCCGGAGCAGGCGCTCTCCACGAACACGGCGCGCGCCGCGCTCATCATCCCCCCGCGCTTCGGACGTGACGTCGCCCGCGGCGTCCCGTCGCCCGTCCAGCTGCTGGTCGACGCCTCCGACGCCAACACCGCCAAACTGGTCTCGGGGTACGCTGGGCAGATCGTCCAGGCGTACAATGAGCAGACGGCGGGCGCTGCGCAGGCGGCGCCGGTCCAGGCCGCGATCCGGCTCTGGTACAACCCCGGCGAGTCGTCGCCCAGGTTCTACGGGCCGGGCATCTTTGTCATGGCGCTCTCGATATTTCCGCCGCTCCTCGCCACCCTTGCGATGGCCAAAGAGGGCGAGCACAAAACCATCCTGCAGGTGTACGTGTCGAGCATCTCGGCGCACGAGTTCCTGCTCGGCAAGATCCTCGCGTTCGTCGCCGTGGCGCTGGCGGAGGCGGTCGTCCTGCTCGTCGTGCTGCTCACGAGCTTCGGCGTTGGCTTCGCGGGAGATCCGACCCCGTTTGTCGTCGCGACGGTCCTGTACGCGTTTTGCGTGGCCGCGTTCGGGACCCTAATCGGCGCCGCCATCCCCAATCAAGCCGCCGCGATGCAGGCGGTGGCCTTTGGCGGGTTCCTCCTGGTCATGCTCCTGTCCGGGCTCCTGTTCCCGATCGAGAATATTCCGGCCGGCCTGCGCTGGATTTCCAACCTCGTCTGGGGCCGCTACTACATCGAGGTCGTCCGGGATGCGCTCCTGCAGGGCGGCGGATGGATCGCCACGTGGTACAAGGTGCTGATCATCGGCCTGATCGGTGGGGTCTTCTACGCGGCCGCCTGGCGGACGATGCGCCGGATGCAGGTGGCGGACTGACGCCCATGCCACGCCTCCTTCGTGCGGTCGCGGCCGGCCGGTTTCGCGCGCTCTTCCGGAAGGAGTTCCGGCAGATTCTTCGGGACCGGCGCCTGGTCATCTCGTTGACCGTGGCGCCGGTGCTGCAGCTCATCCTGCTGGGGTCCGTCCTCAATGCCACGGTCACCAACATCCCCCTCGGCGTGGTCGACGAGAGCCAGACGCCCGAGAGCCGCGAGTTCGTGGCCCAGCTCACGCAGAGCAAGAGTTTCCGGCTGGCGGGGTATTACTCGTCGTCCAACCGGCTCGGCGACGCGATCAGCACGGGCGCGGTCGACGCCGGCGTTGTCATCCCGTACGACTTCGCCCGAAGGCTCCTCCGCGGCCAACCGACGACCGTGCAGTTCCTCCTCAACGCGATGAACGTCAACACGGCCGAGATCAGCCAGGGGTACGCTCAGGGGGTGATCCAAACCTACAGCGCCGCGCTCGCGGGGCAGGGGCTCCACGCGAGCTTCCAGCAGATCGCCGCGCAGCCCGTGACCGAGCAGGGCGCCGTGGACCTCGCGCCGGCCTACCTCTTCAACCCCGGGCTGGTGAACTCGTGGTTCGTGGTCACGGGGATCTTCGGCATGCTGCTCATTCTCAACGGCACGATCATCGCGTCCACGGTCATGCTGAAGGAGCGCGAGTTCGGCACCATCGAGCAGCTGTTGATGTCACCGGCGAGCACCGCGGAGATCATCCTCGCGAAGATCGCGCCGGTGTTCGTGCTGCTGTCGGCGATGGCGCTGCTCGCGCTCGGCGTCATCCGCCTCGTGTTCCAAGTGCCGGTGCACGGCAGCTTGCTGGTCGTCTTCGGCGGCGCGGGGTTGTGTCTCCTGGCCGGGATCGGCCTCGGCACCCTGCTGGCGACGTTCACCCGCTCCGCGCAGCAGGCGATGCTCATGGTCTTCTTCATCAATCCGCCGCTCACGTCGCTGTCAGGAGCGTTGACGCCGGTGGAAGCGATGCCAGCCTGGCTGCAACCGCTGACCGTGCTCAATCCGATCTTTCACTTCGGCCGCATCGCCCGCGGCGCGCTCATCAAGGGGAGCGGCATCGAAACGCTCTGGCCCAACCTGCTGGCGTTGTTCCTGTTTACGCTCGTGCTCGTCTCGCTCAGCGTGTGGCGATTCCGGCGGCAGCTGACGTGACCGCTCCGCTTGGCACCGGCTTTGCAGCCAGATGTGAGCGGAGCGCGGGCAAGGCGAGTGGTCCTCGCTGAAGTCCGGCGCGGCGGGCCGCGCCCCATCAGGTCGTCAGGGGTTGGGGTTGTTGCTCTTCAGCCAGGCGTCGCACCGCGGCGCCTGCGCGGTGTTGTTCCCGTACACGCACCACTTGAACCAGGACCCGGCGCGCACCGCCGCATCCGTTTCTGCGATCGTCACTTTGTGCGCGGCATCGACCGCTTTGAGGTGATGCGATCCGGCCGGCGCCGAAAACGAACACCGCCCAAGATACTTCACCGTGCACCAGGACGGGTTCTTGAAGTTACTCAACTGAAGGTACACCGTCACCGGCTCGCCCGATTGGTTCTGCCACAGATTCCAGACGTAGATCGTGCCCATGCCGTTCTGGGCGGCCGCGGGCCCGACCATGACGGCGCCGGCCAACGCGAGCACAAGGATGCCCAACAGCCACGTCTTCACCATCGCACCTCGCGGGCCGCGCCGATCGCCGGGCAGGCTTCACCCGGCGGCGCTTCACGCTGCCTTGCCATGCGTACGGTCAATTCGCTAGCCGAGTTCCACCATCACGATGTGGGTCGGGTTGAGAAAGCGGGTCCGGTCCTTGTAGGTCACCTGGATCATCGCCGGCGACACGTCCTTGACGCGCGCGCCGTCGAGCACGGTGCCGTTGATCAGATGAATGTCCACCACCCGTCCCTTGATTTGGATCGCTTCGGCAAACGTCATCATCACACCCCCATCAGCATCGGACCGATACCGCGATTCGTCCAGTGCGCCTGCTCCGACCTGCCACACGCCGCGGCGCCCCGTTTGGATCCGGCGCGCTTTATGCCGCTCCAACACTTCGATCATGCGCCGCGTGAGCTCCGCGCTCGGCCGCGCCCGACCGTTGATCACCTGGTTGAAGTGGGAAACGCTGACGCCGATCTCCATGGCGACCGAGGACTGGCTCACACCATGCTCCGCGCACCACGCTCGGAGTTCCTGCACGATCTGGCCCGCCTGCGCCGCGCCGCCGTCGTGCGCGTTGATCGCGTCGCTTCCCACCGTTACCCCCCGGCCCCAGGATCCGTGAGCGCACGTCGACGAGGGCGAAATGCGGCACACACGCGCTCGAGCCCGCATCTCCGACCCGTATTGCCTGATGCCCAGATGCGGGCGGCCTCAGACGCCGGCCTGGGCCGGAATGCAGGACCGTTGTGAGGCGCCGCGAACTTATAGTACGGGAAAATTGGTCCTGTCTTGACAGTGCAATTGCCCGCACTCTCGTTCAAACGATGGCGATGACGATAACCCATGGTGTCGGCCGAACCACGCGCGGATCAAACCATGCCTGATCGCGGACCGGCAATCCGCGTCCTCCTCGTGGACGGGAACCGGCTGTTTCGCGCCGGCATCCGCGCCTTCATGTCTGAACACCAAGACATCGAGGTGCTCGCGGACGTAGGGTCCGGTGAGGACGCGCTCAAGATCCTCGACGCGCACGCCCCGGACGTTGCGGTCATGGAGGTCAACCTCCCGGACACGAGCGGGCTGGAATTGCTCGGGCGATTGCGTACGGCCGCGAACAAGTGCGAGGTGCTCTTCCTCACGACCGTCGACAACGCCGAGATGATGATCACGGCGGCGGAGCGGGGCGCGGCCGGGTACGTGTTGAAGGACATCAGCCCGGAAAACCTCGCGAACGCCATCCGCGCCGTGCATCAGGGGCGCACGATGCTGAACCCGGCCGTGGCCCGGCAGATGCTCGCACGCCTCGCCGCCAAGGCGAGGAACGGGACGGTGTCCGACAAACCGGAGTTGGGCGAACATGAAGTGCTGATCCTCAGCCGCGTCGCCCTGGGCATGAGCGACAGGGAGATCGCCACGAAGTTGCACGTGTCCGAAGCGACCGTCAAGAAGCATCTCCGGAGGATCTACAGCAAGCTCGGCGCCCGCAACCGCGCGCAGGCCGCCCTGCTCGCGGTAAAGCTCAACCTCCTCAAGTAAGCGGAGCGGCAGCCGGTCCAGCAGGCCCCGCGACACCTCCCGGTAGCAAGCCGCGACACCTCCCGGTAGCAAAGCAGGTCGGGCAACAAAGCGGGCGAGGCGGAGGACGCGCAAGGCCCCCGCCTCGCCCCGCGAATCGCTGTTTCGCTGAGCGAGCTACGTTCGATGCCCGTCAATCGCGCGAGGCGCGATCGCCGCGGCTAGTTGTTGTTGTGACCGCCGTTGCCGCCCTGCCCGCCGTTGCCGCCACCGCCACTGCCGCCGCCGGCGTTGCCGTTCCCGGCGTTGCCGCCGTTGCCGCCCGAGCCGCCCGCACCGGCGCCACCCTGGTTGCCGCTCCCGCCGTTGCCGCCCTGACCGCCGTTGCCGCCGTTGCCGCTGCCGTTGCCGGAGTTGCCGCTCCCACCGTTGCCACCCGAACCGCCGCTCCCACCGTTGCCGCTGCCGTTGCCCGAGTTGCCGCTCCCGCCGTTGCCGCCCTGGCCACCGTTGCCGCCATTGCCGCTGTTGCCCCCGTTGTTGCCGTTGCCGCCGCCGCCACCGTTGCCACCCTGGCCGCCGATACCGGCCGGCCCCAGGTTCACGTTGCCGCCGTTGCCGCCCTGCGCGCCCTTGCCGCCGTTCCCGACGTTCGTGCCGCTGTTCTTGTTGCCACCGCTACCACCAGCGCCGCCGGCGCCGCCGTTCCCGGCACCGCCTGACTGGTTGTAGTCCCCGCCGTTCCCGCCCTGGCCGCCACTGCCGCCGTTGCCCGTGTTGGCGCCATTGTTGCCGTTCCCGCCGTTCCCAGGCGTGCCGGCGTTTCCGCCGTTGCCGGCATGGTCCAGGTTGTTGTTCCCGCCATTGCCGCCCTGCGCGCCGTTGCCGCCGTTGCCGACGTTGGTCCCGCTGTCGTTGCTCCCACCAGCGCCGCC
>JAJPIA010000048.1 GCA_021324975.1 Bacillota bacterium
GCAAACGGGTCGTACCACCCGCCGCTATAGACGCCCGGAACGTCCGCGTGGCGGTCGAAGTAGCGCTCCTGGTCGCAACTTTCCTGTTGCCAGAACTCATCGTACGCTCCGCGATAATAGTAGTTGAAGAAGGTCTGCTCGAGATTCGGCACCCAGCGGAGGGGGGTGTGACCGGGCTTGAGTGGCAATCGCGCCAACCACTCGCGCAGCTGCTCCATCGCCATTTCGATCGCCCGTCGCCCGACGGGATCGTCCCGAATCTCCTGGGCGTCGTGCGCATGCAAGAATTGGGCGCCAAACATGTGCAGCGCCATCGCGCCCCCTTCACGGCACTCGTGCGCGTACGCGTTCGTCGGTCCGACGTCGGGCCAGATCGCGGTCAAATGCGGAGGACGATGCAGCGCCATGACCTGCTGCACGATCGCCCCGTGGGAGCTTCCCACAGTGCCGATCCGGCCGTTCGACCAAGGCTGCGCCGCGATCCACTCAACCGTGTCATAGCCGTCCAGCCCTTCCCGCGGGTTCACCACATGGAAGTACTGACCCGTACCCTCGGAATGGTGGCGACCGCGCAGGTCCTGGATCACCACGGCATAGCCGTGCCGGGCAAAAAACTCGCCCACGGGCTCGACCCACATCCAGGGCGCGTTTTTATCGTATGACGTGCGTCCCAGAATCGTCGGGAACGCACCGGGCAGTGGGGCGCCGCCGGACGCCGGGAAGTAAATATCGGTGGCGAGGCGCACGCCGTCCCGCATCGGCACCATGACGTCCTTGGCGATGACGATCCCACGCGTTGCATCCGCGTGCACGGCTCCCCCCTTCCGTCAAGCGGTCCGGCGAGGCTCAGCAGGCCGTTCCGTGCCGCCTACCGCCAGGTGCAGATTTCCGAACGCGTCAATTCGGCCGCGGGACCCTGGGTGGATCACGGTCGTGGAGTCGAACTCTTCAACGACGGCGGGACCGTTCACGACCGTTTCCGGGGCCATGCGGTAGCGATCGTAAATGGGACAATCAACGTATCCGCCGCACTCGGCAAAGTACACGGGCCGCCCCGACGTCGGGGTGGTCTCCAACCCCCGGGCCCGCACCATCCGTCCCCCGGCGGGCGGCTTGACGATGGCGCCAACGGCGGTGACCCGAAGGTTTACGAGCTCGACGGGCTCCGACGGCGCGCTGTACCCATAGGCTCGGCCATGCTCGTCGTGAAAGCGTTCCACGAGCCTAGCGCACACGTCCGGACTCAGCCTCCCAGGCGGCACCGCTATCGTGAGCTCGTATCCCTGTCCGACGTACCGCATATCCATCTGCCGTACGAGCGATATGTCGGCGGGGTCGCTGCCCTCCCGCCGCAACGCCTCCCGCCCCTCTGCCTCCAGCCCTTGGAACGCCCGCTCCGTCACGAGGAGGTCCACGCGGTCAATGCGCTGGATCATCGTCGCCGAGTATTCGTGCCTCAGGTCGCTGACGAGAAGGCCCATCGCCGACGCCGTGCCCGGGCTCATCGGAATCAGCGCGGTGCGGATCTGCGTTTCCGCGATCAGGCGATTCGCGTGCACGGGACCCGCCCCGCCGAACGCCACCAGCGCAAACTCGCGGGGATCGTACCCCCGCTGCACCGACACGAGGCGCAGGGCGTTGACCATCGTCGCATTCGCAATTTCGACGATCCCGTGGGCAGCCGCGACCACATCGAGTCCAAGGCGATTCGCACACTTCTCCTGAATCGCCCAGCGGGCGCGTTCGACGTTCAATCGCAGCTCCCCACCAAGGAAGTAGTCCGGGTTGAGACGGCCGAGCACAAGGTTCGCGTCCGTGATCGTCGGTTCGGTCCCGCCGCGATCGTAGCAGGCGGGTCCCGGGTCGGCCCCCGCGCTGACCGGGCCAACCCGCAATCCCCCGCCCGAATCGACCCACGCGATCGAACCGCCGCCGGCGCCGATCTCGACCAAATCGATGACCGGCGTGCGGATGGGGTACCCGCTCCCGCGGTGGCTGCCGACGCCGGGCTGGGCCGCCGCGCCCACCTCGTAGTCCTTCGTCACGCGCGGCCGGCCGTCCAGGACCAGGCCCGCTTTCGTGGTCGTGCCGCCCATGTCGAAGGAAATGACGTCGCGGTACCCGAGGACGCCGCCGAGATGGGCCGCCGCGATGACGCCGGCGGCCGGCCCGGACTCGACCATAAAGACCGGTCGTTCGCGCGCCGCGGCGAATGAGAACACGCCGCCGTTACTCTGCATCACGAGAAGCTCCGCGGATACCCCGGTCGCCCGCAGACGGTCCTCGATGTGCTGCAGATACCGGGCGACGATCGGTTGAATCGACGCGTTGATCACCGTCGTGCTGGCCCGGAAGTACTCGCGGAACTCTGGCGCCACGTCGGACGACAAGGACACCACCGCCCCCGGCAGGGCCGCCCGCAAGATCTGGCCGGCGATCTGCTCGTGCGCCGGGTTCGCATACGCGTGCAGCAGGCACACCGCCACGGCCTCGATTCGCTCCTGGGCCAGCGACTCGGCGACGCGTCGCACAGCGTCATGGTCCAGCGGCGTGAGGACACGGCCTCGTGCATCGAGACGCTCCGGCACCCCGTAACACCGCTCCCGGGGCACCAGCGGGCGCGGCTTCTCAAAACGCAGATCGTACAGTGATGGGCGTACCTGGCGCGCGATTTCGAGCATGTCACGAAACCCGTCTGTCGTCACGAACGCCGTCCGCGCAACCTTGCCCTCGATGATGGCGTTGGTGGCGACGGTCGTGGCGTGCA
>JAJPIA010000106.1 GCA_021324975.1 Bacillota bacterium
AAGCTCGGCCGCGCCGGCATCTCCCGGATCGAGGTCGAGCGCCGCGCCAACCAGGTGCGCATCACGATCCACTCGGCGCGCCCCGGGATCATCATTGGGCGGGGCGGCACGGGGATCGACGCGTTGAAAAAAGAGCTCGAAGCGCTGACCGGCAAGCCGATTCAGCTCAACGTCCAGGAGATCCGCCGTGCCGAGCTCGAGGCGGCGCTGGTGGCCCAGAACGTGGCGAGCCAGCTCGAGCGGCGCATCGCGTACCGGCGCGCGATGAAGCAGGCGGTGGCGAGGAGTCTCCGCAGCGGCGCCAAGGGCATCCGGATCGCGTGCAGCGGCCGGCTCGCCGGCGCTGAGATCGCGCGCTACGAGTGGTACCGCGACGGCCGCGTGCCGCTCCACACGCTGCGGGCCGACATCGACTTCGGCGTCGCGGAGGCGCTCACCACGTACGGCCGGATCGGGGTGAAGGTCTGGGTCTATCGCGGCGATGTGCTGCCGGAGCGGCGCCGGCCGGGGGAGTTGCGGGGCCGAGCCGGTGAGACGACCGTGTTGCCGTCGCGGCTCCCGCGGGTGACGGTGCAGAGGAGGCGAGAGACGCATGCTGATGCCCAAGAGGGTCAAGTTTCGTAAGACGCAGCGGGGACGCATGCGTGGCGACGCCCACTCGGGCGACTGGGTGGCGTTCGGTGAATTCGGCCTGCAGGCGCTCGGACGGGGCCACATCACGAGCCAGCAGCTCGAGGCATCGCGCCGGGCGATCACCCGCTTCGTGAAGCGGGGCGGCAAGCTGTGGATCCGGGTGTTCCCGGACAAGCCGGTCACGAAGAAGCCGGCCGAGACGCGTATGGGCAGCGGCAAGGGTAATCCCGAGCTCTGGGTGGCGGTGGTCAAGCCCGGCCGCCTGCTGTTCGAGCTGGCCGGCGTGAGCGAGACCGTGGCGCGCGAGGCGATGGCGCTCGCGGGCCACAAGCTGCCGATCCGTACGCGGTTCGTCCATCGGGTCGAGGACGCCGGGTCGGCCGCGGCCGGGACGGGAGCGCGGGCGTGAGCGGGCCGTCGCTGCGGGACCTGACGCCGGCGGAGCTGCAAAAGCAGCTCCAGGAGGCCCGGCAGGAAGTGTTCAGCCTGCGGCTGCAGCGGGCCTCGGGCAAGCTGCAAAACCCGGCCCGCGTGGCCGCGGCCCGGCGCACGATCGCGCGCCTGCTGACCGCGCTCAGAGAGCGGACGCCGGCCGGGGGGAGGGCGTAATGGCGGAAGACGTGGCACCGGCGAACGCCGGCGGAACCCCGCGCACCCGGGGCCTGCGCAAGACGCAGATCGGGATCGTCGTCAGCGACAAGATGCAAAAGACCGTGGTGGTCGAGGTGGCGCGGCGCGGGCGGCATCCGCTGTACAAGAAGATCGTCCGCAAGAGCCGCCGCTTCAAGGCGCACGATGAGCAGGGGAGCGCTCGGGCAGGCGACACGGTGGTGATCTCGGAGACGCGTCCGCTCAGCAAGGACAAGCGCTGGCGCGTGGTACAGGTGCTGGAGCGGGCGCGATGATCCAGAACTACACGCGACTGCGAGTCGCGGACAACACGGGCGCGCGGGAGATCATGTGTATCCGCGTGTACGGGGGATCCCGGCGGCGATATGCGGGCATCGGCGACGTGATCGTCGCAACCGTGAAGCAGGCGATCCCGAACAGCCCCGTCAAGAAGGGCGAGGTCGTCCGCGCCGTGGTCGTGCGCACGACCCGGCCGACACGGCGGCCGGACGGCTCCTCGATTCGCTTCGACGACAACGCGGCGGTGCTGATCTCGGATCAGAACAATCCGCGCGGCACGCGGATCTTCGGTCCCGTGGCGCGGGAGCTTCGCGAGAAGCAGTTCATGAAGATCATTTCCCTGGCCCCGGAGGTGCTGTGATGGGCGGGGTGCGAGCGGCGATCCACGTGCGGCGGGGCGACACGGTGGAGGTCATCCACGGCAAGTACCGCGGCAAGCGCGGCAAGGTCCTGCGCGTGCTCCCCAAGGAGGCGCGGATCATCGTGGAAGGCGTCGCGGTCGCGAAGCGCCACACCAAGCCGAACGAAAAGATGCCGTCGGGGGGCATCGCGCAGAAAGAGATGCCGTTTCCGGCGGCCAAGGCGATGCTGGTGTGCACGCGCTGCGGCCGTGCCGTCCGGTTCGGGCGCCAGCGGATGGACGACGGGACCACGGTGCGCGTGTGCCGCCACTGCAGCGAGCTGATCGACAGAGCGTAGACGGATCGGGGTGCGGCATGGCACGGTTGCGTGAGCGGTATCGGACGGAGGTCGCCGGCGCCCTGCGGCAGCGCTTCGGGTACACGAATCCGATGCAGGTGCCGAGGGTGGAAAAGGTCGTCATGAACATGCGGGTCGCGGATGCGCTCGCGGACCAGCGGCACCTGGACAAGGCGGTGGAGGAGCTCACCCTCATCAGCGGGCAGCGACCGGTGATCGCCCGCGCCCGGCGGTCCATCGCGGCGTTCAAGCTGCGCGCGGGGAACCCGATCGGCTGCAAGGTGACGCTGCGCGGTGAGCGCATGTACGAGTTTCTGGACAAGCTGTTCAACATCAGCCTGCCGCGCATCAAGGACTTCAAGGGGCTGTCGAGCCGGTCGCTGGACGGCCGCGGGGGCATGAACATCGGCATCCGGGAGCAGCTCATCTTCCCGGAGATCGAGTACGACAAGGTCGACAAGATCCGCGGGATGGACATTTCCATCGTGACGACGGCGCGGACCGACGAGGAGGCCGCGGAGCTGCTGCGCCTGATGGGTCTTCCGATGCGGGAGGCCGCGCCGGTCGGGGGGGCCGCGTAGATGCCAAAGAAAGCCCTGCTCATCAAATGGCGGGCAACGCCGAAGTTCAAGGTGCGGCGCTACAACCGCTGCCGCAACTGCGGCCGGCCGCGCGCGGTGTTCCGGAAGTTCGGGCTGTGCCGGATCTGCCTGCGCACCCTGGCCCACCGGGGCGAAATCCCCGGGTTGGTGAAGGCGAGCTGGTGAGGTGACGGGAGTGGGAGTGACGACCGATCCGATCGCGGATATGCTGACGCGGATCCGTAACGCGTTGATCGCCAGGCAGGACTGGGTCATCATCCCGGCGTCTCGGCTGAAGATGGACATCGTGAAGATCCTGAAGGCCGAGGGGTTCGTCGCGGACTACCACGTCGAGAAGACGGCGCCCGAGACGATCCGGCTCCAGCTGCGCTACGGGGAGCGCAAGCAGGGGATCATTACCGGGCTGCGGCGCATCAGCCGGCCGGGGCTCCGCGTGTACCGCCGGTGCGCCGACGTGCCGCGCATTCGCGGCGGCATGGGCGTGGCGATCCTGTCGACGTCCCGCGGTGTGATGACGGACCGGGATGCGCGGCGGGCGGGCGTCGGGGGCGAGGTCCTATGCTACGTCTGGTGATGGCGGGCGCGGCGGCGCGTACCCGGCCGTCCGGCCGCGGCTCATCGCGGCGGGAAAGGAGCCCGAGATGTCTCGCGTAGGCAGGATGCCGATCCCGATCCCGTCGGGGGTCCAGGTCGCGGTCGCGGACGGGACGGTCAACGTCTCGGGGCCGAAGGGCAAGCTGGCGCGCACCGTGCACCCGGACATCCGAGTTGCCGTGGAGGCCGACCAGATCGTGGTCTCGCGGCAGAGCGACGACAAGTTCCATCGCGCCCTGCACGGGCTGACCCGCGCGCTGGTGGCCAATATGGTGCAGGGCGTCACCCAAGGATTCCAGGTCAACTTGGAGATCCAAGGCGTCGGGTACCGCGCCCAGAAGCAGGGCACCGCGCTGGCGCTGCAGCTCGGCTTTTCGCATCCGGTGGAGATCAAGCCGCCCGCGGGCATCACGCTGGAGGCGCCGCAGCCCAACCGGATCGTGGTGGGCGGGGTGGACAAGGAGCTGGTGGGCCAGATCGCGGCGAGCATCCGGGCGCTCAGGGAACCCGATCCGTACAAGGGGAAGGGCGTCCGGTACCAGGGGGAGCGGGTGCGCCGGAAGGCGGGCAAGGCCGGCAAAGCGGCCGGCGCCAAGGCCTAGGGAAGGAGAGTATCGATGATCAAGCGCCGTGATCGCAACGAGGCGCGGCAGCGCCGGCACCTGCGGCTCCGCCGCGGCATCCGGGGAACGATGGAGCGCCCCCGGCTGTCCGTGTTTCGCAGCCTCGCTCACATGCACGTGCAGGTCATCGACGACGGCGCGGGACGCACGCTCGCGGCCGCGTCCACGCTCGATCCCGAGATTCGCGCCCAGGCGCAGTCGGCGAGCAAGTCCGAGGCGTCCAAGATCGTGGGGCAGCTGATCGCGAAACGGGCGCGGGAGCGCGGGATCGTCCGGGTGGTGTTCGATCGCGGAGGCTATCAGTACCACGGGCGCGTGCGCGCGGTCGCGGACGGCGCGCGCGAGGGCGGGCTCGAGTTTTAAGGCCGGATCCGGCGGTGCGGAAACCGCCGGCAGGGAGGGTGTGAATGCCGCGTTCTAAGGGGAAGGGTTCGAAGGGGAAGAAGACGCGGGGCAAGGCCCGCAAGGTCGAGGCGCCGCCGGCGCACAAGCCCGCTGATCTGGAGTATCTGCACCGGCGTGTCAGCGCGGACGCGGTCAATCTCACGTCCGAAAAGGCGATCTGGATCAACCGCGTGGCGAAGGTGACGAAGGGCGCGAAGCGCTTCAACTTCAGCGCCCTGGTCGTCGTGGGTGACGAGCACGGGCACGTCGGCGTGGGCCTCGGCAAGGCCTCGGAGGTGCCGGACGCGATCCGCAAGGGGACGGAGGACGCCAAGAAGCACCTCATGCGGGTCGCGCTCGCGGGTACGTCGATCCCGCACGAGATCGTTTCACAGTACGGGGCGGCGCGGGTGATGCTGCGCCCGGCGGCGCAGGGGACCGGCGTCATCGCCGGCGGACCGGTCCGCGCCGTGTTGGAGGCCGCGGGCGTGCGCGACGTGCTGACGAAGTCGCTCGGCAGCAACAACCCGATCAACCAGGCGCGCGCGACGCTCAAGGGCTTGCTCGACGTGCGGCGGCCCGAGGAAGTCGCGCAACTCCGGCACAAGTCGGTGACCGACCTGATCGGGCGGAGGGCCGCGCAATGGCTGACCGCGTAGCGGCCCGGGTGCGGGTCACGCTGCGCCGCAGCCTGATCGGGTACGCGGAGACGCAGCGGCGCACGGTGCGGGCGCTCGGGCTCCGGCGGGTCGGCGCGTCCCGCGTCCACGCCCTCACGCCGGCGCTGCGCGGGGCCCTGCGCAAAGTCGAGCATCTCGTGGCCGTGACAGAGGTGGCAGATGGCCGGGACGATCGGTAGGCTCAAGCCCGCGCGCGGTGCACGCCGTCCCCGTCGGAGGGTCGGCCGGGGCCACGCGTCCGGCGCCGGGAACACGGCGGGCCGCGGGCACAAGGGGCAGAAGGCGCGCTCGGGCGGCCAGATGCGGCCCGGGTTCGAGGGCGGGCAGCTCCCGCTGATCAAGCGGGTGCCGTACCGGCGGGGCATCCGCGGGGCCGGCAGCAACCTCACCGGGGGCGGGCCTCGCCCGGCCATGGGGGAAGTGAACATCGGTCGGCTGGGCGCGTTCCCGGCCGGCAGTGAGGTGACCCCGGCGACGCTCCGTCAGGCGAAGCTGCTCCGGGCGGCGCGGGTCAAGATCTTGGGCGAGGGCGAGCTGGGGCACGCGCTCGTGGTCCGGGCGCACGCGTTCAGCGCGTCGGCGCGCAAGCGGATCGAAGCGGCGGGAGGACGGGCCGAGGTACTGCCATGATTCCAGGATTGGCAAACATTTTCCGCATCCCGGACCTCCGGCGAAAGTTTCTCTTTACCGTCGGGATGCTGGCGCTGTTCCGGCTGGGCTCGCACATCCCGGTTCCGGGCGTGGACGTGGCGCGGCTGCAGCAGCTGTTTTCCCAGCAGGGGAACGTGTTTGGGTTCATCGACCTCTTTGTCGGCGGGGCGTTGTCCCGGTTTGCGCTCTTTGCACTCGGGGTGTTCCCGTACATTACGGCGTCCATCATCTTCAGCCTGCTCGAGGTCGTGTTCCCACGGCTCAAGGAGATCCATCGCGAGGAGGGCGAGGCCGGCCGGCGCCAGATCGGCCAGTGGACGTTGTATCTTTCGGTGCTGCTGGCGTTGATCCAGGGCGCCGGCCAGACGGTCCTGATCAGGAACCTCGGCGCGATCACGACCCCGCGCCCGCTGGTCTACGCGGAGATCCTGATGACGCTCATGGCCGGGACCATGATCCTCACGTGGATGGGCTCGATCATGACGGAGTACGGCATCGGGAACGGCGTCTCGCTCATCATCTTCGCCGGGATCTCGGCGCGGCTCCCGAACCAGCTGTCCCAGACGATCGGCCTCGTCAACGTCGGGGAGGCATCGATCTTCCGGGCGCTCACCGACATCATCGTGATCCTGCTGAGCATCGTGGCCGTCGTGGTCGTGACCCAGGCCGCCCGCAAGATCCCGATTCAATACGCGAAACGCATCGTCGGGCGGCGCATGGTCGGCGGACAGACGACGCACCTCCCGATCCGCATCGCGTCGTCCGGGGTCATCCCGATCATCTTCGCGATCTCCGTGATGCAGTTCCCCTCCACGATCGCGCAGTTCTCGCGCGTGCCGTGGGTTCAGACGGTCGGCAACGCGCTGAACCTGAACGGCGCCTTTGGGGCGCTCCTGTACTTTGCGCTGATCATCGCGTTCACGTACTTCTACACGGCCGTCAGCTTCGATCCCGAGGACGTGTCGGACAACATCAAAAAGTACGGCGGGTTCATCCCCGGCATCCGGCCGGGCAAGCCGACGACCGATTACCTCACGCGGATCCTGGAGCGCCTCACGCTGGTCGGTGCCGTCTTCCTGGGGCTGATCGCGGTCGGGCCGATCTTCCTGTCGCGCTTCACCGGCCAGCTGACGCTGTACCTGACCGGGACATCGCTGTTGATCGTGGTCGGCGTGGCGCTGGAGACCATGAAGCAGATCGAGGCGTACGTGCTGATGCGACACTACGAGGGTTTCATGAAGTGACCGGACCCGCATGGATCTGATTTTCATGGGCCCGCCGGGCGCCGGCAAGGGCACCCAGGCGCAGATCTTTCGCGAGCGTCACAGCCTGCCGCACATCTCCACGGGCGACATTCTGCGGCAGGCCGTGCGCGACGATACCGAGGTCGGCCGGCGCGCGTTTGCCTACATGCGGGAGGGCGATCTCGTCCCGGACGAGATCGTGGACGAGATCGTGCGGACGCGCCTCGCGGAACCCGACACGGCCGGCGGATTCATCCTGGACGGCTACCCGCGCACGCTGCCCCAGGCGGACGTGCTGGATGCCTGGTTGACGCGGGCAGGTCGCAGCCTCGACGCGGTGGTGTGGTTCGAGATTCGCGAGGAGGTGCTGCTCCGGCGGCTCACGGGCCGCCGGGTGTGCCCCGTCTGCGGCTCGATCTACCACCTGGACTTCAAGCCGCCGCGGGTGCCCGGCCGGTGCGATCTGGACGGCACCGAGCTGATCCAGCGCCGCGACGACGCGCGGAGCACGGTCCTCCACCGGCTCGAGGTGTTTCGCCGGTGGACCGCGCCGCTGGTGGATCACTACCGGCGCCGGGGGCTCTTCCTCGCCGTCAACGCGGAACGGCCGGTCGTGGACGTCTACGATGAGGTTCGCGAGTTCGTGCAGTCCCGGGCGGGCCGGGTCCGCTAGCCGGGTTACCGGGATGAGAGGATGGCGATGATCGCGCTCAAGTCTCCCGCGGAGCTTGCCGTGATGCGGCGGGCATGCGGCGTCGCGGTGCGGGCGCTCTGTGCCGTGGTCGATGCCGTCGTGCCCGGCGTCACCACCCGCGACCTGGACCGCATCGCGGAGGACCAGATCCGCGCACTCGGGGGCGTGCCGTCGTTTCTCGGCTACCGCGGGTATCCGGCGAGCCTGTGCGCCTCCGTCAACGATGAGGTCGTGCACGGCATCCCGGGCCGCCGGAAGCTGCGGGACGGGGAGATCGTCAGTCTGGATCTCGGCGCCGTGATCGACGGATTTCACGGGGATTGCGCGGTCACGGTCCCGATCGGCACGGTGTCCGAGCCTGCTCGGGAGCTCCTCCGGGTGGCGTCCGCCGCCCTCTCGGAGGGGATTCGCGCCGTGCGGCCCGGGGCGCGGCTCGGGGACGTGGGAGCGGCGATCCAGCGGTACGCGGAGCGCCACGGCTTCAGCGTGGTGCGGGATTTCGCCGGCCACGGCGTGGGGCGGAGCCTCCACGAGGAGCCGCAGGTGCCGAATTTCGGCCGGCCTGGGAGCGGCGTGGTGCTGCGGCCGGGCATGACGCTGGCCATCGAGCCGATGGTCAACGCGGGGACGCACGAGGTGATGATGGAGTCGGACGGGTGGACCGTTCGCACCAAGGACGGCCGGCTCTCGGCGCACTTCGAGCACACCGTCGCGGTCACCGCGGATGGGCACGAAGTGCTCACTGGACTTCCCGACGACGCGTCTAGTATAATAAGCGATTGCGGGTAAGACAGCCCAAGGGAGCGTGGATGGCGAAGAAAGACGTCATCGAAGTGGAAGGAACTGTCGTCGAAATCCTCCCGAACGCGATGTTTCGGGTGGAGTTGGCGAGCGGGCACAAGGTGCTCGCCCATATCTCGGGCAAGATGCGCATCCACTTTATTCGTATCCTCCCCGGCGACCGCGTCAAGGTGGAGCTGTCGCCGTACGATCCGACGCGCGGGCGGATCACGTATCGGTTTCGGTAACCACGAAGGATCCGGGATCCCCGCGGGCGTCCCGGGCATGGCGATCACGCGACAGGCAGGGGGCGACAATGAAGGTGCGGGCGTCCGTGAAGCGGATGTGCGAGAAATGTAAGATCATCAAGCGCGGCAACCGCGTCATGGTGATTTGCGAGAACCCGAAGCACAAGCAGCGACAGGGATAGGGTGGCGCCGGCGACGCTCGGCGGGCATCGTCCGGGTCATGCGGGCGCGGCTCGGCGCGCGCCCGCCGCAGGCCGCTCCAGGGCGGTGACGGTTGAGCGCCCGCGGGCGCCGATGACCGCGAGCGGGCACGAGGTTGGGATAGCGGCTCGCGCGTGAGCCGCGGGGAGGCGACGGATGGCGCGTATCGCAGGGGTGGATCTGCCGAGGGACAAGCGCGTCGAGGTGGCGCTCACGTATATCTACGGCATCGGGCGGAGCCGCGCGACGGAGATCCTGCAAATTACCGGGATCAACGCCGACACCCGCGTGCGGAACCTCACGGAAGAGGAAGTGACCCGTCTACGCGAGGTCATCGACCGCAACTACAAGGTGGAGGGCGATCTCCGGCGGGACGTGGCCATGGACATCCGCCGGCTCATCGAGATCGGCTGCTATCGCGGCCAGCGCCACCGCCGGGGTCTCCCGGTGCGCGGGCAGCGCACCCGCACGAACGCGCGGACACGTAAGGGTCCGCGGAAGACGGTCGGCGCGCGCCGGGCAAAGGCATCGCCTGCCGCCGCGACATCGTAGGAGCTCGGGGAGCGGGAGGACGAGATGGCCACCGGAAAGCGCAGGGAACGCAAGCACGTGCCGGCGGGGATCGCGCATATCCAGTCGACGTTCAACAACACGGTCGTGACGATCAGCGATCTTCAGGGGAACGTGCTCGCGTGGGCGAGCGCCGGCACCTCGGGGTTCAAGGGATCCCGAAAGGGCACCCCCTTCGCGGCCGGGTTGGCCGCGGAAAACGCCGCGCGAAAGGCCATGGACCACGGCGTCCGGCAGGTCGAGGTCTACGTCAAGGGACCGGGATCCGGCCGTGAGGCGGCGATCCGGTCGCTCCAGGCCGCGGGGCTCGAGGTGAACCTGATCAAGGACGTGACGCCGATTCCGCACAACGGTTGCCGGCCGCCGAAGCGGCGGCGGGTGTAGGAGGGGCCATGGGACGCTACCACGGCGCGGTGTGCCGGCTGTGCCGCCGTGAGGGAATGAAGCTCTACCTCAAGGGCGAGAAGTGCTACACGGACAAGTGCCCGGTCGCGAAGGACACGACGCCGCCGGGGATGCACCCGCCGAGCCGGCGCAAGCCCTCGGACTTCGCGGTGCGCCTCCGCGAGAAGCAGCGGCTGCGCCGGTTCTACGGAACCTACGAGGGCCAGTTCAAGCGGTACTTCCAGGTGGCGTCCCAGGCCAAGGGCGTCACCGGCACGCGGCTGCTGCAGCTGCTGGAGTGCCGTCTCGACAACGTCGTCTATCGGCTCGGGCTGGGCGGCAGCCGCAAGGAGGCGCGCCAGATCGTGGCGCACGGTCATATCACGGTCGACGGCCGCCGCCTCACGGTGCCGTCGGCGATTGTGCGGCCAGGGGCGACGATCGCGGTGGCGGAGGGCAGCCGCAGCCTGCCGCACTTCAAGACGCTGGCCGGGAACCCGCCCGGGCGGGGTGTCCCGGCGTGGCTGGAATATCGTCCCGAGGCGCTGAGCGGGCGGGTGCTGACGCTCCCCGCGCGCGAGGACATCGACGCGCCGGTGCACGAGCAGTTGGTGGTTGAATATTATTCCCGGTAATTCCAACGGAAGAGGCGGCGACATGGCGTTCGACGAGCAGATGCTGGCGGCGGTGCGCACTCCCCAGAGGGGGTCGACAGGCGTGTGGGAGATTACGAAACCGAAGATCGAATACAGCGAGCTGTCCGACACCTACGGCAAGTTCGTGGTCGAGCCCCTGGAGCGCGGCTTCGCAGTGACGCTCGGCAACGCGCTCCGGCGGGTGTTGTTGTCCTCGATCCCCGGCGCCGCGGTGACCTCCGTGAAGATCGAGAACGTGCTTCACGAGTTCTCGACGGTCCCCGGCGTGGTGGAGGACGTGACGCAGATCATCCTCAACCTCAAGGAGCTCTCGTTCAAGCTCCACAGCGACAAGCCGAAGCTGCTGCGGCTGGACGTGAAGGGCAAGAAGGACGTCACGGCGGGAGATCTCCAGCCCGACGCGGAGGTGGAGATTCTCAATCCCGACCTCCACGTCGCGACGCTCGACGGCAAGAACGCGCACCTCGTGATGGAGCTCGTGGTCGAGCGCGGCAAGGGGTACGTGCCCGCGGAGCGGCACCGGAAGAGCGAGCACGTCATCGGCGTGATCCCGGTGGACTCGGTGTTCTCGCCGATTCAAAAGGTCAACTACACGGTGGAGGACACCCGCGTCGGCCAGGCGACGGACTACGACCGGCTGGTGTTTGAGGTGTGGACCGACGGCAGCATCCGCCCGGAGGACGCGCTGCAGGAATCGGCGCGCCTGCTGATCGACTACTTCCGCCTGTTCGTGGGCACGGCGGCCGGCACCGAGGTCGCGGTGGGGCCGCAGGCCGACGAGACGACTAAGCTCGCCGCGATGCCGATCGAGGAGCTCGACCTCTCCGTGCGGCCGTACAACTGCCTCAAGCGCGCGGGGATCAATACCCTCGGCGATCTGCTCCAGCGGACGGAGGACGAGGTCGTCAACGTCAAGAACTTCGGCCGCAAGTCGCTGGACGAGGTCAAAGAGAAGCTCGCGGCCCTGGGGCTCGAGCTGCGCCG
>JAJPIA010000102.1 GCA_021324975.1 Bacillota bacterium
ACGTGGTTGGTCGTGACGCCGAAGGCGAGCGTGTGGACGCCGCCGCTGTTGTTGGCCACGTTGCCGCCGATGCTGCACGCCGACTGGCTGCTCGGGTCGGGCGCATAAAAATACCCGTCGCGCTCGACCGCGCGCGTCACGTCCAGGTTGATCACGCCGGGCTCCACCACCGCACAGCGGTTGTCGAGGTCCACGGACAGGATCCGGTTCATCTTGCTCATCGAGACGACGATGCCTCCGATCGGCGTGATCGCTCCCCCGGAGAGCCCCGTCCCGCTGCCCCGCGCGACGAGGGGCACGTCGAACCGGGAGGCGATGCGGACGATCGCGGCCACCTCGTCAGCGGATGTCGGGAGCACGACGAGATCAGGGAGCGAAGCGAGCCCCGAACCGTCGTACTCGTAGGCCAGGAGGTCCGTGGGGTGGCTGAAGACGCGAGACGGCTCGAGGGCATCGCACAGGATGCTCGCGAGCGCGTCCCGGTTCTCGATGCGGCGGCGGACGTCGGCGAGCTCCACAGCGCTTCTAGTATAGCATCCCGCCTCGGGCGCGCAGTCCGGGCCGCGGGGCGCCCGGCGGCAGGACCGGCCCGGCGCCGCCAGAGAACGCTCCTGTGCACGTTCCGGGCCGGTACCCACGATGCGCTTCTACACGATTGGGCACTCGACGCGGACCCTGGATGACCTGACCGACGCACTGCGCGGATTCGGCGTGCGCACGCTGGTCGACGTGCGGACGGTGCCTCGATCGCGCCACGTGCCGCAGTTCAACCGCGAGCACCTCGGCCGGGTGTTGCCGCGCCGTGGGATCCGCTACCGGCATTGCCCCGCGCTCGGCGGGCTCCGCCGGCCGCGGCCCGATTCGTCGAATACGGCGTGGCGCAACGCCGGGTTTCGCGGATTCGCCGACTACATGGGCACGCCGGAGTTTGCGCAGGCGGTGCGGGAGCTGCGGCGTCTTGCCCGGACCGGCGGTCCTGTCGCGCTCATGTGCGCCGAGGCCGTGCCGTGGCGGTGCCACCGCACGTTGATCGCGGACGCGCTCGCGGCCCGGCGGGATACGGTGGTGCACATCATGGGCGGCGGGTCCTCCCGGCCACATGAGGTGACGCCGTGGGCGAAGGTGGAGGGCGCCGCGGTGTCGTACCCCGGGCCGGCGCCGGACCGGCCCGCGGATGCACGCAGGCAGACCCCGCGCCGCCGGCCATCCCGTGGTACGCAGGAGCGGCTGCTCTGAACGGCGCCGGCGCGCCATATCCATGCGCCATATCCATAGGCAAGCCATCCCCCCGCGTGACGGGAGGCCAAGAGAGGAGCGTCCCAACTGTGAGTTCGGGAACCGTTCGCGAAGCGCTCCAGGAGCTCAAGACGCACCTTGCGGCGATCGCCGACCTCGAATCGGCGGCCGCGGTGCTGGACTGGGATCAACACACGTACATGCCGCCCGGCGGGGCGGAGGGGCGGGCGCTCCAGCTGGCGACGCTGAGCCGCATCGCGCACGAGCTGTTCACGTCGGCGCGGACGGGCGCGCTGCTCGACGCGGCCGAGGCGCGGGGGGACGCGCTCGGTCCGCACTCGGACGACGCGGCGCTGGTCCGCGTCACGAGGCGCGACTACACCAAGGCGAGCAAGCTCCCCGCGGAGTTCGTCGCGGAGCTGCATCACGCCGCGTCGATCGGCACGCACGTTTGGGAGGACGCGCGGGCCCGCAACGACTTCGCCCTCTTTCTCCCGCACCTGGAGCAAATCTTCGAGCTCAAGCGCCGTGAAGCCGATTACTTGGGATACCGGGAGCACCCGTATGACGCCCTCATGGACGCCTACGAGCCGGAGCTGACGTCCCGCGAGGTGCGGGTCCTGTTCGACCGGCTCGTGGAGGTCACGGTGCCGCTGGTGCGCGCCATTGCCGCCCGGCCGGCTCCCCGCACGGACATGCTGAAACGCGAATACGGCGAGGCGCCGCAGCGGGCGTTCGGCGTGACGATGGCCCAGGCGTTCGGGTACGACCTGAGCCGCGGCCGTCTCGACACGTCCGCACATCCGTTCTCCACGGGGTTCGGCCGGGATGACGTGCGGATCACGACCCGTTTTGGGCGCGCGGGGCTGGGCGCCGTCTTTGGCATCTTTCACGAGGCGGGCCACGCGATGTACAACCAGGGCATTGCGCAGGCGCTCGAGCGCACGCCGCTCGGTGACGGCGCAAGCTACGGGATTCACGAATCACAATCCAGGTTGTGGGAGAACCTGGTCGGGCGCAGCCGCCCATTTTGGGAGTACGCCTACCCGGCGCTGCGCGAGGCCTTTCCCGCGCAGCTCGAGGGCGTGGATGCCGAGGCGTGGTACCGCGCGATCAACCGCGTGCGGCCGAGCCTCATCCGCATCCATGCGGACGAGATCACCTACAACCTGCACATCATTCTGCGGTTCGAGCTGGAGCAGGCCGTGTTGACCGGCGCGCTACGCCCCGCCGAGCTCCCGGAGGCATGGAACGCCAAGATGACATCGTATCTCGGCGTGACGCCGCCCACGAACACCGACGGCGTGCTCCAGGATACGCACTGGGCCGCGGGTCTCATCGGGTACTTTCCGTCCTACACGCTGGGCAACGTCGCGTCGGTACAGCTCTTCGAGGCCGCCCGGCGGCGCCATCCCGACCTCGAAGAGCAGATCCGGCGAGGGGAGTTCGGCATGCTTCTCGCATGGCTGCGCGAGCACGTCCACGCGTACGGCCGCACGTACACGCCCTGGGACCTGCTCGTCCGTGGAACGGGCGCGCCGCTCAGTCCGGAGCCGTATCTTGCTTACCTCAAGGCGAAGTTTGGCGAGCTCTACGGCGTCGCGGCGGCCTAGTACACCGCTGGGGTATTTCGGCAAAGATTGGAGCGGGCGTCAAACGCCCGCTGCCTACGGCGTGGGCCAGGACGTCCGGCCAGGTCTGCCCGGCCCCTTCTACCCTCGGTGCACATTAGCGGCGAAGTGCTAGCTCAATAGCAGGCCACGCTCGACGTGGTCGTCGTGCTGTTGATCAGATCGGCCGCGGTGAGCGAACGGTTTTGGCCGGCCACGGTCCGGTCGGGGATCAGCACCTCAGGCGCATGAAACGTGACGCCCGGGAGCGACGGGACCGTCGTCGTGGTCGGCACGACGAGCGCCCCCGTGTGCGGTTGCGGCGTAACGAGCATGACGTTCGGCACCGTGGTGGTCGGTGTACCGCTTCCGATCGTGCTGCGGATGGTGCCGACCTCGGCCGCGTTACCGCTCACACGCGCCGTCGGCGGCAGCGAGGGGGCCTTGGTGTCGAGACACACGATGGGCCGCGGCTGCACCGGCCCCGCGGCGGCGGGCAGGACCGGGAGGACCAATCCGGCGATAACGCCGGCGGCCGCAAGGACGCGCAGCATCTTGCACTCGAGCATCAACCTCACCCCTCGGCCGGCGGGGCGCCCCGTGACGGGCGAAACGTCGGGTAGTTTGCGCTCGTGCTCTATCAAAATCCCATTAGCTTTGAATCGTTGTTCCTGCGCTCCTATTATAAGCTAACGCCAGCCCAGGCATCTGCGGTGGGTGAACGGCTCCGCGCCCGCCGGTCACCCGGCGAGCTCGCCCGCCTCGATCATGCGCGCGATGCGCTCGATCCGGTCCGCGAAGATCTTCTCGCCGAGCGCCGCGCTGGCGTTCCGTGCATCCCCCAGGATGCCGGTCGGGCTCATCTCGTCCATCGGCGGCGGCACCTTCGACCGCCAGCGAATGGACGCGTCGCCGAGAAACCCCTCGCAGGCCTTGTCCATCTGCACGAGGTCGGGCCGGTGCGCCAGCATCATCGACGTCTCCCCCTGCGCGGCGTGCACGCCGAGGCGCGCCATGTCGAGCCCCTCGCGCGCCGCGAACTGTTTTGTGTTCTCGAGCCACTCGTCGAAATCCGTGATCGCGGAGACGCGCACGCCGGCCAGCTCGCGCCGCAGGCCCGGCAGCGCGTGCTGCAGCGCGTGATAGTTGCCGCCGTGGCTGCACAGCAGGATGATCTCCTTGAAGCCGTGTTGGCCCAGGGACCGGCACACGTCGGCGATGATGGCCTCGAGCACGGGTTCCTCGATGCTCACGGTACCGGCCATGGGGAGGTGGCCGCGCGAATAGCCGAGGCTCACCACCGGCGCGACGAGCGCATCGCCGAGCCTGCGGGCGAGACGAGCGCCGGTCGCGTACCCGAGATAGGTGTCGACGCCGATCGGCATGTGCGGCCCGTGCTGCTCCATGGCCCCGAGCATCACGATCACGCGGCGTTTGCCGCCGGCGATCGCGTCCCGCACCTCCGGCCAGGTCATCTCCTCGATCAAAACGGTGTCACGCATTCTGCGCCTCCCGGTGTGGTATCGTGCAGCATCGTCGCGGTACGTCGACCGGACGCGGACGCCCCGCGATCGACTATCGACCATCAGTCGTGCGCCGGCTCGTCAGATCCTGAGCCGGGGGTCCAGCACGTCGCGCAACCCGTCGCCCAGGAGGTTGACGCCGAACACCGTGATCATGATGGCGACGCCGGGGAACGTGGAGATCCACCAGGCGTCGCGGAGGTAGTCGCGCCCTTCGGTAATCATGCGCCCCCACTCCGGGGTCGGCGGTTGGCTGCCGAGCCCCACGAACGAGAGCCCCGCGGCCTGGAGGATGGTGATGCCCATACCCAACGTAGCGGCGATGATGATGGGGGCGACGATGTTCGGCAAGAGGTGGCGGACGAGGATCACGGGGATCGGGACGCCGATGACGCGGGCGGCCTCGATGTAGAGCTGTTCCTTGGCGACGAGCACGGTGCTGCGGACCAGCCGCGCGTAGAACGGGACGCCCGCGATCCCGACCGCGATCATGAGATTTTGCAGGCTGGGGCCGAGCACGCTCACGATGCCGAGCGCGAGCAGGATGCCCGGAAACGCCAGCATGAAGTCGATGATCCGCATGATCAACGCGTCCACGGCGCGGCCGTAGTAGCCGGCGACGAGCCCGACCATCGTCCCTACAGTCGTGGCGATCGCGACGGCGATCACCCCTACTGTGAGCGAGATGCTCGCCCCATGGACGACCCGGCTGAAGACGTCGCGTCCGTATTGATCCGTGCCGAACCAGTGCGCGGGTTCCGGCGACTGGAGCGCCGCGGTCACGTCGATCTTGATCGGATTCTGCGGCGCGACCACATCCCTGAACACCGCAATCAGCGCGAGAAACACGACGATCACAAGCCCCACCATCAATCCTTTGTGCCGGCGCATACGCGGCGCGAGCATCTGCCATCGCGTGCGGGCGTGGGCGCCGGCGGCCGGGGCGGCGCGGGAGGCGAGGGTCTCAGCCATGCAGGGGGCGCCGCATCTACTGATACCTGATCCGCGGATCTACGACCGCGTAGACGATGTCTACGACCAGGTTGACGACCACGTATGCCAGGGCGAAGATCAGCACGCTCCCCTGCACCAGCGGGAAGTCCTTGTTCAGGATCGCCTCCACCACGAGACGGCCGAGCCCGGGCCGGCCGAAGACCGTCTCGATGAACACAGTGCCGGTGAGCAGCGTTGCAAACTGCAGCCCGAAGATCGTGATCGTCGGGATGAGCGCGTTGTGCAGCGCGTGGCGCAGCACCACGGTGCGGCCCCTGAGCCCCTTGGCTCGCGCCGTGGTAACGAACTCGGTACGAAGAATGTCCAGCATGCTGGAGCGGGTCAGCCGGGCGATAATGGCCGCGGCGCCGAGACCGAGGGCCACGGCGGGCATGATCAGGTGGGGCAGGTCGCCGCCGCCCGCGGCCGGCAGCAGCTCGAAATGGAGCGAGAAGATGAGGATCAGGATGAGCGCGAGCCAGAACGACGGCATGGAGATGCCCAGCGTGGCGACCATCATCGACCCGATGTCCAACCAGGAGTTCTGGCGGAGCGCGGCCAGGATCCCGAGCGCCAGGCCGAGCGCCGACGCGAGCACGAGCGCCGCCACCGCGAGCTGCACCGTCTGCGGGAAGACCTCGAAGATCTCCTGCGTCACCGGGCGGTTGTCGCGGATGGAGGTGCCGAGATTGCCGTGCAGGCCGTTCCAGACGAACCGGCCGTACTGCACGAAGAACGGATCGTTGAGGTGGAGCTGCGCGCGCATGCGCGCGATCTGCTCGGGGCTCGTCTGAAACTCGCTCAGCATCATCTTCACGGGATCGCCCGGGATCAGGTAGAGCATGGAGAAGACCGCGATGGTGACCCCGAACACCACCGGAACGGTCGCGAGCAGCCGGGCGGAGATGTAGCGAATCACGAGCGAGCCGCAGGCGCCGCGCCGGGGCCAGCACCGCTGGCCCCACCCGCGCCCCTCTCTACTTGCCGATCTTCACGTCGGTCAGGATAGGATACCCTGAGAAGTTGTACTTGGTCCCCGTAACGTTGCTGCGCACGACCCACACCGAGTACTCGTCCACGAGCGGCACGGTGATCGCCTGGTCGACGAGGAGCTTCTCGATCTGCCGGTAGATCGCGCTACGCTTCGCGGGGTCGTACGTCTCGCGCCCGGCCTGGAGCATCTTGTCCAGCTCCGGGTTCGAGTAGCAGGCCCAGTTGAAGTTGCCGCCGATGTTGGCGGAGTCGAACAGGGCAAACAGGCCGTCCGGATCCGTGCTCCGCAGGAACAGGACCGGCCCGTTGGTGGCGCAGTGGTAGTTGTCCTCGTACCACGGCGGCCGCGCCTGGCTCTTGATGCGCGCGTCGATCCCGAGCGCCAGCAGCTGGCCCTGCAGCAGCTCGATCTCCGGGAGGTTGCCGCTGCCGTAGTTGATGGAGTTGATCGTCAGCGTGAGCGGCTTGCCGTCCTTCTGGCGGACGTTGTTGGGGCCCATCTTCCAGCCGTCCTCGTCCAGGAGCTGCGCCGCCTTCTTGGGATCGTACGGGTACGCGTTGCAGAGCGCGGGCGTCTTGAGCGTCTGCTGGGTGAGCGGGGCGCACGCGGTGGTGCCGAGGCCCTTGAACACCGAGTCCGTGATCGCCGCGCGGTTGATGCCGTAGTTGATTGCCTGCCGCACCTTCAGATCGTTCGTCGGCGCCATGCGGACGTTCAGCACCCAGATCCGCGGTGCGCCGGGGTACGGGTTGCGGTCGATGCGCAGCGTCCGCTCCGTCGCGATGTGCGAAAGCGTGGCCGACGGCAGCGACAGACCGCTGATCATCTGGGTCTCGCCGGATTCCACCGTGGTCACGCGCGTGCCCGCTTCGGGGATGAACTTCCAGATGATCGTGTTGAGGTTCGCCGGCCCCTGGTGATCGCTCCAGGGCGCCTTGCGGTTGTAGTCCGCGTTGCGTGTCAGGGTGATGTGGTCCTTCGGCACGTATTCCGACACGACGTACTGGCCGCTCCCTACCGGCTTCAGGTTGACTTCGTTTCCTTGGGCCTGGGTCGCCTTCGGCGAGACGAGCGCCAGGGTGCCGCCGGCCGCGTAGGACAGGAACGGCGCGAACGGGGCCTTGAAGTCGACGCGGACGGTGTGGTCATCCACCACGGTGCTGCCGGCGTAGCCGGACAGCGCGGACAGCGAGCCGCCCGCCTTGTAGTTCGGGTTCACCACGCGGTCGAAGTTCCACTTGACCGCTTCCGCGTTCACGGGCGTCCCGTCGGTAAACTTGGCGTCCGGGCGCAGCGTAAACGTGAACGACTTGCCGTCGGCGGAGATCTTGTACGCGCTCGCGAGCCACGGCAGGATCTTGCCGTCGAGTCCCTGGTACAGGAGGCTCTCGGTCACGTCCGGGATGATCTGAAACGTGACCGCGGACGGGGACGCCTCGGGATCGAGGGTGGGTGGCTCCTGATCGAGGCCGACGGTCAGCGTTGCCCCGGAAGGCGCCGCCGTCACCGCACCCACCGAGGCCAGCGCGACCGCCAAGAGCACAATCCCCGCGCCCACCCCGGCGCGTCGTGCGACTCCCATCGAGCATCCCTCCTCTGAGTGGGGACATGTCGCTCGTAGGGCGGCAACACGTTGGGAACCCCGCGTCCGCACCGCTCTCGAGCCTCACCGGTCCGGTTCGTCGTCGGGTAGGATCATCGCTTTCGCGCCGTCCGCGAGCGCTTCCTGCGCGGCCCCGCGCCGGCGCACAATTCTTCCTAAAGGATACGGGCGCGGCGGCGCAACCGGTTCGCGGGTGGCGGGGTGCGCACCGCCGAGCGGCGGCCGCGCAGCCGGCTCCGCGCCGTCAGCGGGCGGCGGCCCGCCGCGCTACGGCACGCCGGTACGCGTCGAGGTAGTGCGGCGCCGCGGTGCTCCAGGAAAAGTCCGCCCGCATCCCCGCCTGCTGGAGCCGGCGCCATGCGGCCGCATCCAGAAACGCGAACACGGCGCGCTTGACCGCCCCGAGGAACGCGTCCGGCGTGTACGCGTCGAAGACGAATCCGGTCGCGGCGTCCCGCGCCAGCGCGTCCGGCGTCGCGTCCACGATGCTGTCGGCCAGGCCGCCGGTGCGGCGCGCAACCGGGACGGTGCCGTAGCGGAGACTGTAGAGCTGGTTGAGGCCGGACGGCTCGTACCGCGACGGCATGAGGTACGCGTCCGCCCCCGCGACGATGCGGTGCGCGAGCGCCTCGTCGAAGCCGAGCGCCACCGCCACCCGCGCGGGGTAGCGCGCATGCAGGGTGCGAAAGAGCGTCTCGTACCGCGGGTCCCCGCTCCCGAGCAGCACGAGCTGCGCGTCGAGTCCGATGATCGCGTCCGCCGTCGCGCCAAGCAGGTCTACGCCTTTTTGCTCCGCCAGCCGCGCCACGAGCCCGAAGAGCGGGACGGCGGGGTCGATCGCGATGCCGTGGGTCTCCTGGAGATGCCGTTTGCAGGCCGCTTTGCCTGATAGATCGCCGGGCGTGAAGCGCGCGGGGATGAGCGCGTCCGAGGCCGGATCCCACACCGTATAGTCGACGCCGTTTTGGATTGCGACGAGATCGTCCCGCCGGTCCCGCAGGACGCCGTCGAGGCCGCATCCAAATTCCGGCGTTTGGATCTCGGCCGCGTATTGCCGGCTCACGGTGGTCAACAGGTCGGCAAAGAGCAGCCCGCCCTTCAGCACGTTGACACGCCCCCAGAACTCGATCCCGCGCGGCGTGAACACATCGCGCCCCAGGCCCGTGAGCGGCAGGTCGTCCGCGTCGAACACACCCTGGTACGCGAGGTTGTGGATGGTGAAGACGGTCGCGGTCTCCGATGGAAGCGCGGCCGGCTCGACGCGCAGCCACACGGGCAGCAGCGCCGTCTGCCAATCGTGGCAGTGGACGACGTCGGGGTGCCACGCCGTCCGGCGAAGCAGCGCGAGCACGCCCCGCCCGTACACCGAGAAGCGCCGCAGGTTGTCGGGATAGTCCGCGCCGTGCTCGCCGTAGAGGCCCGGCCGGTTGAATGACGGCTCGTGCGAGACGAGATAGACCGGGATCGAGGTGCCGGGGAGGCGGCCTTCATACAGTTCCACCTCGACCCACGACGGTCCGAGGCGTACACCTGCCGACCCGATGGACACGGCGTGGAGCGCGTCGCGATCGATGCTCCGGTAGGCCGGGAGCGCCACGCGGACGTCGCACCCGGCCGCGGCGAGGGCTCGCGTGAGTCCGCCGGCCGCGTCGGCCAAACCACCGGTCTTAGCGAGGGGGGCCAGCTCCGGCGTGCAGATGCACACCCGGAGCGGCTGGTTCACGGGCGCTGGATCTCGAGTGTCCCGGCGGAGAGCGCCTCGTCGGACGGCGAGGCCGCTTCGAGCGTGTAGTGGCCCGGCGTGGCAAGGGTGACGTCCAGCGTGGCGATTGCGCCGGGCGCGAGCTCGTCCGTCTCAGCCCGCATGCCGGACCCCGCGATGATGAAGCGGCGCGGGCTGCTCCCGTCGTTGCGGATCGAGAATCGGACCGCGCCGGGAGCCATGAGGACGAGCGACGGATCGAGCGCGCCGTCCACCAGGCGCATGTCGATCACGAGCGGCCGGCGCGGACGTCCAAGCGGCATCCGCAGGCCGTGCCCGGTGCCCGTGGCGTCGATCAGGGTGACCAGCAGGGCCAGCAGCGTGAGGGCGGCGATACCGCCGCCGGCCAGAAGCGCACGCGCACGCCGGCCCGCGCCGGCCGCGGCGGAAGCGCGCGCCGTGATCCTCGCATCCACGGCGCACGATGTTCGCCGCGCCGCCGGAGCGGTCCTCCCGCGAGGTTACGTCGCCGGCCGCATCCTGGGAGCCGCGGGGACCTCGTGCTCCTCGGCGATGTCCTCCTTGGAGCGGTCCGGCAGCAGTGCGGTGGCGATCAGGGTCAGCACCGCCGTGATGATCATGTAGTTGCTGATCGACGCGGAGCTGCCGTACTTGTGGAGCAGATAGACCGCGATGAGCGGAGCGGGTCCGCCGGCGATAATCGACGCCAGCTGATACCCGAGCGACGCCCCGCTGTATCGGAGCCGGGTTGGAAAGCTCTCCGCGATCAACGCGGCCTGGGGCCCGTACTGCATGTCGTGCGGGATCAACGAGATGACGATCGCGATGAACGCGAGCGCCGGCACTCGCGTGTCGAGGAGGCCGAAGTAGGGGTAGGCCCATACCAGCACCGCGAGCGCCCCGAGCATGTACATGCGTTTGCGGCCGATGACGTCGGAGAGATAGCCGAAGAACGGCACGCTCACGAGCGACACGAGCGCCGCCACGGTGACCGCGTTCACGAGGAGGCCGCGCTCGAGCTTGAGCGTCCCGGCGCCGTACGTGAAGACGAATGTCGTAAACAGGTAGAACGGCGCCTGCTCCGACAGGCGGAGCAGGGCGCTCAGGATGATCTCCCTTGGGTTGCGGCGGATCACTTCCATGACCGGCTGCCGCTCGATGCGGCGCTCGTTCAGGATGCGTTCGAACAGCGGCGTCTCCAAGATCCGGAGCCGGATGAAGAGGCCGATGGCCACGAGCACGATGCTCAGCAGAAACGGGATCCGCCATCCCCAGGCGAGGAATGAGGGGCTGCGGCTGAACACCGCCACGATGCCGTTGGAGAGGAGCAGGCCCGCCGGCACGCCGAATTGCGGCCAGCTCGCGATAAACCCGCGCTTCCACTTGTGGCCCCATTCCATGGAAAGCAGCACCGATCCGCCCCACTCGCCGCCGACCCCGAGGCCCTGGCAGATTCGGAGGATTGTCAGGAACACGGCGCCCCACGTCCCGATCGACGCGTAGCCGGGGATGATGCCGACGAGGAACGTGGCGATGCCCATAAGCAGCAGCGTGATGATCAACGTCGCCTTCCGGCCGATGCGGTCCCCGTAGTGGCCGAAGATCGCGCCGCCAATCGGCCGGGCGATGAACCCCACGGTGTACGTGGCAAACGCCTCGAGCGCCCCCACGTAGGGATCGGATTTCGGGAAGAAGACCTTGGGAAATACGAGGGCCGCGGCGGTGCCGTACAGGAAGAAGTCGTACCACTCGATCGTGGTGCCGATTGTGCTGGCAACGAGCGCGCGCACCAACTGTGTGCGTTCCAGATCACTGCCGGCGGAGCTTGCGCTGTTTGCCATCCGGACCCCTCCCTGCGAGCCAGATTCAGGCGGCACAGTGAGCGGCGACGAAGGTGAGTGCGCTACTCCACGGGGGTAATTCGTCGCCGCTCCGGGGGCTCCCTGCCGTGAGCTCTCGCGCGCCACGGGCGCCGTCCGCGCCTCCCGTTCCGCATGGCCGGCGCACGCCGTGGGAAGTGTCAACGGCAAAGCACCAACATAAGGTCGGTGACGTTGGTGTTCGTCGGGCCGGTCCGGATGAGGTCGCCCAGCGCATCGAAGAAGGGATAGGCGTTGTTGTCTCTCAGGTGCTGCGCTGCGAGGAGCCCGAGCGCCTCTGCCCGCGCGAGCGTCGTGCCGTCGGCGACCGCGCCGGCGGCGTCGGTGGGCCCGTCCGTCCCGTCGCTCGCAAAGCTGGCCACGAGGCTGCCGGGAATGCCGCGAAGGCCCAGGGCGGCGCCGAGCGCAAGCTCCTGGTTGCGTCCGCCCCTGCCCGTTCCGGTGACCGTCACGGTGGTCTCTCCGCCCGCCACGACGCAGGCCGGGCGGCGCACCGGCTCGCCGCTTTCGGCAAGCTGTCGCGCCACCCCCGCGAGCACCCGGCCGACCTCGCGTGCCTCGCCTTCCATATATGTGGAGAGGAGCAGCGTGTGGTAGCCGAGCCGCCGGGCCTCGCCCGCGGCCGCCCGCACCGCGGTCCTGTTGTCCGCGACGACGGCGACGTGGCCGCGCCGGAACACCGGATCACCGGGCTTCGGCGTTTCCCGCAACGCGCCGGCGGTACCCCGTCGGAGCGCGTCGAGCGCGGCGGCCGGAACGTGCTCCGTGAGATCGCGTGCGTCCAGGATGCGCAGCGCGTCCGCATACGTGGTCGGGTCCGGCACGGTCGGCCCGGATGCGATCGCCTCCAGCGGGTTGCCGATGATGTCGGACACGATCAGGGTGGCGACGCGGGCCGGCGCGGCGGCCGCGGCCAGGCGCCCGCCCGCAAGACGGGAGAGGTGCTTGCGCACGGTGTTGATTTCCTCGATCGTCGCGCCGGAATGCAAGAGCAGGCTCGTCGTCCGCACGAGGTCGTCCAGCGTGATACCGGGCTGCGGAGCGGGCAGGAGCGCGGAGCCGCCGCCCGAGATCAGGCAGAGCACGAGGTCGCTCGCCCGGAGTCCGGCCACGGCGCTGAGCAGCTCGCGCGCCCCGGCCTCACCCGCGGCATCGGGGACCGGGTGGCCGGCCTCCCGCAGCGCAATCCGGCGAAGCGGCGCCGTGTAGCCCGTCTTGACCACAACCGTGCCGCCGGCCAACCGGTCGCCCAGCACGTCCTCGACGGCCCGCGCCATCGGCGCGCCGGCCTTACCGGCGCCGATCGCGATCACCCGCGCACCGGGCCGCAGCGGATACGCACGTCCGGCGACCGCGAGCCGTCCCTTGTGAAGGCGAAGGGCCCGCCGGGTGGCGCCGTATGGCTCGACCGCGGCGAGCGCTGCCTGAAGGATCGTGGCGGCGTCGCGCCGCAGCCGTGCCGTGCGCCTGCCGTGCAGCAGGCGGGGATCGAACCGCACCGAGGCGCGAGCCATGCCGCGCTACTCGGCGCGCTCGACTCTGACCGTGGCCCCCGACCGGACCGTCTTGAAGGCGCGCGGGTCCCCCCGGATCCGCCCGAACACGTTGACCGGGCTCGCCGGGCGGATCTCGTCGCCCCGGCTTGCCGGCGTCGGCCCGAAGAAGATGCAAAACGCGCTCCCGGGCGGCCAGTATCCCAAGTCGCCGAGATCCACGACCTCGCGGGGCGCCTCGGGCTCGCAGTCGACCGGGATCGCAAAGTAGACCTCGTCGCCCCACGTGCTGGCCCGCGCCTCCAGCGGCAGCGCCCGCCAGATGGCATCCGCGGTGCGGCTCCCGTCGAGCACGGCCGTGGCGGAGACCTTGCCGGCCGTGATCTTGATCGTGTGCATGTCTCCTCCGTCGTAGGCGGCCATTCCGCCCGTTCCCTACACGATCTCGATCGGCTCGGTGCAGCCGTTGGGGGGCACGGCGCGTACCGCGTGGTCGGCCCGCCCCGCGGCGGCGAGCGCGTCCCGCACGGTGTCACGCGCCAGCGCCGCCAGGTTGTTCGACTCGCTGAGATGCACCAACACGACCCGGCGCCGGCGGCCCGCGGTGCGGACGAGCGCCCGCGCCGCGTCGTCGTTGCTGAGATGCCCCACGCCGCTCAGGATGCGGTTTTTGAGAAACCACGGATAGCCGCTGACGTGGAGCAGGCCGAGGTCGTAGTTGCTCTCCAGGATGGCGAGGTTGGCGTCCGCGAGATGTCCATCCAGCACGTCGCCGGCCGCCCCCAAATCCGTCGCGATCACGACGCGGCGGCCCTCGACCTCGACGGCGAAGCCGGCGGGCTCGGCGGCATCGTGGGGCACGGGGAACGCCGTGACCGCGAAAGGCCCGGCGGCAAACGGCCGCCCCATCTCGAAGACCGTCACACCAGCGCCGGCCAGCGCCTCGCCGGCCGCCCGAGCGGTGCCGGCGTTCGCGTACACGGGAACATCCAGGGCGCGGGCGAGCGGGCCCGCTCCACGCGCGTGATCGTCGTGCTCATGGGTCAGCAATACGGCCCGCACGGTCCGCACCGGCGCCGCGACACGCGCCAGGGCGCGTTCCAGCGCATCGGCGGAGAGCCCGGCGTCCACGAGGAGGCCGTATCCTCCGGCCTCGAGGAGCACGGCGTTCCCCGCGCTGCCGCTCGCGAGCACGGTCGCGCGCGGGGCCGAGGCTCCGCCGTTGACAAAGGCGGCGCGCGACAGCATCGGAAGCGTAAGTTCGCGCCGCACACGCGGCGTCCCTGGAGCCGCGCGCCGGGCACCGCGGCAGGGCGGCGTCTCAGGCGGGCCGAAGCGACAGCGCGTGGGCACGTCCGCCGCGCAGGCTCTGCGCCGCGCCCGCGAGCTCGCCCGCGTGCCCGTGGGGGCGTCACCGCCGTTTGCTCCAGAGCGCTGCTGCGCACCGTGCGGCGTCGTTCGCCTTCGCCGGGTGCCGGTCCAGGACGCCGCAGCGCAGGTCGATCGCATCCCCGGCGGCACGGCGCCCGGGCCGCGTTGGATCCTCAGCGTGGACCGCCGTGTCACGCCTCACACACCTCAGTGGAACGGCGCCGTCGCGCTCGCGCTGGCCCAGACCCTGCTCTCGCGCGAGGCGGCCGAGGCGGTGGATGGGGAGCTCGCGGAGGCCGTGGCGGCGGAGCTGCTCCTGCCCATGCGGCCGTTCCGGCTCGCGGCGCGCCGGACCGATCTGACGATGGACGGCCTGCGCGACCTGGCGTCCCGGTTCTCCGCGCCGATCCGCCTGACCATTCGCCAGTGGCTACGATCCGGCACGTGGCGAGGATACGCGTTGCTGTGGCGCGTGGAACACGGCGTGCCTGTGTTGCGGTGGCGGGCGAGGTCGCCGGGCGAACGGTTTCCCGACGGCGCGGCCCTCGGCGCGCGCGCCGGCGAGTTGCTGGCGACGAGCTCCCGGCTCTATGAGACGCTGCGCGCCGGGCATGCCGCGCACGGCGTGGAGGAGGTTCGGGCTCAGGCCGGGACGGTGTGGTGGTTCACGCGGTTTGGCCTTGTGCACGAAGACGCGGGCGGCAGGCCGCGGCGCGCGGTGCTCGCGCTCGTCGTGCTCGACCGCAGGCCGTAGCCACGTGGAAATCGTGAGCCAGTCCGGTGACCCGACGATCGACGCCCTCCTGGGACCGGGGCTGTGCGGCCGGACCGCGCCGGGCGCATATGCGGGGCGCTGCGGGTACGGACCCCGGCTGCCGCTGCTCGTGATCTCCCCCTTGGCCCGCGCCAACTTCGTGGACCACACCCTGACGGATCAGTCCTCGATCCTCCGCTTCATCGAGGACAACTGGGACCTCGGACGTATCGGAAACCGCTCCTTCGACGCCATGGCGGGGTCGTTGCTCAACATGTTCGCCTTTACCGGGCGGCGGACTCCCGGCACGCTGTTCTTGGATCCCGAGACGGGCCAACTCGCCGCTCCCTGAGCGGCTCGCCGCGGCTACCAGCCGCCCGGCGCGGCGGTCACGCGGCCGCGCCGGCGCACGACCTGCGTCCCTTGCCGAGCGCTCGGCTGGACAGATCTGGGAACATGCCGGGCCGTCCCACCGTTTCAGCAGGGTGGCGTCCCACCTTGTTGCATGCCGTGCGAACGCGGTGCACTCCGCGCATGAACGTTCCGCGGGGTTACGCGCTATGTTATGATGGGCAAAACTTGTCGAGGAGACTGGGGCTCGGCGTCTCCGCGGTGCGTGCCTGGGAGAGTGAGAGAATGGACTCGTCTCGTGCCGTGATGAGATCATGGCTCGCGGTCGCGCTGGCCGTGGCGTTATTGCTCGTCCCGCTGGTGCAGTTGCCGCACGCCTCGGCCGCAAACGGATCGCTCGTGGTTGATGCGCTGCACGTCGTGGAGCAGGAATACGTGGACCCGATCCAACCGGTGCAGCTTCTAAATGCGGCCGTCGCGACGCTTCGCAAAGCGACCGGCAAGAGCACCGAGGCGCTCCCCGACATTCCCGGATCGACGCCGGAGGCGCAGGCAGACGCGCAGTTCGTGAGCGAGTTCTCCCGGGCCGCGCAGTTTGTCCCGTCCGGCATGACGCCGACGCAGCTCGCGTACGTGGCCACGCAGGGGATGCTGTTTTCCTTGAAGGACAGCCACACGTATTATCTCGATCCCGATCAGCTCCGGGAGAGCCGGCGGCAGCTCTTCGGGAATCCGAGCTTCACCGGCATTGGGGTCACGATCACCGCGCGGAAGGACTCGTCGGGCACGCAGTGGGTATTCGTGGAAAACGTGTTCCCGAACTCGCCGGCGCAGCAGGCGGGCGTCAAGCGCTTCGACCGCATTATCTCGGTGGACGGCCAGTCGCTCAAGGACAAGACGGCCACCGCGGCGAGCCAGCTAATCCGCGGGCCGGCGGGGTCGGTCGCGACGCTCGTCGTCCAGCGGGCGAGCCAAACCGTGCAGATCCATGTGACGCGCGCGGCGATACGCGTACCGCCTGTGGAGGCGAGCTTCGTCTCACCGGGCGTGGCTTATCTGGAGCTCTTCGAGTTCTCGCAAGGCGCGGGGCAGCAGCTGCGGAGGGCGATCCAGACGCTGCAGTCCCAGGGTTCGATCCGCTCCGTTATTCTGGACCTGCGGGGAAACCCGGGCGGGTTGATCATCGAGGCCGCCAGCGTCGGCGGGATCTTTTTGCCGCCCAACACGATCCTGGCGCGAATTCGTGAGCGGGGGCAGCCGCCGAGCCTATTGCAGACGTCGGGACGGCCGCTCTTGACCGACGTTCCCCTGGCGCTGCTCGTGGACGCCAACAGCGCGTCGGCCTCTGAGATCCTGACCGGCGCGTTCAAGGACTACGGACGTGCGACGGTCGTGGGCGAGAAGACCGCGGGCGCGCTCGGAGGATCGGTGACCGTCGCCCTGCCCGAGGGCGGCATGTCGGTGACCGTCGAGCGCATCCTGACGCCGAAGAACGCGCAGGTGGAGGCGGTCGGCATCAACCCGGACGTCAACGTCGTGCTGACGCCGAACGACATGGAGCGCGGGCAGGACACCCAGCTCCAGGCGGCGCTACACGCGCTCGGGGCGATGTGGAAGCGGCTCGTCGCCGCGTAGCGAAGTAAGCCATCAGGCTGCGAAACTTCGGCCAGGATATGTGGGGACGAGTGCCGGAGCGTGGCGCGTGCGGGTTCGGCGCTGAACGCAGCGCCGGTCCCTAGCCGATCAGGTCCAGCTCGTCGAGGCGGAACCGCATCGCCGTCGGGGTGACGCCAAACATCCTGGCGAGCGTGACGACGACTTCTCCGATCTCGTTTTCGCGGTGCCGGAGGCCGAGCGTGCGGTAGATCCGCGGGGCCAGCTCGGCGAACCGTCCGCGGACCTTTTCCTCGGGCATCAGGATCTCCGCGGCAAACGCTTTGGCCTCGCGCTCCTCGTCGCGCCGGCGGCGTTCGGGCAGCACCGGCGCCGCGCCGGGCGCGCTGCTCGCCACGAGCGTGCTGTGGGCCAGCACCGCATGGCCGAGCTCTTCGGCGACAACCCACCGCCGCTCCGCCGCCGCCTGCCCAGGGCGGTCGCGGTTGACGACGATCACCGTGTGGTCGCCGTCGCGCGCAATGGTGCCGCGCTCGCCGGGCGGCAGCGGGCGCTCGCGCACGGGATACCCGCAGGTCTCCGCCACGCGCTCGATATCGACCGGGATGTCACGAGTCCCTTCCAGGATGGCCCGCGCCCGCGCGCGTGCCCGGCCGATATTCACGACGGGCGCGGCCGAGCCGTTCCGGAGGAACGTCTCGAGGTTCGTGAGCTCGCGCTGCGCTTCCAGAGACAGGCTCCGGCGGTCGACATCCATCTGCACCGCCCGGCACCCCTGGCACAGCCAGGCGACCGGAGGCTCGCAGGTGGAGTCGAAAAACGGCTCCAGCTCGGTGCCGCACTGGTCGCAGAATCTCGTCGTCATCGCGCAGACCGAATTATAGCACAGCCGCAGCCGGACGAGCACCGGATGGCCGGGTCTTCCTTCAGCCAAGGAAACGCCGCCCGGCGGGGGAAAAGCTGACGGGGGGACCGCCGGAGGTGACGCGTGGATCGATTGCCCGCTCGATACGAGGTGGACGACGGGGTTGCGCTCATCACGCTGGATCACCCGGAGCGGCGCAACGCCCTGTCGCGTGACATGCTCCTCGCGCTGCGCGGCCATCTCGCCGAAGCCGAGCGGGACGAGGCGGTGCGCGTGGTCATCATCCGCGCCCGCGGCCCCGCGTTCAGCGCGGGTCACGATCTGCGGGAGCTGGTCGGAGCCACGGAGGAGGACGCGCGGTCCCTGTTCGCGCTGTGCACGGACGTGATGGAGGCGATCCGGCGGCTTCCGAAGCCGGTGATCGCCGAGGTGCACGCCATCGCGACCGCGGCCGGGTGCCAGCTCGTCGCGACGTGCGATCTCGCCGTGGCCTCCGAGGAGGCCACGTTCGCCACGCCGGGCGTCAAGATCGGCCTGTTCTGCACGACGCCGGGGGTGGCGGTGGTCCGCGCGGTGGGTCCGAAGAAGGCGATGGAGATGCTCCTGACCGGGACGCCGATCGCGGCCGCCGAGGCCGAGCGCGCCGGCCTGGTCAACATGGTCGTGCCGCCCGAGCGGCTCGCACAGGAGACCATGGCGCTCGCGCGCCGGATCATCGCGGCGAGCGCCTACACGCTCGGCATTGGGAAACGCGGCTTCTACGCGCAGGTGGGGCTCGACCGGCCGAAGGCGTATGAGGTGGCGCAGGCCATCATGGTGGACAATGCGGTGGCGCCGGACGCGCAGGAAGGGATGCGGGCGTTTCTGGAAAAGCGGCCGCCGCGCTGGGAGCGGTGACGCGGGCGCCTAGTTGATCCGCTTCGTCCGCCCTTTCCACTCGCGCTCGCGCAGGACGAACTTCTGGATCTTGCCGGTCGAGGTCTTCGGCAGGTCTCCGAACTCGACGGCCTTCGGGCACTGAAACCCCGCCAGGCGCGATCGGCAGTGGCCGATGATGTCATCGGGTGTCGCTTCGCGCCCCGGCTTGAGCGTCACGAACGCCTTCGGCACCTCGCCCCACCGATCGTCCGGGATCCCGATGACGGCGCACTCCAGCACGGCAGGGTGGCTCGCGACCGCTTGCTCGACCTCGATCGTGCTGATGTTCTCGCCGCCCGAGATGATGATGTCCTTTTTGCGGTCCCGGAGCTCGATCTGGCCGTCCGGATGCATCACGCCCAAATCGCCGGTGTGAAACCAACCGCCCCGAAACGCCTGCTCCGTGGCATCCGGTTGGCCGAAATACCCCTTTGCCACGACGTTGCCCCGGTACACGACCTCGCCCAGTGTCCGCCCGTCCGCCGGCACGTCGCGCATCTCGTCGTCGACGACGCGCTGCCAGCCGGCCGTGATGTGGGGGACGCCTTGACGCGCCTTGAGCCGCGCGCGCTCCGCGGCGTCGACCGTCGCCGTGTGCGGCGCTTCCACGTTGATCGTAAACGGCCCATAGGACTCGGTGAGCCCGTACACGTGCTCGAGCTCGAAGTTGAGCTCGCCCATGCGCGCGATGATCGTCGGCGACGGCGGGGCCCCGGCGGTCATGACGCGGATGGACCGTGCCAGGGGATGCGCGGCGGGGTGGTTGGCCAGCATCGTGAGCACGGTCGGCGCCGCGCAAAAATGGGTGATCCCGTCCTCCTCGAAGAGCCGCCAGATCTCCACCGGCTCGATGCGCGGGATGCACACGCTCGCCGCGCCGACGGCCGGCAGGCCCCAGGGGAACGTCCAGCCGTTGCAGTGAAACATCGGCAGCGTCCACAGATACGTGGACGCCCGGTCGATCTTGTGCTCGATCATCATCGCGAGCGCGTTCAGGTACGCGCCGCGGTGCGTGTACATGACGCCCTTTGGCCGGCCCGTCGTGCCCGAGGTGTAGTCGATCGCCAGCACGTCCTCCTCGTCCTCGCTCCACGGCTCGACGGGATCGTCGCTGCCGCCCTCCAGAAAGCGCTCGAACGCGGGGCCGAGCTCGAGGCGGCGCACCGCGGCCGGGACGGCCGCGGTCTGGGCGGCGAGTTCGGGAGAGTAGCAGAGCAGCGTTGCGCCGGAGTGCTCGACGATGTACTGCACGTCGCCGGCGGTGAGCCTCGTATTGATCGCCACCAGGACGCCGCCCGCCTGCGGCACGCCGAAGTGCGCGAGCAGGAGCGGCTCCGAATTCAGGGCGAGAAACGCGACGCGGTCGTCCTTGCCGAGACCGGCCCGGCGCAGGGCGGACGCCAGCCGGCGCGCCCGGCCCCGCCAGGCACGGTAGCTGAATCGCTGCGCGCCGTCGATGACCGCAACGCGGTCCCCGTACACGGCGCCGGCGCGCTCGAGAAAGGTGATCGGCGACAACTCCTCCCGGTATACGCGTGTGCCCGTGAGCATCTGTCCCCTCCTCGCACAGTGGCGTAGCGGGCGCGCTCGACGGTCAGCCGCGCCCGCCGGACAACGTCGTCGACGTCGGCAAGACCCGGGCCCGCGGTTCCGCCGCCCCGCCGGCGCGAGGCCGGCGAAGACCGCCCGCGGTGCGCGGATCGAGGGCGTCGCGCAGGCCGTCCCCGAGCATGTTGAACGCGCCGATGGCCGCCGCGATCGCGAGGGATGGCCAGAGCAGCAGCATCGGCTCCTGCTGCATGTAGTTCCGGCTCTCGCTGACCATGCGCCCCCACGTCGGCGCCGGCGGGAGAATCCCGAGGCCGAGAAAGCTGAGCCCCGACTCGACGAGGAGCGCAAACCCGGCGGACAGCGAGCACTGGACGATGAGCGGGCCCGCGATGTTCGGGAGGACGTGCCGCGCCATCTGCTGCCACGTGGATGCGCCGAGGGCGCGGGCGGCCTCCACGTATTCACGGCCGGCCACCCCGAGCGCGCCGCCGTAGGCGAGCCGCGCGAACGTCGGCAGGTACAGAATGCCGATGATCGCGGCGAGCTTCGCAAGTCCCTGGCCCAGGAACGTGACCGCGGCGATGGCCAGCAGGATCGGCGGAAATGCCAGGATGAGATCCATGGCGCGCATCGCCGTCCACTCCACTGCGCCGCGACAGGTTGCGCCGGCGACGCCCAGGATCGTGCCGCCCGTCGACGCGATCGCCACGGAGCCCACCGCGACGATCAGCGACACGCGCGCGCCGAACAGCAGGCGCGCGAGCGTGTCCCGTCCCAGGGAGTCCGTGCCGAGCGGGTGCGCCGGCGAGGGCCCGGCGAGGAGCGCGGGGCCCATCTCGAGCGGGCCGGCGGGCGCGAGCAGCGGCGCCAGCACGGCCGCGGCGGCGAGGAGCGCGAGCGCGCTGCCCGCGAGCCCGATCCGGGCGTTGAGGCGGATTGCGCTCATGCCAGCCGGATCCGTGGGTCGACCAGCATGTACGTGAGGTCGACGAGCAGGTTGATCAACACAAACGCCGCGGCGACGACCACCACGACGGCCTGGACCAGCGGGTAGTCGCGCTCGAAGGCGCCGGTGAGGAGCAGGCTGGAGACGCCGGGCCAGTTGAAGATGTACTCGATCAGCACGATCCGGCCGATCAGCTCTCCGGCCTGCAATCCGAGCACAGTAATCACGGGGATCAGCGAGTTACGCAGCACGTGCCGCACCATCACCGCCCGTTCCGCCAGTCCCTTGGCCCGCGCCGTGCGCACAAAGTCCTGCGACAGCGTTTCCAGCATGCCGGCGCGGGTCATGCGCAGGACGACCGGCGCAAACGTCAGCGCGAGCGTGAGCGCGGGGAGCACGAGGTGGCGCACGTGCCCGAGCGGATCGTCCGAGAACGCGACGTACCCCGTGGCGGGGAACCAATGCAGCACGAGCCCGAACACCAGGACGAACACGCTGCCGACCACGAACGACGGAAACGTCAGGCCCAGTACGGACACCCCCGTAATCGCGAGGTCCAGCGGCCGGCCGGCGCGCCGGGCCGCGAGAGTGCCGAGGGGGATGCCGAGCAGCACGGCGGCCGCCAGCGCGAACACGCCCAACTCCAGCGAGCGGGGCACGCGCACGGCGAGCTCGGCGCCGATCGAGCGCCCGGACAGGATCGACGTGCCGAAGTCGCCGCGCGCCAAATGCGCCAACCAGACGGTGTATTGCTCCAGGAGCGGGCGGTCCAGGCCGAGCGCGTGCCGCATCGCGGCGATCTTGTCCGGGGACGCGGCGTTCTCGCCCAGCATGACCACGACCACGTCGCCGGGCACGGCCCGCAGCAGCAAGAACACCGCCGTGGCGATCGCCGCCGTCATCGCGGCGGCGGCGATCAGGCGGCGCAGGACGTACGCGCCCATCGCCACGCGGGGCATCCGGCGAGATCTATTTCGCGAGCCACGTCGACGAGAGCGAGTAGCCCGAATATGTCCCGAGGGGCCCCGGGTAGTGATCGTAGCCTCGGACGTACGCGCGCGCGGCCTCCCCCTGATCGCCCCACGCGATGTACACCCACGGCGCGAGCGTGAGCGCCCGTTCCTCGATCTTCGCGTACAGCTGCTTGCGGATGGCCTGGTTTCCGACCACACGCGCCTCGTCGAGCCACTGGTCCAGCTGCGCGTCCTTGAACCCCACCTGCTTCGGGTAGTACGGGCTGTCCGATTCGTAGAAGAGGGACAGGAAGTCGGGATCGTTCACCGACGCCGACAGACCGCGCACCTCGATGGCGAAGTCGCCTTGGTTATGGCGGTTCAGCACGACCGCCCACTCGGGGAGATCGAGCTGCGCCTGGATGCCGACCTTGGCCAGCTGGGCCTGGAGGACCTGCGCGGTGCGCGTGTGGAGGCTGTAGGTGATGGGCGCCATGATGGTGATTCGGAGACCGTCTCCATAGCCGGCCTCGCGGAGCAGTTGACGCGCTTTGTCGGGCCGGTATGTGTACATGCCGTCGGCGTTGCGGTCGTGCGCCCACCAGCTCGCCGGGATGACGTCCCCGGTGATCGGCGTGCCCCGGCCGTCGAATATCGTCTTGACGACGGCGTCCCGGTCGATCGCGTACGCGATCGCCTGGCGCACGCGCACGTCGTCGTACGGCTTCCGCTGCGGGTTGAAGATGATGCACATAAAGATGCCCACGTCCGCGTAGAGCCGCAACTGCGAATCCCGTGCGATCGCGTTCATCTGTTCCTGGGGCACGAAGTCCATCAGCATGATGTCCCCGGCGCGCAGCGCGGTGAGCCGTGTTTGCGCATCGGCGAGCGGCACGAAGTTGATCGCGTCGAGGTACGGCTTGCCGGGCTCCCAATACGCCTCGTTGCGCACCAGCCGGACGCGCTGGCCGGGCTCCCACGAGACGAACTTGAAAGGCCCCGTGCCCATCATGGTGGAGCGCAGGTTCGCGCCGCCCTGGACGAACTTGGCGTCCACGATGGCCCCGTAGGGTTGCGCGAGGTAGGCAAGCAGCGGCGCGAACGGCTGGCTCAGCACGATCTTGACCGTCATCGGGTCCATGACCTCGACGCGCTTCACGGCGCGCAGGCTGCTGCGCAGCGCCGAGCCGGTCCGCGGATCGAGGATGCGGTCCAGCGAAAACTTGACATCGGATGCGGTCAGCGGGTCGCCGTTGTGGAACTTGACGCCGGGACGGAGGTGGAACACGTACTGCGTCTGCCCCACGAGCCCCCAGTGCTCGGCCAGCGCCGGCTCGATGCTCCCGCCGTGCCCGTAGCGGACGAGCCCCTGGTAGACCGCCATCTTGACGGTCCCGGCGCTCGCGCCGGAATTGACGTGCGGGTCGAGGTCCGGCGGCTCCGTGGATAGGCCGTAGATCAGCGTGCCACCGCGCTTGGGCTGGTCGGCCGCGCCGGCGGCCCAGGATGCCGCGCCGAGCCCGGTGAGAACGACGGCGGCGACCAACGCCGCCAGGATGCGCATCATGTCCCCCTCCGCATGGCGTCGATCTCCTCGAACGTCCTGCCCGCCTTGAGCAGGGCGAGCGTCTCCTGTTCGCGCCGCGCGGCGGCTTCCCCGCGCTCGACGATCGCCTCGACGTCGGACGCCGGGATCACGAGCACCCCGTCGTCGTCCGCGAGCACGTAATCACCGGCGGCCACCCGCACCCCGCCGCACACGATGGGCTCGCCGACCGAGCCGCCGAGATCGAGGCGCCGGGTCGTGAGCGCCGACAGGCCGCGGCAGAACACGGGAAGACCGAACTCGATCAGCTCGGCGCGGTCGGTCGCCGGGCCGTCCACCACGACGCCGGCGACGCCGCGATTCTTGGCGGCGAGCGCCATCCCGCCCCCGAACGACGCGTGCCGGAAGTCGCCCCCGCGCGCGATGACGAGGACGTCACCCGGCCGCGCGGCGCTGAGCGCCCTCCGGTAAATGGCGTTGTCGCGGGGCGGCGCTTCCACGGGAAGGGCCCGGCCGGCGAACTTGACGGGCCGGAACACCGGCCGGATCGCGATGTCCAGAAATCCCTCGTCGACGAAGTGGCCGAGGGTGGACGGCGCAAGTCGGGCCAGCCGGTCGATGATCGGATCCATGTCGCTCCCCGGAGGTATGTTCGTGTGCGTGGCCTAGAGTTCGGCGCCGGGGAGGACATTCCCGTTGCGGGCCCCGGCCGCGGGGCCCCGCGATACTCGCCGACTCACCATTCACCCGAACACACCAAGGCCGCCCCGGGGGAGTTGGGGCGGCCTCGGCGTGCGCGAACGTCCCTTGATGCGGGCCGCGGGACGTCCGCGAACGGACGGGTGCTGCTACTTCGGTGACAGCGCCTTGATCTTTTGCTCGTCGAGCTGGACGACCTGCGGCGGCAGCGGGCCGTAGTACAGCGGCGTCGCGACCTTTTGGCCGTCGTGGATCATCCAGGTCATGAGGTCGATGAGCGGCTGCGAAACGCGCGTGTTGTCCACCAGGATCCAGCTGAAGCCCGCGATCGGGTAGCTCTGCGGTCCAGGGGCGTTCACCCAAACCGACCGGAGATCCGGGGGCATGTGCGCCGCCGCTTGCGCCGCGCCGGCGGAGGCACCCGGCACGCTCGGCCCGACCCACCGGCCCGCGGCGTTTCGCAGCGTGGCCATCGGGATCTTGTTCTCGATGGAGTAGGCCATCTCGAAGTACCCGATCCCGCCGGGCGTCTGCTTGACTTGACCGGAGACGCCCTCACTGCCCTTTGCGCCCACGCCGGTCGGCCAGTCCACGGCCGCGGCGGCCCCGACCTTGCTCTTCCACGCCGCGTCTATCGCCGAGAGGTACGACGTGAAGATAAACGAGGTGCCGCTGCCATCCGAGCGGTGTACGACGGCGATCGGCACGTTGGGGACCTTCATGTTGGGGTTCAGGCTCGTGATGGCCGGATCCGACCACGACGTGATCTGCCCCATGTAGATGCGCGCGATCACATCGCCCGTCAGGCGCAATCCGGTCGGTACGCCCGGCAGGTTGTAGCCGACCGAGACGGCCCCGAGCGTGATCGGGATGTGCACGATGGTGGAGTGTTGCTTGAGCTGATCGTCGCTGAGGGGCGCGTCCGAAGCACCGAAGTTGACGGTGCCCGCGAAGAGCTGTTGCTGCCCACCTCCACTGCCGATCGATTGGTAGTTCACCTGTACGTTCGGGTGCAGGCGGTGGTACTCGGAGAACATCTTGGAGAAGAGCGGATAGTCGAACGTCGAGCCGGCGCCGGTGATGGTGACCGCCTGCTGCGCCGAGGTCGGCGGCGCAGCGCTCAGACCTCCCGCCACGCACGCCACCACGGCCGCCGCGATCAGCCGATGCGAGTTCCGGAGTCCGGATCCTAAATATGCCCTCACTTCGTTGCATCGCCTCCTTCCGGTAATGTCTCTGCGCCATCCGGGCCGTACAAACGCCGTCCAAACACAGCCTCTTTTCGGATGACGCCCGTTACATCGTACCCGGGCATTGTTAAGACACCGTGCGGCTCATGTTAGCGCAGCGTTAAGTCTCGCCGGGTGCGACGGACCGGCCTCGCGCCGGGTCCGACGTGATCCGGCGTCCTTAAGGTTCCCTTAACGCATCGATCACCGATGGTTAACGATGCCGAGGTAGCGTTAACGCCAGGAGGTGTCTCGATGAAACAGCGGATCCTGCTGGTCGATGACGAGCACGCGATCGTCGAGTCGCTCGGCTACGCCCTGGAGCGCGAGGGATACGAGGTGCTCGAAGCCGCCGACGGCAGCCAGGCGCTCGACCTCGCGAGGACGACACCCCGGATCTCGTGCTGCTCGATGTGATGCTGCCGGGGATGAGCGGCTTCGAGGTCTGCCGGATCCTTCGGCAGGAGTCCCGCGTCCCGATCTTGATGATCACGGCGAGGGCCGACGAGCCCGATCGGATCGTGGGGCTCGACCTCGGCGCCGACGATTACGTCACCAAGCCGTTCAGCGTCCGCGAGGTGCTGGCCCGCATCCGAGCCGCGCTGCGCCGCACCCAGGCCGCGCCCGCGCGTGACGAAGTGCTGCGCATACGCTGGCGTCGCCGCGTCTTGTTTCCGATGGTTGAGCCATCGTCGCAGGTGCGGGAGACGCGGTGCGGATGATTCGCGCCGGAGCTGGACCGTGGGAGGACATGCGATGCGCGTCAACGCCGATCTGCCCGACATCGTCGTGCATGACAGCGAGGATGCCCCTATCATGTGGATGGCGTCCATGACGCCGGATGTCAAGGCCGCGCTCATCGTGCTCATATGCCTCGCCGCGGTCGTGGGCGCCGCGATCATCTTTGTCCGCGTCGTCGGCTTCTAGAGCGTTAACGTTCCCTTAATTGAGTTTTAACATTGGCCTCACGGCCGATTAATGGCCGGATCGTATCGTGGTGAATGGGAGTTACCGCGTTGTGACCGCCAATCTCTGCCGCGCGCCCGAGAAAGCGCCGTGAGGGGATCGTATGCTGCATGACCACACCGCGAGGTCGATGGTAGGCGGCCCGCCGGGAGGGCCGTCGCTTGCGGCTGCCGAGCGCCGGAGATCGCGGGGCGCCGACGATGCGTTTCGCGTGGTGCTCGGCGCGTTTGCGCTCCTGGTCATCGTCATCGTGTTCGGCATCGGCTTTTCACTCGTCATGGCGTCGGGCCCGTCGCTGCAAAAGTTCGGGCCCTCGTTTCTCTGGACGTCGAAATGGGACCCGGTCCACGATACGTTTGGCGCGCTGCCGTTCATCTACGGGACGCTCGTGACGTCGGCGCTGGCGTTGCTCATCGGTGTGCCGATCAGCCTCGGGGTCGCGATTTACCTCGCCGAGATGTCGACCTGGGGATCGGCCGTCGTGTTGTCGTTCATCATCGAGCTGCTCGCGGCGATCCCGAGCGTGATCCTCGGCCTGTGGGGCATCTTCGTGCTCATCCCGTGGGTGCGGGGCAGCATCGAGCCGGCCCTCGGGCAAGCGCTCGGCTGGACGCCGTTGTTCAGCGGGCCGGCCTACGGTATCGGGATGCTCGCGGCGGGGATCATCCTGGCGATCATGGTCATCCCGATCATCTCGTCGGTGGCCCGCGACGTGATGCACGCGGTTCCGCAGGATCAGCGCGAGGCGATGTACGCGCTCGGCGCGACCCGGTGGGAGATGATTCGCGGCGCGGTGCTCCCGTACGGGCGCGCCGGCATCATCGGCGCAGTCATCCTCGGGCTGGGCCGCGCGCTTGGCGAGACGATGGCGGTGACGATGGTGATCGGCAACCGCCCGCAGATCGTCGCGTCGCTGTTCCAGCCGGGATACACGATCGCCGCGGCCCTGGCGAATGAATTCTCCGAAGCGTCATCGAGCCTGTACCTGTCGGCGCTGATCGAGATGGCGCTGGTCCTGTTCGCCATTTCCCTGCTCGTCAACGCCGCGGCGCGCTGGCTCGTGTCGCGGGTCACATCATCGGTGATGGCGCCGTGAGCGTGGCGCTGGTTCCCGTCGATGTCCGCCGCCGGCGTCTGACCGATCGTGTCATGACCTGGACATGTCTGGGCGCCCTGCTCGTGGCCATCGCCCCGCTCGCGAGCGTCCTCGGGTACGTGACGCTGCAGGGCGCCTCATCGGTCACGTGGCAGTTTTTCACGCACCTGCCGGCGCCGGTCGGCGAGCCGGGCGGCGGCATGGCGAACGCGATCACGGGGACGCTCCTCGTGGTGGCGCTGGCCTCGTGCATCGGCATCCCGATCGGCATTCTGGGCGGGCTGTACTTGTCGGAAGTGGGCGGCGGGCGGTTCGGGTGGTGGGTGCGGTTCACCGCGGATGTCCTCAACGGCATCCCGAGCATCGTGATCGGCGTCTTCATCTATGCGCTGATCGTCGTGCCGACGCGGCACTTCTCCGGGTTTGCCGGCGGGGTCGCGCTCGGGGTCATGATGATTCCGCTCGTAATACGCACGACCGAGGAGATGGTGCGGCTCGTGCCCGCGTCGCTCCGCGAGGCGTCGTACGCGCTCGGGATCCCGTGGTGGGTGACCATGCTGCGGATCACGCTTCGGACCGCGACGGCGGGCGTGCTCACCGGCATCATGCTGGCGGTGGCCCGTGTGCTCGGGGAGACGGCACCGCTCCTGTTCACCGCGTTCAACAACCCGTATTGGTCGCTGCGGTTCGATCAGCCCATCTCCACAATGACCGTGCAGTTGTACAACTACGCGATCGCGCCGTACGATGACTGGCACCGCCAGGCGTGGGCCGCGGCGCTTGTGCTCATGACGCTGACGCTGGTGCTCAACGTGGCGGCCAGGACCGCCGGCCGCCGGCGGTTCGGAAGAGGGAGGTAGATCGAATGGACGTGCCCAGCGCAATCGTGGAAGGCGCGCTCGCGGGGCTGGCCGGCGCGCGGGCTGTCGAGGGCGTCTCCGCGGAGCGGGTGACGGTCCGCGACCTGCACGCGTACTTTGGCCCGACGCACGCCGTCAAGGGCCTCTCGATGAGCATCCCGACGAATCGCATCACCGCGATCATCGGACCCTCCGGGTGTGGTAAGTCCACGTTTCTCCGTTGCCTGAACCGCATGCACGAGGTTGTGCCGGGAGCGAGCATGACCGGCAGCGTGCTCCTCGACGGCGAGGACATCTACGGAGACGCGGTGGATCCGGTGGCGGTGCGGCGCAAGATAGGGATGGTGTTTCAGCGGCCGAACCCGTTTCCCACGATGTCGATCTACGAGAACGTCGTGGCGGGGTTGCGGCTCGCCGGCGTGCGCGACCGGCGGCGGCTCACGGAGGTGGCCGAACGAAGCCTCCGGCACGCCGCGCTCTGGGACGAGGTCAAGGATTCGCTCGGCAAACCGGGGACCAGCCTGTCCGGGGGCCAGCAGCAGCGGCTGTGCATCGCCCGGGCCCTGGCCGTCGAACCCGAAGTGCTGCTGATGGACGAGCCGGCGTCCGCGCTCGACCCTGTTTCGACCTTGAAGATCGAGGAGCTCGCGCGAACGCTGCGGGAGACGCTCACGGTCGTGATCGTGACGCACAACATGCAGCAGGCGGCCCGGGCCTCGGACGTCACCGCGTTCATGCTCGCGGGGGAACTCGTCGAGGCGGGGCCCACCTCGGAGATCTTTACGCGGCCGCGCGACCGCCGCACGGAGGACTACATTACCGGCCGGTTCGGCTAGCGCAGGCCGTCGCCGCCCGGCCGCGGCCACAGCGGGCCTCAGCCCTAAGCCCCGGGCGAGCCTCCGGGGCGGCGTTTATATCTGATCCTCGCCGGGAATGAGGTGGGGGCAGGGGCCCCGTCGTGCATCCCAGCCCCAGGCCGTTGACCCCATCGTTCATCCGAAGGAAACGCCGCCTGTTCGGCGAACGCAATTGGATGCCGACGCGGGACGCCTTCGATCGCGATCTCCGGCAACTCAGCGACGATCTCATCCGCCTCGGAACGCTGGTCGAGGATCAGGTGCGCCGGTCCATCGATGCGTTGCGCTCGCGCAGCGTCGAGCTGGCCCAGGAGATCATCACGTCAGACAACGCCGTCGATCAGCTGCACCTCGAGCTCGAGAACCGCTGCATGCAGCTCATGGCGACGCAGCAGCCCATGGCGAAGGACCTGCGCACCATTGCCGCGATCTGGGCAATGACCATCGACCTCGAGCGCATCGGCGACCATGCCGAGGACATCGCGCGCACCGTCCGCCGGATGGCGCCGGAGCCGCCGATCAAACCGCTCATCGACATCCCGCGCATGGCGGATTTGATGCGCGAGATGCTTCGGGATGGGCTCGACGCGTTCGTGCGCCGCGACACGACGCTCGCCGAACGCATGGCCGCGGCCGACGACGCCGTGGATCACCTCTACAGTCAGGTGTTCCGGGAACTGCTCACCTATATGATCGAGGACCCCAAGAGCATCCAGCGGGCGACGCATCTGCTCATGGTGGCGCAGGCGTTGGAGCGCATGGCGGACCACACCACGAATATCGCCGAGCGCGTGATCTACATGGTCACAGGCACGCTGCGGGAACTCAACGTGTGAGGCCGGCGCCGGCCGCTCACGGCAGCGCCGCGGTCCGCGCTACCGAAACCAGCCCGCGCTCGCGCCGACGAGCAGGGCGGCGCCGAGGATGACCCGGTACCAGGCAAACACCCAGCTCGTGTGCCGCTCGAGATACCGCAGGAGTCCCCAGATCGCGGCGTAGGACGCCGCGCTGCCGGAGAGCACGCCGATGGCGAGCAGCACCCACCCGTGCCCGCTCAGCCCAGCCTTGCGCAGCGTCCACAGCTCGAACAGCCCCGCCAGCACGATCGCCGGGACGCCGAGCAGAAACGAAAACCGGGCGGCCGTGGGACGCTCCATGCCGAGTCCCAGGCCCGCCGTCAACGTCGAGCCCGACCGTGACACGCCCGGGATGAGCGCAAACGCCTGCGCAATCCCGACGTACACACAATCCCGCAGCGTGAGCCGGTTCCACCCCCGCTTCCCTTCCGATCGCGGCTGGCCGTAGAGCTCGGCCATGGCGAGCAACGCACCCATCAGCACGCACGCCCAGGCCACGACGGCCAGGCCGCGAAGCGGCGAATTGCAGGCATTCAGCGTCTTGCGCAGCGCCAGCCCGGCGATGCCGATCGGGATCGTCCCGATGATGATGCCGGCCGCGATGCGCAGCGAGTGGTCCCGCGGCTCGCCGCGCCGGAGCGCGGCGAGCGCTTCCCCGGAGATCGCCACGATGTCCCGTCCAAAAAACGCCACGACCGCGAGCAGGCTCGCAAGCTGCATCGCGGCGGAAAACGCGGCCCCCGGATCCGGCCACCCGAACAGCGCCGGCACGATCCGCAGGTGCGCCGTGCTGCTGATGGGGAGAAGTTCCGTGATGCCCTGCACGATGCCCAACACGACCATCTTCCATGCGCCGAGCTGCACGAAGCTCAGGTTGATCGAGGTGCCGTCGCAGGGCGAGGTGCCCGGGGTCATCGTGGCGCAGCCCCGCGCGTGATGAACAGCCGCATCCATTCCTCCGTGGGCCGAAGTGCCGTCATCCGGTGAGGTGACGAGCGTGGCACCCGTGCAAAGTTTAGCACATACCCAAACGCTATCCGCGGCCGATCTCGGCTTTGAGGTGGCGCCAGGCATCGCGCGCTTCCTCGATCGATCCCTCGTCCTCGATCGTCGAGACGTCGCCGGGATCGCGTCCCAGGACGATGGCGCGGAGCACCCGGCGCATGATCTTGCCGCTGCGCGTCTTCGGCACGAGACGAACGAAGTTCAGCTCGGCGATGACGGCGACGGGTCCGAGCTCGGCGCGCGCCGTCGCCAGGATCTCACCACGCAGTCGCCTCCCCGTAGCCGCGCGCGCAGCTCACGGCACGCCCCGGCCCGCGCTTAGGGTACTTTGACCGGCCGCGGTTTCCCTCCCGGCCGGCGCGAGTCCGGTGACGCGCCGGCGCCGGCGGGCGGATCCGCAGCCGTCTGTCTTCGCGGCCGCCGAGGCCGGGCACGATTCACGGCCGGCTGAACTGTCTGCAAGGTATAGTGACCAGCGTGATACCGATGAGGGAGGCGCGCCGATGGCGATCACCGTGTTCATCCGTTACCGGCTGGACCCGTTCAAGCGGAGCGCGTTTGAGGAATACGCGAGGCGCTGGCTCACCATCATCCCGGCGTGCGGCGGCACGCTCGTGGGTTACTGGATGCCGCACGAAGGCACCAACAACATCGCCTACGGGCTGATCTCGTTCGAGAGCCTGGCGGCCTACGAGGCGTACCGCGAGCGGCTCAAGCGCGACCCGGACGGCGTCGCGAACTTCCGGTCCGCGGAGGAGCAGCGGCTGATCCTGGCCGAGGAGCGGACCTTCTTGCGGCCCGTGACGCGCGGCGGCTGATCTCGCCAAGAACACAGACGGTCCTCCGGCCGGGCCCTCGACGCGCACGACTAGCCGCCCGCTCCCCTGGGCACAACGGGCAGTGAGGCCGTGCCGCCGGGGGAGTAGGGATGGCCACGACGATTCCTTCTCGGACAGCGTTCATGTTCTACTATGCCGCGAACTCGACCATCAGCGCGCCGGACGCCGTTCGGGAGTGGTTTTCGACCAGTCAAAAGCTGAAGCCCCACGGCCACATCCGGGTCAAGGGCCGCTGGGGCGATGTCTATCAGGTGGGAAAGCTGATGAGCGAGCTCGACCGGACCTGGCCGTCGGTGGTCCATGACTGGCTGCGAACTCGGAGCGGCATGCCGGAGGCGCTGGTCGTCGTCTGGACGCCCGAAGGATAGATAACGGATAGATCGCGCGCCCCATCACATCACGATTCATAACCTTGCGTTAACAGTTTCTTTGCCTTCGGTTTTGATTCGCATCTTGCGAGGTTAAACAACGGTGGATAGAGTTGACCCGGAGGCATGAGAACGCTCGTGTGGACGGCAACGAATTCGGCCCAAAACGTACCTGTGCTCCAGTCGGGACGGACGCCGCACACTCGTAGCATCGCCGGGGGAGACGCCACGATGAAGCGGATCGACCTGCATACGCATGCGAAGCTCTCGAAGACCTTTCCGTTCGCTCCTCGCGCGGTGTGGCAATTCATCGCGCGGTCCAAGCGCCTGGGGCTCGACGGCGTCGCCCTGGTGGAGCACTTGCATGCCGTGGACTACTGGGGCATCCACGAAGCGCTCCGCCGCGAGTTTCGCTACAGGGATGCGGACGGCGTCTATGAGGGGCCCGATGGGTTCCGGCTCCTCAGCGGTGCCGAGCTCAGCATCCTGGAGGGTTGCGACCTCATCGTGCTGGGCACCGTGAGGCAGCTTCAGGCGCTCGACGCCGCGCTCGCCGAGCCGCCCACGGGCGGCTACCGGCCCCCGTTCGACGAAGCGATCGCCGCGGTGCGGCGGGTTGGCGGGTTCGTGGCCGGGGCCCACATGTTCCGGCCGGGCAAGGAGCTGGCGAAAGTCGGCCTGCCCCGGCTGGCGGCGCTCGACGCGCTCGAGTTCAACGGCAAGGACTTCACGATGGACGATCGAGTGAGCGCCGAAGCGACGCGACTCGGCCTTCCTATCATGGGCGGCAGCGATGCGCACTTCTGGGCCCAGGTGGGGATCAAGGCGACGGTGTTGCCGATCGGCGAGATCACGCAGGCGTCCGTGGCGTCCGCGATTCGCGACGGCCTCGCATCCGTCGCGAGCCAGCCGTACGGGCCGCTGGCCGTTCAGATCAGCGGCGCGTACAAGCGGATCGCAAAAACGCAGCGAGCGCGCGCCGCTCTTCCGGGGGCGCATGCCCGTTCATCCAGCCGCGCCGTTGCGGGCCTCTCGGAGGTGGCCGGTCAGGCGCGATAGCACAATGCGAGGGAGCGGCCCCCTGCGGCGGCCCGCCGGCTCGGAGGAAGGGGCGCACCGGCGCGTTAAGCGAGGACGGGGGCGCCCGAGCCCCACGACGCATCCGGGAGAGTGACCGCATGGCGAGACCGCTCAAGGTGACGGCCGCGATGCCCTGCGCGGAAGCCGCGGAATTGATGACTCAACTCTCATTGGGATTGATGCACGGTACGCTCATCATCCGCTCGAGCGAGGAACGGCACGCCTATCACCTCGGACAGGTGATTCGCCTGGAGATTCGCGCCGAGGAAGACGGCACCGAGGGGTCCATGCACATCGGGCTCCACTGGCGCGTCCCGCTGAGCGTCACAACCTCGTCCTGATCGCCGGCGTCGAAGCCCGAAAGGGGGGAGGACATGGCCAAGCACGAGGACAAGGGTGGCAAGTTCGAGTTTTCGGCCACGCTCGAGGCGTCCCAGGTCGCGGATTACCTCGTGAGGATCGCGGACGGGCTGCGGCGTGGCGTGATCGGCCTGACCGCCGGGGAGCGCGCCGTCCGGCTCGAGCCTACCGCGATGCTCGCATTCGAGATCGAAGCCGAGGGCAAGCCGGAGAAGTCCGCGGGCAGCATCGCCATGGAGCTCTCGTGGAAGCCGGAGTACGCGTCGGCGGCGGAGGCCCTCGAGATTACCGTCGATCCCCGGGAAGAAGGGGGCCGGCAGCCCGCGGGCACAACGACACACCAGTAAGCGTTCACGGTCCTGCGCATTCTCCCGAGACGCACCACCCGTGGACCGGCCGGACGCCGCGCGTACCCGGCCGGAGACGGCCGGGTACGCGCGGGAAGGCCATCATGGCCGCCGACGCCCTGCTGACCGGCCTGCCGGGCGAGGTCACCAAACTTGGGCAGCTCGCGCTCGACCAGCTCGAACGGGCGTTGCGGTGCTACGCTTGTCGCGACCTCGCGCTGGCCGAGGAGATCATCGAGCGCGACGACGCGGTCGACAATCTCAACCTGGAACTCGAGGAACGCTGCTTCGCCCTCGCCGCCACGGGCGGCTTGTCCGCGGACGGGCTCCGCACGGTCCGCGCCACCGTCAAGATCGCACTCAATCTCGAGCGGATCGGCGACGCGGGGACGCACATCGCGAAGCGCGTCCGGCTACTGGTCCGCGAAGGGATTCCCCGCATCGAGTTTACCATTGATGAGCTCGAGCGGTGCGCGGTGACCGCCGTGACCGAGGTGGTCGAGGCGTTCAACGCGCGCGACCTCGAAATGGCCCGCCGCGCGTGCCTGCGCGAGTCGGAACTGGACGCGCACTACGTCCGCTACCTCGGCGAGGCGCGCCAGCGCATCCAAACCGACCCCGTCGCCGTCCCGTACGTGCTGCACTGCCTCGCCGTCATGAAATATCTGGAGAAAGTGGCCGACTACGTGCTCAATATCGGCGAGCAGGTCATCTTCCTCCTGACCCGGCGTCGCTTGAAGTTTTCACAGTATCAGCAACTCGACCTGCTGCTCCCCGAGGGCACACCGGGCGACGTGGAGTTTCGCCCGTACTGGGATGGGGTGAGCGGCGCGGTGGTGGCGCGGATCTCCGGGCGCGAGGGCGACGTCGTCTATAAGGAAGGGACCCGGCGCAAGATCCAGGAGGAGACCGAAAAGCTCCGGGCGTGGGAGCAGATCGCCGGCGGGCTCACGCCCCGCATTCTAGGATCGGTCACGGTGGGGGACCGGCAGGCGCTGCTGCGCGAGTTCGTCGACAGCGCGCTCCTCTCGGAGCTGTATCTGTCCGACGCTCCGCGCCACGCCAAACTGCTCGCGACCGAGCGAGTGCTCGCGGCTGTGCGCCGGGTGTGGGACAGCACGCTCGTCCAGACACCCCCGACCGTCGATTACGTCGCGCAGATTCTGCGACGTCTGCCGGAGGCGTTTGCGTTGCACCCCGAGCTGCGGCCCCATCTGGAGCAGCAGATCGCGCTGCCCGACGGCTCCGTATTGTTCGCCGACCTGCTGAGGCGCGCGGAGGCCGTGGAGCCGACCTTGGTGCCGCCGTTCTCCGTCTGGCTCCACGGCGACTTCAACGCCAGCAACGTACTCTACAACGAGCGGACGGGGCAGATCAAGTTCATCGACGTGCATCGCTCGCGGCTCGGCGACTACCTCCAGGACGTGAGCGTGTTGTCGCTCTCTATGGAGCGCCGGCCCGACCTCACGCCGGCGGTCCGGGAGGACGTTGCCGCGATCAACGCGGTCGTCGAACGATTCGCCCGGGAGTTCGGCGCCGCGCACGGGGACCACGCATTCGAGCGCCGGCTGCTCCTCAGCATCGCGCGGTCATGCGTGACATCGGTGCGGGTGGTCATCGACCCCGATCATGCCTGGGTCTTGCTGCGGCGGGGCGTAGCGTTGATGCAGCAGACGGTGGCCGCGTCGTGACGCTGCGCGTCGGCGTCGCCGGCATTCCGGGGGCGTGGTCCACCGAGCATCTCAGGCGGGCCTTGGAGCAGTGCGGCTGCGACACGCTCGTGTTTTCGGCGGCGGACTGCGTCGTCGAGATGCGGAGCGGGGCGGTGCGGCACGCGGGCGTCGATCTCGGCGAGCTCGACGCCGTGGTCGTCAAAAAGTTGGGCTCCACGACGGACCCGATGGCCCCGAGCCGGGTGCACCTGCTGATCCAGCTCGAAGCGCGAGGCGTTCGCGTCTTCAGCCCGGCTGCGGCGATCGCGGAAGTTCAGGACCGCTACCGCATGACGGGGCGCCTCAGCCACGCGGGCATTCCCCTGCCCGCGACGATCGTGACGGAGAGCGTCGCGGAGGCGGCGGCGGCGATCCGGCGGTGGGGGCGTGCGGTCGTCAAGCCGCTGTTCACGTCCAAGGGCAGCGGCATGTTGATGCTCGCCGGCGGCGCGCCTCTCCGTCTGGCGCTCCGGCGCTGGCAGCGGCAGTGGCGCATGCCGTTCTACGTGCAGGAGTATGTGCCGCACGCCGGGCGGGATATCGGCGTGGTCGTCTTGGCGCGGGAGGTGCTCGGGGCCTACTATCGGGTGGCGCGCCGCGACGCCTGGCTGACGACCACCGCGGCCGGCGGCCACTACGAAGCGTGTCCGGTCACCCCGGTGATGCGGGAGCTCGCCGTCCGCGCGGCCGACGTGTTCGGGTTGACGTTCACGTGCGTGGATCTGGTGGAAGGACCGCACGGCTATCTCGCATACGAGGTGAGCGCGTTCGGCAGCTTCGGTGGCTTGTGGCGCACGCAGGGCATCGACGCCGCACAGCGTTACGCCGAGCACGTCGTTCACACGCTCCGCGAACGGACGCCCGATGAGCGAACTGGCATCGATCATCCGCGCGTACCGGCCTAGCGCGACCGTCGCGCTGGAGATTGCCGGGGTCCCCCTGCGCGTGCACACCAACGCGCCGGCCGTGCATGAGCGTCTGCGCCGGTATTTCGGCGCCTATGTTGGCGCAGACGCCGGCGACCCCGCCGCCGACGTGTTCCTGTTCTGCGGGACGCCCATCTACGACGAGGCCCGGATGCAGGACGTGCCGCGACGCTCCCGCGCCGACCGGGTGAAGGAGGCGTTCTACGACGCCGCCGACGCTCGGGTCGTCCTCAAGCGCCGGACCGGCGTGGTCATCTACGTGGCGGAGCCCGACCACTACGTCGTAGGAGACTTGGAGACCAACTTCAACCAAGCCGTCAACATGGTGATGATGGTTCTTGCCAAGGCGCTGGTGCGCCGCGGCTACATCGTGCTGCACGCCTCCGCCATCCTCGGCGACGCCGGGGGCATCGCGTTTGCCTCGTCGTCCGGGGCCGGCAAGTCGACGCTCGCGCTCATGCTGCTCGAGCAGCATCATCACCTGGTGAGCAACGATCGGCTCTTCCTGCGGCCGTCGCCGGACGGCGCGGAGATGGTGGGCATCCCCAAGCAGCCGCGGGTCAATCCCGGGACGCTCCTCCGCGTGTCCCGGCTCACCCGCCTGCTGCCCGCGGACGAGGTGAGCCGCTACCGGCCGATGCCGCCCGAGCAACTGTGGCGCCTGGAACGCAAGCACGATGTCGACGTGGAAGCCATCTACGGGCCGGGCACTGTCCGGCTTCAAGGCATGCTGCGCGCCGTCTTTCTGCTGCGCTGGAGCTTCGACAGCCGAGGGTGGAGCGTTCACACGATCCCGGCGGCGGAGCGCCCCGCCGCGCTCGGGCAGGTTGTCAAGAGCCTCGGCGTGTACGACCTTGCCCCGCCCGATCCGGCGCTGGTGGAGTCCACGCTGGCCGCGGTGTGCGAGCGGATCTCAGTCTACGAGGTCTCCGGCCGCGCGGACCTGGAGCGGCTGGCGTCGCTCGTGCTCGCCGGCCCGGCGCTGTCCCCGGCGACCGGCCCCTAGACCGCGGCGCCGCCCGGCGCCGGGCGTGGCGGCCCGGGGGCAGCGTCCCGCGGCGGGGGCGGGGAGTCCCGTCAGGCGCCCGATTCCGGCGGCGCGCCGGGCCACTTGGGCGGGGGCGGCACGTATGCGTCGAGGCGGCGCACGAGGGACGCCGCGTCGTCCTCGATGATCAGTGCCTGGCGGTAGGCTTCGTCGAGGAACCCGTCTGCGACCATGCGATCGATCAGGGCGAGGAGCGGCCGGAAGAAGCCACCAACATCGAGCAACCCCACGGGCTTGTGATGCAGCCCCAGCTGTCCCCAGGTCCACATCTCGAAGAATTCGTCCAGGGTGCCGGATCCGCCGGGGAGCGCCACGAAGCCGTCGGCCAGCCCGGCCATCTCCGCCTTACGCGCGTGCATCGATCCCACGACGCGCAGCTCGCGAAGGCCCGCGTGCGCGATCTCGCGGTCCATGAGCGCTCGCGGGATGACGCCGATGACGTCGCCCCCGACCTGGAGTGCGGCATCCGCCAGCGCTCCCATGAGGCCGACACGGGCGCCGCCGTAGACGAGGCCGATCCCGCGGGCGGCGAGGAGCCGTCCGAGTTCCTGGGCAGCTTCACGATAGCGGGCATCCCGTCCCGGGCTCGACGCGCAGAAGACGCACAGACGACGCATACGCGGGTGTGATTCGGGGCCGGCGCGCGGCGATCCCGTGCCCGGCGCCGGAGGGAATCCTCGGACCGGAGCCGAACGACGGGTCCGGCGCCTGCACGCCGCCCGCCGTTCCGGCTGAGACAACCCAAAGACGAGGACGATTGCCGTGACGACCCGCTTTGAGCCCCCCGACGCGTTTCAGTCGCCGCGCTTCGCGCAACTCCCGACGTTCATGCGGCTGCCGCACGTCCGCGACCCAGAGGGCCTGGACGTGGCGATCGTCGGGGTCCCGTTCGACGGCGGCACCAGCTACCGCTCGGGCGCCCGCTTTGGGCCGCGGGAGATCCGCGTGCATTCCGCCCTGATCCGGCCGTATCACCCGGTGCTGCGGGCGTCGCCGTTCGCCCGCCGCAAGGTCGCGGATTGCGGCGACGTCGATACCAATCCCATGGACATCCTGGACACGTACGGGCGGATCGAGCGGGCCGTGGGAGCGATCCTGGCGGCCGGCGCCGTGCCCGCGTGCATCGGCGGCGATCACTCCATCTCGCTCGCCATCTTGCGCGCGGTCGCGCGCGCGCATGGCCCGGTCGCGTTCGTGCACTTCGACAGCCACCAGGACATGTGGGACGAGTATTTTGGCAACCGGTACTTCCACGGGACGCCGTTCCGGCGGGCGCTGGAGGAAGGTCTCTACGATCCCAAGGCCACGGTGCAGCTCGGCATCCGCGGCCCGGTGTACGGCCCCGAGGACTTCGCGTTCGGGGAGACGCACGGGGTGACGGTGGTGCGCGCCGAGGAGCTCCACCGGCGCGGCACCGACGCGGCGCTGGAGCCCGTCCGGCGGCTTGCCGGGCGCAAGGTATACGTGTCGTTCGATATCGACGCCGTGGACCCCGCGTTCGCGCCCGGCACAGGGACGCCGGAGGTGGGCGGCCTCACAAGCGCGCAGGCGCTCGAGCTGCTGCGCGGGCTCGCGGGACTCGATATCGTCGCGTTCGACCTCGTGGAGGTCGCGCCCCCGTACGACCACGCCGGCCTCACCGCGATGCTGGCCGCCAACGTGCTGTTCGAGCTGCTCTCGGTCGTCTCGCTGCGCGCACCGGTTCGCTAGTGAGTCACCGCACTACTTCCGCAAGGGCCGGTGCCGGACGTACCTGCCCTCCGCGCTACTAGGCCTACGGCGTGAGCCAAAGCGCCCGACGCCTAACCAATGCCGTGCCTTCGTTTCGTCCTCAGCGCAAGCAAAGTGATGCCACGCAGCTGAAAGCATCGCGGGCGTCGAACGCCCCGCGGCCTACGGCGTGGGCCAGGACGTCCGGCCAGGCCCGCCCGGCGCGTCTACCCCCGTCGCACATACGAGATGGGCACTGGGGTCTCGTACTCGTCTCTGCCGCACGAGACTCCCGGCCTGGCGACGTCGCGCCACGGGGACTACCGGCTTCCGCCCAGATACGTCGAGATGTACTGCCGCATCTGCGCGGCGAGCCGCTCGACGTTGCGCTCGAGGAGGGCCGCGCCCTCGCCCGCCGATGCCGCCCGCGGATCCGCCTCCGCCGGGACGGTGAAATCGGCCGTGGGCCGGCCGTCGAACGCGGCGCCGTTGACGATGCCGTAGTCCCGGTAGCGCAGCGGCGTTCCCGCCGGCGGCAGGGCGCTCAGGTCCACGCTCGCCGGCGCCTCCACCATCATGACGGACGTCTCGCCGCGCCCGGCATGCCCCGGATCGTGCTCGGGAGCGAGCGGGCCCGCGCCGCTGCGCTCAAAGACGACCCACGCGCGCGGCGGCTCGTTTTCCTCGGCGGCGACCCGCCGGAGCGCGCGCATGTGATTCGGCGCGCCGTGCCCGTTGACGATCACCACGAGCCGGTACTCGTTCTGCTTCAGCAGCCGCACGAGCTCCCGGATGATGACCGCAAACGCCCCCTCCTCGATGTAGAGGCTCCGCACGGGGTTCCCCGGGAAGTCCATCCCCACGACGCGTTCGTGCCCCTCCAGACCCAGGGGGCGCAGCCCCTGCGGCCCGTCGGCGGCGCGCACAGTCTCGGACCCGAGATGGTACGCGGGGAGCACGACGCCCCCGACGCGCCGCGCCGCCTCGACGGCGACCCGGTGGGCGGCCATCGCGTCGGTCCCCAACGGCAGATGCGGGCCGTGCCATTCGAGCGGCCCCACCGGAAGATAGGCCACCGGGCAGGCCCGTCGCGCGGCGACGATCTGGGATGGCCGCATCAGCTCGAAGCGCACCTCATCCGTCACAGGCGGTCCTCCATCCGGCTCCGGCAGCGTACGCGCCCCACCCGTTCCGCGCGCCCCGGGTGCTGGTGCGTCATCGCCTTAGTTCGGCAAGGGTTGGTGCCGGGCGGACCTGACCTCCGCTCCACGCACGACGCCTGACAAATCCGTCTGTTCGGTTGTCAGCAACGCATGTAGAGTGAGGCCACGCACATGCGCGTATCGCGGGCGTCGAACGCCCGCTGCCTACGGCGTGAGCCAGGACGTCCGGCCAGGCCCGCCCGACACGTCTACCCTCATCGCGCATACGAGACGCTACACTAGGCCCCCTCCCGCGCCGGGGATCCGCGGTGGCCCGCGTCATGCTTCGCCGTAGCCGGCCGCGTTCGTGATGATCGGATGCCACCGCATCCCGGCGTCGAGCGGGTACACGGGCCGCGTGACATAGCGGTACGGCAGGCGGGTCAGCTCCATGTCCGCGAAGCCCGGCGTGAGCGTCAGGATCTCCCGGGGCGCGATCTCGCGCAGCGGGGCCATGAGATACCCGAGCTTGATGACGATGAGCTTGTGCGCCGGGAGGTCAATGCCGGCCTTCGTGAAGTCGCCCGGGTCATGGTACGTGTAGCGGCGGTCGGAGAGGAGTACCCGGACGCCGTTGGCACGCAGCGTCGCGAGGTTGACGTCCCCGGGCGCCGTGGCGCGGTGCAGATGCTCGACCGTACCGGTCATCCGCACCGGCGCGCCGTGCACGGTGTCGAGCTTGCCGCCGACCTCCACCGTGACCGTGCTTCCCAGGCCGCTCTGGAAGCAGGCGCGCGCGGCCGCCGGATCGGGGAAGCCCGCCACCACGGCGTCCGGCACCTGCCGCGCGACGAGCCGCGCGAGCATGTGGGTGGAGTCTCCCGGGGCGCCCGCCGTCGGATTGTCCCCGGAATCGGCGATGAACACCGGCTGCCCCTCGGCGCGGAGCGCCGCATCGATGGCCTCGTCCGCCGACCGCGCGACCTCCTGATCGAACGTGAAGCGCTCGCGCTCGTCCCACATCCGCTGCGCGAGGCGCCGCGCCTGGCGGCGCGCCTCCGGCACATGGTCCTCGTCCCGGGCCGTCACGAGCACGCTGGCGCCCGCGTGCCACGTGTCGGCCCAGCCGAAGCCGATCAGCACCTCCGCGTTCAGGATCCCCGGCAGCGCCTCGATCTCACGCGCCATCGCGAGGAGGGACCGCATCGGCTCCACGCCCGTGGTGGCGCGTTCTCCCGGCAGCAACAGGGGCACCCGGATGAACACGGGCTGCGGCCGCCGGCCCGCGCGCACGCATTCGGCCAGGAGCCCGAGCGTGCGTTGCAGCGTCTCCGCCTGATCCCGGTGCGGCGCCGTGCGGAAACACGCCCACGTGTCGGCCTTGTTCGCGAACTCTTCCGTGAGGTTTGCGTGGGGATCCAGCCGCACTGCGATGGGGACGTCGCGGCCCACGGCGGCCCGCACCATCCGGACCTGGTCGGTCTCGCCGCTTCCGATATGCTCCACGAGCATCGCACCGTGCAGGATGAGGCACACGCCGTCGAGCGGCCCCGCGTCGTGGAGCCGCCGGAGCATCTCATCGCGGAGGTCCAGATACGCGCGTTCCTCGACCACGCCGGACGGACAATGCGCCTGGGCCACAAGCAGCGGCACCGGCTCGATGTCCAGCGCGCGCGCCGCGTCGCCGAGGCCCCGGTACTCCAAGATCTCGGGGCCCCGCAGCACACGGAAATCCCCGAGCGTCTGGCTCACCGGCGAAAAGGTCAAGGCTTCGTGGCTGATCCCCGCGATCCCGATGCGCATCTGGATCCCTCCCGGTTCGGCGGCGTGGGCCGCCCGGCCCTATTTGACGGCGCCGGCGCTCATGCCCTGGACGACCCAGCGCTGCAGGAACACGAAGATCGCGACGAGCGGCACGCTCGCCAGCGTGGACAGGGCCATGATCCCGTTCCAGTCCCGAACGTACTGCCCGAAGAAGGACGCGAGGCCCACGGTCAGCGTCTGCGACCGCGGGGTCTCGGTGAGCACGACAGCGAGGAGGTACTCGTTCCACGCGCCGATGAAGATGAACGCGGCCACGCCGACGAGGCCCGGCACGGCGAGCGGGGCGACCACCTTGTGGAGACTCTGCACGCGCGTGCACCCGTCCACCATCGCGGCCTCGTCCAGCTCCTGCGGGATCGAATCGAGGTACCCTTTGATCAGCCAGGTGGCGATGGGCAGCAGGAACGCCGTGTTGGCGACGATCAGACCGGGCAGGGTGTCGTAGAGCCCGACGACGTGCGCGAGCCGGAAGTAGGGGACGATCAGCGTCACGCGCGGCAGCATCAGCACGCTCAGGATGCCGAGCAGCATCGCCTGCCCTCCGGGCAGGCGAAACCGCGAGAATCCGTAGCCGGCCAGGGCGCCGAGCGTGAGAGACAGCGCCAGCGCCCCGACGGAGAGGACGATACTGTTGGCAAAGAAGCGCTGATACGCTGGATCGTGCAGGATACGCGCCATGTATTCGCCGGACACCGTCTTGGGGATCAAGACCGGCGGATACGTCAGGACTTCCCGGATTGGACGTACGCTCGCGCTCACCATCCACGCCACGGGGACGAGGATCACGCCCGCGGCCAGCGAGGTGAGCCCTACCAGCCACGCGTGATGGCCGATGACGCGGAGCCGGCGGCGCGGGGGCGCGGTCACCACGACGGCTCCCCCCGGCGCGCCAGTGCGCGAAGGTAGGCCTGGGTGCCGAGCACGAGGAGCGCCAGCATGATCGTGCTGGTCGCCGCGCCCTTGGTGAGATTCCCGTCGAGGAGGGCGGTCCGGTACACGTAGAACGCGACGGTCTCGGTCGCCCGCCCGGGGCCGCCCTGCGTCAGCATGTTCACGAGGTCCACGTGCCCGAACGTCGTGATGAGGTCGACGGTGGAGATCGCCACGAGCACCGTCCGCAGCTGCGGGAGCGTGACGGAGACAAACCGCTGCCACGGGCCGGCGCCGTCCACCTTGGCGGCGTCGTACAGCTCGGGGAGGATGTTTTGCAGGGCGCCGAGCAGCGCCACCATGTAGAACGGATAGCTCTTCCATGTGTTGACGGCGATGATCGCGCCGAGCGCCAGCCTGGCGTCGCCGAGCCAGGCGATGGGCTGGGACCAGTGCAGCACCCCGACCGCGAGGTAGTTGAACAGCCCGTACGGGTCGTACAGGAGCGACCACATCAGCGCGGCCGCGGCGGTGGAAAACACCCAGGGGAGGATGAGCGCGCCGCGCATCGTGTTGCGAACGCCGCGATGGAACCATGTCTCATGGAGGAGCAGTGCGAACCCCAGGCCCACGGTGAGCTGCAGCACGACCGATGCCACGGTGAAGATCGAGGTGTTCCACACGGCGTTCCAAAAAATCGGATCGCGCAGCACCGCGGCGTAGTGCGCGGCGCCCACAAAGTGCCACCGCCCGGCCGTGACGTCCTGCAGGCCCATCGCCACGACGGTCGCGACGGGGTAGACCGCGGTGAGGACCAGATACAAGACCGCGGGCGCCACGAAGAGGTACCCCGCGACGTAGCCAGGCAGCCGCCGTGTACTGCCCGCGGTACGGCGGCGCCTCGCGTCCGCGGCAGCGCCCGCGTGCCGCAGCCCCGGTGTCTCCGCGAGCGGCAGGCTGTAGTGATGCCCCAGGGCGCCCCCGGGGGACGCGGCCGGCCGCTCCGACCCGGCGTAACGGCGCGGGCGGCCGTTCACGGCACGACCCCGGGAGGCTCGGTGGTCCCCAGGTCTACTTGGACTTCGCGATGGCCGATTGCCAGGCCGTCGCCGCCTCGTCGAGCGCCTGCTTGACGGGCACCTTGCCACTCACGGTGTTTTGGAACGTCGTCTTGAACAGATCAAACAGCGTTCCTGTGTCGGGGAGCGCCGGGAGCACGATGTTGGCGGCCGTGTCCTGGTTTGCAAACTGCGGGATGTACCGGAGCATCGGGTCGGTGCTGCCATTGAGCGACGTCATCGCGGCGTGGGTCGCCCAGGGGAGGCTGATCGCCTTCGTCATAGTGACCGCGACCGTGGGGGAGTACAGATACTCCAAAAACTTCCACGCCGCGTCCTTGTTCTGCGACTTGGCGCTCATCCCCACGCCGCTGCAGCTCCACAGATATCCGCCCGTCTTTGCGCGCCACGCCGGCGCGTACGCGAGCTTGATCTTCGGGTCGATCTGCTTGGACTTGGACCAGATGAACGGGCCGTCGATGATGCTCGCCACCTGCCCGCTCGCGATGTACTCGAGCATCCGCGCCTGATCCTCACCGAACGATCCGGGCACGACAAGCCCCATCTGGTAGAAGTTCTTCCACCACGTCATCGCCGCGACGCCCTGCGGGGAGTTGAAGACCGCCCGGCCGCTGGCGTCCAGAAACTGGCCGCCCTCCTGCGCCAGCCGGAAGCCGAAGTACCGCGTCAGCGCGAAGCCTCCGTCGGCGAGCGGCATGCTCATTCCGTATTTGTTGGCGCCGGAATTGCGCAGCTTCTTCTCGACCTGGATGAACTCGTCCCAGTTCGTCGGGGGCCGGAGACCGGCGGCGGCAAACTGATCGACGTTGTACGCGAACTGGTACGGGATCATGTACAGGCAGAACGACAGCGTCCGGCCGTTGATCTTGCGCCGCGCCGTCGGGAGGAGGTTGTCCGCGAAGTCTTTGTTCTTTGCGAGCCACGGGTCCAGGTCTTCAACGTAGCCGAGCTTGTCGAGGCCGGGCAGCCAGCTTCCTTCCACGCCGAACAGATCGTAGGTTTCGCCGCCCGCCGCCGCCGCGTCCAGTTTGCCTGACATCTGCGGATACGGCGTATCGACGACGGTGATTTTGATGTCGGGGTTGGCTTTCTCGAACCCGGCGATGAGGTTGTTGAAGTTGTCGGGTCCCCACTCGTGGACCCACCATTCCATCCATTTGATCTCAACCGGGGAGCCTGCGGCATTGGCGAGTGGCGCGACCGTGAACGCAAGCAAGACAACAACCGACAGTACCGCTACCCTGCACGACGGCCTAGCCCGCATGACGGACACCTCCCTACGGTAGAAGGAGTCTCGTGTTCGTGCCTGCCGGAAAGCTCGGTGCCGCTATAGCGATTTGAGGTTGTAACGGCAGTCTACACGGGTGCTGCAAGCTTGTCAAATCGATTTGACAAACTCAAACCGCTTCGATTACATAAAGCGTGTGTGATCTGGAGGCGTCTTTATAATGAAGGAATCAATCTCCACGGCCAACATGCCGCCGCGCGCGATGCCGAGCCGGTTGCGTGATGTCGCGCGCCTGGCCGGCGTATCGGTGCCAACCGCGTCGCAGGCGCTCAACGGTCACGCGCGCATCAGTGCTGAGACCAAGGAGCGCGTCGCGGCCGCCGCACGCGAGCTTCACTATGCGCCCCACGCCGCGGCGCGGCGCCTCAGCCGCGGCCGGTCAGACTGCGTCGCGATCGTTCCCGGGACGAACATGAGCGGCTTTTTCTCCGATCTGTTCTACCGCGCGCTCCTTTCGGGCGCCGGCAGCGCGCTCGAGCACGCGGGATTCCGGATGCTCATTACTCCCGCGGCGCGGTTCGACGCGCAGGCGCCGCAGTTCGTGCAGATGGCGCGGGCCCGGGAGATCGATGGCATACTGCTGGCCGGCGCCGTCGAGGCCCATTGGGCGAGGAGGGTGTTGGAGGTCGGTACACCGGTCGTGCTTCTGGACAACTACGAGCCGGAGGTGATCGCACCGGCCGTCGTCAACGACAACGCCGGGGGCGTCTACACCGCGACGAGCCACCTCGCGGCCCTTGGGCACCGGCGCATCGGCTTTATCGGCGCAGAGGTAGAGTACCCGTTCGGGGTGGATACGCGCGCCGGGTACCGCCGCGCGCTGCACGATGCCGGGCTCGCCGCCGATCCGGCCCTCGAGGTGCGCTGTGCGATCGACGCAGAGTGCGCGCGCGCCACGGCCGGACGGCTCCTCGACCAGGCGAACCCGCCGAGCGCGATTTTTGCGGTCACGGACATGATGGCGCTCGGCGTCATCAACGCCGCACGCGATCGCGGCCTCCTGATCCCGGCCGATCTTTCGGTCGTCGGTATGGACGACATCGAGTTGGCGTCCATCACCAGCCCGCCTTTGACGACAGTGCGCGTGCACAAAGAGGATATGGGCCGCGAAGCGGCGCGCCGGCTCCTCGACCTGATCCACGGCCGCGATGTCGATCCCACGCCGCTGATCCTGCCGAATGAGCTCGTGATCAGGGGTACCACGGGAGGTCCTCATGGCGCGTCACTCTGCTGAGCGTCTGGCTGCCCACGGCGGAACACCGGTCCGCACGGAGCCCCTGCCGCCGGGCTACCCGGGCGGGCTGCTCATCGGCGAGGAAGAGAAGGCGGCCGTGATGGAGGTGCTGGACAGCCAGAGCCTGTTCCGCCACTACGGCCCGCGGCCGCTGCGCAAGGTGGCGCAGTTCGAGCGCGCCTTTGCCGAGACGATGGGCGCGCGCCACGCCGTCGGCGTGACCTCCGGCACCGCCGCGCTCATGACGGCGCTCGCCGCCCTCGGCGTTGGGCCCGGCGACGAGGTCATCGTGCCGACCTACACCTGGGTGGCCACCGTCAACGCGGTGGTGCACCTCGGCGCGGTGCCCGTGTTCGTGGACATCGACGACACCCTCACCATGGACCCGGCGATGCTCGAGGCCGCGATCACGCCGTGCACAAAGACGATCCTGCCGGTGCACATGCGCGGGGCGGGCGCCGACATGGCGCCGATCCGCGAGGTCGTGGCCCGGCACCACCTGCGCCTCGTGGAGGACGCGGCGCAGGCCGTCGGTGGGCGGTATCGCGGCCAGCGCCTCGGCACGCTCGGGGATATCGGCGCGTACAGCCTCCAGTACCACAAGGTCATCACGACGGGCGAAGGCGGCATGGTCGTGACCGACGATCCGGCGCTGTGGGAGCGGGCGGTGCGCTACCACGACCAGGGTTCGGTGCGCATGGAGGAGCTCGACGAGACCGTCCCGCTCGGCAATCGGCTCATGATCGGGATCAACTTCCGCATGAGCGAGATTACCGGCGCCATCGGGTTGGTGCAACTCGGGCGCATGGACTGGATCATCGAGCGGATGCGCGCGCACAAGGCGGCGATCCTGGACGGCATGCGGGGCCTGCCCGGGGTGTCGGTCCGCCGCCTGAGCGACCCGGAGGGAGACACGGGCGCGACGCTGATGTTCTTCCTGCCGACCGAGGACCTGGCCCGCGCGTTCGGTACCGCGCTGACCGCGGAGGGGGTCACGGCCACGGTCGCGTGGGACAGCGGGCAGCACGTCTACTATCACTTCGATCAGATCATCGAGCGCCGCATGTTCGCCGAGCGGCACTGCGCGTGGGAGTGCCCGCACTACAAGGGGCGGGCGCGGCTGGAGAAGGGCATGTTCCCGCGGACCGACGACCTGCTGCGCCGGGCACTGCACATCGATCTCCACCCGCTTCTGACCGAGCGCGACGAGTTCGACATCGTGCGCGCGGCCCGCAAGGTCGCGGCCGCGCTCCTGTAAGACGCGCGGTGCACCGCAGGCTCGGCGTCGCGGTGGTGGGCTCGGGGGCCATTGCGCGCGCCCATATCTTTGCGCTCGCGCGCCACATCGAAGCGTTTCCCGACGCGCCGGGGGCCGGCCGCCTCGTGGTCGTCGCCGGCCGCGACGCGGCCCGCACGGAGGCCGCGGCCCGGCGGCTCGGCGCGCCCCGCTGGACTGTCGACTGGCGCAGTATCGTGGATGACCCAGAGGTCGAGGTGCTGATCAACGCGGGGCCGAACGATCTGCACGCCGATCCCAGCATCGCCGCACTGGCCGCCGGCCGGGCGGTGCTCTGCGAGAAGCCGCTGGCACGGACGGCGGCGGAGGCAGAACGCATGGCGGGCGCCGCGGAGCAGAGCGCCGCGGTGTCGATGGTAGGGTTCAACTACCGCTTCGTGCCGGCCGTGCTCTTGGCGCGACGCCTCGTTCGCGACGGGGCCCTGGGCCGCGTCTACCACTTCCGTGGCCGCTACAGCGACGACTCCCTGCTCGACCCCGCCGCCCCGCACAACTGGCGCCACGATCAGAGGCGGGCCGGGAGCGGCGTGATCGGTGACCTGGCGTCGCACGTCGTCGACTTGGCGCACTTCCTCGTGGGCCCGATCACCGCGGTGACGGCGGCCGTCCGCACCTACACCCCGGCGCGGCCCGCACCCGGCGGTGTGGAACCGGTCACCGTGGAGGACGCGGTCGCGGCCACGCTCGAGTTTCAGTGCGGCGCGCTGGGCACGCTCGAAGCGGGCGGCATGTGCCCGGGACGCAAGAACTTCCTCGCCTTCGAGGTCAACGGGCGGGACGGCACGCTCGCGTTCAACCTCGAGCGCATGAACGAGCTGCAGGTGTACCACGGCGACGGACGTGCGCGGGGTTTGGCCGACGTGCTGGTGACCGAGCCGGACCACCCGTTTGGGGGGCGATGGTGGCCGCCGGGCCACATCCTGGGGTGGGAGCATACCTTCGTCCACCAGTGGGACGAGTTTGTCCGGCGCGTGACCGGGACCGCAGATGAGCCGGCCGGCGCGACGTTCACCGACGGGCTGGCCGCATCACGCGTTTGCGACGCGCTGGTCGTCGCCGCCGAGACGGGGCGTCGCGTGGCGGTGGCCAGAGCGGGCAACGACGCTGCGCGGCGGGATCCCGGCGCGGCGGGCTAGAGTTGGTCCTTCATTGCAAGCTCTCCTCGCCGGCCGACGTCGACTTCAGGCGAGCCGAACCACGAGAATAGCGGCTTCGCGGCCTTCCGGCCCGAGCGGCACCTCGGTTGCCGCCACGTCGTCGCAGTTCGGCCACCTCTCGCCCATGCCGCATTTAATCCGACAGTCCCGAACGAGCACCCTCCGTTGTGCGTGCGCACTAAATTTGAAGAGCTTTGGTGCCGCAATCATTATGAACCCGCGGCAACTGCCCAACCGGATCGACCGTTCGCGGTAGTCGACCCGCGCCAACGCCGGGCTTCGCGCATCGACGCGGTGAAGCGGGTTAGGCCGTCGCGCCCGGGCCCGGCAGCCACTTCCCCCAACCAGGGTCGCCTTCGGGTCGCCCGTCCCTCGCGACGAGGCGGCCTCTCACAAACGTCATGACGGCCGCGCCGACCACGCGGCGGCCGGCGTACGGCGTCCAACCCGCCTTGCTCAACACGTCCGCATCGGCGAGCACGCGTGACCGGGCCGGATCGACGAGGGTGATGTCGGCGTCGGCCCCGGGCGCGAGCGTGCCCTTGCGAGGAAAGAGCCCGTAGATCCTGGCCGGTTGCTCACACAGCACCTCCACCACGCGCTCCATCGCGATCCTGCCCTCGTGCGCGGCGTGCAGCAGCAGCGCGAGCGTGGTCTCCACGCCGGGCAGCCCGAAGTGGCACGTCCAGATGTCGCCCTCGAGCTTCTGGCCGCGCGTGGAGGGCGCGTGGTCGGTGCTGATGTGGGTGATCGCTCCGGCGGCGAGCCGCCGCCACATCGCGTCGGCATCGGCCGCATCGCGCAGCCGAGCGGGCGGCGTAAACTTGCGAAACGGTCCGTGCGTCAACACCTCGTTCTCCGTCAGGTAGAAGTACTGCGGGCAACTCTCCACCCACACGGGCGCCCCGAGGGCCCGCTCGCGCGCCACCAGGTCGACCACCGGCGGATGGCTGGTGTGCGCGACGACGGTCCGCGCCCCGGTGAGGCGTGCGATCAGGGCCACCTCGGCGGCGGCCACGGCCTCGGCCTCCCGGCTCCGCCACTCGGGGATCACGCCGTAGTCGGTGCGGGCCGCGGCGCGCAGCGCGTGTTCGCGCTCCCGCGTGATCGCGTCGTCCTCGCAGTGCGCCAAAAACGTCGCGCCGACCCCTGCGCCGGCGCGAAAGCATTGGAGCAGGTCCCCGGCGAGCACCGCCGGCACCCCGTGCGTTTCGCAGGTGAACACCTTGAGGTATGCGGCGCCCGCGGCCCACAGCGCCGACAGCTCACCCATGCGATCGGGCCATACGTGCGCGCCCAGGGCGAAGTCGACGAACGACCGGCGCCTCAGGTGCGCGACCTTGCGGCGCAGCTCTCCGGCATCGCGGACGGGCGCGCCGTGCGTGTGCTCGATGATGGTCGTCACGCCGCCGGCGGCGGCCGCCGCGCTGCCGGTCGGGAAATCCTCGCGTGCCACGTCACCGGGATCCATGAAGTGGACGTGGCTGTCAACCACGCCCGGGAAGGCCAGCAGGCCGCCCGCGTCGATGACGCGGGCGGCCTGCGCGTCGAGCCGCCCCACCGCGGCGACCTCGCCGTCCTGAACGTGAAGATCTGCGGCGAACCGTCCGCGCGGCGTCACCAGCACCGCGCCGCGGATCGTCAGGTCAAGCACCGTCTGCGATCCGGACGACCACCCGCCCCGTCGCCCGATCTTCGCGGACCATCGCGAGCGCGCCGTTCGCGCGTTCCAGCGGGACCTCGCCCGAGATTATCGGGCGGACGAGGCCGCGCCCCACGAGGTCCAGCGCGCGGCGCAGCTCGAGACGCGTGACGTACCGGGAGCCGATCACCGTGAGCTGACGCAGCACGACCTGCTCGGCGGGCAGGCGGGGATAGTCGCCGGCCTGCGCGGTGTACCCGACCAGCACAATGCGGCCGCCCGGGCGCGTGAAGCGCGCGGCTGCGAGCAGGGAATCGCCGCGGCCGACCGTGTCGATGACGAGATCGGCGCCGTGCCCGCCGGTTGCGCGCTGTACCTCCGCCGCCACGCCGCCTTCCGCAAGGAAGGCGCCGTCGGCCCCCGCCGCTCGGGCGGCGTCGAGCCGGTGCGGCTGGAGGTCGATCGCAAACACCGCCGCGCCCGCTGCCCGCGCCGCCTGCACTGCATGCAGCCCCACGCCGCCGGCGCCGAGCACCGCGACCACGTCACCCGCCCGCACGCCGCCTCGTGACACGGTCGCGTGATAGGCGGTCCCGAGCGCGCACGACAGCGGGCCGCCGTGCGCCGGCTCCACACGTTCCGGAAGCGGGAGGACGCAATCGTCCGGTACCGCGAGGTATTCCTGAAAGCCTCCGGGGCTGGTAAACCCGACCCACCCGCGCAGCCGCGTGCACAGCGTTTCGTCTCCGGCCAGGCACGCCTCGCAACGCCCGCACGCCCAGTAGTTGAAGACGAGGACGCGATCTCCGGCGCGGCCACGCGCGCCGGGGCCCACATCCGCGATCTCCCCGGAGATCTCGTGGCCCGGGACGTGTGGAAGTGCCAGGGTCGGCGAGAACGGCATCTCGCCCGCGGCGATCTTGAGATCCGTCCGGCAAACGCCGCACCCGAGCACGCGGACGAGAACCTCGCCGGGCCCGGGCGCCGGCACGGGAACGTCCCGGAGCGCCAGCGGCGCCCCGTAGCGCTCGATCACCATCGCGCGCATGAGGCGCTACCGGAACATGCGCCGGGCCAGTGCCCGCCTATCGGTCACGGCGCGCTAATGCGTCCCGCACCCATTGCACGGCGGGTACGTGCGCGAATAGACCGGGTGGGCCAGGAACTGCTGAGGCCGGTAGGTCCAGAACTGCGACACCCCGGGGTACGTGTGAATGACGACATTGGCGAGCGCGCCGCCCGTCTGTTCGACCCTGCGAATGTACACGTTCTCCGCGGGGTTGCCGTACGAGTCCAGGGCAACGGCGCCGCGCGGCGCATCCGGGATGCTCACCCGCCGGAGCGCGCGGGTGAACGCGAGCGGGTCCGAGAGGTCGCCGTGCATCGCCGCGAGGCCGCGGTCCAGGAACATCGCGCCCACGTAGGTGCCCTCGGCGTAGTACGAAGGGACGTGACCGTACGCTTTTTGATAAGCGGCCACGAACGCCTTGTTCGCGGGGGTGTCGAGCGCCGCGCTGTAGTGCAGCGCGGTGACGACGCCGATCGCCGCGGGACCGGTGGCGGCGAGCGTGCTCTCGTCCGTGGCGTTGCCCTGACACACCAGCGGCATCGTCAACCCGAAGGCCTTGTACTGGCGGAAGAAGTTGATCGCCGTGGAGCCGGAAAAGCTGCACATCACCGCGTCGACGTTGCGTGGAATTTGCGAGAGGTACGGCGAGAAATCGTTCGTCGTCTGCGGCGTCCACGTTTCCTTGACGACGGTGCCGCCATCCTGCTGGAACGTCTGCACGAAGCCGCCGATGCTCTGCCACCCGAACTCGAAGTCGTAGGCGATCGTGGCGACCCGGCGGTAATGGAGCGTCTTGTAAGCGTAGTCGCCGAGCGGCTGCGTGGTCTGGCTGCTCGTCCACCCCGTGCGCACGATGTACGGGCTGGTCCGTCGCTGCGTGAGATCGTCCGCCGACACAATCGGATAGATGGCGGGGACCTTGTGCTCGCCGATGTAGGGCACGAGCGCGGAGCCCACCGCCGCGCTCAGCGGGCCGAACAGGATGGCCACGCCGTCCTGCTCGACGAGCCGGCGCGCCTGCGTGAGCCCGGTCGACGGGTTGCCCGCCGAGTCGCCGATGAACGTCTGCACGTCGCGGCCGCCGAGCGTGTTGCCGTGCTGCGCGAGGTAGAGCATGTACCCCTCGCGCATGAACCGGGCGGGTGCCGCGAGGTATCCGGTTTCCGGGATGAGGACGCCGACCCGGAGCGTGCCGCCCGCGCCGGACGCAGACCAGGCCGGGCCGGATGCGCCGATCAGCAGGGACAGAAGGAGCGCGACCACCCATCGCACGGACATCACCTCACCCAGGCATTGTCCTGGCACCCGAGGCCGCGCCCACCGCCGCTCGCCGCGGGGTAGACGCGCGCCGCGGGCGCGCCTTTCGGCATGCCGCGGAGGCGCTCCTGCGTCTTGCGCAGACCCGTGCCTCATCTCGTATGGGCGGACGAGGGTAGACCGCACTAGACGCCGAGGTGCAGCGCCCGGGTCTGCTCGTCGCGGGCCAGGTCAGCGGCGGGCCCGTGATGGACGACGCGTCCCCGGCTCAAGATGTAGCACGTGTCCGCGACGCTGAGCGCGAGCGGGAGATTTTGCTCCACGAGCAGGACCGCGAGCCCCGTGTCCCTCAGGCGTGCGATCGCGTCGCGCAGGCCGCGCACGACGAGGGGCGCAAGTCCCTCCGAGGGCTCGTCCATGAGCAGCACCGCGGGGTTCGTCATGAGCGCGCGCCCGATCGCCAGCATCTGCTGCTCGCCGCCGGAGAGCTGCCCGCCGAAGTGGCGCCGGCGCTCGCGGAGCCGGGGGAACAGGTCGTAGACGCCCTCGAGCGTCCACGCGCCGCCCGGGCGCGAGGCGATGCGGAGTTGTTCCTCCACGGTGAGGGATGGAAAGATGCGCCGTCCTTGGGGCACGAGGCCGACGCCGCGGCGCGCGATCTCGTGGCTCGGCAGGTGCTGGACCGCCTCCCCCCGGACGCGGACCGTGCCGCGCCGGGGTGGCGTGAAGCCGATCACGGAGCGGATCAGCGTCGTCTTGCCCATCCCGTTGCGTCCGAGCAGGGCCGTCACGGCCCCGGCCGCGGCCGCGAGCGACACCCCGTGGAGCACATGGCTGTCGCCGTAATACGTGTGGACCTCGGTCACTTCGAGCAGTGCCGCGGTCACAGCGCTCCCCCCAGGTAAATCTCCCGGACGGTCTCGTGCGCCCGAATCTCCTCGGGTGTGCCTTCGGCCACGATGCGGCCGTAGTGCAGCACCGTGATGCGCTCGACGACGTCAAAGACAAACTCCATGTCGTGCTCGATCAGCACGATCGTCGCGTCGCGGGAGTGTTCGCGGAGCATCGCCGTGACGAGCGCCGCGTCCTGGGCCGCCAGTCCGGCCGTGGGCTCGTCGAGCAACAGCACGGCCGGCCGCTGCGCCAGCGCGAGCAGGATCTCGACCTGGCGCTGCTCGCCGTGGCCGAGCATCCGCACCGGCCACGCCGCCCTGCCGTCGAGCCCGACCTGACCGAGCAGGGCGAGCGCCTCGTCGCGCAGGCCGCGGTACCGGCCGAGCGGCACCAGGAACTGGCGCCGGACGGGGCGCAGCGCGGCGAGCGACAAGATCACGTTCTCCAGCACCGTCAAGCGCGGGCAGAGCATCGTGGTCTGAAACGTGCGCGCCATCCCGAGCGACGCGCGGCGGTGCGGCGGGAGACGCGTGATGTCCCGGCCAGCCAGCACGACGCCGCCCGCGCTCGAGGCGACCTCGCCGGCGATCGTGTTGAACAGCGTCGTCTTGCCCGCGCCGTTCGGCCCGATGATGCCGCGGCGCTCTCCGCGGGCGACCGCGAGCGACACGTGATCGAGCGCGACCAAGCTGCCGAAGCGAACCGTGAGGTCGCGGACTTCGAGCCACGGGCCGGTGGTCACGGCTCTCCCCGGCCGCCCGGCGGGGGCGACATCACCGGCCGTGCCGCCGGCCCCGCGCCGCGGGTCGCGGCCCCGAGCACCCGCGCCACGCGGTGGCCGATCCCCACCAGCCCGCCCCGCGCAAACAGGAGGATCGCGACGTAGATGGCGCCCAGGATCAATTCCCAGCGCTGCGTCAGGTTGCTGAGCGCGTTGCTCACGAACACGACGACGGCGGCGCCGGCGAGCGGCCCCAGCAGCGTCCCAACGCCGCCGAGGATCACCATGATGAGGATCTGCACGGCGGTGTCGAGGCTCAGGTTGACGGGTCCTACGAACTCGTTGTAGTAGGCAAACAGCACCCCGGCGACGCCGGTAAACACCGCCGCGATCACAAACGCGGCGTAGCGAAACGCCTGCACCGCGTATCCCAGCGCGGCCATCCGGCGCGGGCGGTCCCGCACCCCCCGCAGCACGAGCCCGAACGGCGAGCGCACGATGGCGGCGAGCAACGCCAGGCACACGAGCAAGGCGGCCAGGGTGAAGCGGTAGAACGCCGCGGTTCCGGACAGGTCCAGGCCGAACACGGGCGGCCGGACAAATCCCGCGATCCCGTTGTCGCCGCCGCTGACAGAGACCCACTGATAGGCGAGGCCCCACACGATCTCGTTGAGCGCGAGGGTGATGATGATGAACGTCACGCCCTCGCCCCTCAGCGCCAGAAGGCCGAAGAGTGCGGCCAGCGCCGCCGTCGTCCCCAGCGCGATCCCGAGCGCTGGCCAGAACGCGACGAGGTGGTACTGCGTGGCGAGCACGGCGATCATGTACGCGCTCGTCCCAAAGAACGCCGCCTGCGCAAAGCTGACCAGCCCTGTGAACCCGACCAGCAGGTCGAGGCTCATCGCCGCGATGCCAAAGATCCACGTCTGGGTCAGCAGTGAGATGTAGTACTGGGGCAGGCCCAACGATGGGACCGCCGCCGCGACGACGGCCGCCCCCACCGCCGCGGCCGCGAGCACGGCGCGCCGCCCGGTCACCGCTTTCTCCCCAGGAGGCCCTGCGGGCGTAGTGCCATGATCGCCGCCACCGGCACGAAGATCGTGAAGTACGACAGTTCCGGAAACAGCGCCTTGCCGAACGTGCTCACGAGCCCGATGATCAGGCTCCCAACGTAGGCGCCCTCCAGGCTGCCGATGCCGCCGATGATGATGACGGCGAACGCGAGCGGCAGCAGGTCGCCGTCCAGTCCGGGGTAGGCGCCGGTGATCGGGCTGCCGAGCACGCCGCCGGCGCCGGCCAAAAACGCGCCCAGCGCGAACACCACGTAAAACGCCCGGTCGATGTTGATGCCGAGGCCCCGCGTCATCTCCTCGTCGTCGACGCCGGCCCGGATCACGGCGCCGAGCATCGTCCGGCGCTCGAGCAGGCGCAGGCCGACGGCGGCGAGGGCGCTCAGCACGATCAACGCCAGCCAGTAGGCGGGGAAGACGAGCGGGCCGAGCTGGACGGAGGACGCGAACGCGGCCGGCGGTGGGACCGACTGGGGATCGCCGCCCCACGCCGCGAGCGCGAGGTCGTCGAGCATCAGCGCGAACCCCAAGGTGAGCAGCAGCGCCGTGAGCTCGTCCGCATGGTAGCGGTGCAGAAACACGCGGTAGATGAGCAGGCCCGCCGCCATGACGGCTGCGCCCGCGAGCGCGGCCGCGATCCAGAATGGGACGCCGGCGTGTAGCAGCGTCAACCCGACGTACGCGCCGATGAGGAAGAACGCCGTTTGCGCGATGTTCACGATGCGCATCAGGCCAAAGATCAACGTGAAGCCCGCCGCGATCATGAACAGCAGGCTTCCGTACGCGAGCCCGTTCAAAGCATTCTGCGCGTAGAACGTCATGGCACGAATCCGCCCGCCGTGCGCGCCGCCGGCGGTGCCCGGCCCGGGGCGCCCGCCCCGGCTACCGCTTGATGCCTTGGAAGGTGTTGGAGTAGACTGGCTGCTTCAGGTATTCCCCCGGTGCGTACGTCCAGAACTGTGAGACGTGCGGGTAGGTTTGGAGGACGACGTTCCACGTCTTGGCGTACCCGGCATACTTGGACGGCACGCGCTGCACCTCGCGCACATACACGTTCTCCACGGGGGCGCCGTAGCCGTCCAGGCGTTGGGGGCCGAACGGCGAGTCCGGGAGCTGGACCGCGCGCACCGCCGCCAGGAACCCGGCCTGGTCCGCGACGTTCCCGTGCATCCGTTGGAGCGCGGTTTGGATCCAGTCGGCCGCGGTGTAAAAGCTCGCCGCCATGTACGATGGAAGCGCATGGTACGCGGCGGCGTAGTCGCCGACGAAGCGCTGCGTCGACGCATCGGTCCGGCCCTCGGCGTAGTGGGAGAACGCAATGATGCCGAGCACCTGCTCCGGCGGCAGTGTGCGGATGCTGGACTGGTCGGTGACCGTCTCCTGTACCACGAGCGGCACCTTGCCCTTGAGGCCGAACGAGCTCCATTGCTGCAGGAAGTGCACCGCGTCCGCGCCGACGACGCACACGACGGCCACGTCGGGGTGCGCCGCCTGCACCTGGGAGAGATACGGGCTGAAGTCGGTCGTGCCGAGCGGCGTCCAGAGCTGCTTCGCCACGTGGCCGCCCTTCTCTGTGAACGTCTGCACGAACCCGCCGATGCTCTCGTACGCAAACGCGTAGGC
>JAJPIA010000133.1 GCA_021324975.1 Bacillota bacterium
CCGGCCGACGTGCACCTGGTCGGCAAGGAGATCGTGCGGTTCCACGCGGTCATCTGGCCGATCGTGCTCCACGCCGCGGGGATTCCCGTGCCGAAGCAGACGTTCGCCCACGGCTGGCTGACGTTCGGCGGGCAGAAGTTCAGCAAGTCGCTCGGCACCGTGATCGATCCCGCCGCGCTGTCCCGAGAGATCGCGGCCGAATCGGGGGCCGAGGTGGGCGTCGCCGTGGACGCGCTCCGGTACTTCCTCCTGCGGGAAATCCCGTTCGGCGCGGACGGAGACTTCAGCAAACCGGCGCTGATTCACCGCTTCAACGCGGACCTCGCGAACGACTACGGCAACCTCTTGAACCGCACGCTGCCCATTCTCGAGCGGCACTTCCAAGGACAGATCCCCGCCCGAGGTCCCGAGACAGGCGCCGACGTCGCGCTGCGCGACGCCGCCGCCCGAGCGGCAGCGGCGCTCGAGCCCGCGATCGACCGCCTCGACTTCCGGGGCGCGCTCGAGGAGATCTGGACGGTCCTGTCCGCCGGGAACAAGTACCTCGATGGCGAGGCGCCCTGGCGATCGGTCGCGGACGGCCGGGTGGATCGTGCGGGGACGGTCCTGTACAATACGCTCGAAGCCGTGCGCGTGGCGACGGTGCTGCTGTCGCCGTGGCTGCCGACCGCGACGGCGCGCGCCTGGGCGCAGCTTGGGCTCGAGAGCACGCCCGCGTCGCAGCGGCTGGCCGACGCGGTCCGGTGGGGGCAACTGCCGCCGGGTCGCCGGGTCCGCGCCGGGCAACCGATCTTCCCGAGAATCGAGCCGACGCGCGCGCCTGGGGCCGCCGCCCGGCCGAAACGCCGGGGGACCTCGGATGATGCGGGGCGGCGCGCCACCGCGGCCGCGCCACCGCCGCCGGCCGGGGCCGCCGAGGGAGGCACGCCGGTGGGAACGATCTCGATCGACGACTTCAAGAAGGTGGAGCTCAAGGTCGCGGACGTGTTGGAAGCCAAACGGGTCGCCGGCGCGGACAAGCTGCTCGAGCTGCGCATCCGGATTGGCAGCGAGACGCGGTCGCTCGCGGCCGGCATCGCGCAGCATTACACGCCCGAATCGCTCGTCGGCCGCAAGATCATCGTCGTGGCCAACCTTGAAGCGCGGCGCGTGCGCGGCGTCGAATCACAGGGCATGCTGCTCGCGGCGAGCCACGACGGCCGCGTCGCGCTGCTGAGCGTGGACGGCGACGTCCCGAGCGGAGCGCCGGTCTCGTAAGCCAGCACAGTCCGCACCGCGCCGCGGTGCCGGAGGGGGGAACAGACGATGCAGCGAGTGCGTCGAGTGGCTTGGCTTCCCGCCGTGCTTGTCGTCACGGTGGCGCTTGGAGCGGCGCTGCCGGCGCTGGCCGATGCGCGCGACATCTCGGTCGGGGGCATTTTCATCTGCCGCATCACCCACGATGCCGCCGGCTATTCGTCGTATGCCCGTGCGGTCCAGGTCAACCAGCGCATCACGGAGGTCTTGAGCAGTCCGCGATTTCGGCAGGGCGGCAGCGTCGTCGTGCGGCAGATGGGCCACGCGGCGACCATCTCGGTGGGCACCGTCCTCGTGTTCACAGTGGAGCCGGAGGACACCGACGGCACGACGAGCACGGTAGACCTGGCGAAGTCCTGGGCCAAGCTGCTGGCCCAAGGCCTGAGCCAAGCCTTGCCGGGATCCGGGTTCTACTTCTAGACTCCCCGCGCCGCCGGTGGCGGAGCCGGGTGCGGGCCCGGCATGATGTCGAGGTGATCCCCGCGCCGCACGCCAACGGTTGCGCCGGCCGGGAACTCGCATGTGAACGCCGCGCCGGCTGCGCCGGCGATGTGCCACGGCGGCATCTGCGCGACGACCCGCAGCACCGTGCCGTCGCCCCGGCAGAACACCGCGTCGATCGGCCCGCGCATGCCCGCCGTGTGGATCCACGCGCACCGCACGAGCCACAACCCCTCACCGTGAACGGGCCGCCGGCCGATCCACCCGCGCAGGCGTCGCACCCACGTGTCCGCCACCTCTCCTCCCGCCGCCAACACCCGGCCCGTTTCCCTGTGCGAGATTGCCATCACCGCGGGACGCGACCCTCGGCGCATCAGCGAAGCATGCCGCCGGGCCCGAGGAGCTTGAGCGCGACCGGCCCCAACCCGACGATGAAGACCTGGGGAAAGACGCAGAAGAGGAGCGGCACCATCAGCTTGACCGCCAGGCTCCGCGCGGACTCTTCGGCCCGGCGGAGCGTCAGCCGGCGCAGGTGCGCGGCCTGCGCCTCGAGAGCCTCCGCGAGCGGGGACCCGAGCCGCGCGCTCTGCGTCAACGCGGCCGCCGCGACGGCCACGGCCTCAGAGGGGTAGCGCCGCAGCATCTCGGAGAGTCCCTCCTCCGCCGTGCGGCCGACCGCGAGGTCGGTCAGATACGCGCGAAACGCGCGCGCCGCGACGCCCCGCCCGTGCTCCGCGTACGCGGCCACTGCGGCGGGAAGGCTGAGGCCGGCGCGCAGACCCACGACCAGGACGTCGAGCGCGCACGGAAAATCCCGCTCCATCGCGCGCACCTGCGCGGCGCCGCGACGCCCGACCCAGGCGCAGGGCTGCCGGTAGCCGATCACTCCGGCGCCCATCAGCCACGCCCACATGGGCCCCGGCACACCGGCGAGATGCACCCCTACCCATGTGGCCGCGGCGAATGCCGCCGCGGACATGAGCGCGAGCGCCTCGAGCGTTTCCGGAGCCCAGCCGAGCGCCGCGCGAGCCAGCTGATCCGCCGCCCGGCGGCGCCGGGTGGGAGGCGTCATCCGGCGGTAGGCCGCCGCCGCTCCGGCGGGCCACGCTGCGCCACCCCGGCGCGGCGCGACGCGAGGGGCCGGAGCGCCCGGATCGGCCACGTACCGCCTTAAGCGCGCCATCGCCGGCGCAGGCGGAGACGGCGCCCGCGCGGCCGCCCACAGCGCCGCGTCCGCGACGACAAGGGCCCACACGTCCCACCATTCCGTCACCGCTCTGTCACCGCGTCACCCCCCGAATCATCGCGCGCATGGCATACCAGCCGCCCATCTGCAGCGCCGCGGCGACGGCGAGCAGGGTGCGTCCGGCGCGGGATGCGACGAGCGGCGCCATCGCGCCCGGGTCGAGGAGGAGCATCGCCGCGGCGATACCCGCGGGCAGCACGCTCAGCACGGTGGCCGTGCCGCGCGCGTGTGCCGTCACCGCGCGTACCTCGTGGAGAAACGCCAGCTGTTCGCGGATGGCGTCGGATTGGCGCGCGAGGCACTCCGCGAGATTGCCGCCACTCTGTTCGGCGACGAGCATGGCGGTCACGACGGCGTCGAGGGCGCGGCTCGGTATCCGGCCCCGGAGCGCGTTCAATCCCTGTGCCAGCGAGGCGCCGAGCGCGAGCTCCTCGGCGACGCGCGCGCACTCGGTCCGCAGCGGGTCCGGCAGGCGCCGCGCGATTTCGGCAATCGCGTGCGCCGGCGAGCGATGCGCGCGGAGCTGCCCGATCACGAGGTCCAGCGCGGCGGGCAGCTGGCGCTCGAGCCGCCGGCATCGCAGGTCACGCGCCGCCCCGAGCCACCACCAGCCGCCGGCGAGACAGGCGGCCGCTGCCGCGGCACCGGCCGCGAGCCCGCCCGACACGGCGGCGATGGCGCCGGCCGCGGCCATGGCCGCCGCCGCGCCCAGCAGCGCTTCCGGCGCTCCGAGCGGGACCCCGGCCTCGTGAAGACGCCCGTCGATCGCCGCGGCCGCACCGACGCGGGCCAGCTGGCGGTCCAACCACCGCAACGCGGAGGAGCGCCGCCGAGGCCCCACCGCGCGGCGGGTCACGTAACGATGCAACCGGCGCGCCAGCAGATCGCGACCGGGCCGCGCGGCAAGCTCGCCCGCGATCAGCGCGGCGAGCGCCGCGGCCCCGAGACACACCATCACGGCGCCGTTCATGCGCGACTCCCGCAACGGGCCGCACGCGCCTCGGTGCGGGTCCGGATCACGGCTTGTTTGCCACCCGCCCGGCCGGACCGGGGCCCGGTGCGGGCACCGGGATCCCCGCGCGCCGCAGCCGCTCCCAGAGGCGCGACGGGATGCCCGTCCACGTGAACGCGCCCTCCGGCCGCTCGAAGCGGAAGAGCGTCTGCGTCTGAACCGCGTCCCCGCTCATGCCCGTGACTTCCGCGATCTCGACGACCGCCCGGCGCCCGTCTGCGAGCCGGTCCAAGTGCACGACGACCTCGATCGAGGCGGCGATCATGCGGCGCACGACGTCGCCGGGCGGGCCGGAGTTCCACCGCGCGAGCAGCTCGAGGCGGTCCAGTGCCTGCACAGGACTGCTCGCGTGCAACGTGCTCATGCTGCCGCTGTGCCCGGTATTCATGGCCTGCAGCATGTCCAGCGCCTCGCCGCCGCGCACCTCACCGACGATGATCCGGTCGGGATTTTGCCGCAGCGCGTTGCGCAGCAACTGCGTCTGGGTGATCTCGCCTTTGCCCTCGATGTTGGGCGGGCGGGTCTCCCATCGGATCCAGTTGGCGACGGGCAACCTGAGCTCAGCCGCCTCCTCGATCGTCAGGACGCGCTCGCCCGCGGGGATCGACGCGGCGCACGCGTTCATCAGGCTGGTCTTGCCCGCGCCCGTGCCGCCCGTGAACAGCAGGTTCGCGCGGTGGCGCACCGCGCAGGTCAGGTACGCCGCCATCGCGGCGCTCAGCGCGCCGCCCGCAACCAGCGCATCCAGCGTGATCGGCGACGCGGGAAACAAGCGGATCGCCAGGCACGGCCCGCCGACGGCCACCGGAGGCAACGCCGCGTGCGCGCGAAACCCCTGCGGCATCCGGGCGTCCACCATCGGCGTAGCCGCGTCGATCCGGCGGCCGGCGAGCTCGGCGATGCGGGCAATGATGTAGCGCAGGTGGGTCTCGTTGCGGAACCGGATCGAACTCTCCGTCTTGATGCCGTGCCGTTGGACGTACACGAGATCGTGCCGGTTGACCATGATGTCGGTCACGTGAGGATCGCGCAGCAGCGGCTCGAGCGGCCCGAAGCCGACGATGTCGTCGCACAGCTCACGCACGATCTGCTCGGTCTCCGCCTGCCCGAGCAAGGGATAATCGCGGAGGTATCCGGCGAGGGTTTCCTCCAGATAGCCGCGCACCGTCGCACGATCCTGACCGGCGAGCGCGTGCTTCTCCACGTCCGCGAGCAGCCGCTCGTGCAGCGCGGTGCGAATCTCGTCGAGCGGAGTCCCGCGGCCGCCCGGGCTGGCCATGGTGCGATCCGCGCTCAGCGGGGCGACCGCCCGGGCAAATCATCGTGTGATCCACTATCGGCGAGGCCGCCGCCCACACCGAGAACGGATCGAAGATGATCGCGGCGCCGCGCCGCGATCTCGTCCGCGAGCCGCCGGACGGCCCAAGGCGCCGGCGGCCTGCTCGGCTCCGTAGGACGCCTCCCGCGCGGTGCGGTTGAGCACGATCGCCGGCGCGGCGTGGGCGCCGCCGTCGGCCGCGAGCGTCTCCACCAGCTGCCGCAGGTTGCGGAGCGCCGCGAGCTCGAGCGTCGTCACGGCCAGGACATGCGATGCGCGCCGGAGCAGCAGGCGCTGCGCGGCCAGCACCGGCCGCCCCACGTCGAGCACCACGAACGAGGACAGCGCCGTGCAGGCGTCGAGGACGGCCGGTACCGCACTCTCCATCTCGGCGACATCGTCGGGGTCGCTCCACAGGCCCAGCAGGGAAAACCCGGCGTGGTGCGCCGCGGCGGACTGCCGCAAGACGGCCGGCTCGATCGGAAGGCGCCGCCGGACGAGCCGAGCGATGGTGCCGTCGGGATCGAGATCACCCGCGACGCAGAGCGTGCCGAACGGCGGCGCGTCGGCGTCGATGACCGTGGCGGCGCCGTGCGACGCGAGGGCCGCCCCGAGGTTGAGCGCCAGGCTGGTGCACCCCACCCCGCCCTTTCCGGCCATCACCGCCAGCGACATGCCGCGCAGGCGACCGGGGACCGCGGCATCCGCCACCAGCGCGTCGCGCACCGCATCGACGCACGCCGCGGCATCGACCGGGAGCGGGAGCACATCCCGCACGCCGGCCCGCAGCAACTCGCGCACGGCCTCGAACGGCAGCGCACCGGCGAAGACGAATACCCGGGTTCGAGGGTACGCCGCGGCAATCTGGGCGAGCGCCGTGCGCTCGCGCCGCTCCTGTGGTAGATCGACCAGAAGGCACGCGGCGGCGTTGAGGGCCGTGAGCTCCAGTGCGTGCGGCAGCGATCCCGCCGGCTCCACCCGTCCCAGCGTGGACAGCCCGCGCGTCAGGGCTTCACGCGCGGCGGCGTCGGCATGTTGCAGGACGATACATCGGACCGTCGTCGCGTCCACGGGTCACCACGCGCCGCCGTCGTCGCCGCCGGCACCAGCGTCCGCCCCTCCACCGTCGAGCCCTTGCCTGCTGTCGGACCCCTGGCCGATGTCGGACCCGCTGCTGTCGGACCCGCTGCTGCTTGATCCGGTGGCGTCGGTGGAGTCCGAGTCATCGGACTGCATTGCGCCGAGCCCCAACTCCGACGTGAGGTCACCGGCGAACGGTCCCGGATCCGCCGGCGTCACGCCCATGCGATCGAGCGCAGCGGCGGCCGTCGCGGGGTCGCCGGCCGCGATCGCGTCGCAGTTGCAGGCCGCAGGCGTGTCGGCCGCCGCGGCCCCGTCGGGCGCCGGCGCCGCGGCGCCGGGTGACGACGCCGCAGGTGACGCGGTGGTGTCGTTGCCGCCGTTGTTCCCCTCCCGTGGAGCCCCGGTGGGAAGACTCCCCGGCAAGCTCGGGCCTTGCACGAACGGGGCGCTCGACGCCGAGGATGGTCCCGTGACCGGCGCGCCTGACGACGCTGCGGTTCGACCACCCCACAGCAGCGCATTCGCAGCGGCCGCAAGGGTCCACGCGTGGATCCCGAGGGCCCTGAGGAAAAACGTAGGCACGCGGGATTGCGCGGTCACGGCGATCTCTGCGCCGGACAGCGTGGCCGTTACGCTCGCCGTGGTGGCGATCCCCTCGGACGCGAGTTCCCGGCGTGCCACCGCGAGGGCTTCGGCGGCTGAGGCCGCCAGCACACCCGATGGATCGCCGACCGCGTCCTCGGCCTGCGCGCTCCACCGTTGAGCCGAGACCGCCCCGTCGTCGACGGCGTGCTGGAGCATGGAGCGGACGACGTAGCCATTTCGCACATCGACGGCGGCGCCGACAAACCCGAGCAGCACCGGGAGGAGAACCGCCAGGAGCAACACGGCGGCGCCCGCTTCACCCGCCGCAGGCAGACGGCCCGGCCGCCGGCGCATTGCCGGAGGTCGCATCACGGCAGACCATCCTGCCGCCGCGTGCTGTGCCCGCCGGCGGCGTGTTCCGCGCGCGGCACACTCTCCTCCGCGCGGTGGCCGCCTTCGATCACGTCGACGGTCCAAACCGGCGCCGGGCGCGGAACCGGCATCGCAACGGGCGTGCGGCCCGGAGATCCGCCCGGTCGCGGTGTCAGTGCCGGTGTGACGACCGGCATGACGGGAGACCGCGCGATGAGCGGCACGGCAGGCCGCTGCTTAGCGGCGCCGAGGTACGGGAGCAGGCGAAGCACGCCGGCGATGCCCGCGGCGTCGCGCACGACCGGCCGCGCCGCGACGTAGACGCGGCCGAATGCCTGCGCGAGCACGAGCTCGCGCTCTCGTTCCCGGGGAATCGCGACTTCGAGCTCGACGGCCGAGCCCTGGGCCGGCCCGACCACCGCGCGAGAGACGCCGGACGGCGCGGGATCTCTGACCTCGGCGATGCGCAGCACGGTTCCGGCGCCAAGCAACGTGACAAATCCCTGCCCGCGTTCCGGGGCAAACGCGCCGAGGAGGTCGACGCGGGTACCCGGGGCCAGCTCGCCACCGAAGACCGCCTGCGGAGGCAGCACGAGATCGAGCGCGCGCATGCCCGCGGGGACGCGGGCCGCGACGCCGTAGTACTGGACCGCGGGCGCCACGTCGCGCCCCGTGACGATCTCGCCGGACGCGAGATCGCGCGTGACGACGCGGCCGGTGAGGTCCTCAGGACGGGGCCGCGGTCCCGTCGCGGCCGCTCCGGGCGCGTCGGACACGGGCCGGAGGTCCGCTGCGCGGAGCACCTGACCCCGGTGAAGCGCACGGCGGGCCACGAGCACCGGCACGGTCGCCGCCCGCGGTGTTGTGTGACGGAGGAAGTGCCCCGCGGCGGAGAGAACGGCCAGCAGGAGCACCGCGGCGGCGACCCATCGGATCCACCGGCGTCGCCGCGCCAGAATCTCCAGCGCCCGCGGCCCCAACCGGATCACGCGGCCGTCAATTCCGGTCGCCACCGTTTCCACCTCCATTTCCTTGCGTCAGCGATTGCCACAGGGAGTAGTAATAGCTCGCGGTCTGCGACCAGTACGCGATCGCCGCGGCGGCCTGCCGATCCTGGGCCGTGAGGCTGGCAATCTGCGATTGTTGATCCTGCACGACGCCGTTCTCCGCCTGGTAGGCGGACTCGAGCGACGACACCTGGGCTTGGAGCGCGCCTATTTGGGCTTGCTGCGCCGCGACTTCATCGGCCCGGCCCCACCAGGACGGCGGAAGCTCCTCCACCGCGTTCGCCGCCTGCGCCGTGAGCTGACGGCCGTTGAGCAAGGGGGCGAACCACGGCGTGAGCGCACGGACCGGATAGGTGACGGAGACGGCGATCGTGCGCATGCGCCCGTCGCAGGCAGCGTCTAGATACGTAGAGGTCACGGTGAGCGCCGCGGGGTCGAGACGCGGGGCCGCGTCGCGGCCAGCCGCCACCGCTGTGGCCTGATCCACGGCCGGCGGCGCCCCGTCGCAATGACCGGTCCCAGTTTCCTGGATGGCTACCGCCCGCACGGCCGCCTGTGCGGCGGCGGCCACCATGCCCGCCTCGTGAAAAGCCCACCCGCCGTCGATCAGCGCGGCTACCATGAGCAGCAAGACGGGCAGCGCGAGCCCGACCTCGACGAGCGCCTGACCGCGCTCGCTACGCCCGACCGCGCGATCGCGGCGCATCGGGGCAGCCATCAATATTGGGCGAGGGTCGACGAGATTGCTGTGAACAGGCTGTTGATGCTCTTCGAGAGCGCCGCCAGCACGGCAACCGCGCCGATAATGAGGATGCCGGCGATGAGGGCGTACTCGATCATCCCCTGCCCCGACTCACCGGCGGTCGCTCCGCCCCCGCCCGACGCCGGAACGGCCGACGGATGCGCGGCCTCTCGATCGCCTCCGTCGCGGAGGCTCGGTACCATGGGGATCCGCATGATTCGCTCCTTTCACGGCCGGCGCGCCGGCGAATCGTTGGTGTCCACGAGCAGCGGTGTGATGAAGACGACCAGCTCGGTCTCGTCTCGCTGAAACTGCTCGGAGCGGAACAACGCCCCGATGACCGGCAGGTCGCCGAGAAGCGGCAGCTTCTGAATCGACCGGGTGTCCTGCTGCTGGAGCAACCCGCCGAGCACGAGCGTCTCGGCAGGAAACATCGACACGGTGGTCTGGGCCCGTCTAACGCGGAGCGCCGGAATGGTAAACCCGTTGGCCTTGACGGCGTCGGTGAAATCGAGCGTGCTCACCTCCGGCTCCACCTGCATGAACACGCGGCCGTCGTCCTGGTACTCTGGACGGGCGTTGAGAATCACGCCAAAGTTCTTGTAGTCCACGGTCACCGATCCGTTGGCCCCCGCGATGGGAACAGGTACTTGTCCCCCGAGGAGCAGTGACGCGGATGTCCCAGCCAGCACGACAAGGCTTGGCTCGGCCAGCAGTCTGGCACGGCCCTGTTGGATCAGCGCCTGTAGCTGAGCGATCAGCACGTCGAGCCCCACCGCGCCCGGCCCCGGACTCGTGATGACCTGGAGATTGTAGACGCCGCCGTTCAAGGAAGGGGCAGCGCCGGGCGCGGCTTGGCCGCCGCCCCACACCACGCCGAGCGAGCGCGCTGCGCTCCGCTCAATCTCGACGACCTCGACCTGCAACTTGATCTGCACCGGACGGCGAACGGTCAGCAGGTCGACCACCGCCGGGGCGAAGGCGCGCGCGATCTCCTCAACCCGTTGCCGGTCGAACTGCGTCTCCACAGACCCGCTCAGCACGATCGCCGGCGCGTCCCCGGGGCTGCCCTGCCCGCCGCGCCGGGGCGCGACCGGCGCCTCCGCGCTCGGTCCTCCTGACGCACCGAGGTTCCCGGCGGGATCACCGGTGACGCCGGCGGACGGAGCCGGCGCCCAGACCCGACCGGAGCCGAACGGCGGGGTCGCGCCGGCCGGTGCGCCCGGCAGCGGGACCGGCTCGCCATCGGCCACCGCGCGTCCCGGGATCTCGGTGACGGTGACCGCCTCGCCGTGCACGATGGTCGCGAGCAGCCCCCGGAGCATCGCAAGGCGGTCGAGCGCCGGGGTGACCTGAACCTCGTACGCGCGCGCGCGATTCGTACCGTCCCACACCCACATCGTCGTCCGCCCGGGGGCGCGCGCCGTCACGAGAAGCTCGCGATCGCTCACCGGCACGACACCCGCGACACGCGGATCTGCAACGGCGACCCGGACCAGGCCGTCGACCGCAATCAGGCGGCCGGCGCCCTCTTCGAGGTCCACGAGCCCCGGGCGGCCACGATCCGCCGAACGCCCAGCGACCGCGTCGTTCCCCGGCGGCGACGTGGGCTGCGCCGCGGAATCGGGCGACGCCGCGAGTTGGCGGGATGCCGGCCCCGGCGTCGCGGCGGTCGAATGCGGCCCGGCCGGCTCGGGCGCATGCGTCGTCTCGCCTTGCGTTGCCGCGGACCGCGGGGTGAGCGTCACGACGATCGCGGAGTCCTCGCGGGTTGCACGCGCGCTCATCGGAGCGCGCGTCACGATCGCGACCTGCACCCGCCCGCCCGACCCGGGGACCGGCGCCACGAGGATCCCGAGGACCGGCCCGACCGCCAGCCGGTACGATGCCGGCGACGCGGCAACCGCATCGAGCGCGACTACCACGCGGTCGCGCGCCGCAGAGATCCGGTAGCGCGTGGGCCGGGTGATCCCAATCCGCACGCGGGCGCCGTTGCCGTCGTGTTCGATGATGAGGCCGCCGAGCGTCGCCGGTGCCACGACGCCCGCGCCGCCGGCTTGTCCGGGCGCTATCCAAAGCGCTGCCGTCACGAGCGCTGCCGCGACCGATCGGTGCCTGCCCCGAATTCGGTCGCGCCCCGAGGGTGCGGGCTGCGCCTGTGTCATCGGGCGGTTGCAGGAGGGGGGTCGATGCAGCATCAAGATATCTCAATATATAAACATCACTATGAAGCGCGTCAATCCCGAACGTGCGTCCCGGCGACGCCCACACGGTGCCCCGGCACCGCTCCGGCGCACATCGGCAAAGGGAACGGTCGCGCCGCGCGCGAAGTGGCAATCAGTTCCTCGGAGGGAGGATGCTGTGCCGAACGCCTTCGAGGCGCAGCCGCAGCAAGCGTACTTCGTCGTCATCGCCGCCGTTTGCGGGCTCATCCTCCTTCTCGTCATCGCACGTGCGCGTCGGGGACGGCAGATCACCGTCGCCCCGATCGCGTCGGCCATGGACGGGGACGTCCTCGGCCAGCTGGCGGAGGTGCAACGCCGCCTCGCCGCGCTGGAGCAGAGCGTCGGACGGATCGCCGAGCATCTGCCTCGCGCCGTGCAGGGCGTCGGCGTCGTGCGGTACAATCCGTTCCCGAATATGGGCGGGAACATGAGCTTTAGCCTCGCGCTGCTGGACGGTGACGCCAACGGAGTGGTGCTTAGCGTGCTCAATAACCGGGACAGCGCGCGTGTGTACGGCAAACCCATCGAAGCCGGACGGTCGGCGCACCCGCTTTCGGCCGAAGAGTTGCAGGCGCTGGCCGAGGCGCGCGGCCGGCAGCGCGTGAGCGCCCGATGACCGTGCGGTCGGCCTGCCCGCCGGAGCCGGCGCGGCGGCACGCCGAGGTGCGATGCGTTTTCGGGACCGGCGCGATGCCGGCGAGCGGCTTGCCGATGCCCTAGCGGCGCTTCGGATCTCGGGATCCGTCGTTGTCGTCGCCATCCCGCGCGGCGGCGTGATCGTCGCGGAGGCCGTCGCCCGGCGAAATCGATGGGCCTGCGACATCATCGTCCCCCGAAAGCTGCGGGCACCCGGCAATCCCGAGCTGGCGATCGGCGCGGTCTCGGGCGACGGCACGGTCTATCTGGACGCGCGGCTCGCCCGAACGATGCACGTCGATGACGCCTACTTGCGTGCGGAGATTGCAGCGCAGATCGGCGAGATCCAGCGCCAGGAGGTCCGTTATCGCGGCAACCGGCCGCCGCTCGACGTGCGGGGGCGGGCCGCCATCATCGTGGACGATGGCCTCGCGACCGGGGCCACGGCCGTGGTCGCGGCGCGGACATTGCGGCACGGACTTGCACGGGAGCTCGTGCTCGCCGTTCCGGTCGGCCCGCCGGATGCGCTTCGCAGGCTCGAATCGGAAGTGGACAGATCCGTGTGTGTTTGGGCGCCGCCCGAATTTGCCGCGGTCGGCGGATTCTATGAGGATTTCGGCCAGGTCTCGGACGACGAGGTGACGGCGAGCCTCGCGCGGGTCTGGGCCGAACAGGTGCCGTAGATATGAGCGAAGCACTCAAACGGACTCCGCTGCATCGCCTTCACACCGCCGCCGGCGCGCGGATGGTGCCGTTCGCGGGCTGGGACATGCCGGTCCAGTACGCCGGGATCATCCAGGAGCACGTGGCGGTGCGGACGCGTGCCGGGTTGTTCGATGTGTCGCACATGGGCGAGATCCGGGTGATAGGGCCGGCGGCGATGGCCTTCGTCCAGCGGCTCGTGACCAACGACGTCTCCCGGCTGGCCGTCACCCAGGCGCTCTACACGCCGATGTGCACGCCCGACGCGGGCGTGATCGACGACCTGCTCGTGTACCGCCTCGCGGAGGCGGACCTCATGCTCGTGGTCAACGCGGCCAACACCGCCGAGGATCTTGCGTGGATCCGCGACCACGCGTCGCCGGACGTCCGCATCGTGGACCGGTCCGACGAGATCGCGCTGCTCGCCCTGCAAGGACCGCGGGCGCTCGGCATTCTTCAGCGGCTGACGGCGACGCCCGTCGGCGACATCCGGTACTACTGGTTTCGCCCCGACGTCGAGGTCGCCGGCCGTACGGTGATCGTGTCGCGCACGGGATACACGGGAGAGGATGGGTTTGAGCTCTACGCGCCGGCGGAGGCCGCGCCGCATCTGTGGGAAGCGCTGCTGGAGGCCGGGCGCGCCGACGGCTTGATCCCGGCCGGTCTCGGCGCGCGCGACACGCTGCGCCTGGAAGCCGGGTTGCTGCTCCACGGCGCGGACATGGACAAGACCACCACGCCGCTCGAGGTCGGCCTGGGATGGACCGTCAAGCTGGACAAGGACACGTTCGTTGGCGTCGACGCGTTGCGCCGGCAAAAGACCGATGGTCTCGCGCGGCGGCTGGTCGGGTTCGTGCTCGAGGGGCGTTCGATCGCCCGCCACGGGTTCCCGATCCGCTGTGACGGCGCCGACGGCCGCGTGACCAGTGGGAGCTTCACGCCGACCGTCGAGAAGAGTATCGGGCTCGGCTTCGTACCGCCGGCGTGTGTCGCGCCGGGGCGGCCGCTGTCCGTGGAGATTCGCGGGCGAGCCGTGCCGGGGACCGTCGTCAAGCTCCCGTTCTACCGCCGAGGGCAGAAAAGCGCCGGTTAGGCCGGCCGCCGTGTCGCGCCGCGGCCTCGAAATCCGGGTTCGGGGGTGGGTCGAGTGTATCCCAAGGAGCTACGATACTCAAAGGAGCACGAGTGGGCCAAGCTCGAGGGGAGCCGCGTGCGGGTCGGGATCACCAAGTTCGCGGCGGACCGCCTCTCGGACATCGTGTACGTGGAGCTCCCGAGCGTGGGCGCCGAGATCAAGTTCATGGAGCCGTTCGGGGTGGTGGAATCGGTCAAGGCCGTGAGCGATCTCTATGCGCCCGTGTCCGGCAAGGTCGTGGAGACCAATGCCGGCCTCGCGGACAAGCCGGAGGTCCTCAACACGGATCCCTATGACGCCGCGTGGATGCTCGTCGTCGAGCCGAGCAACCCCGCGGAGCTCGAGCAGTTGCTCGACGCCAACGCCTACGCGGCGCACGTCGGCGAGGGGCAGTCATGAAGTATATTCCGGCGACGCCGGCCGAGCGCGAGCACATGCTGGGAGCCGCCGGCGTGCGACGGGTGGACGATCTGTTTCGGGACATCCCCGCGGAGGTCCGCCTCCGACGGCCGCTCGACCTCCCCGCCCCGCTCGCCGATCCCGACCTGCTCGCGCACCTCCGCGAGCTCGCGGAGCGCAACGTCGACTGCGACCGCCTGGCATGCTTTCTCGGCGCCGGCGCGTACGACCATTTCGTGCCGAGCACTGTGCCGCACCTCGCGCTGCGGCCTGAGTTTCTGACGGCCTACACGCCGTACCAGGCCGAGATCATGCAGGGCGAGCTGCAGGCCATCTACGAGTATCAGACCATGATGTGCGAGCTCACGGGCATGGAGGTGGCCAACGCGTCGATGTACGACGGCGCGAGCGCCACGGGCGAAGCCGCCAGCATGGCCGCGGACCTGACGAAGCGGCGGGAGGTGATCGTCAGCAC
>JAJPIA010000137.1 GCA_021324975.1 Bacillota bacterium
TACGGCGCGGACCGCGTGGCGCAGATCATCACGTTCGGCACGATGGGGGCGCGCGCCGCGATCCGGGACGTCGGCCGCGTGATGGGGCTGCCGTACGGCGACGTGGACCGGATCGCGAAGCTCGTGCCCGGGGCGAACGTGTCGCTCAAGGACGCGCTGGCGGCGGAGCCGGAGCTGCGGAGCGCCGCGGACGGGTCGCCGCAGATCCGCCGCCTCATCGACATGGCGCAGCGGCTGGAAGGCGTCGCCCGCCACGCCAGTACCCACGCGGCGGGCGTCATCATCTCGCGCGACCCGCTGACGGATCATGTCCCGCTGCAGCGGGCCACCAAAGGCGACCTGCTCATGACGCAGTACGACATGAACAGCGTGGCCCGGCTCGGTCTGCTGAAGATGGACTTCCTCGGCCTGACCAACCTCACGATCCTCGACACGGCGATCGCGATGATCCGCGAGACGCAGGGCGTCGAGATCGACCTCAAACGCCTGCCGCTCGACGACCCGCCGACGTACGCGCTCCTGGCGTCGGGCAACACGACCGGGATCTTCCAGCTGGAAGGTCGCGGCATGACGCGATACCTGCGGGAGTTGCGGCCGGACCGGATCGAGGACGTCATGGCCATGGTCGCGCTGTTCCGGCCCGGGCCCATGGCCAACATCCCGTCCTACATCCGCCGCAAGCACGGGGAGGAGCCGGTGACGTATCTCCACCCGTCGCTGGAGCCCGTTCTCAAGGAGACGTACGGCGTGATGGTCTACCAGGAAGATATCATGACCGTCGCGCAGGCGGTTGCCGGCTACACGCTGGCCGAGGCGGACGTGCTGTGCTACGCCATCCGCAAGAAGATCAAGGATCGCCTGCTGGCGCAGCGGGAGAAGTTCGTGGCGGGCGCCCGCAAGAACGGCGTGCCCCCCGCGGTCGTCGACCAGATCTTCGAGCAGTTCGAGCCGTTCGCGCGGTACGGCTTCAATCGGGCCCATGCGGCCTGCTACGGGCTCATCGCGTACTACACCGCCTACCTCAAGGCGCACTACCCGGCGGAGTACATGACGGCGGTGCTCAGCAGTAGCGGGGGCGACCTGGAGCGCGTCGCGCAGGCGGTCGGCGAGTGCCAGCGCATGGGGATCACGATCCTGCCGCCCGACGTCAACGAGAGCCAGGCGTCGTTCACCGTCTCGGCCGGCGCGATCCGGTTCGGCCTCGCGGCAATCCGCAACGTCGGGGTCGGGGCGGTCGATGCGATCATCGGTGCGCGGGACGCCGGCGGGCGGTTTGCGAATCTCGCCGACCTGTGCGCGCGGGTCGACACGCGCCAGGTCAATCAGCGCGTGATCGCGAGCCTCGTCAAGGCCGGCGCGTTCGACTCGCTGGGCGCGTCCCGGGCGCAGATGCTGCAGTCGCTCGATGAGACGCTGGACCAAGCGCAGCGCAGCCAGCGCGCGCGGGCGCAGGGGCAGACCGGGCTGTTCGATCTCGGCGCCGCGGAGCCCGAGCCGCCGGACGAGACGGGCGCGGTGGCGGAGTTCAGCCCCGAGGAGCGCCTCACGATGGAGCGGGAGATGCTCGGCCTGTACATCTCCGATCATCCCCTGCGCCGGTGGGAGGCCGTGCTCCGCGAGAAGGCCACGGCGTCCATCGCGCAGCTGCCCGATCTCCGGGATCGCCAGGAAGTCGTCGTCGGCGGGCTCGTGGGCGCGATCAAGCGCAGTATCACCCGCTCGGGATCGGCGATGGCGTTCCTCACGCTGGAGGATCTGACCGGGAGCGTCGAGGTGCTCGTGTTCCCGCGCGCCTACGAGGAGCAGGGGTTTGCGCTCAAGCGGGACGCCGTGGTGCTGCTGAGGGGCAAGGTGGACCTCGAAGAGCAGGGGGCCAAGCTCCTGTGCGAGGAGGTCATCCCCCTGCCGGCCACGCCCGAGGAGGCGATGCAGCTCGAGGTGCCCGTGCCGGCCGCCCGGCCGCGCGGCGACCGGTACCGCAACGGCGGCCCGCCCCGGGGCGGAGCGCAGGGTGTGCGGACGAACGGCGACGCCCGTCCGTCGAACGGGCGGCCCGCGCCCGCGGCCGGAGCCCAACCCGCCGACCCCGCACGTCCCGCACTCCGCGTGCGGGTCACGACACGCGAGGAGATCGAGCAGCTCTGCCAGTACCTCGAAGCGCACCGCGGCACGCGGCCGGTGTGCGCTCACGTCGTCACGGACGCCGGCGAGCACGTGATCCCCGTGCAGATCCGCTTGGGGGACGGCGTCGAGGTCCAGCAGGAGTTGGAGCAAATTTTCGGCGAGGGGAATGTCTGGGAGGAGTAGCGCGGCGGGGTCGCAGGGCGCCGCCGCGTCCGGCCGGTCGATGGCATCCGCGCGCGAGGTGCTTCGAAGCCGGGCCGTCCGGTGGCAGGCGCTGCTGACGTTGCTGTTGATGGCCCTCGGCTTTCTCGTCACGGTGCAACTGCGGGCAGGCCGGATGCTCTCCGGGCAGGAAGGCGTGCCCACCCGCAACGTGTACGCCCTGGCCACGATGCTCGGACAAGAGCGCGAGACGCGGCGTGGACTCGAGGCGCAGGTCGCGGCGCTCACCCACCGGCTCACCGAGTTCGAGTCCGCGGCGGCGCAACGCCGCAGCGCCGACCAGGCCCTCGCACAGGAGCTCGAGGAACTGCGAATGGCGGCCGGGCTCGTCGCGGTCACGGGCCCGGGGGTGCGCGTCGCCGTCACCGACGGGACGCCGCCGGCGGCCGGGCAGGCCCCCGCGACGGTGCAATACGTCGACCTGGCGAGCATCGTGAACGAACTGTGGGCGGCGGGCGCGGAGGGCGTCGCCGTGAGCGGCTACCGCGTGACGTCCACGACGGGGTTCAGCCAGGTCGGCGGCACGATCATCGCCAGCCGGCAACGCCTGCCGGCTCCGTACGAGGTGGTGGCCGTGGGCGATCCGCAGACGCTGGCGGGCGCGCTCAATATCCGTGGGGGCGTCGTGGACGGGCTTCGCGGCCTCGGCCTGCGCATCACGGTGACGCCGCTGCGGACCGCGACCCTGCCGCCGGCGCGCGCGCTCCCGGCATTTCGGTTAGCGCGCCCGGCGTCGCCGTGAGGCTCGTCGTCTACGGCCGGCCCGGCTGCTGCCTCTGCGAGAAGGCGGAGGACATTGCCCGCCGTCTCGAGCGCGAGTATGCGTTCGAGACAGAGGTCGTGGACATCACGGGTGACCCGGTGCTGTACGCGCGGTACCGCGAGGTCATCCCGGTGGTGACGTTGGACGGGACCGAGATCGCGCGGGGCCGGGTTGGATTCGCCGGCATGCGAGGGGCGCTCGCGCGGGCCGCCGGAGCCGCGCGCCCGTGAGCGGGGCCGACGTTGTCATCGCCGGCGCGTCGTTCGCCGGACTGGCCGTTGCGCGCGAGCTCCCGGGCATGGCGCTCTTGATCGATCATCAGGGTATCGGGGACGGGCAGACGTCGGCGTGCGGCACGCCGATCAGCGTGCTGGCCGCGCTCGGGGCCGTTGCGAGCGTGCAGGAGGCGCACGGCGACCTCGTGATTCACACGCCCGGCCGCACGGTGCGGTGGCCGCTGCCGGAACCGTTCTGCACATTCGACTACCGGGCGTGCTGCGCGGCGGCGTACGCGAGCCTCGACGTGCCGCTGCTCCGGGCTTCCGTGCAGGGCCGCCGTGGGCTGGCGGTGCGGACGTCGTCCGGCGACGTGACGGGACGCGTGCTGGTCGACGCGACCGGATGGCGCGCGGTGCTGTCCGGGGCCGACCGCCGGCCCGGCCGCCCGGGTGGATTCGTGGGCTTTGGCCTCGAGGCCGCGGCGCCCGTGCCGTTCGAGTCCGGCCTGCATTTCTACTTCTGGCCCGACCTCCTGCGCGACGGATATCTCTGGGCGTTTCCGGCCGGGGCGACGACGCGCGCGGGATTGATCAGCTACCGCGCGCGCACCCAGCTCGGCCCGGCGTTGGATGCGTTCCTGCGGCGGCTCGGCATTCCGCCGGGGCCGCGACACGGTGGATTCCTCGGCGGCGGGTTTCGCCCCGCGGCGATGGGCGACATCTTCATAGTGGGCGACGCCGCCGGGCATTGCCTGCCGTTCACCGGCGAGGGCATTCGGCTTGCGGTAAGGGCCGGCGGCGTCGCCGGACGTCTCATCGCCGACGCGCTTCGTGACCGCATCACCCTCGATGAAGCTCGCGCGCGATACAGGGCGTTTGCGCTGCGGGCCCGCCGCTCGTACCGGCTGCTGGAATGGGTGACCGCGGCGTCCCTGATCCTCCCGGCGACGGCGCTCGGCGCCGTCGCCGCGTGGGCCTCGCGGCCCGGCCCGCTGCGGGTCGTGCTCGGCCACTATCTCCGGATCTTCCTGCCGGGTACGGGGGAAAATCCCCTATGAGATAACCCAACGATCGTGGCAGGGAGGGTTGCGAGATGCTCCGGGTGATCGCGGTGGTCGCAACCGGCTTGCTCGTGTACCTCGGGATACCCGGCGCCGCCGGTGCGCAGGCTCCGCAGCCGGTGGTCGTCCAGGGGACCGTCCAGTCCGTGGACTGTGGGGCGGGACGAATCACGGTCCAGACGTCCGCGAATGTCGAGACGTTTCAGCTGACGCCGCAAACAGCGGTCTTCGCGAACGGCGCGCGCACGCCGCTGTGCGGGGTCCGCGGTTTCATCGGCTCGCCGGTGTGGCTTTTGCTGAGCGCATCGGGCGATCAGTTCGTGGTCGGCCGGATCGATGTCGGCACGCCTGCCGCCGAGCCGGGCGCGTATCCGCCGGCGGCGGCGACGCCGCCCCCGTACTATGCGCCGCCGCCCGGCGCGTACCCACCACCACCCGGCGCGTACCCACCACCACCGGCGACGGTTCCGCCGTCGTATTATGTGCCGCCGTCTGAGGCCACCGTGCTCGGCGCGGTGGTGCTCGGCGGGACCACCTATTTGGTAGTGAATGCCGACCAACCCATCTACTACTGGCGCGGCGTGCGCTACCGCGCCGGGCGATGGGGCCGATGCTATTTCGACGGCGCGTGGCGGTGGTGCCGGGCGGCGTTTCCAATATGACACGCGCCTGAGGTCGAGAGGAGATCGGTGAGGGCGCGGCCCGCGCCGCGCCGGCGCGGGCTGCGCTGGCAATAGCCGCGGCCGCGTCGGATCGCGGGTATGTCCACACGAGACTCACGGGCACGCCTGCCCACCCCTGCGTGGAGAGACCCGGGCAAGGGAATCTGGAGTCGGGTATCGTATCCTCCGTCGTTTACGTCTCGGTGTCGGTCGATCCGTAGGGGAGGACGGTAGGTGTTGAAGCGACTGCTTATCCCGATGCTGCTAATCACCCTCGTCGCGCCGGCGGCGTGGGGTGCCGCCGGCGCGACGGTCAAAGTCGGCCTGGCCGTTGGTATTACCGGGGACATTGCCGTGTATGGGACACCGATCCGCAACGGGATGGAGTTGGCCTTCAAGCGGATCAACGACAAGGGGCCGGTGCACATCGACCCGATCCTCGAGGATACCGGGGGTGGCCGGGACGGCGCGATCAACGTCTTTCAGAAGTTCATCCAGCGCGACCGGGTGGCGGCGATCCTCGGCCCGGTGTTGAGCTCACAGGCGTTCGCGTCGGATCCGCTCGCGGTGAAGGCGGGCGTCCCGGTCGTCGGCGTGAGCAACACGGCGAACGGGATCCCGCAGATCGGACCGACGGTGTTCCGGGTGTCCGCTCCCGAGGCCGTGCAGATCCCCAAGTCTGTCGCGGTCGCGAAGAAGGCCCTGCATCTGACCCGCGTCGTCGTCATGTATGACAACGCGGACGACTTCACGATCTCCGGCTACAAGACGTTCGCCGACGAACTGAAGAAGAACGAGATCCAGATCGCGGATACGATCACGTTCGCGCGGGGCGATAGCGACTTCTCGGCGCAGCTCACGCGGGCCCGGGCGGTGAACCCGCAGGCGATCGTGGTCAGCGCCCTGGCCCGGGAGGGGACGCTCCTCCTGATCCAGGGCCGGAATCTCGGGATCACGGTTCCGTTCGTCGGCGGCAACGGCTTCAACGACACCAACATCATCAAGCGCGCCGGGGCCGCCGCGGAGGGCCTCATCGTCGGCACGGCGTGGGTGCCGAGCGTGCCGTCCGCGGCGAATCTCGCCTTCTACGATGCATACCGGCAGGCGTACAAGCAAGAGCCCAACCAGTTCGCCGCGCAGGCGTACGCGGGGGCGCAGGTGGTGGCTGAGGCGATCCGCCGGGCCGGCGTGACCGGGACCGAGCCGATCCAGGTTCAGCGCGAGAAGATCGTGGCCGCGCTCTACACGATCAAGAACTTTGACACGCCGCTCGGCAAGATCGGCATCACGAAGGAGCGCGACGTGGATCAGCAGCGCACCTATGTGGCGGTGGTCCGGAACGGCCGGTTCGTTGAGCTCGAAACTCCATAGCGATAGGCGGCGGGCCGGGCCGCCGGAGCCGGCCCGACCTCCCGCTCGCCCGAATCAGTGACGGTCTTTCTGCAGCAGCTCGTCAACGGCATATCGCTCGGCTCCGTGTACGCGCTGTTCGCCGTCGGCTTCACCCTCGTGTTCGGCGTCCTGGAGATCATCAACCTCGCGCACCCGGCGGTCCTCGCCGTCGGCGCGCTCGTCGCGTACACGCTCCTCTCGACCCTCGGCGTCGGGCTGCCGCTGGCGGTCGCGAGCACGCTCCTCGCCACGGGACTGCTCGGCCTCGTGCTCGACGCGGCGGCGTTTCGCCCGCTGCGCGCGCGCCGCGCCGGGCCGCTGGCCTCGCTCATCACCTCGATCGGCGCCGCGCTGATCCTGGTCAGCCTGGCCCAGCGGGTCTGGGGCGCGGAACCGCTGGGCTACCCGCCCGGCACCATCCCGCTTCGCTTCTTCAGCGTGGGCGGCCTCACCATCAGCCTGCTGCAGATCGTGATCCTGGGCACCGTCATTGTCCTCGTCGTCGCCCTGCGGCTGCTGATGACCCGGACGCGCGTGGGGATCGCGATCCGCGCCGTCGCCGAGAACCCGGCAACGGCGAGCCTCCTGGGGGTGCCGTTCAACCGCGTCGTGGCGTTTACGTTCTTCCTGACCTCCGCGCTGGGCGGAGTGGCGGGGCTGCTCGTGGGGATGCTCTTTCAGGGCAGCGTGTCGCCGTTCATGGGCGACACCTACGGCCTCAAGGGCCTCGCGGCGATCATTCTGGGGGGCATGGGCGACATCACGGGCGCGATGCTCGGCGGGCTTGCGATCGGTGTCGGGGAGGTCATGATCGTCCAATACTTGAGCAGCAGCTACCGCGACGCCGTGGCGTTTGGTCTCTTGTTCCTCGTATTGGTGATCCGGCCAACGGGGCTCCTCGGGCGGCAGCGGAGCCGTGAGGCGTAGCCCGCGCGCGCACGCCTCGACGATACCATGAGCGCGCTCACCGGACTCTACGCAGGATACAGCTCGCTGATCTTGCTTGCCGGCGTCGCGGCGCTGCTCGCGCTGTCCGTCTACGTCACGCTGATGGCCGGCCAGCTCTCGCTCGGCAACGCCGCGCTCGCGGCGATCGGCGGTTACAGCGCGGCGATCTTAACGCGCGATCATCACTTCCCGCTGTGGCCGGCCGTTCTGTCCGGGGCGGCGATCGCGGCCGTGGTCGCGGTCGCGATCGGTATCCCGGCGCTCCGCCTCCGGGGGATCTACCTCGCGCTGGCAACGCTCGCGTTCGGCGAGGTCGTGCGCGCCGCGGCGCTCAATCTCAAAATCACGGGCGGCGCGCTGGGGCTGATCAACATTCCGCCCCTGGCGGGGTTTTGGCAGGTGTACGGGGTGCTCGCCGCCACCGCGTTTTTCTTCTACCGTCTCGAACGGTCCCGGGTCGGCCGCGCGTTCGCGGCGATTCGCGAAGACGAGGCGGCCGCGCGGGCGATGGGCATTAAAGTCACGCACTACAAGGTGCTCGCGTTCGCCATCGCCGGTTGCCTCGCCGGCGTGGCCGGCGCGCTGACGGCCCACTTCACGTACGTCATCACGCCGGCACAAGCAAACTTCACCGAGGCGGTGAACATCCTGACGTTCGCGGTCGTCGGCGGCACATCCACCTTCGTAGGCCCGATGGCCGGCGGCGTCCTGCTCACGATCCTCCCGGAGGCGCTGCGCGGCCTCCGGGAGGATCGCCTGCTGCTCGACGGCGCGATCCTCATGGCCGTCACGATCTACTGTCCGAACGGGATCTCCGACCCGCGGCTCTGGCGGTGGCGGCGTGCTCGCCGTTGAGCGATTATCGCGCAACTTCGGCGGCCTCCGCGCCCTGGACGATGTTTCCCTTGCCGTCCGCGATGGCGAGATCCTGGGGCTGATCGGGCCGAACGGCGCGGGCAAGACGACGCTCTTCAACGTCGTCACCGGGTTCCTTCGGCCCACCGCGGGGCGCGTGCGGTTTCGCGGCGAGGAGATCACGCGCTGGCCCGCCGACCGCGTGACGGCGCGGGGCGTCGCACGAACGTTTCAGAACATCCGCCTGTTCCGGGAGATGCCGGCGGTCGAAAACGTCGTCGTCGGCGGGCACGTGCGCACCCGGGCGACGCTCCTGGACGCGCTCGCGCACACGCGCACGCACCGCGACGAAGAATCGGCGGGGCGCGTCCGCGCCCGCGCGCTGCTGGCGCTCGTCGGGCTGGACGGCCGGGAGACGACGCCGGCGGGCGCGCTGGCATACGGCGACCAGCGGCGCCTCGAGATCGCGCGCGCGCTCGCGACGCGCCCGGCGCTCCTCTTGCTCGACGAGCCGGCCGCCGGGATGAACGCCGCCGAGACGGAGGCGCTGATGCAGCTCATCCGGCGCCTGCGCGACGAGCTCGGCCTGACGATCCTGCTGATCGAGCACGACATGAAGCTCGTGATGGGCGTGTGCGACCGCGTCGCGGTGCTGAACTTTGGCCGCAAGATCGCCGAGGGGTCCCCGGAGGAGGTGCGGCGCGATCCCACCGTGATCGAAGCCTACCTGGGACGCCGCGCCGAGCGGCGGGCGCCGGTCGCAGTACGCGCCGGCGAGGTCGTCCTCGCGGTCGAGCACCTGCGCGCCGGCTACGCACGGGGGGACGTCCTGCACGGCGTGTCCCTCGAGGTGCGCGCCGGTCAGATCGCCACGTTGATCGGCGCCAACGGGGCCGGCAAGTCCACGCTCCTCCGGACGATCTCCGGCCTGCTGCGCCCACGCGCCGGGCAGATCCGCCTGGGCCATGTCGCCATCGGCGGCGCGGCGCCGGACCGCATCGTCGGCCTCGGCGTCGCCCACGTCCCGGAGGGACGTCAGATCCTCGCCCGCCTGACCGTCGAGGAGAACCTGCGCGCGGGCGCGTACGCGCGGCGCGACCGCGACATCGAACGCGATCTGGCGACGCTCAGCGAACGCTTTCCGGTCCTGCGGGAACGGCGGGCGCAGCCCGCGGGCACGCTCTCGGGTGGCGAGCAACAGATGCTGGCGATCGCCCGCGGCCTCATGGCCCGGCCGCGCCTCTTGATGCTCGACGAGCCGTCGCTCGGCCTCGCCCCGCAATTCGTGGATCGCGTCTTCGAGGTGGTGCTTGGCGTTCAGGCCGACGGCGTCCCGATTCTCCTCGTCGAGCAGAACGCGCAACTGGCGCTCGAGACCGCGCACTGGGGGTATGTCCTCGAGTCGGGTCGCATCGCGACGCAGGGGTCCGCGGACCGTCTGCTGGGCGATGCCGCGGTGCAGCGGGCCTATCTCGGATAAGCATTCGAAGTGTCGGCGGACCAGCCAACGCTTCCCGCGAGGCAGCACGGCGAGCCCCCGCGGCGCCGGCCGCGATTGAGCGAGACGGCCTCGATGGGCGCCATCGCAACTGGAGCGATCCGCGGTCCCGAGGCCGAGTGAGATCAAGGGTGGGGGGTCACGCGGAGTGATGGTGCCGGAGGAGCGGCACCCCCTTCAATCGGTATGGCCGGTGGTTAGGGTCAGGGTTGCCTAAAGCATTGCCGCCGCCTCCACAATCGCCGGCCTCTTGATGTGCAAGGCCCTTTTGGAAGGTTACTGGGTACCCCAACGGTGATCCTTGGGGCGAGTTCGTCTACTTCAGCGGAGCTAGATCCGTGCCGAAACGTCAAAGGCCTCCTCGGGTGGGCCCAGGAACCCTCCGGAGGGGAAGACTGAGAGCTCATAGCGCTCATTGCTGTACGTGTAGAATGCGAACGCTCAGCGCCGCGAGAGAGAAGCACGCAGGAACCCGATGCCGGGGCAAGAACGAAGAACATCGTGACCTCATGCACTCAGCGGACTCTGGAAGAACGGGTGGTTCGCGCGGCAGAAGCCGCCTTGGCCGACCACCACTACGTCAGCGCGCTTGACATTTTCGTCGGCATGGGGCTGCTCGCCCCCGCCCATGTACGTGACTGGCGAAACGGCCGCATCCCCTACTTGGAGCGGGTCATCCAGGGCAACCTCCATAAGATTTCGCGCTCGATGCATGCCTTCCGAGTATGGGCGCGTGGGCGGGGGCTGAAACCGAGAGAGACCGCGTACCTGGCCGGTGTCAGGGGGCCGAGGAGGGATCTTCGGTTCAGCAAGAGCGGCGAACCCGGGATCGAGCAGGCCTACCGCACGCACTTCGTGTCGCCGGAGCTCTCAGCGAGGAAGCAGGAACGACTACAGGCGCGCCTCAGCGCTCCTCCGGAGATCGTGGTGTTCTCGACGCTGCGCGACTCGCGGTGTTCGCAATGCCACGCTGAGCTCCTCCACGGGAGCTTTCTCCTGGTCGAGAACGGCGAGCCGCTGTGTCTGACCTGTGCCGATCTGGACCACCTGGTCTATGTGCCCCGCGGCGATCCCGCGCTGAGCCGCCGCGCTCGGAAACACAGCACACTCTTCGCCGTCGTCGTCCAGTTCAGCCGAACGCGCAAGCGTTACGAACGACAGGGGATCCTCGTGGAGGAGGCGGCGCTGGAGAAAGCGCAGGAGGAGTGCCTGTCCGACGCGCCATTGCGCGCCTACCGGCGGGAGCGGGACGCGCTGCGCCGCAGCGGTGAAGACGAGGCGCCGGTGGAACGGCTCGCGGGCAAGATTCGTGAACTGTTCCCCGCATGCCCGCCCGGCGAGGGGAAAGCGATTGCCGTGCACACGGCCGCTCGGGGCAGCGGGCGGGTCGGATGCTCGGCGGCCGGCCGGGCTCTCGACGACGCGGCGGTGACGCTGGCCGTCGTCGCCTTCATCCGGCACAGGCATACGCGGTACGACGAACTGCGGATGCGGGGCACGGATCGGGCCTGGGCGCGACAGCAGGTCCAACCGCGCATTGAGGAGATGCTCGACACCTGGCGCAGGTCACCCGAGTCCGCCGTTTCCACGCGGCCGCCGGCCAGGATGTAGAGGCGCGACCACCTGATCGCCGAATTCCGTGGTGACCTTCAGACCGGCTTGGGGATCAAGGGTTCGCGCGCGAGGACCGGAACGAGTGCAGCGCGCAGGTCAGCCGGGACGGCGACTACCTTGACGCGTCGCCCATCGACCGGTACCCGCCCCACGAACGCGAGGCAGGTCATCCGCAGGCGGCCCAGAGGACTTACCGGCGGCTGTTCGCTCCAGTAATACCCGTCGCCCTCCTCGCTCCCGAACTTCCGGGTCACCTGCCCGGCCTTCGCGTATCCGCCCTGCTCGACCAGGAACCGCAGCAGCCGCTGAGCGCGTCCGTCGGGATCGACGCGCGCGAGCGCCTGAAGCGCCGCATCCGGCTGGGCGAGCAGGGACTCGGCAAGCTGATGCGCCCGGTCGCGGCGCAGGCGCGCCTGCGGGGAAACGCGATGAACGCCGCAAGCCGCGTTCAGCCACTCCACCGGAATCTGGTCAAGGGCCCGGCGCAGCGCGAGTGTGTGTGGCATTAGCGGGCGTTCGTCGACCTGGCGACGGAGGTCCTCCTGCAGTCGTTCGACTGCATAGTCCGTCAGGAACAGTGGGTCGATGCTCAGTGTGAACTCCGCAACCTTCTCAGCGACGTCCTCGGGCAGGTCGTCGATGTCGACCGCAGTGAGGTGCTGTCGCGCACCTTCAATGTCTCCCTCCTGCGCGCACAGCCCGGCCAGATTGCACAGCACGATTGGGTGGTTCGGGCTGACATCGTGCAGGAGCTCCAACCAGCGCCGCGCTCCCGCAAGCTCACCCTGCGCCCTGAGCACGTTGGCGTACGTGACAATTCCCGGGGCGTACAACCGGTCACCCTGCGTGAACTCCTCGAGGATGCGCCGAGCCTCATGGAGCTTGCCTTCATCGCGCAGGGCCAGCGCAGCTCGATGCCGTTGTTCCATCGCTGGCTCGAGATCGAGGATCATCTCAACCCGCTTCAACTCCACGTCTTGGGGCATGCCGTCGACGAGCATCGATACCGGCTCGCCCGGCGCCACGCACCCCGCCCTGTGCATCCCTTCGAGTGCCGCTATCTTCCATTCGATCGGAACGCTCGCCGAGTCGAAGAGCGAGCGCGCGAGGCGCTGCCCCCACTCGCCACCCCCTGCGATGAGCGCCGTGAGCACTGTCACCCGGCCCTTCTCGACCCCGGGCAGGTCCCGTGGGTCGCGGGTGAACACCACATGAAGCAACATCATCAGGTTCGCCGGATCCTTCGCCAGCTTGGCTACAATCTTGTCCGGCGAAGTTCGTTGGGGGTCCGCGATCGCCGCCTCCAGATCGTTCATGCAGGGAGTGGCATAACCTAGCCGCAGCGACGGAATCGTTCCTGCCGCGAACAGCTCGGCCAGAGTCGCGTACCCCGCGAGAAATTCCCAGCCGGGGTGGACGACCTGCCGCCATATGCGCGCCGCCTGGACAAACCGTCCGCGGTTGAACGCGGCCACGCCGCCGTAGAAGTGGCTGACTGGCAGCACGTGCAGCGCGCGCCAGCGCTGATAGGTTCCCAGACCTCGCGGTCGTCGCCGAGGTCGCCCGCCGCCTGCAGGATGATCGCAGTATACTCGCACAGAGCGAGGCGGTCGATGTTCGCCACCTTCGTCGCCTGCGCGAGGGCGCTCTGGAATGTGTCGATGGAGGTGCGCAGGTGCTGCTGGGCCCCCGAACGATTGCCGAGCCGGGCGTGGCAGCGCGCGGCGAGGCCGTGCGCGTACGGTTGTGGAGACGTGCTCTCCAGGTTCGGAACGAGCACTTCCAACGCCGCCCCCGGGTTGTTACGATGTTCAAGCTGCATCAACGCGAGGTTGTTGAGCGCAGCCGGGATCGGGTTAATTTCTACGGCCTGTCTGAAGCAGGCCTCAGCCCCCGCTAGGTTGCCATCGGCGATCCGCCGCCGTCCCTCATCGAGCCATCGCTCCGCATTGAGCCCGGTGACGCCCGCAATACCTTGCACGCGGTTGCCCCCTTGTTTTAGGCTGTTGAGCGACCAAGAACTGTGTCGAACCTCTGTTCGCCTCTCCGGACGCGATGTCCTCCTTGTTGCCTCCAAACAGGGACACTTCGAGGCCGCTGGCCATGGAACCGATGCCGGTGATTGACACGATCGCGCGACGAGGCGCGGCCCAGGCAAAGAGCCGTTTATAGCGACGGGCAACCTGGACGCGGCTCAAGCCTATCTATAGCTACCAGCCTAAACAAGGCGAAGCCAAGTCGGAAGTCGTCAGGATCCTGGTCGGCCCGGAAGAAATCCAACCCCCGACCTGACTCTTAGTTGGGGTCCCGCGTTGATGGTGCCGATATGCTGATTCTTCCCGCCTTTGCAACTTTTCTCCTTACTCACTATAATGTAAGGTGTAATGAAGGTAAGGAGGACTCTGCCGTGAGCGCGGTTTGGAAGGCCCGGGTTACCTCGAAAGCCCAAATTACCGTTCCTAAGGCGGTTCGAGAGCGATTGGGAATTCGGCCTGGTGACGACTTGGCATTTGAAATCCATGGGGTGCATGTCGAGGTGGTGCCGACGCGCCGCCAGCGCGTCACGGACTTCGCGCGACTATTTCCGGCGAGGCGAGCAGTGTCGGCGAAAGAGGCGCGCACCCGGGGGTGGGCGGTGGAGACTCGCCGCCTTGTGAGGCGCCGGAGGCCGACCCGGTGACAGAAGCGGTCGTCGATGCGAACGTCCTTCTCCGTTACCTGACAGGTGACCCGGCCGCGTTGGCTGAGCGGGCCCAGAAGGTGTTACAGGAGGCCGAGGCACGCCGCGTGCGCTTGGTCGTTACATCGCTCACTGTCGCTGAAGTCGTCTTCGTCCTTGAGCACGTCTATCGGTGGTCCCGCGGGACGATCGCCGAGGGACTCCTAAAGCTGCTGACCGCCCGCGTGTTCCAGATCCCCGAGGTGGCGGCGCTGGAACGAGCCATTGGCTGGTATCGCAACGTGCGGCGTCTGCATTTTGCAGACGCCTATGTCGCCGCGATCGCGGCGAGCCGGCAGGCAGCCGTCATATCCTTCGACCGGGAGCTCAAACGATTACGCGGGTTAACTGTCATTGATGATTCGGGCGCATTCCCGTCCTGACCATCCGCCACGTCTTACCGCCGCCCGACAAGCCCGTCTTTACCTTCGGAGACCTCAGGATCGACCTCGCGAAGCGGATAGTCACCGTTTCTGGACGTGTCGTCACGCTTACGCCCACCGAGTACTATTTGCTGTACGTCTTCCAAAGACCCGCTCGCGACAAGCGGCTCGCGATCTTGCGTCCCGTTTCGAAGGTACCGGCGCGTCATTGTTCCTGAAGAGGCGGCGGTTGTGGAGAAGATCTTCCGGTTGTACGCGGGCGGTATGAGTCCGAAGGGCATCGCGCGCCTGCTGAACGAGGAGAGGGTTCCGGCCCCACGGACCATTCGCGGTCGCGGCCAGCACGGGTGGTCGTGGACGACGATTTGCGGGACCAGGCAGAAGGGCCTTGGGATTCTGCGGAACTCCATCTACATCGGGCGGCCGGTCTGGAACCGGACCCGCAAGGTTTACAATCCTGACACGGGCAAGCGGGCCTGGAGGATGCGCCCGCAGGCAGCGTGGGTCACGCAGGACGCGCCGCGCCTGCGAATCATCCCCGACGACCTATGGGCACGGGCTCAAGCCCTCGCCGAAGAGCGTCGGCGGAACGCCAAGGGCAACTTCCGCGGCCAGCGCCCAAAGTATCTGTTCAGCGGGCTCCTGCGGTGCGGGGAGTGCGGCTCTCACTTCGTTATTCAGCAGCGTGGGTATTATGGGTGTTCGGCCTACGCCCACAAGGGGCCAGCGGTGTGCGCGAACAATCGGCTCGTGCCACGCGAGCGCATCGAGCGTCTGCTTCTTCAATCGATCTTTGAGGAGCTGTGCGCTCCGGACATCTTGGCCCGGATTCAGCGGCGGTTCGTGGCCAGGGTCGCGGAACTCACTGGAGGGATCAGGGCCGCGCAGAGACATCGTGACGCGGAACTCGAGCGAGCCCGTGCGGAACTCGCGAATATCGAGGCGGCCATCCGTCAGAGTGTCGTGACGGCCACTACGAGGCGGATGCTGGAGGACGCGGAAGCCAAGATCGCCCGGCTCGAAGCCGAGGCATCTCGGCCGGTCGCCAGGGTCGTGCCGCTGCCGTCCGTGGTCGAGCAAATGTTCCGGGACCTGCAGGCGACACTCTCGACGGACACGGACGCTGCGCGCGCCACGTTGCGCCGGCTCCTGGGCGAGATTCCTCTTCGACGGGAAGGGCGTTACCTGGACGCCGAGCTTCGGTTGAATGTCGGGAGCCTTATACCGATTAGTGTGGTGCCGGAGGAGGGACTCGAACCCCCACGGGCGTGAGCCCACGCGATTTTGAGTCGCGATCGTCTGCCTGTTCCGACACTCCGGCGCGAATCGACGCGACTCATCGTACCATCTCGCCCCCGCACGCTCAAGCCGACGATCGGAGAGACCCGCGGGCGCGGAGAGATCCACGGCGGGCCGGAGACGGACCGGGCTCGGAGCCGAGGTGATGCGCGTCTGGTACGATTGATACCTGAGGACACGCGCCTCCGGCAATCCTCCACGCTCCGGATTCCGGAGGACCGCGGGGGTGGGCGAGGAAGATGGCGAGGATGGCGGCTCCGGCGAAACGCGACACGCTCTTGCTGATCGACGCAAACGGGCTCGTGTATCGGGCGTTCTATGCCCTGCCGTACTTCACGACCCGGGATGGGCGGCCGACGAACGCCGTCTACGGATTCACCACGATGCTGCTCAAGGTACTGGACGAGATCGATCCGCAGTACGTCGCGGTGGCGTTCGATAAGCCGGGGCCGACGTTCCGCCACGAAGCGTTCGCCGAGTACAAAGCGACGCGGCGGAAGATGCCGGATGATCTGGGACCGCAGATCCCGCTGGCCAAAGAGGTCGTGGAGGCGTTCGAGCTCCCCATCTTCGAGATTGCCGGGTTCGAGGCCGACGACGTCATCGGCACGCTGGCGCACCTCGCCGAGGCACGAGGGATGGATGTTGTCATCGTGACCGGGGACCTGGATGCGCTGCAGCTCGTGTCCCCCCACACGCGCGTCATGGTCACGAGCCGGGGGATCAGCGAGACCACCATGTACGATGAGGCCGGCGTGCGCGTCAAGCTCGGCGTCGAGCCGGTCCAAGTGCCGGATTTCAAGAGCCTCAAAGGGGATACGACCGACAACATCCCGGGCGTGCCCGGCGTGGGCGAAAAAACGGCGGCGCGGCTCCTCGCGGGTGGAGCGACCGTCGAGGACGTGCTGAAAACGGCGGGCGACGGGCGCGACGCGCGTCTCCGGCAGAAGCTCGAGGACCATCGCGAGCAGATCCTGCAAAGCAAGGCGCTGTCGACGATCGATACCCGCGTCCCGCTGTCCGTGTCCTGGGATCTCCTGAACCGGCGCCCGGCAGACGCAGCGCGCGTGCGCGAGCTGTTCACGCGCCTGGAATTCCGGTCGCTGCTGGATCGGTTGGGGGTCGAGGAGGAGCGACATCCCGAGGCGCGCGGCACGTATCGCAAGATCGTCCCGGACGAACTCGCGGCGTTCCTCGAGGGCGCAACCCAGATCGGGCTCGCGCCCGTGATCGGGAACGAGCCCGCGGCGCCCGGCCTTGCGGGCATCGCCCTCGCGACGCGGCCGGGCGAAGCCTGCCACCTCGAGTCCGCCGGCGAAATCCCCGCGACACTCGCCCGGGCGATCGAGGATGCGGGGATGCCGAAGCTCAGCCAGGACGTGAAGCGCGACCAGCTCCTATTGGAGCAGGCCGGGCTCACACCTCGGGGTTTCGTTTTCGACGTCGGGCTCGCGTCATATCTGCTCGATTCGGGAAAGCGCGCGCACACGTTGGAGAGCGCCGCGTGGGAGCACCTGCGGTGGCGTCTGCATCAGCAGGAGCAGAGCGCGGACGGGCTCGCCCTCGGCCCGCCCCCCGGCGAGCTGGCGGCCGAGGAGGCCGACCTCATCGTGCGGCTGCGCGACGTCATGGAGGCGCAGCTTCGCGCGCGCGAGGTCGACCGGCTGTACCGCGAGGTCGAGCTCCCGCTCGCGGGCGTGCTGGCGCGCATGGAGCGCACAGGCGTGGCCATCGACGTGCCGGCGCTGCGGGCGCTCTCGGACGAGCTGCGGGACCGGATCGCGGCGCTCACGGATGAGATCTACCGGCTCGCCGGTACCGAGTTCAACATCGGATCGCCGAAGCAACTCGCGTTCGTCCTGTTCGAAAAGCTCCAGCTGCCGGCGCTGAAGCGCACCAAGACGGGGTACTCCACGGACGCCGAGGTACTCGAGCAGCTGGCGCCGCAGCACGCCGTCGTGGCGCGTATCCTGGAGCACCGCGAGCTCAGCAAGCTGCTGGGGACCTATGTCGACGTGCTGCCGGTCATGGTCGACACGCGGACCGGGCGCCTGCACACCACGTTCAACCAGACGGTTGCGGCGACCGGCCGCGTCATCACCACGGATCCCAACCTGCAAAACATCCCCATTCGCACCGACGTCGGCCGGCAGATTCGCCGGGCCTTCATCGCCGGGCGCGAGGATACCGTGTTGCTCTCGGCAGACTACTCGCAGATCGAGCTGCGGGTGCTCGCGGAGGTGACGCAGGACCCCGGCCTGCTCGACGCGTTTCGCCGCGGGGCAGATATCCATACGGTCACCGCGGCCGAGGTCTTCTCCGTCGACGCCGGAGCAGTCACGGGCGAGATGCGGCGCCGCGCCAAGGCGTTCAACTACGGGATCGCGTACGGGATCAGCGACTTCGGCCTCGCGGCGCAGCTGACGATCACGCGCGAGGAAGCGCGGGTCTTCATGGACCTGTACTTCAGCCGGTACCCGCGCGTCGGCGACTACATGCGCACCGTGGTCGAGCACGCGCGCCGCGACGGCTACGTGAAGACCCTGCTCGGACGCCGCCGGTACCTCCCGGACATTCTGAGCCGCAACCGGGTGATCCGGGAGGGCGCCGAGCGCATCGCGATCAATGCGCCGATCCAGGGCACGGCCGCCGACATCATCAAGATCGCGATGCTGCGGCTGGACCGCGAGCTGCTGCCGGAAGCGCCCGGGACGGCGATGATCCTGCAGATCCATGATGAGCTGCTCTTCGAGGTGCCGCGCCAGATGGTCGACCGCGTGGGCCCGCGAGTGCGGCAAATCATGGAGGAAGCGTATGCCTTGGCCGCACCGCTCGTGGTCGACCTTGCGGTGGGCCCGAACTGGCGCGATATGACGCCGCTCGGGTGAGCGCGGGACCGGAGTCCGGGCTCCCGTTGCGCATCGCTCTCACGGGGGGGATCGCCAGCGGCAAGAGCACGGTCGCCGCCGCGCTCCATGCGGCGGGCGCCGCAATCGTGGACGCCGACCGGATCGCGCGCGAGGTGACGGCGCCGGGCGGCGCCGCCTACGCGGATGTCGTCGCCGCGTTCGGCCCGGCGATTGTGGCCCCGGACGGCGCCATCGACCGCAAGGCACTCGGCCGGCGCGTCTTCGGGGACGCCTCCGCGCGGGAGCGGCTCAATGCGCTGACGCACCCGCACATTCGCCGTCGCATGGCGGAGGAAGGCGCCAGGCTCGCCGCGATCCCGGGCGTCGAGGTGATCGTCTTCGACATCCCGCTGCTGCTCGACACCGCGGATGGCCGCGACCTGGGGCTCGACGGCATCGTGGTGGTGTTTGCCCCCGAAGATGTGCAAGTGGACCGGCTCATCGCGCGCGACGGCATCTCGCACGAGGAGGCGCGACGGCGGTTGGCCTCGCAGGTACCGCTGCGCGACAAGCTGGCGCGGGCCGATTGGGTCATCGACAACAGCGGGCCGCCGGATGCCACGCGAGCGCAGGTGGCTCGGCTCTGGGAGGAGCTCCGGGCGCAGGCGCGCGTGCGGCGTTCGCCATCGAGGGATTGATACGCACCTTGCTCTATCCTGATGCGATCCGTCGCGTTCGCCCGGTGCGCGCTGATCCTGCCGCGGACGGCGGGCGGCGACGTGCGCGAAAGCCGCATGGTATAATTTCTCGATACATTCCTCGACTTGCGACGGGGTCCGACTATGGCGCAGTTTAAGATGGTCACCGATCAGCGGCCCGCGGGGGACCAGCCGGCCGCGATCGCGCAGCTCACGGAGAGCATTCGCGGCGGCAACCGCTACCAGACGTTGTTGGGGGTCACGGGCTCGGGCAAAACGTTTTCGATGGGCAAGGTGGTCGAGCAGATCCAGCGTCCCACGCTCGTCATCGCGCACAACAAGACGCTCGCCGCGCAGTTGTACGGGGAGTTTCGCCAGTACTTTCCCGACAACGCGGTGCGGTATTTCGTCTCGTACTACGATTACTACCAGCCCGAAGCGTACGTGCCGCAGACGGACCTGTACATCGCCAAGGACGCGTCGATCAACGACGAGATCGACCGACTGCGCCACGCGTCCACGAAGGCCCTCATGGAACGTCGCGATGTGCTCATCGTGGCCTCCGTGTCCTGCATCTACGGCTTGGGCTCCCCGCAGGACTACCAGGACGTCATGCTGTTCCTGCGTGTGGGCGAGCAGCGGTCGCGCGACGACATCCTGCGGCGGCTCGTGGACGTGCAGTACGAGCGCAACGACATCGATTTCGCGCGCGGCCGCTTCCGCGTGCGCGGCGATGTGATCGAAGTCTTCCCCGCGTACGAAGACCGGGCGGTCAGGATCGAGCTGTTCGGGGACGAGGTTGAGCGCATCCACGAGATCGACCCGCTGACCGGCGAGATCCTCGTCGACAAGCCGGCGGTGGCGATCTGGCCGGCGAAGCACTGGGTTACCACCGCCGCGAAGCTGGGCAGCGCGTTGGGCCGGATCGAAGAAGAGCTGCGGGAGCGGGTCGCGTGGTTTCAGGCGCAGGGCAAGCTCCTGGAGGCCCAGCGGCTGGAGTTTCGGACGAAGTACGACCTGGAGATGCTACGCGAGGTCGGATACTGTCCCGGCATCGAGAACTACTCACGGCATCTCTCGGGCCGCGCCGAAGGGGAGCGGCCGGGCTGCCTGCTCGACTACTTCCCGAAGGACTATCTCGTCATGATCGACGAGTCGCACGTGACGGTTCCGCAGATCCGCGGCATGCACGAGGGCGATCGCGCCCGCAAGAAAAACCTGGTGGAGTTCGGGTTCCGCCTCCCGTCCGCCTACGACAACCGGCCGCTGACGTACGAGGAGTTTGACGCGCTCGCGCCCCAAGCCGTGTTCGTGTCCGCGACTCCGGGGCCGTACGAGCTCTCGAGCAGCGCCCGGGTCGTCGAGCAGATCGTCCGGCCCACCGGCCTCGTGGACCCGCAGGTGGAAGTCCGTCCGGCGAAGGGTCAGGTGGACGATCTCATCGCAGAGATCAAGACGCAGGTCGATCGGGGCGAGCGGACGCTGGTGACGACCCTGACGAAGCGGATGGCCGAGGACCTCTCCGATTATTTGCAGGAGCTCGGCATGAAGGTCCACTACCTGCACGCCGAGGTCGAGACGTTGCAGCGGATCCA